>NZ_SRSD01000001.1:0-626131 GCF_008369015.1 Oryzomonas rubra
CGATCAAGGAATGCAACGAGTGCCATAAAGGCGAAGGCATTGCGCCCAACCACGACGCCGACTTTGTCCGTGGCCACCGCGTCCTGGCCAGCAGGGCCGGCAGCAACTGCAGCCAATGCCACCAACAAGCCTGGTGTCTCGACTGTCACCAAGGTGGCGGCACGGGGGACGACCTGTCCCAGAGCAATGCTGGGCGCGACTACAAACCGAAAAGCCACCGGAGTGGCTGGCTGCAGATTCACCCGATCAAGGCTCAGGACAACCAGCAGCAATGCTATCGCTGCCATGATCAGAAATACTGCACGGCGTGCCACAGCAAACTTCCCCAAGCCGGTCTGAAATCACTGGGCTTCAAATCCCACAACAGCCAGGCAGTGAACGGGAACAGATGGGGCATGGATCATGCTACCGAGGCGCGGCGGAACCTGCAGGCGTGCCAGACGTGCCATGCCGACGGCGACACCTGCAAGAAATGCCACAGTGCGACAACAAGCGGTGTGAACCCCCATCCGCGCGGCTTCAAGGGCGGCAACTACAAAGACAGAAGCGGCGGCAAGGTTTGCTTGCAGTGCCACCTGTCGGGAACGTTTTAAGTAATATCAACCAGAGGGAGGAAAACTATGCAGATCAATAAGTTAAGCATGATGTTGCTGGGCGCGCTGTCTTGTGCCGTGTTATTGAACGGCTGCGGCGCCAGCAGCAAAGAAGCGGGCGTGCTTCCAAGCGATGTGCCCAAGGTGGACGAAGCTTTATGTGCCCAATGCCATGGCTCGTCATATAACGCACAAAGTGGTATGCCTATTTACTCTGAATACGTTCAATCAAAGCATTTCAAGAACAGCATCGGCGAAGTTATTGGTTGCCAGGACTGCCACGGCGGCGGTTCCCAGCATAATGGCGTCGGCCCAATGCCTTACCCGAACCCTGATACTGCCGGAAGATGTTGGGCTTGTCATCAGCCTGCGTTTATTGGTGCATTCGGCACTCCTACCGCCATTGAAAAAGCTCACTTCTACAACATTACCGGCGCAGGTGTTCACCCCGCCATGTTTGCAACCACGAACTTCCAAAAGGGCTGCACCGCCTGTCACGAGCCTCACAACCCCCTGCTGGGGTTGGGGGCCGCTGAACGCAAGGCTTGGGCAGAATCGGGGCATGGTGACATCAATTCTACAGCATTTGCTACCGAAGACTTCAAACAGAGCACCAGTTGTATCCGTTGCCATACATCCACCGGTTACAGCAACTTCCTGGCTGGCCTGACTGGCGGCACAACAGGCGCATATTCAGACCCCTTCCCGGCCAAAACCTGGGCAGTTGCTGGCGATAACGGCCGCGAGGTTCTGACCTGCCGTACTTGTCACGTCAATGACAGTTTTTCAGTCAAGGCTGCACCCGCGTTCTCTGCCCCCTACAATAGCAACAAAAATCCAAAGCTGTTCCCTAATGTTGGCACCAGCGACCATTGTATAGCCTGTCACTCGGCACGGGAAAGCGGTGACACCATTGTCGCTGTGACCGACTTCACCAATGTCAGTTTCAAAAACTCGCATTACAAGGCGGCGGCAGCGATAATGTATATGTCGAACGCCTTCATCAACTTCACCTCCCTGTCAGCAAAAGTACCTACCAACACTGAAGGTTCTGCGTTAACATTTGGCGCCGCAACCTATGGCCGGGCACTTCTTCCGAACAGCAACACCATTGTATCCAAAGCTACTGGAGCAGTCACTCCCGGCATCGCTTTCGGCATATACAGCGGTACAACCAGCACACATCGCAGACTTGGTACTTCTGCCATAGATTACTCTGAGGATTACCTTAACCCCAACGTAGGCGGGAGCTTGGGTATTGACACCAACGGCCCCTGCGTCACCTGTCACCTGAAAGCGGACAATCCTGTTGCAGCAACCAATGGCGGCGTCACATTTACGCCTCCTCCTGCTGGTCGCCCGGCGCATGGCCACAGTTTACAGATCGATGATGCGACCGGTAATGAACTCTGTCTAGAGTGCCATAACGATGGTCCGAACCTCAAGGGTGGCGACGGTGCTGGCAATGCAATAACAGTACAGTATCATTCTTTTGCTGACCTCGTTAATACTCAGCTTACGGGACAGTCTGATGCGTTCCAGAACGGCCTCGCTCTGATCCAGCAATTGCTGCTGACCAAGTGGCAAATCAGTTTTGATCAAGCTAACTATCCCTATTTCTACGACGAAAATCTACCGCTGAAGGGCGGCAAAAAACAGCAGGTAAAGGACTGGACCCGCGGTACCAATAACCAGACCTTAGGCAAGAAGGTAATGGGGGCCTGCTTCAACTTTAACCTTCTTACCCGTGAACCAGGCGCCTATGTTCATGGCCGTACCTTCTCGCAACGGTTGGTATATGACACCATAGACTTCCTCGATGACGGGGTGATGAACTTCTCGACGCTTACAACTGCGAGGACGTTGAATCCGGCAATCTATAATGGATATAATGTTAACGTGTATGTCAACAATTCCTTGGTACCTGCTACTCAGGCTCTTGCCACCGAATCAATGATTTGGTTGTCAGGTACCCATTACAGCCAAGCAAAATCTGGAAGTGCCACTAAAGCAACCGATTTTGTACCGATGAAGCTCCATCCTTAAATGGAAATGTTGTAACTTTCAGTTGTGACACCGTACCTGCCCCGCCTCGCAAGAGGCGGGGTTTTTTTATTGGGTTGTCGATTAATCAGGCCGCTCCGACTTGTTTCGCTGGTGTCCCGTATACATTATGTGCAATTTGTCTGCATCGGATTATAGTATATAAGGTGAGAAGAGGCGTATCGGGCGGGGAGGTACTAAATCATGCAGGTACTTGAGGAATACAGTACCGTCAGCATCGTACTCAAGTTCACGCATATCATTTCATCCTGCATCTGGTTTGGGACCGTCGTCTGTATCGGGGTTCTGCTCTATCTCAACCATGAATCCGGCAGCACTGCGGAGTTGAACGCTTTCAACCTGGGAATCCACTATCTGGACAACTATCTGATCGGTCCGTCGGTGATCATCAGTATATTGAGCGGAGTATTTCTCTGCTTCTGCAAAAAACTGCAATTATTTGCCTGCCGGTGGGTGATCAAAAAATGGCTGGGCAGCCTGATTGCCGTGGCATTCGGCCTGATATGGCTTGCCCCATGGTTGCGGGAGTTGGAGATTATCTGCAAGATCAACCAGTTCATGGTCTTTACCATACCCGGTTACTATCGCGCCTACTACCTGAACCATATCAGTCTCGTGGTCCAGGAAATCATGTTGCTCTACCTGATTCTCATCTCCCTCTTGAAACCATGTGCCGACCATAAGAATTGCATCCACTGCCGGGAACGTTTCGGTTACAAAAGAGATGAGTGACAAGCCGCTTTCGGCGCCTCTGCCGTTCCCTGACCCGGTGGGTCAGGGGGCCGTAATGACCAGACGGAATCCCACGTCATAGGTGTGCACTTCCGGCTCCAGGGAACTGCGCACCGAGGCCCTGACATTCTTGGGAAGCATGAACCAGCCGCCGCCACGGATGACGCGGTTTGAGCCAGTTGAAGGCCCCTGTGGATTGTCCTTGATGCTGGAAAATTTCTCGTCATACCAATCGCTGACCCATTCCCAGACATTACCGCTCATGTCGTAGATACCCAGACCGTTGGGCCGCTTCCTCGCCACACGTTGGGTGCGGTCGCCCGAGGTGCTGAAGTACCATGCCACTGCCTCCACATCGTTGCCGCCACAGAATTTTTCGCTCTTGCCGCCGCTACGGCAGGCGTACTCCCATTCTGCCTCGGTAGGCAGGCGGTACTCCTTACCGCTTAGTTTGTTAAGCTTGCTGATGAACTCCTGCACGTCATTCCAACTTACGTTCTCCGTCGGACAATCGTCGCCGCAGCTCTTGAAAAACGACGGATTGTTCCCCATCACCACTTTCCATTGGTTCTGGGTTGTTTCCTGCTTTGCCATGCTGAAGTCGGAGACACAGACATCGTGAGGCGGTTTCTCGTTGCTGGCGCCATCACCAAAGGTGTCGCCCATCTTGAAACAGCCGCCGGTGATGCGGGCAAACCGGATGCCGGTAGTGGCATCGGTATAATCCTTGGCCGCCTCTCCAAAGGACGGCGATGCTGCAAACAGGGGCATGAGCCCAATGCAGGCCGCGACTGACAGCAATCTTTTCATGACAAAGCCTCCATCTCATTTTTCGCAGCGCGAATAGCTGCTCGATGCTCCCATGGGCGCGAATACCGCAGCCGCTTCCATTGGGGCACGTAGCAGGCGACGCAGCATAATTGACAATATGCCTTATTTTTGCCCTTTTTACATCATCAAAACTAGGGTTGAAAGTGCTAGAGGAAATTGATATAGTTTCTAGACAAATTATTCCGATGACATTGTCATGGCATCATTTCCGGAGGCGCTTCATGGATATTTCAGTACTACCGTTGTCCGCTGATAAGATGAAGGCAAAGTTCAAGGACGAGTCGCATCTCGGCTTTGGCAAGATATTTACCGATCGGATGTTTCTGGCCGAATGGAGTGCCGGTAAAGGGTGGCACGATGCCCGCGTCAAACCTTACGAGCCGTTCGTGCTCGACCCGGCTTGTCTGGTGTTTCACTATGCCCAGGAGATTTTCGAAGGGCTCAAGGCCTACAAGTGGGATGACGGCAGGGTCGCCCTGTTTCGTCCCGAGATGAACGCCCGGCGTTTTCAAACCTCGGCGGAACGCCTCTGCATGCCCGAGGTTCCCGAAGATCTCTTTTTGAACGGTATCGAGAAACTGGTTTCCCTGGAGCGCGACTGGATTCCCACCGCACCCGGGACCTCCCTCTATATCCGGCCCGCCATGATCGCCGTTGAACCGGTGCTGGGGGTGAAAAGCTCCGACCATTACTATTTCTATGTTATTGCCTCACCGGTGGGCGCCTATTATGCCGCCGGATTCAACCCGGTCAGCATCCTGGTGGAAGACAAGTATGTACGCGCCACGCCGGGCGGCACCGGCGAAGCCAAGACCGGCGGTAATTATGCCAGCTCGATGAAGGCCGGCCAGGATGCCAAGAAAAAGGGATTCGATCAAGTGCTCTGGCTGGATGGCCGTGAACGGCGCTACATCGAAGAGGTCGGGGCCATGAATATGTTCTTCGTCTACGGCAACCACATCGTCACCGCCCCCTTGGCCGGTTCGATCCTTGCCGGTGTTACCCGCGACTCGGTGCTCAAGCTGGCCACGACCCTGGGATGCACGGTGGAGGAACGTCCCATCGATGTCAACGAACTTATGGCCGATTTCAAGAGCGGCAAGGTCACCGAGGCCTTCGGCAGCGGTACGGCAGCGGTGATTACGCCGGTCGGCAAGCTCTGCTACAAGGACGAGTGCGTCTCCGTGGGGCAGGGGGTGGGACGTCTGACCCAAAGGTTGTATGACACCCTGACCGGCATCCAGACCGGCAAGATTGCCGATACGTTCGACTGGGTACGTTTTGTAGCCTGAAAATGACTGAACCGGGGGAGCGGCGCGTCAAACCGCTCCCCCGACCTATGAGGGTAACCATGTCCCCCAGGAACAAGGAAATGAAGCAGGCATCCCCCAACCGATTGTGCGGTTCATGTCGTCGCACGTGCAAACAGGCGGCAAATGCCGTCGTTGCCAAGTGTCCCCGCTACTACCCCTTCAGCCGTACCACCCAGAAGCCTGAATTTACATGGAAACAGCTCGATCTGGGCCTCTTTTAGGTTCCTCCCCGTCAGTACCCCGCGTGGCCGTCGATCACTGCTCCGGTTGCGGCCGGTGCGTGGCCGCCTGTCTTCTCCATTTGGTAACGCTTGAACAACAGGGACACCGCAAGGCGGCCCGTATCGTGTCCGCGGAGCGCTGCACCCGTTGCGGCGCCTGCATCGCGAGTTGCCCCATCGGCGCGCTCATTACGGACACCCCCTAGAACTTCACCAAAGGCCACAGGCTGGCGTAGTCGTCCGTCCAGGGTCGGGCCGCCGCTGGCGGTAGTGGCGTGAGCCTGCTCCGCAGTGCGGCATCGTTTATGAATTTCGCGTTCTTGGTGAGCAGCATCCAGTCGGCCTTGAAGATGCCGTTTGGGCTATCGGCCGGTGAACTGACGGACGCTACGCGAAAGCCTTCCCGTTCTCCCTCGGTTCTGATGAGGGGGGCGAGGTCGAGGAAACGGTTGGTGACATTGATGGCGATGATGCCGTCAGGGCGCAGATGGCGGCCGTACACGGCGAAACATTCCCTGGTCAGGAGGTGGATCGGGATGGCGTCGCTGCTGAAGGCATCCACCACCATGATGTCGAATTGCTGCTGCCGTCCCGATACAAGCTCCGCTTCCAGCAGCAACCGCGCGTCGCCGGTAGCCGTCTCGATCCGGGCGGCGGAATCGGCAAGGTACGAAAAACGTTCCCGGGCAATGGTGATGACCGCCGGGTTGATCTCATAGAATCGGAACAGATCCTCCGGAAGTCCGTACACCGCGATGGAACCGGTCCCGAGACCGATAACGCCGACCCGTAACGGCAGGTGGAGTGCTCGGCGCGGATGGAGGAGCAGGGCAAGCCCGGCACCGCTCCCGGGGCCATAGTACGACGTGGCGAGGCGGCGTCTCCCCGGTTCCACGAACTGGATGCCGTGGGTGATGGCACCATGCATCAAGGTTCGCATTTCGCCGGAACTCTCCAGGTGTTTTACCACCCGCAGGACCCCGTAAAAATTGCGGGTGACCGTGTCGGTATAGGGCGCATAACTCAGCAGCGGATGTGCCGTAGTAATGACGAGCAGAACGATGCCGCAGCCTGCGAGCGGCATCAGCCAGTGCGGGGCGCGGCTGAAGAAGCCGCTTCGGCGCCAGGCGGCAACAACGGTGAGACAGGTGGCCCACCACGTGACCGGATACTCCCAAAAGTTGGTGAAAAGGGCTGGCGCGGCCAATGCGACGAACATACCGCCCAGCGCCCCGCCTGCTGATAGCGCCAGGTAAAAGGTCGTCAGGCGGGTGGGGTGGGGGCGGGAGCGCACCAGTTCGCCGTGGCAGACCATACAGCCGGCGAACAGTGCGGCGAGGTAGACGATGATCTGCAGCGGCAATGACACCCTGGCGCCCAAAGCGAAGACCGAGCAGGCGGGGACCAGAAAGCCGGGCAGAAGGATGCCCCACAGAACCCGGTCATAACTCTGGTCGTTGCGGAAACAGATAACGAAGCTGAACAGGTAGAGGGCGAGGGGGACAACCCAGAGAAAGGGGATCACCGCCACCTCCTGGCAGAGCTGGTTCGTTGTCGCCAGCAGCAGGGCGGAACCGCATGCCGAGAGCAGCAGCCAGAATAGCAGATCGGCGGCTGAGATCGCCGGTCCGGTCGCATCCTCTCTCCGTTCAGGTTGACCGCCATTTGTGGTTATGGCGGTGCGAAATGTGCCGGAAAGAACCGGCCGCAGGACGCAGGCGGCACAGGCCAGGCTGTAGAGGCCGAACCCCCAGCTCCAGACAATGGCCTGATGCCGGAGGGAGAGCAGGGGCTCGACGACGAACGGGTAGCTTGCAAGGGCCAACAGCGAGGCGATGTTGGAGAAGGAGTAGAGCCGGTAGGGCGAACGCTTCGGAAAATCGTGCTGGAACCAATGTTGGACAAGGGGAGCCGAGGCGCAGAGCGTGAGGTACGGTAATCCGATGGTGGTCGCCAGGAGTGCAAGGATCGTCGGTGCGGGTGGGCTCCCCGGAGCAGGTTTCCAGATATCCGCGGCGGGAGAGACCGGCAACAGGATGAGGGAAGCGATCAGGAATCCGCCATGGAGGCATGCCTGCCGCGTCCGGCTCAGGGTCGAGACGCCATGGGCATAGGAGTAGCCGGCCAAAAGCCCGACCTGGAAGAAAACCATGCAGGTCGCCCAGACGGCAGGCCCGCCGCCGAACCAGGGAAGGATGGAGCGGCCGACAAGCGGCTGGAGTTGGAACAGGAGGAACGAACCGAGGAAGATCGTGATGGTATGCAGGGGCATCGGTTCCTCCCGTGGTTGCACCTCTTTCAACGACCCCTTTGCCCCGTGTCCCATGACTAAACGTACGGAACGTTAGCGCATGCCAAGTCTCGTGAACAGGATGCCGAGGAATTTGTTGATGGGATTGTCGCGATGCAAAAATGACATGACCGGCGGTTTCCGCACGCCGACCACGGCAAGCAGCGCAGCAAGTTCCGGATCAGGGGCGTGCTGGATCCCCTCCCTGAGGACCTTGAGGGCATCCTCTTTGTTTGGCCCCAACAGGTGGATGCGGGCAAGGTTCAGATAATGAACCGGATTGCCCGGCTCCTGTGTCAACGCTTCGCGGCACAGGGCCACCCCCTTTGTGACATGGCCCCGCTCCTTTGCCATGCAATAGGCGTAATAGGAGGCGCAGAGGGGGGTTGGCTGCGCCTCCATGGATCTTTCGAAATGCCCCAATGCCCTCAGGATACTGCCGGTCTTGAACAGGATCAGGCCATTATCGAACTCCTTGTGCGCATCACTATCGGTCATGCAGAACTCCCGGTGGGTCATTGATGAGATGTGGTCCGACCTTCCGGTTCTCACCCCTTGAAGGCCCTCATCATCAAGTCAAAATCCTCCAGAAGCGCCTGCAGGTCTTCCTCATGCTCGATTTCCTGCTGGAGGATCTGCAGCACCATGTTATGGGTGATGGGATCCTTGTCCTTGGTCACCTCCAGAAGCCGGCTATAGACGCCGATGGCGCACTGCTCTCCCTTGATGTTCTGGTCGAGGATGACTTTGACAAACGGATCGTCCGGGGCCTCGTAGCCGCAGTTGGTCAACTTGTACCAATCTTCCGGTTTGGTGACCGGGGTCCCGCCGAGCTGGATGATCCGCAGGGCGACCATGTCGGCGTGCAGCAACTCCTCGGTGGCATGCTGGAGCAGTTCGGCCCCGACCGCATCCTTCATGGGGCCTTTCACCAGCTTGGCGCCCAGCCAGTACTGATGATACGCAAACCACTCATCGCAAAAGGCCCGTCGTAACAGGTCGATGAGTTCATCCACATCCATGCCGATGATTTCACGTGCTCTTGACCCCATGATGTCCTCCTTGCCATTAATTGTGTTGCAACGAAGCAGCGGCTATGATTGAAGCGTGATCGTGTATGGCAGACTTCTGCTTCATTGTACCGAAACGGCAGGGGGTTACAGCCGAAAACCTCTTGCTGCCGTTTAGGAAGTGGCGTGCATCACACCGGTAAAGCTGCTTTCATCTGGTACGATGGCTCTGCTCAGCGGGTGTACAACGACCTGACCGGGCGGGCGAGCCGGGCCAGCAGCAGCGACAGGGCAACCAGTACCAGGTTCTGTCCCACCGTCATCCAGGAAAGGGGACGGGCAAGGTAGGAACCGAAACAGCCGCAGTTGAGAATCGGCACGTTGCGCAGGAGCATGAAGGCGGCAAAACAGGCATAGACGCTATGCAGCACCAACGAGGTCCAGGCCGCCTGCCGCAGATGGCGCCCCCAAAAAAGCCAGGAACCGATCACCAGTTCGGCGCCGCTGATCATGATTGCCGCCGGCCAGTGCAGTCCCTGGGGAAATATGTGATACGAATGCAATACCGCTACGAAGCCCGACATGTTGCTCAGTTTGGCGATTGAGGCAGTCAGCAGGATCAGTCCGAGCACTATGCGCAATGCTGTTTTCATGATGGTTCCTTTTGGGGGCTCATAACATATTGTAAAACGGACATGTAGCACGATTTTGCGCCAATGTAAATCCGCCATTCTGCGGACTGTCGCATGGCGCGGGGCAGGGGCCTGTTTGACAATGTCGTCCGCCATCCCTATACTGGCCCCACAAAAATGTGCAGGAGCAACCATGAACAAACAGATATATGTCATCGGGCACAAAAACCCCGATACCGACTCCATAGCGGCGGCCATCGGCTACGCGGAGTTGAAGAAGCAACTCGGCCATGCCAACGTCAAGGCTGCCATGGCGGGCTCGCCCAATCCCCAAACCCTGTATATCCTTGGCCGCCTCGGCATTGAGTTGCCGGTTTACCTGGCCGATATTCACCCCAAGGTGCGCGACGTCATAAAACGCCAACCGGTCACCGCAGGGGCGGAAATGCCGCTCAGGGAAGCCTTGGCGCTGTTCCATCGCCATAGTATCAGGGTGCTGCCGGTGGTGGATGGGGCGAATGCTCCCATCGGCATTGTCTCCCTTCTCAAACTGTCGGAAAAATATCTGGTGGCAGGCTCCGACCGCAAACGGGGTGTGGATAGCTCGCTCTCCGCTCTTGCCGGCAGCCTGGATGCAACCTTTCTGTCTGGTGGAGCGTCGGACGAACTGGAGCACCTCCACCTCTTCATCGGCGCCATGGAAGAGGATTCCTTTCTCTCCAGAATTGCCGGTTATGACCCGGCGACCATGCTGGTCATGACCGGAGACCGCCCCTCCATCCAACAGGCGGCCATCGACAAAGGGGTGCGGATTTTGGTGGTGACCGGTGGTTTGGCGGTCGGGGACGATCTGGTCGCCAAAGGCAGGGAGGCCGGCGTCGCAATCCTTTCGACGCCCCACGACACCGCCACGGCCGCCTGGCTGGCCCGCCTCTCCACGCCCCTGGCCTGTTTCATCGAGCCGGGATTTGAACGGGTCGGCGTCGGCGAACCGCTGGAACACCTGCGTCTCAAGCTGCTCCACTCGGGCGAGCCTGCGGTGGTGGCCGTGGAAGAGGACGGTTCCATCGCCGGGGTCGCCACCAAGTCGTCGCTTCTTGCCTCTTTCCCCTATGCTTTGATCCTGGTGGATCACAACGAACTGGGGCAGGCCGTGCCGGGGGCGGAGACGGTGGAGATTCTGGAGGTGATCGACCACCACAAGCTGGGCAACCCCCCCAGCAATCAACCGATTACGTTCATGACGGCCCCCGTGGGAAGCACCTGCACGGTGGTTGCGACCCTCTACCGGGAACGGGGACTGGAGCCGGAAAAGCCCATCGCTGCCCTGCTCCTGGCCGGTATCATGTCAGACACGGTCATCCTCAAGTCCCCCACCACCACCGAACGGGACCGGGAGATGGTGGCCTGGCTGGAAGAACGGGCCGGCCTGGACCACGTGGCTTTCGGCAGGGACATATTTTCCTCATGCAGCGGTTTCAAGGCCTATGGGTCGTTGGAAAAGGCCGTTCGCTCAGATTTCAAACACTTCACGGCCCATGATACCCTTTTCGGCGTCGGTCAGGTCGAGGTGGTCGGTTTCGACGAGTTCTACGAGCTCAAAGACGATCTGCGTCAGGTGCTCAAACAGGTCAAGGAAGAGGAAGGGCTGCACATGGCGGGCCTGATGGTAACGGACATCTACACCGAAAGCACGCTTTTCCTGGTAGAGGGGAAAAACGAACTGGCCCATATCATGGGCTATCCCCAGTTGGAGCCCCGCCTGTATGAACTGAAAGGGGTCATGTCCCGCAAGAAGCAGATGGTGCCCCACCTGTTGAAGGTGCTGGGGGCGCTCTGACCAGCTGCCGTCGTTTGGCAGAACCAGGACACTAAAATTACCGTTGGAGTTACCATAATGACGCAAAAGGCAATGCTCTGTCCCCGCTGCCGTCAACTGATCGGCAGCGAAGAATCCGTCTGCTCCTGGTGCGGGGCGCAACGTTCCAGTGCCTGGTGGCGTCCCACAGCCTGGGTGCAGGGCGGGGTCGATGGGGCCTGGCTGGTCAAGGCCATCATCACCGTCAATATCATCATCTATGCGTTCTCCATCATCCTCAGCATGGGGCGCGGAAATGCCGCCGGCCTGCTGACCATGCTCAGCCCGGACCAGATGAGCCTTATGCTGCTGGGGGCGACCGGAACAGAGCCCATCGACGGGTACAACGGATACTGGACGGTGATCACCGCCAACTACCTGCATGGCGGCATTCTGCACCTTATCTTCAACCTGATGGCGCTGCGCCAGATAGCCCCCTGGGTCACCCAGGAGTACGGGCCAGGCCGCATGTTCGTTATCTACACCCTGGGGGGCGTCTGCGGTTACCTTGTTTCCTATCTGGCGGGGGTTCCCTTTACCATAGGCGCCTCGGGGGCCATTTGCAGCCTCATCGGTTCGTTGCTCTACTATGGCCGCAGCCGTGGCGGCGTCTACGGGGCCACGGTCTTCCGGGAGGTTAGCGGCTGGGTGCTCGGATTGGCGCTGTTCGGTTTCATCATGCCGGGTATCAACAACTGGGCCCATGGCGGCGGTATTATCGGCGGGATCGTACTGGGTCTGCTTTTGGGGTATGATGAGCGCAGTAAGGAGAACGCCTTGCATAGGCTTCTGGCCCTACTGTGTGCCGCTACCACGGTGGGTGTGCTTGGATGGAGGATTTTTGTGCTCGTCGCCCGCGGGATCGGTCATTGATTTTGGATGTGGGGGCATCAAGAGGGTCAACAGAGAGGGAGTAGACCATGAAACGATTGCTGGTGGTCATGGCGCTGATGCTGGCATCCAGCGCCCAGGCCGATGTCTATAAGTGGATCGATGGGCGGGGGGTAGCCCACTACACCAACAAGGAGTACGAGATTCCCGCGCGTTACAAGGCCCGGGCAAAGCCTCTGCACATCGAGGCGGTCCAGGCCGGAGCACCGGCCGCACCATCCACAGCACCACCCCAACAGGCCGCGCCCGCGCAACCTCCGGTCCAACCACAGGACAAACCGGTGTCCCCCCAGGCCGCTCCGCCGAATCCTGTTCCACAACCGGTTGTCACCCCGGCTGGAACGCCGCCGGCGCAGAGCGTACCGATCCGGCCGAGGGTGAGGCGCAGGATTCACTCAGGGGATGAATAACCCGGTTACTGGCGAGAATAGGTATGGATGGATGCGCCCTGACACAACAAAGGGTTAGCCTGACGGCTAACCCTTTGTTGTGTCAGGATAGGGAACATGTGGAAATTACTTGAGGTTACCCAGATAGTCGACAATAGCCTTGAGGTCGTCGGCCGGCAGGTCGGCGAAGGACGGCATGGCGGTTGAGGGGTTTTGCTTTTTGGGATCCTTGATGAAATCCTGGAGGCCGGCAGCATCTTTCCGGGAGGCGACGGCTGTCAGATCGGGGCCGACCACGCCGCCCTGATCCTTGATCTTGTGGCATTGGGCGCATTTGGCTTTGAAAAGTTGTTCTCCGGTCAGTTTTTGTGCCGGGGCTGACACCGTCTGTTCGGAGGGTTTTTCCACCGGTCTGTTGGCGTCATTCTTGGTACAGGCCGCGGTTGCGGTCAGAGCAAACAGTGCAGCGAGTAAAATAAGGGCATGGTTGCAGCGCATGGGGCATCTCCTTTTATGCTGATAATACAGATTTTATACACTCTATTCCAAACCTGGGCCTGCGGCAAATGTGTATACCGCTGCCGCGGAGCATTCGCGGGGGCGTTTTTGCTTTTTTTTGTTCGAACACAATTTGACAAAGAGAACTTCACGGGTAGCATCTCCTGAGAGGAATTCATTTCATTCAAGGAGCAACAGCATGAAAATGTCCGTGGCAACTCTCACCCTGTTGGCCGTGTCGGTAAGTAGTGCAATGGCGGCTGTTTCGTCTTCCCCTGAGCGGGGTAAAGAGCTGTTCAACAGCGCCGCCCTGGGGACAAACGGTAAAAGTTGCGCCAGTTGCCATCCTGGGGGCAGTGGGCTGGAAAAGGCCGCTGCCTCTGCCCCCAAAAAGCTTGAAAAGGTTGTAAACCAGTGCATTGTGAAAGCGCTCAAGGGAAAGGCCCTCCCGTCCGGTTCTCCTGACCTGGCTTCGCTCGTCTCCTACCTGAAGACACTCTCCCCCGCCAAGACGAAATAGCAGGAAGCCGCCCATTTTGGAGCCGGCGTCCCGCAGGCGGTTCACGTGCGGGACGCCGGCAGGCAACAAAGGGTACAAAAAAGGGCGGCCGCTTTCCGAAAAAGCGGCAGCCCTTTTTGTACGTCTTACGCGGATGCGGCTAAGGCAATGATTACTCCCAGGCGAAGGCTCCCATGGAGATAACCCCGTAGGTGAAGGCCCGGTGCAGCACTTTGCCCGTGTCTCCGGCCCCCATGGCGACAAACAACGGCAGGAAGTGCTCCGGCGTCGGGTGGTTAGCCAAGGCATTCGGTCCCGTATTCCGGTAATCCAGCAGCGAGTCCCGGTCATTGGTCTCCACGGCCTGGCAGAGCCAGTCATCAAATTCCTCAGCATACGGCTGCGGCGGAGCGTCGATGGCCCGCCCGAAAAAATCCCTGAGATTGTGGGTCGCCGAGCCGCTGGCCAGGATCAGCACCCCCTCCTCCCGCAAGGGACGGAGAGCCGCTCCGATTGCCATATGGTGGGCCGGGCTCAGGTGCGGTTGCACCGACAGTTGGACCACCGGGATATCCGCGTGGGGATACATCAGTTTGAGCGGCACCCAGGCCCCATGGTCGAGGCCTCGTGTCTCATCCCGGCTCACTTCGATGCCGCGATTCTCCAGGAGTTGGGTGATGCGTTCGGCAAGAGCCGGGTCGCCCGGAGCCGGGTAGGTCATGCGGTAAAGTTCATCGGGAAAGCCGCCGAAGTCGTAGATCAGGTCCGGCTGCGCCGTATGGGTCGCCGTGGGGACGCGGGTGGTCCAGTGGGCCGAGATGCAGACAATCGCCCGCGGCCGTTCCATGTTGGCACCCAGTGTGAGCAGGAAGTCGCGGGTCGGTACCGGGTCGATCAATAGGGTGGGGGCCCCGTGGGAGATGAAAAGTGTCGGTAGGATTGGTCTCATGGTATTTCACCTCGTGCAATCCCCCTGAGGGCCGGGAAGCCGAACCGGCTCTCCGGCCCTCAGGGGGTGGTGTTACCGTGCCGAGTCGCAAGACCCGACGCTATTTTTTCTGCAGTAATTCCACTTCCAGGGTGATGGTGACCTCTTCGCCGACCATCACGCCGCCCGATTCTATGGCTTTGTTCCAGGTCAGACCGAAGTCCTTGCGATTGACCTTGGTGGTCGCGGTTGCACCGCGTTTGGTGTTGCCCCAGGGGTCTTTGTAGGCCTTGGAGGGGCCTTCCACGTCAAGCACAACTTCCCTGGTTATGCCGTGCAGGGTAAGATCGCCGTAGACTTTCAGTTTGTTGTTGCCAGCCTTTTTGACCTTTTTGGAGACAAAGGTCATGGCCGGGTATTTGGCCACATCGAAGAAGTCGGGGCTTTTCAGGTGATCGTCCCGCTTGGTGACCCCGGTGGTGATGGAGGGAGTCTCGATGTTGACGGAGACCTTTGACTTGGTTACGTCCTTATCGTCGATCTCCAGCGTGCCGTTGAAGTTACGGAACTCGCCTTTAACGTTGCTGACCATCAGGTGCTTGACCTTGAAGCCGACATTGGAATGATCCTGATCGATAGTCCAGCTGGATGCTGCTGCCAGGCCGGGCAGGGCGAGGGCGATGATCATGCTGATGGCTGTGATGATGCGTTTCATGGTGATTCTCCTTTCGCTGCAAGTGGTTTAAAGTAGTGTGATTGAATGTCAAACTATCTGAATAAAAAAACGTCCTGCTCCTATCCCCTCCCTTCCCGTAAACCGAGTTTTTTACACAGGGTACCCAGGGTCTCCTGCTCGTCGTGGGTAAGTACCTTCATTTCCGCCACAATTGCCGCCTCAACCCTGGCAAAGACTTCGTGGATCAACTCCAACCCATGGTCGGTGAGCTGGATGGTCAGGTAGCGCCGATCTTCGTTGATGCGTTCGCGCCGTACCAAGCCTCTCTTTTCCAGGTTGTCGATGACCAGGGTGATATTACCGGTGCTTTTGAGGATCTTGGCCGCGATGTCCCGTTGGCACAATGGACCCTTATGCAACAGCGCCTCCAATACCCCAAACTGGCTGATGGTCAGGTCGGCAGCCGCCATGTTGCGTCCCACGCGGCTGGTCACCGATTCCGCCGCGCGCATCAGTTTGGTGTAGGTGTTTAAAGCGCGATAGGTTGTGGTGTCGGTCGGTTTCATGGGCTCTTCTCGAATAATTACTTAATGTCATATTGTTTAATATTAAACTATATGATTTGCATCACCCTGTCAACATGTTTTTTGCACGGGGTTGTCGTAACTATGAAACCGCGTGAGACGCCGTGCGGAAGGGGGTATTAATTTTTTGTTGCCCACAAAAGAACGGGGCAAGGAAACGCATCTGCCGACGTTCCTTGCCCTGTCGCGTAACGGTTATGGACGGCATAACCCATGACGCTATTTTTTGTTCTTTTTGGCCTTGGCAAGCAGCAGGTCGCCAAATGTCCCCATTCCCGTGGGCGCCTCATCCGCCTGGCGGCGGAACTCGGACAGGGTGGCCTCCTCCTCTTCGGCGGCCCGGGCCGCACCGGCCAGACTCAGGGAGATTCGTCGCTCGGCGCGGTCCACGCTCTCGACCTTGACCTCGATGGTTTCACCCTCTTTGAGCACCTCGCGCGGGTGGTTGATACGCTTGCCTCCTCCCAACTTTGAGATGTGGATCAGCCCGTCGATCCCGTCGGTCAGGGTGACGAAGGCGCCGAAAGGGGCGAGGCGCGAAACAACGCCGGTATGGAAGGAACCCTCGGGATAGGTCTGCACCGCCAGGTCCCACGGGTTGGCCAGGGTGTCCTTGAGGCTCAGAGAGATACGCTCCTTCTCCCGGTCGATGGTTTTGATTACCACCTTTATCTGCTGGCCGACGCTCAGAACCTCGCTCACATCCTTGACCCTGCTCCAGCCGATCTCGGAGATGGGGAGCAGCCCTTCCAGGCCGCCGATATCCACAAAGGCACCATACTCTTGCAGGGAGGTGACCGTGCCGCTGACCGTCATGCCTTCGCTGATGCCGGCCTGGACCTCTTCCCTGAGACGGCGCTGTTCCTCTTCCAGCAGGGCGCGGCGGGAGACCACGATGTTGCGTCCCTTTTCATCGTAGGCGGTGATGCGGAACGGCAGGCGGGTGCCGATAAACGCGGCCGGGTTGTCGGTGCGGCGCAGCGACAACTGGGAAAATGGGCAGAAAGCGCGGGTCGTACCGGCCAGCTTGATCTCGTACCCTCCCTTGATCTCCTTCTCCACCATCCCTTCCACCGGAACGCCGCTCTGGAATGCCTCTTCCAGTTGGGCATTGCCCGATGCGCCGCCGCCGATCCTGGTGGTGAAGCGCATCTCGCCGTGGCTCGACGAGAGGAAATAGGCGGCGATGCTGTCGCCGATTTTTGCGGTCACATTACCATCCAGGTCCATGAATTCTTTCACATCGACGACACCTTCGCCCTTTTGGCCGGTATCGATGAAGATCCATTCCGTACCGACTTTCAATACCCGCGCCGTCACTTTCTGCCCCGGCTCCAGCCACTGGGTATGCTGTTTCGCACTCTGCTCGAACATCTCGGCAAAGCTTTCGCCTTCAGACTCATCTTCGTTTGGTTGTTCCAAGTCGTCGTTGTCTAGCATGGTATCCCCGTTCGTGTGAATAATATCTTCCGCCTGATCATTGCGCCGTCTTAATGGCGGTCATCGTGTGATCGTACTAAGTATATTGCCATGATCTGTTTGGGATGCAAATGTATTTTGTGCAGACACGAAAACGCCCCGCTGCGGATGGCAACGGGGCGGGGGGCAAAGAGGCATGACCGGTTGTCGGGACTCCCTACAGGCTCAGTTCTGCATGACCGTGGTACAACTCGTCCCGCTCCCGGACCACATCTTCGCTCTCCAGGTATTCGTCGAACGCCATGACGCGGTCGATGATGCCGCCGGGGGTAATTTCGATGATCCGATTGGCAATGGTGGCGACGAACTCGTGGTCGTGGGAAGCGAACAGCACTACCTCCGGGAAGGCGATGAGCCCGTCGTTCAGGGCGGTGATCGACTCCAGGTCCAGGTGGTTGGTCGGCTCGTCCAGGATCAGCACGTTGGCGCCGGAGAGCATCATGCGGGACAGCATGCAGCGTACCCGCTCGCCGCCGGAGAGGACCGAGGTCTTCTTCATCGCCTCGTCGCCGGAGAAGAGCATCCTCCCCAGAAACCCCCGGGCAAAGGTTTCGCCCTCGGTGGGGGGCGAATACTGTCCCAACCAGTCGATCAGGCTCAGGTCCTTCTCGAAATAGCTGCTGTTCTCCTTGGGGAAATAGGTGTTGGTAATGGTCACGCCCCAGCGGAACGAGCCGCTGTCCGGCTCCAGTTCGCCGGCCAGAATCTGGAACAAAGTGGTGCGGGCCAGGCCGTTGCCACCGACAAAGGCTACCTTATCGTTCTTGCGGATGATCAAGTCCAGGTTGTCCAGCACCTTGACTCCGTCGATCTCCTTGGTGAGGCCTGTTATCTCCAGGATAATGTCGCCGCAGGGGCGCTCCGCCTTGAACATGACGTGGGGGTACTTGCGTGACGACACCGGCATCTCCTCCAGGGTCAGCTTGTCCAGGAGCTTCTTGCGCGAGGTGGCCTGCTTGGCCTTGGAGGCGTTGGAGGAAAAACGCTGGATAAAGGCCTTCAGCTCCTCGGCCTTCTCCGACACCTTGCGGTTCTCGTTCTGGCGCTGCTTCAGGTTCAACTGGCTGGCGTGGTACCAGAAATCGTAGTTGCCCACGTAGACCTGGATGCGGCTGAAGTCGATGTCGGCGGTATGGGTGCAGACCTGATTGAGAAAGTGACGGTCATGGGAGACCACGATCACCGTGTTGGTGAAGCGGAAGAGGAAATCCTCCAGCCAGGAGATGGACTTTAGGTCCAGGTTGTTGGTCGGCTCGTCCAGGAGCAGCACGTCCGGATTGCCGAACAGGGCCTGGGCCAGCAGCACGCGCACCTTGTCGCCCCCCTCCAACTCCTTCATCTTTTTCGTGCGGAGTTCCTCGGGGATGCCCAGCCCGTTCAGCAGCACCGCTGCCTCCGACTCGGCCTCGTAACCGTTCATCTCGGCAAAATCGGCCTCCAACTCCGCCGAACGGACGCCGTCCTCCTCGCTGAAGTCGGCCTTGGAGTAGATCGCCTCCCGCGCGACCATGATTTTGTAAAGCTCTTCATGCCCCCTGATAACCGTGTTGAAGACCGTCTCCTCGTCAAAGGCAAACTGGTCCTGGCGTAGCACCGCAAGGCGCTCCCGGGGGCCGAGGGCTATTTCCCCTTTGTCCGGGGTGATCTCCCCCGAGAGTATCTTGAGGAAGGTGGACTTGCCGGCGCCGTTGGCCCCGATCAGGCCATAGCAGTTGCCTGGCGTAAATTTGATGTTCACATCCTTGAAGAGGATGCGTTTGCCGTAGGAAAGTGCGACATTTGAAGCGGTGATCATGTGTATCGGTTCCTTTCGAACAAATAAAAAACCACAGGGGCGATCCCTGTGGCTCAGGTCAATTACTATTTATATCATCATTGCCGCCTCAACAGCAATCGTTAATTCAGTGTTTCCTACCCTTGATCATTCGGGTCAGCAGGCTGTCCAGGGAGGAGGCAAAGCGCTGGCGGTCAGTCGCGCCGAACTGGCCCGGCCCCCCCTGTACCACGCCCGCATCGCGCAGTTCCATCATCAGGTCGCGCATGGAGAGGCGCTCGCCTACATTTTCCTCGGTGTAGAACTCGCCCCGCGGGTCGAGCCCCACCGCACCCTTGGCTACGATCCGTGCCGCCAGCGGGATATCGGCGGTTATGACCACGTCTTCGGGGGTGGCATGTTCGGCAATGTAGTCGTCGGCAACGTCAAAGCCCTCGCTCACCACCACCGAATCGATCAGGCGGGAATGATGTTTCGCCAAGCTGGTGTTGGCCACCAGGCAGACAGGGATATCGAGACGTTCCGAGGCCCGGAAGACGATCTCCTCGATGACCCGCGGGCAGGCGTCGGCGTCGATCCATATGCGCATGGGTGCTCCGTGGTGAAAATGGGATATAGGCGTAAGACTACCACAGATGCTGCCCGGTGTCCCTTCTAAAGAGAGCCACTGTGTTGGCCGGAGTCCTCGTGTTGTTCTTTCCACAACGGCCCGCAGTTACAGTTAATTTGAGTCAAGTGGTCGCGACCGAAGGCGATTGCTTGTCCGGCAATTTGTGATAAAATTACAAAACAATAACGAAGCTTTTCAGCATAGTCGCCGTGCCGAGGCACGGGGGAGGCATATGCAACAGGGCGCATCTACCGGACTTACCCCCGGAAACCGCATGCAGCGTTTCGGCGCCATCATTGCGGTGTTCTGGACATTGCTCGTGGCGTACTCGCTGTACTGGGATCACCGGCAACATCAGGAGGATGTGCTGTTGCTCGGCAAGATGCAGAGTCAGGCCTTCTTCGAGAAGGATCTCCTCTATCGTCGCTGGGCATCCCGCCATGGCGGCGTGTACGTGCCGGTGACGGAATCCACCCAACCCAATCCCTACCTGTCCCACATCCCCGAGCGGGATATAACCACCCCCTCCGGTAAACGGCTGACCCTGATGAACCCGGCCTACATGACGCGTCAGGTATTTGAAATGGCCCAGGAATACAAAGGGACCGGCCGCGGCCATATCACCAGCCTCAAACCGATCAGGGCCGAGAATGCCCCCGACCTTTGGGAAAAGGGGGGGCTACAGGCGTTCGAACGGGGGGTTGCGGAGGTCGGCGAGATAGAGCATATCGACGGTAAACCGTACTATCGCTATATGAAGTCGCTGTTTGCCGACAAACCCTGCCTCAAGTGCCATGCGTCCCAGGGGTACCATGAGGGTGAGGTGCGGGGAGGCTTGAGCGTCTCCGTTCCCCTGGAGCCGATCTATGCCATGATGGCCAAGGAGATGCGGGGGGGATATATCAACCACGCCTTCATCTGGTTGCTGGGTCTGGGGGGCATCGGGTTCGGGACCCGCAGGCTGGGGCGCATAACCACGGAGCTTTATGAACAGACCGTGGCGCTGGAACATGAAATCGTGGAGCGTGAGGTGGCCCAAAAGGCGCTCCAGGAACAGGCGATGGTTCTGGAAGAGGAGATTGTCGAGCGGAGACAGATCGAAGAAACGGTGCGCCTCAGCGAGGAAAAATTCTCCAAATCCTTCGACAACGCCCCCATCATCATGACGATCAGCACGGTTGAGGAGGGCCGCTTTCTGGATGTGAACAAAAAATTCGTCGAGCTATCCGGCTTCAGCCGCCAGGAAACCGTGGGCAGGACATCGCTTGAGCTTGGCTGGATCACGCCGGACCAGCGACAGGTGCTGCTGACCGAATTTGAGGAAAGGGGCCGCACCTCGGGCGTTGAATTGCGGTTGTGCTCAAAGGATAAAAAATACATCACCTGCAGGTATTACGGCGAACTCATCACGGTTGACGGTCGCCAGTGCCTGCTTTCCTTGGCCTATGACATGACCGAGCAGAGGGCCATGGAGGAGCAGCTCCGGCAGGCCCAGAAGATGGAGGCCATCGGCCAGCTTGCAGGAGGGGTGGCCCATGACTTCAACAATGTGCTCACGGTTATCATGGGGTATTGCAATCTGTTGCAGATGGACCCGAAGCTGGATACGCACCAGCGTGATGAGGTCGAGCAGATTATCGCCTCTTCCGAGAAGGCGGCCCAGTTGACCCGTGGGCTGCTCACCTTCAGCCGCAAGGAGGTCATGGATTTCAGGCTGGCCGACCTCAACGGTATTGTGCAGCATGTCCAGAAGTTCCTCGCCCGGGTCATTGGCGAGGATATCCAGCTCAGAACCATCTGCAACCGCCCTGAGATTACCGTTCGCGTGGATAGCGCCCAGATCGAACAGGTCCTGATCAACCTGGCCACCAATGCTCGGGATGCCATGCAAATGGGGGGGCTGTTGAACATCGAAACGAACACCCTGGATGTTGACGACTCCTTTATCCATACCCATGGTTACGGTACGCCGGGCCGTTATGCCTGCATAGCGGTTTCCGATTCCGGCTGCGGCATGGATGAACAGACCCGCAAGAGAATCTTCGAGCCGTTTTTTACCACCAAGGAGCAAGGCAAGGGGACCGGCCTCGGCATGGCCATCGTCTACGGGATCGTCAAGCAGCATAACGGCTTTATCACTGTCTACAGCGAACCGGGACACGGCACCACCTTCAGGATATATCTACCGCTGAGCGAGGGAGGGCAGGGGGCGCGCGAAGAAACGGGGGAGCCGGTTGCTCCCGACGGCGGGACTGAAACGATCCTTGTGGCCGAGGACGAAGCTGGGGTGCGCAGGCTTTTAGACGATATCCTGACCCGGTACGGCTATCAGGTGATCCTGGCGGAGGACGGGCAGGAGGCTGTCGAGAAATTCATGGCAAACCGTGGTAAGATTCACTTGGTCCTCACGGATATCATCATGCCCAGGAAGAGCGGTCAAGAGGCCGTTGCAGAGATCAGGCGGCTGCAACCGGGCATAAAGGTGTGTTATGCCAGCGGATACACGGCGGATTTCATTCGGAATCGCGGCGTGGATGATGAGGGGATCGAACTTATCATGAAGCCGGTCCAGTCGCAGGAACTCCTGTGGAAGGTGCGGGAGATACTGGACAGGTAAGGGGAATTCAGCGCGGCCGTCCCGATTGCAACGCAACGCTTCATGGAAGCGCCCGAAATAATCGGGCGCAAAGGAGGGGGTATGCAGTTGGAGATTCATAACGTCAAGATCGACTATCCCGAAGGGTGCAACATCATCCTTGGCCAGACCCACTTCATCAAGACCGCCGAGGACCTGTACGAGGCCATCGCCACCACGGTGCCTCAGGCCCGCTTCGGCGTCGCCTTCAGCGAGGCGTCCGGCCCCTGCCTGATCCGAACCGAGGGGAACGACGACGGGCTGATCAAAGGATGTGCCACCGTGCTGAAGGCCATCGGCGCCGGCCATGTTTTCTGCATCCTGCTGCGGGACGCCTATCCCATCAACATCCTCAACCAGGTAAAAAATTGCCCCGAGGTCTGCTGCGTCTATTGCGCCACGGCCAACCCGCTCCAGGTGATCGTCGCCTCTACCATGCAGGGGTGGGGCATCCTCGGGGTGATCGACGGTTGTGCCCCCAAGGGGGTGGAATCGGTTGAAGAGCGCCAGCAGCGGCACGGCCTGTTGCGCACGATCGGCTACAAGCTGTAATGAAAGGACGGGGACGGAAGGTGGGGCGCGTGCTGGCGGCATTGCTGCTGGCAGCGCTTGGGGTGCTATGTGCGACCGCTCAGGGAAAGGGGGGACGCAGGATGGAAACGTTGACCATTTCGAGTCCGGGCTTTAGCCATGGGGAGGCCATACCGTCCCGCCACACCTGCGACGGGAACGATACCAGCCCCGCCATCGTCATCGGCAGGGTGCCGCAGGCCACCCAGAGTTTGGCGCTGGTCATGGATGACCCTGATGCGCCCATGGGGGACTGGGTGCACTGGGTGGTGTGGAATATCCCGCCCCAGACGCGGGAGATCCCCGAGCACGGCCTGCCGCCCCAGGCCGTCCAGGGGAAGAACGACTGGCATCGGAACAGCTACGGCGGCCCCTGTCCGCCGTCCGGGATCCACCGCTATTTTTTCAGGGTCTATGCCCTGGATACCGTGCTGAAGCTCGGCAGCTCCACCACCAAGGGCGATCTTGAACGGGCCATGCAGGGGCATGTCCTAGCCAAGGGGGAGTTGATGGGGACGTATAAGAAGCGGTGAGGTAAGGGGATGTGCAAATGGCCACAGTTTCCCGTGGCCATTTGCATCACCATCATATCAACAACGGATCTCTACAAGCCAAGCTGTTTGAAGAAGTCGTTCCCCTTGTCGTCCACCAGGATGAACGCTGGGAAGTCCTCCACTTCGATCTTCCACACCGCTTCCATCCCCAGTTCCGGGAAGTCGATGCACTCGACCTTTTTGATGTTCTCCTCGGCCAGGACCGCTGCCGGGCCGCCGATGGAGCCGAGGTAGAACCCGCCGTATTTCTTGCAGGCGTCCGTAACCTGCTGGCTACGGTTACCCTTGGCGATCATGATCATCGCGCCGCCGTGGGATTGCAGTTCGTCCACATAGGAGTCCATGCGGCCGGCGGTGGTGGGGCCGAAGGAGCCGGAGGGCTTGCCTGCCGGGGTCTTGGCCGGGCCGGCGTAGTAGATCGGGTGCTTCAGCAGGTACTCGGGCAGCGGCTTGCCGCTATCCATGATCTCCTTGAACTTGGCGTGGGCGATGTCGCGACCGACCACGATGGTGCCGCTCAGGAGGAGGGGGGTGGACACCGGGTGCTTGGTCAGTTCGGCCAGGATCTCCTTCATGGGTTTGTTCAGGTCGATCTTGACGCCGTGGCCGTGCTTGCCGCGGTACTGGTCGGGGATCAGGCGGCCGGGGTTGCGGTCCATCTCCTCCACGAACAGGCCGTGCTTGGTGATCTTGGCCTTGATGTTGCGGTCGGCCGAACAGGATACCGCCATGCCCACCGGGCAGGATGCGCCGTGGCGCGGCAGGCGGATGACGCGCACGTCGTGGGCAAAGTATTTGCCGCCGAACTGGGCGCCGATACCCAACTTCTGCGCCGCTTCAAGGAGTTTCGCTTCCAGTTCCAGATCGCGGAAGGCCTGACCGTGCTCGTTCCCCTGAGTGGGGAGGCCGTCCAGTTCCTTGGCGGTGGCGAGTTTGACGGTCTTCATGCAGGCGTCGGCGCTGGTGCCGCCGATGACGAAGGCGATGTGGTAGGGAGGACAGGCGGCGGTGCCTAGGTACTTCATCTTTTCCACCAGGAATTTTTCCAGTTTGCCCGGGGTGAGCAGGGCCTTGGTCTCCTGGAAGAGCATGGTCTTATTAGCCGAACCGCCACCCTTGGCCATGAACAGGAATTTGTAGTAGTCGCCGTCGGTGGCCGCGATGTCGATCTGGGCCGGGAGGTTGGTACCGGTGTTGACCTCCTTGTACATGTCCAGGGCCACGGTCTGGGAGTAGCGCAGGTTCTCTTCGGTGTAGGTCTTGTAGACCCCCTTGGAGATCCACTCTTCGTCCTTGACGCCGGTCCAGACCTGCTGGCCTTTCTTGGCGACGACCGTGGCGGTGCCGGTGTCCTGGCAGACCGGAAGCTCGAACTGGGCGGAGATCTCGGCGTTGCGCAGGAACGCCATTGCGACTCCCTTGTCGTTCTGGGAGGCTTCGGGATCGGAGAGGATCTTGGCCACCTGCTCGTTGTGCGCGGGGCGCAGCAGGAACGAAACGTCCCGCATGGCCTCATTGGCCAGAACGGTGAGCGCCTCGGGACAGACCCTGATAACCTGCTTGCCGGCAAATTCGGCAATTTCGACGTACTTTTCGCTTCCCTCGACCTTGCGGTACGTGGTTTCATCTGTGGCAAGGGGGAAGAGTTCCTGATAAACGAACGGTTTGGTGGACATGGATGTGGTTCTCCTTTCGTTGCCGGAAATTCGGCTTTGTTGCTATGGTTGGATGCCGAGTAAAAAGTGTTTTGTATACAAGACGCAATGGGCGCATCTTAGTGAAAAGTACGCCCTTTGTCGAGAGCTAAGTTTACGACAAAACAGGTGATAAAAATTGACAGATTTAGTGGGCCTATGTTAATCCTGTACCACAATTTTCAACTGTTTGTACGGGAGTTTCACCATGTTCAAGAACCTGCGCGAGGATATCAACTCCGTCTTTGAACGCGATCCGGCCGCCCGCAATGCCATGGAGATCATCTTCTGCTATCCCGGCCTGCACGCCCTCTGGATATACCGTATTGCCCATTGGTTCTGGATCAACAAGCTATTTTTCCTGGGGCGTTTCATCTCCCATCTCGGCCGTTTTCTGACCGGCATCGAGATCCATCCGGGCGCCAAGATCGGTCGCAAGTTTTTCATCGACCACGGCATGGGGGTGGTGATCGGGGAAACGGCCGAGATCGGCGACAACGTGACCCTCTACCACGGCGTGACCCTGGGCGGGGTGACCTGGGACAAGGTCAAGCGCCATCCGACCCTGGGCGACAACGTGGTGATCGGCTCGGGGGCCAAGGTGCTGGGGCCGTTCACCGTCGGCAAGGGGGCCAAGATCGGCTCCAACTCGGTGGTGGTCAAGGAGGTCCCGGAAAACGCTACCGTGGTTGGCATCCCCGGTCGGGTGGTCATGGCCCAGGAAAAGAAGGAAGAGCTTCGCCCCGACCTGCAACACGGCCAACTGCCCGACCCGGAGGCCAAGGCGATTTCGTGTCTGTTCGACCAGATTCGCGAGTTGGAGAAAAAGTACGCCACCCTGGCCGAGGAACACGAGGCACTGAAAAAGAAAATCAACGGCTGATCCATCTCCCCTCGGTTAGCCAGGAGGGGGAGCGGGGTGTGTGCCGTTGTGCAATAAAATTTGAGAAAGCTGCGCAATGATCAAACGACAAACCACCATAAATCGTATCTTCAAGATCACCGGCATCGGGCTGCATACCGGCCAACCGGTCAACCTGGAGTTCCTTCCCCGCCGCGAGTTCGGCATCGCCTTTGTCATCAACGGCCAGATGATCCCGGCCCGCTACGACATGGTGGCCGACACGCGCCTCTCGACCCTGATCGCCAAGGAGGGGGCATCGGTTTCCACCATCGAACACCTGATGGCGGCCTTTTACTTCTCCGGCGTCACCAACTGCTTGGTGTACATCGACGGCCCCGAGGTCCCCATCATGGACGGCTCGGCCTGGGAGTTCTATCAGGGCATGTGGAAAGCCGGCGTCTACGAATTCCCGGAAAACGGTGTCTATCTGAAGGTGCTCCGCCCGGTGGAGGTCACCCGGGAAGACGCGTTTCTGCGGGTCAAGCCGCTCAATACCCTGGAAATCACCATGTCCATCGAGTTTCGGGCGCCGGTCGGCAAGCAGAAGAAACGGGTCACGGACGTGGAAAACGCCTTCGCCATCATCAATTCCCGTACCTTCGGCTTCATCGAAGAACTGGAAGCGATCCGCCAGGCGGGTTTGGCCAAGGGGGCGACCCTGGACAACGCCGTGGCAATCGGCGAGGACAGCATCGTCAACCCCCACGGCCTGCGTTACAAAAAGGAGCTGGTCAATCACAAAATCCTCGACCTGATCGGCGATCTGTACACCAGCGGTTACCGCCTCCTCGGCAAGGTCGAGGCCAACAAGACCGGCCATTACCTCAACAATCTGCTGCTGAAAGAGATCTTTTCAGACCCCGCCAATTACGCCATCTACTGACGTGCCACACCGCTTTACGCGCCGACTGGATCGAATCTTCCACGACCCTTTGACCCTCGTGCTGTAAGGGGGCAGAGGGTCGGTTTCGCCTTGCCGGTTCGCCCCTCACAGGTTGTTGAAAATCGTAGCGTGGAGGCTGATATGCAAGGCGCACGCGAGCGAGAAGGCGAGGCGTACCCCTTGGTGCGTTGAGCTCTCGAGCGAGTGGCAACGCCGCAGATCAGCCCCGCAGTAGATTTGCTATTGTCCCAGTATGACCTCTCCCGTATCCGTGAATAGTTTCACCGGCAGTTCAAAGACCCGCTTGAAGATATTCAAGGCCCCCTTGGCCATGGATTTGACCGGAATAGCGCTCACCTGTGGATCGGACCATTTGCCCTTGGCCTCGAAATAGGCCGTTACCAGCGATTTGCCCTTGCCGGTCAGAAGCCAGCCCACCACCGGGATGCGGTTGACGATCTTGTCCACGGTCTGGAGCGGCTGGACGCCGATGGTGAAATTGAGTTCCTCCCTGACCATGTCCGCCTTGCCGATGACCGAGATGTTCATGGCGTCGCTGTTGATAAAGAGGTTTTGGGTCGAAATGCTGCCGTCGCTGAAAGCGAAGCTGCCATGGACGTCCTTATACGGCATACCGTCCGACACCATGTCCGGAAGTTGGAACTTGAGCAACTGGGATACGTTGAGGATCGAGAACATCTTGGAGAGCACGTTGAACTTCCGCAGAGTGCCTTTTTCCAGTCTCAGCTTCACATTGCCGAGCGCTGTCCTCTTGAGGTCCGCCAGGGTAGCCCCCCGGGCGGTCAGGTCGCCGGAGAGGTTCAGGGTCCCGGTGACCTCCTTGGTCACGTCCAGCGCCTGAAGAAGGCGTTCCGCATTGACCCGCGAAACCCCGATATTCAGGTCGTAGCGTCGCTCCTGACCATTGCCCGGCGCAATGCGTCCCTTTGCGGTCACCCTGCCACTGAACATCTCGGCCCCCATGCCCTGGAGATAAAGAATGCCGTTTTCCTGGTGCAGCGTCGCATTCAGCTTCGAGTAGGGGATCTTTTCGTATTTCCCGGATTCGGCGTTGAGCTTGAGATTCAGGTTCAGTCGCGATGATGCCCGATTGTCCGCGTTCCCCTGGTCGGAGAGTTTGGCCAGCAGGAGCAGGTCGTCCAGGTCGAGGTTTGACGAACTGAGCGCCAGGTTGGCTGTTGGGGCGGCCCCCGCGGTGTAATCGCCGTTGATGCTGAAATTGGACGTATTGAAGAGTCCGGACAAATGGTTGATGACATACCTGCCGTCCCTGACGGCCAGCACGGCATGCAGGCGGCGGATGCTGGCATTGGCCTTGGCCGGGGGCGGGGGAACAAGGTTTATGTCCCGCAGGAAGAACTGTGGCGACGACAGGGTGATCTCGGCTTCGGCGTTTTTCAGGCTTTTGACCCGGCCGCGCAGGTTGAGGGACGAATCGCCGTAGCGGGCGCTCATGCCGGTAGTTTCCAGGCTGTTCCCGTGAAAGGTGATCGTGCTGCTGATGCCGCTCACCGGCTTCAATTTGGGATCCGGCAGGAAGGAAAACGTGTTCAGGGCAATGCTGCCGGAGTAATCCATGGCCGCGAAGTCTTCGGGGTTGCCGGTGCCGCGGATATGGGCCTGTACCCTTCCGCGCGGGCGGTACTGTTGCCACATGGGCATGATGGGCAAGGTCTCGCTCAACCAAAACGGGTTGGTCTGCACTTCGAAACCGAGGTACGGCTTATCGCCGTATCTCAGCAGGGCGTTTGCGGAGAGGGCGAGAGGCGGCAGGGTATAGGCCAGGCTGTTCAGCTTGATCTCGCCCGGCGGCAGGATCGAACTGAAGGCAAGGTGGTTCGCCATGCCCGCGGGTTTGCGAACAACGCCGGGAAAGGTGTAGGCGGCCTGCTTCAGTTCCCATTCGCCGTCCAGCCGGTAGGCGGAGAAATGGCCGCTGCCGGTGAGGACAAGGTTGGAGTTGCCGCTGAAATCGAGCTTGTGCGCCCCGACGATCCTGGCCAGCCAGGCAATTTCGGGGGAGCGGGGGGTGATCTCCATGCGGACCGGGTAGTCGGATTGCTTGTCGGTGTTGTATTCCGTGATCGACCCGTGCAATTTGAACGGCGACGTGCCGAAGGAACCGGTCATGCCGATCAGGTTGAAGTTCTTGCCCTTCAACTCGATGGTTCCCTTGATGTTGTTGAACGTCGGCGCCTTGGGGCCGTAGCTGAGAACGGCCTTTTCCACCGGCCCCCGGATCAGGAGGGTGTTGTAATTGTCCCCCCGCTCCATGTGGGCGATCTGGCTGACCCGTCCGTCCAGTACGCCGGTATCCAGCTTGAAGACCCCGGACTTGATCTTGTTCTCGATATAATCACGGGTATCGGTGGGGATGATTCCGTAGGGAACGTAGGTCCTGACATCCTCATAGCGGAAGGTGCCCGGGGTGGCCGCTCTGGCGACGATGCGCGGATCCGGGCCTGCATAATCGTGCAGTTGGACGTTCCCCTTGATTCTGAAACCGTCGGTGATCAGGTCGATGGTCTTGATATCCAGCAGTTTGCCGTTGAGTTTCAGGTCATAGTCCGCCTGGAGGAAACGGGGCGCCACGGTGGCGTGGAATATGGTCGGCCAGGACACAGCGGCGTTGTTGATGCGGATCTTGCCCTTGGCGGCGAACTCACGGGGTTTGCCCTTGAAGCTGGTGGCGACGTCCAGGCGGCCACCCGGGTTGGCGAAGGGGATGCGTCTGCCGAAGTAAGGCCAGAAACGGCCGATCTCGGCCTGTTTGATATCCGCATCGCCGTTTACTTCCATTTCAAGCAGGGATTGCCCCTTTTCGGGGAGCTTGATCGTGCCGTTCAGGGCAATTTTGGCGGGAGCCCCCGATACGGCCGGGATGTCGCAGACGAGCTTGACGCTCCCTTTGCGGCCGCGGGCCACGTGATCCATGGTCAGGGCGATATTGGTGGCGGCAACCGTCGGCAGCCCATCTTTGCCCACGGCCATGTCGTGCCACTGGATCGTACTGCGCTTGAGCTGCACCCTGCGGAACTGGATCTGCATGCCTTCTTTGCCCGGCGCCAACAGGTCGTCGATGTTCAACTTCCCATCTTTGTTCCGTACCAGACGGATGTCAGCCCCTTCCAGGGCTACGTCGCGCAACACCACACGTTCTTCCAACAGGGGCCACAGGGCCAGCCGCACCGTGATGCGGTCGGCCTTGAGAAAGTCGGCGCTGTTGTCCGGCTCCTTGACCGTGATGCCGTCAAAATCGAAGGAAGGGCCGAAGTGCCATTTGAACTCGCCGTGGGTGAAGGTGACCTTGCGGTTGAGGGATTTTTGCAGGGAAGCGAGGATTTCGTCGCGATAGGCGTTGACATCCAGCAGGTAGGGCAGAAAAAAGGCCAGGCTGACCACGATGGTGCTGACGGCCAGCAGCAGGATGCCGGAAAGCTTTATATAGGAGCGTTTCATCATGGCTGTTCGGAAGGGATGGCTATGACGCGAACCTTCAGTACCGCGGTCTGGGTCACCTCCTCGCAGAGGAACCGGTAGCCGTGCCATTCGACGGTCTCGCCTTTCAGCGGGAAACGGCCCAGCTCCTGCAGGATCATGCCGGCCACGGTTTCAAAGGGGAGTTCCTCGTCCAGCTTGATCTCAAGGGCGTCGGCCAGATCGAAGACCGACAGCAGGCCATCCACCATCAGGCTGCCGTCCTCCATATTCATAATGGTCGGTTGTTCCCCGACATCGTGCTCATCCTCGATCTCTCCCACCAACTCTTCTATCAGGTCTTCGGTGGTGACCAAGCCGCTCAGACCGCCGTACTCGTCTACCACCAGCACCATCTGGTTGCGGTTGCGCTGCATTTCCTTGAGCAACTCGTTGACCTTCTTTCCCTCCGGCACGAAGACCGGCGGCAGCATGATGGCCGCAAGGTCGAGCTGTTCGCCCGCCACCAATCGCCCCAGGATGTCCTTGCCGTGCACCACCCCCGCAATCTCCTCAATGCTGCCGACATAAACCGGATAGCGGGAATACATGTTATCCAGGAGCGTGGCCACCACCTGGTCGCGGGGCGCGGCAAGATCGATGGCTACCATGCGCGTGCGCGGGACCATAATCTCGCGGACGCAGGTGTGGGAGAACTCGAAGACATTGCGGATGTACTCGTGTTCGGTCTCGCTGAAAACGCCGCTCTCATGCCCCTCAGCCACAATGTGCTGCACTTCTTCGCGGGATATGAAGGGCTCCCGGTTGGCTGGAATACGCAAGAGCCGCATCACCGCCTTGCTGGAGACGGTCAGGAGGCTGACCAGGACCGAGCCGACCCGGGCGAGCACGCTGATGGGCCGGGCGACCCGCAAGGCAATGGCGTCGGAGTATTGCAGCCCGATAGCCTTGGGTACCAGTTCGCCCAGGATGAGCAACAGGTAGGAGATGATAACCACCATGCCGGTGACCGCCACCGGTTCGGCGGCATGGGCCAGGAAGCCGATCCCCAGGTTCTGAAACCAGGGGCGGAGGTAGTCGACGGCGATAATGCCGCCCATGGTCGAGGCCGTGGCGCCGGTCACGGTGACGCCGACCTGCACCAGCGCCAGCAGGCGGTGGGGGTCGTGCTGAAGCACCTCGATGAGGCTTGCCCGCTTGTCGCCCTCGTCCACCAGTTGGGCGACACGGCTCTTGCGAATGGATATGATGGCAAATTCGGAGCAGGCAAAAAAGCCGTTCAGAACAATCATCACTGCAATGACGAATATTTCAACGAGAACGGTATCCACAAAACCTCCATTAAAGCGACATTTTCACTCCTGAGGGGACTAATGTCAACCGTCACATGTATCGGTATACGTTTTATCCCTGTAATGGTGCGAAAAAACGCAAAAAAGTTGCCACTGCTATGAATATGGGAAGGCAATTCGGGCATTATGGAGAGGCGGCTCATTATTTTTGTTTGTTGTCAGTGTAACCTTTGGGCGTTTTGTCCGTCTTATGCTCTGAAAGCGTAAGGTCCACCTTCATATGCAAAACGGATGGCAGAACGGCGCTTCACAAGTGTACACAATGAGAAACGGAAGATCGCTTCCGTTTCTCATTTTACTCCGGGCGACAGTACTGAAAGTATTCTGAGAACAGGGCACCTGACGCCTTTATATTTTTCACATTATGGTCTATATATTGCGGCTGGTGGCAAAGAGGTAATGGATTTCATCTCCATCATTATCCTATCCCGGGCAGCAAGCACATAAGGCAGGAGGAAATCGTGACGTTACATGCAACAGGCACTTTTGAACGCCTGAAGAAACCGGAAACAGGGGTGGTGCGGCAATGACCCTACAACCTCATCAGGAAGAGACAGGCAATGGACCATCCGAAAACACCCCGACAGCCTCACGGTCCCGGCTCTGGTGGCTGATCGTGCCGTTGATAGGCCTGTTGGCAGGTGGGGGGTACCTGTATTGGGGCGGGAAACCGGTCCCGGCCGCCAAGCAGGGGGGGACGAAAAATACCCCCCAGGTGGTCCCGGTGGTGGCACAGGCCGCGGGAAAGGCGGATGTGGGGGTGTATATCACGGGGCTCGGCAATGTGACCCCTCTCAACACGGTCACCGTCAAGTCCCGTATTGATGGGCAGCTCATGGAGGTTCGCTTCCGGGAGGGGCAGGTCGTCAAGCGGGGCGATCTCCTAGCCGTTATCGACCCGCGGCCGTACCAGGTGCAGTTGACCCAGGCCGAGGGGCAGATGGCCCACGACCAGGAACTGCTGCGGAATGCCCGCCTCGACCTGCAGCGCTATAAGCTTTTGTGGCAACAGGACTCCATCCCCAAACAGCAGTTGGACACCCAGGAGACCCTGGTGCGCCAGTATGAAGGGACCGTCAAGGTTGACAAGGGGCAGATCGACAGCGCAAAGCTGCAACTAGTCTACAGCCGGATTACGGCGCCCATCAGCGGCCGGGTCGGCTTGCGTCAGGTCGACGCCGGCAACATCATTCATGCCAGCGATACTACCGGACTGGTGATCATTACCCAACTCCAGCCTATTACGGTGGTATTCCCGGTCCCCGAGGACAGCCTTCCCCTGGTGCTCGGCAAATTCAGGTCGGGAGCCCATCTTGCCGTGGAAGCCTTTGATCGGGAACAGAAACAGAAGCTCGCCACGGGGCAGCTTCTGACCATCGACAACCAGATCGACCCGGCCACCGGCACGGTCAAGTTCAAGGCGGTGTTTCCCAACAATGATAATGCCCTGTTTCCCAATCAGTTCGTCAATGCCCGACTGCTCGTGGAAACCAGGCATGATAGTGTCGTGGTTCCTTCCTCCGCCATCCAGCGCGGCTCCCAGGGCACCTTCGTGTACCTGGTGAAGGCCGATAAAACCGTTGCCATTCGCCCGGTCGTCGTCGGCACCCCCCAGGGGGATGATATCGCCATCACCTCAGGCCTCGCGGCGGGGGAGATGGTGGTGGTGGACGGCGCCGAACGTCTGCGGGACGGCAGCAAGGTGGAGCTGAGGGAACCGGGTCGTCAGCGGGGCACGAATGGCGCAACTGCTCCCGGGAGCCCGAAAGGGCAGGGGGAACAGCGGGGAGCGGTGAAGGGTGCGGGACAGAAGCCTGGTGTGGTTCAACAAGGAACAAAACCATGACCTCGAAATCTTCGCCACGGGGGACATGGAGGTACACGGAGAAAAAAAGTAACGGCTAGGATGGTTTATATATGCTCAAGGGGTTTATGCCGTTAACAACGCTATTTCATTACCAATCCATAAAGACGGTTATGAAAACCCCTCTAGCCTTTCCTTCGTGTCCTCTCTGTCCTCCGTGGCAACCTGTTTTTGCTGTGGACGTTATCGTCCATCCGAATGAAATTTTTCAGGACACTCCATGAATCTTTCGCGCATTTTCATACTCCGTCCCGTGGCCACAACCCTGCTGATGATCGCCATCCTGCTGGCCGGTGCCGTGGCTTACAAGCAGTTGCCGGTTTCGGCTCTCCCCCAGGTGGATTACCCCACCATTCAGGTGCGCACCTTTTACCCCGGCGCCAGTCCTGATGTGGTTGCAACCTCCATCACGGCACCGTTGGAGCGCCAGTTCGGACAGATGCCGGGCCTGACCCAGATGACCTCCACCAGTTCCAACGGCTGCTCGGTCATCACCATGCAATTCAGCCTGGAGTTGAGCCTGGATATTGCCGAGCAGCAGGTGCAGGCAGCCATCAACGCCGCTTCCACCTTTCTTCCCACCGGCCTTCCGAACCCGCCTGTCTACAGCAAGGTCAATCCGGCCGATACACCGATCCTGACCCTGGCGCTCAGTTCCGATTCCCTGCCTCTCCCCAAGATAGAGGACCTGGCCGATACCCGCTTTGCCCAGAAGATCTCCCAGCTTCCCGGTGTGGGTTTGGTGAGTATCAGCGGCGGGCAGCGGCCGGCGGTGCGGGTCCATGCAAACCCGACGGCACTGGCTTCCTACAGTTTGACCATGGAAGACCTGCGTTCCTCCATAGCCACCGCAAACGTCAATCAGGCCAAGGGGGGCTTTGACGGCCCCCGCCAGTCCTACATCATCGGAGCCAACGACCAACTCTACAGCAGCAAGGACTTCCGGCCCCTGGTCGTCGCCTACAAAAATGGCGCGCCGGTACGGCTGTCCGATGTAGCCGATGTCGTGGACGATGCGGAGAACGTCAACCAGGCCGCCTGGATGAACGAGAAGCCGTCGGTGATCGTCAACATACAGCGCCAGCCGGGTGCCAACGTCATCGAAGTCGTGGACCGCATTAAAAAGCTAATGCCCCAACTGCAGAGCTCGTTGCCCGCCTCGATCAAGGTGTCGGTGCTGACCGACCGCACCAACACCATCCGGGCCTCGGTGCGCGACGTGCAGCACGAGATGCTTCTCGCGGTAGTGCTGGTGGTACTGGTCATTTTTCTCTTTCTGCGCAATTTTTCTGCCACCATCATCCCCAGCGTGGCGGTACCGCTCTCACTGGTGGGGACCTTCGGGGTCATGTACCTGCTGGGATTCAGTCTCAACAACCTGACGCTGATGGCCCTGACCATCTCCACCGGTTTCGTGGTCGATGACGCCATCGTCATGATAGAGAACATCACCCGCTACATCGAGGAGGGGGAGAGCCCGCTCCAGGCTGCGCTCAAGGGCTCGCAACAGATCGGGTTCACCATCCTGTCGCTGACGGTCTCGCTGATTGCCGTGTTGATCCCACTGCTCTTCATGGGCGATGTCGTCGGCCGCCTGTTCCGCGAGTTTGCCGTCACCCTGGGGGTTACCATCCTCATCTCTGCGGTGGTCTCCCTGACCCTGACCCCCATGATGTGCGCCCGACTGCTCAAACATGTGCCTGAAGAACGGCAGGGACGGTTTTACCACGCCTCGCAGCTCTTCTTCGATCGAGTCATTGCCGCCTATGGCCGTTCGCTCAAGATCGTGCTGAGGCACCAGACTGCGACGCTGGTGATAGCGGTCGGCACACTGGTGCTGACGGTCGTCCTCTACGTGATGGTACCCAAGGGGTTTTTCCCGGTACAGGATACCGGTGCCATCCAAGGGGTAACCGAGGCGGCACAATCCATCTCGTTTCCCGCCATGGCCGAGCGTCAACAGGAACTTGCCCGGGCGATCCTCAAAGATCCTGCCGTCGAGAGCCTTTCTTCCTTCATTGGGGTGGACGGCGTCAACACCACACTCAACAGCGGTCGCATCATGATAAACCTGAAGCCGCTCGCCGAGCGCGACGCCAGCGCCAGCGAGGTCGTACGCCGTTTGCAGGCGAACACATCAGGTATTGCCGACATAAAACTCTTCATGCAGCCGGTTCAGGACCTGACCGTCGATGCCAGGGTCAGCCGCACCCAGTTCCAGTACACCTTGGAAGATCCCAATACCGATGAACTGAAAGCGTTGGCGCCCAAGGTGATCGAGGCGATGAAAGCACGTCCCGAACTTCTTGATGTCAGCAGCGACCAGCAGGACCAGGGGGCGCGCGTCGTGCTGGATATCGACCGGAACACGGCGGCCCGTTTCGGCATCACCCCCCAGAATATCGACGATGCCCTCTACGACGCTTTTGGTCAGAGGCTTGTCTCGACCATATTTACCGAATTGAACCAGTACCGGGTCGTACTTGCCGTTAAGCAGGATTTTCGTAACAGCCCCACCGGCCTGCAATCGGTTTATCTGCGCAGCACCAGTGGCGGCATGATCCCCTTGAGTACCATTGCCCAGGCGACGGAGTCGGTCGGGCCGCTGGTCATCAACCGCCAGGGGCAATTCCCGGCGGTGACCACGTCGTTCAACCTGGCGCCGGGCATGTCGCTGGGGACTGCGGTCACGGCGGTGGAGGCGGCTACCGAGAAACTCGGGCTGCCGGCCAGTATCAGAGGCACGTTCCAGGGGACGGCCCAGGCCTTCAAATCATCTTTGTCCAACGAGCCGCTACTGATTCTGGCGGCCCTGATTACGGTCTACATCGTGTTGGGAGTGCTGTACGAAAGCTACATCCATCCGGTCACCATCCTCTCCACCCTTCCTTCCGCCGGCGTCGGAGCGGTGCTGTCGTTGATGATCTGCCGCACCGACTTGAGTGTCATCGCCATCATCGGCATTATCCTCCTGATCGGCATCGTCAAGAAGAATGGCATTATGATGGTGGACTTTGCCCTGGATGCGGAACGCAAGGAAGGAAAACCACCGGAAGAAGCCATTTATCAGGCGTGTCTGCTACGCTTCAGGCCGATCATGATGACCACCATGGCGGCTCTTCTGGGGGCGTTGCCGCTGGCCATGGGGCATGGCGTCGGGTCGGAGTTGCGGCGGCCGCTGGGTATCTCCATCGTGGGGGGCCTGATTTTCAGCCAGATACTGACGCTCTATACCACACCGGTGATCTACCTGGCCTTTGACCGGCTGGCGCAGCGGCGGGGAAAACGGCGGGGGGGTGAAAGAAAGATCAAGAGCCCCGATGTAACCACAGCATGAACATCTCCGCCCCTTTCATAAAACGTCCGGTCGCCACCACGCTGCTTACCTTGGGGCTCGTATTGGCCGGGGTGATCGCCTTCCGTCTCTTGCCGGTATCGCCGCTGCCCCAGGTGGATTTTCCGACTATTTCGGTTTCGGCATCCCTGCCCGGCGCAGACCCGGAAACCATGTCCACCTCGGTGGCGGCGCCGCTGGAGCGTCAATTCGGCCGTATTGCCGGCGTGACCGAGATGACGTCCACCAGCAACCGCGGTTCCACCAGCATCACCATGCAGTTCGACCTGAACCGCGACATCGACGGCGCCGCGCGGGACGTACAGGCGGCCATCAATGCTTCCCGTGGCGATCTGCCTTCCAACCTCCCCAGCAACCCCAGCTACCGCAAGGTCAATCCGGCCGATGCACCGATCCTGATCCTGGCCCTGACCTCGGATACCATGAGCAAGCCGCAGATGTACGACGCCGCTTCGTCCATCATGCAGCAGAAGCTCTCCCAGGTGAAAGGGGTCGGCCAAGTGTTTGTAGGGGGGAGTTCTCTCCCGGCGGTGCGGGTAGAGCTGAATCCGCTTACGCTCAGCAAGTACGGCCTCAGCCTGGAAAACGTGCGCAGCATGCTGGCGGCTACCAATGTCAATCGTCCCAAGGGCCAGGTTTCCTCCGCCGATAAGACCTGGGAAATCCGTGCCAACGACCAGCTTCGTACGGCCAAGGAGTATCTGCCGCTGGTGGTGAACTACAAGAGCGGCGCAGCACTCCGGCTGGCTGATGTAGCCAATGTGCAGGACTCGGTGGAAGATCTGCGCTCCGCCGGCCTGGTGAACGGCAAGCCGTCGGTCATGGTGATCATTTTCCGCCAGCCGGGCGCCAATATCATCGAGACGGTGGACAACGTGCGCGCCTTGCTGCCGCAGCTTCAAGCTGCCCTGCCGGGGGCCGTCAATCTGTCGGTCGTCCTTGATCGTACCCCTTCCATACGCGGCTCCCTGCGGGACGTGGAACGCTCGCTGCTGCTTTCCGCTCTGCTGGTGATCCTGGTGGTGTTCTGGTTCCTGCGCGATGCGCGCGCCACGCTCATCCCGGCCGTGGCCGTTGGGGTATCGATCATCGGCACCTTTGCGGTGATGTACCTGTTCGACTACTCCCTGGATAATCTGTCGCTGATGGCCTTGACGATTGCCACCGGTTTTGTTGTGGACGATGCCATCGTGGTGCTGGAAAATATCACCCGCTACCGGGAACAGGGACAATCGCCGCTCCAGGCGGCCCTGTCCGGTTCCAAAGAGATCGCCTTCACCGTCCTCTCCATGAGTGTTTCCCTGGTGGCGGTATTCATTCCCATCCTGCTGATGGGAGGGATCGTCGGGCGTTTATTCCGCGAGTTTGCCGTAACCCTCTCGGCGGCGATCATGGTTTCTTTGCTGGTGTCCCTGACCGCGACTCCCATGATGTGTGCCACGCTGCTCAAGCCTGAACGGAAACGGAAATACGGCATCATCTACCGGGCCAGCGAAGGGATGTTCACCTGGCTTCATAGCTTCTACAAGGTCACCCTCTCCTGGGCACTCGCCCATACCCGCATCATGCTGCTCATCATCGTGGCAACGGTGGTGGTCAATGTGGCGCTGTTCATACTCGTCCCCAAGGGGTTTTTCCCCGAACAGGATACCGGCCGTATCATGGGGAGAATCCAGGCCGCCCAGGATATCTCGTTCCAGGCCATGGAACAGAAGCTGGCCCAGATCGTGGGCATCATCAAATCCGATCCGGACGTGGAGTATGTGACCGGATTCACGGGCGGTAACGGTGGCGGCGCAACCACCAATACCGGCCGGATGTTTGTCTCTCTGAAACCGTTTGAAAAGAGGACCAGCAGCGCCAACGACGTCATCAAGAGGTTGCGCAGGAAGCTTATGGGCGTACCGGGTGCACCGGCCTTCCTGGCCCCGGTGCAGGATCTGCGCGTCGGCGGCAGGATCGGCAACGCCCTCTACCAGTATACCCTCCAGGGGAGCGACCTGAACGAGCTCAACACCTGGTCCCAGAACGTGCTCCGGAAATTGCGCACGGTCCCCCAGGTGGTCGACCTCAGCAGCGACCTGCAGAACAAGGGGAGGGAGGCATCGTTAGTGATCGATCGCCCCACGGCTGCCCGTTTGGGCATCACCCCCCAGGTGATCGACAATACCCTGTACGACGCCTTTGGCCAACGCCAGGTGTCCATCTCCTACACCCTGCTGAACCAATACCATGTGATCATGGAGGTTGACCCCGTCTTCTGGCAGCGGCCCGATACGTTGCGGGACATCTACGTCCCTTCGACCAACGGCAGCCAGGTACCGCTTTCAAGCTTTACCCATTATGAACCTTCGGCCACGGCACTGGCGGTGAATCACCAGGGGCAATTTCCGGCAATCACGTTGTCGTTCAACCTTGCTCCCGGCGTGGCCTTGGGCGATGCGGTCAAGGCGATCGAGGCCGCTACCCGGGAGATGGGGATGCCGCTCACCATTCGGGGCAGCTTCCAGGGGACGGCCCAGGCGTTTCAGGCTTCACTCAACAATCAGCCGCTCCTGATCCTGGCGGCCCTGGTGGCGGTTTACATCGTGCTCGGGGTGCTGTACGAGAGCTATATCCACCCCATCACCATCCTCTCCACCCTGCCGTCGGCAGGGGTAGGGGCGGTGGCCGCCCTGATGCTGTTCCGCACCGACTTGAGCCTGATCGCCATCATCGGCGTCATTCTGCTGATTGGCATCGTCAAGAAGAATGGTATCATGATGGTGGACTTCGCCATCGCCGCCGAGCGCAACGAGGGGAAAAGTCCTGAAGAGGCGATCTACGAGGCCTGCCTGCTCCGCTTCCGGCCGATCATGATGACCACCATGGCCGCACTCCTGGGAGCGCTTCCCATGGCATTGGGGTTCGGTGTGGGATCGGAATTGCGGCGCCCCTTGGGCATCTCCATCGTCGGCGGCCTGATATTCAGTCAGATGCTGACCCTGTACACCACCCCGGTGGTGTATCTCTATATGGACCGTTTCAGGCTGTGGGTGGCGAAGATCCGGGGACAGAGGAAGAAAGCATCCCGGGCTTAACGTGAACACCACACGGATTAGTGGCAATGGTTTCTCGCGCCGCCCGGCCATGACGTTTTGAATTGGGAAAGGATACACCATGTTTATGATACAATCGCCCTGCCGCCGTTGCCTCTTTCTTGCCGGAACGCTCATGTTCCTGGCCGGTTGTACGGTCGGCCCGAATTACGTTCGGCCAGAGGCTGTGCCGGTCATGCCGGCGGCCTACAAGGAAGTGAACGGCTGGAAAACGGCACAACCGCGGGATGAAGCTATCAAGGGGGCCTGGTGGCAGTTATTCAACGACCCGCAGTTGAATGCTCTGGAAGAACAGGTTGCCGTGTCGAACCAAAACGTGCTCGCGGCCGAGGCCAGCTTTCGCCAGGCCCGCGCCCTGATCCAGTCCGCCAAGGCCGGTTACTACCCGACGGTCTCGGTCGGGGCCTCGGCCACCCGCGCCCATCAGTCGTCGACCCTCGGCAGCTCTGCAAAATCCGATACCACCACCTATACGATTCCCGTGGATATTTCGTGGGAGGCCGACATCTGGGGCCGCGTACGGCGCAGCGTGGAAGCGAGCCGGGCCAGCGCCCAGGCCAGCGAGGCCGATCTGGCGGCGCTCCGCCTGAGCGCCCAGGCCCAGCTTGCCCAGGCTTATTTTCAACTGCGCACCCAGGATGCCCAGAAAGCATTCTTGGACGCCACCGTTGCCTACTACCGTAAATCCCTTGAATTGACGAAAAACCGCTACGCCGGCGGTGTGGCTGCAAAGGCGGATGTGCTTCAGGCTGAGACCCTGCTCAAGAGCACCCAGGCCCAGTCCATCGACCTTGGTGTGCAACGTGCCCAGTACGAGCATGCCATTGCCCTGTTGATCGGCAAACCGGCTTCCGATTTCAGCCTGCCCGCCGCTCCCCTCGAAGCGGAGCCGCCGGCTATCCCCCTGGGGGTGCCGTCCCTGTTGCTGGAACGCAGGCCCGACATCGCCGCATCGGAGCGGCGAATGGCGGCGGCCAATGCCCAAATAGGCGTAGCCGAGGCGGCCTGGTATCCATCCATTACCTTGAGCGCATCGGGCGGTCTGGAGACGACGAGCTTTTCCCGCTGGTTGAGTTGGCCGAGCCGTTTCTGGTCGGTTGGCCCTGCGGTTTCGGAGACCCTGTTCGATGGGGGGTTGCGCAGCGCACAGAACGACCAGGCGCGGGCCGCCTTTGATGCCGAGGTGGCCACCTATCGCCAGACCGTGCTGACCGGTTTCCAGGAGGTGGAGGATAATCTGGCTGCGTTGCGCATTCTGGAGGAAGAGTCCAAGGTTCAGGATGAGGCGGTTCAGGCCGCCCGTCAATCGGTAGCCGTTGCCGAAAACCAGTACAAGGCCGGCGTCACCAGTTATTTGACCCTTCTGACCGCTCAGGCCGCCGAGCTGGCCAACGAACGGACGGCCATCACCATCCGCGGGAGCCGCATGACTGCCGGCGTGCTCCTGATCAAGGCCCTGGGGGGCGGGTGGGACGCCTCGAACCTGCAGGATACGAAACGTTGACCCCATGTCGTCAAGTTACGGAAGAATAAGAGCCGGAGGATGATGGCCCGGTAGGTGCAAAGCAAAACGGTTCCCGGCGCTATGGTCGGAAACCGTTTTGCTTTAACTGCGTTATGAGGGAACTTACGAGTTGTCTTCCGGGCCGCCGAGGTACTTGCTGACCTCGTTGGCAAGGGTCGAGTGATGCAGCAACCGGCTGGGGATCTTGTCGCCGCCGAACAGCTCCTGATGCCAGGGCTGCTTTTTCAGCCAGTCCATGAGCCTTTGCCACGCCTGCCAATTATTGAATTCACCGTCGATGCCGGTAAGCTGGTTGAGAAACTTGTCTCGCGGACTTCGCATGTGGGAAGGAACGGCCATAGGCGGGGTACTCCGGGTAGTGGGAAATGCGGTTGTCGTCTTGTTTCCGGTTGCGTCAGCAAAAGGCAATAATTATAGCTGATACCTTTGAAATATCTACTATTTTTGGTATTAAATCAAGCGATAATCCCTATCGGCCCTGCATTCGGCGCGGCAAAACGTATTTTTCTACGCGCCCGATGCTCTGGTGCTCACAGGGGGGGCGGCAGGAGCCGTTTTTTCCTGTCCACCGTCTTATGCCATTTTTTCAACGCCGACTTCTTTGCGGCGCCTGCGGTGGCTGACTTCCCTTTGGTTTGCTTGACTGCCGGTGCAGCATCCATCCGTCCCTCTTCCCGGCTCAGCTCGTTCCGGGTTGTGGCCTGATTGAGCCTTTCCTGTTCCCGCGCACTCTTTTCAGCAGCCAACCGGGCTTCTTCCCCCTTCTCCCATTCTGTCTTGAATGTTGTAATCCGGTCCAGTTCTTCTTTGGTGAACTGTTCCTTCATTCGTGCCAGCTGTTCCGAGGGCGACGGTTCCCGTGCCTTGCTTTCCTCCGGTGCAGCGGCAGCAGGCTGCCTGGGCTTTTCCTGTGGGATCGGCTGGGGGGCTTCAACCTGCTCCTGGCGCTTTTTTGCCAGAGCGGCTTTTACAGAGGCAAAGGTCGGTGCCGGTCTGGCCTCGCCCTTGGTGCCGCCAAAAGGGATGGTCACGCCCAGGGTATATTCGAAGGCGCTGGCATTGGCCACGACGTGCCGCACATCCGCCCGCAGTGCCAGCCGGTCGTACAGGAAGTATTTCACACCGCCGCCATAGTCGATAAAGCCCATCGTCTTTCTCGAAACAAGGGCCGAGGGACCCGACATGTTGTAGCCCCCGAGTCCGGCAGCCACAAACGGCACGAGCTTCTTGTCCGGCATGAAATGGTACAGCCCCTCGACCCCGTATTTGAAAATGGAGACATCCTTGTCCGTCACCAACTTGGAAGAGGTGATGGAGTAATCCAATCCCGCTTCCACGCCGATGTGATCCGTAAAGCTGTAGCCGCCCCTGAGGGAGTACACGGGGGCTGTACTGAGATGCTGCCCCCCATCATAGGTGTATCCGCCGATCATGGGGGAAACCGAGAACTGCCCTTCCGATACGGCCCCGAACACCGTGCCGGAGAATGTCAGTACCAGGGATACGGCCGCACATGCACACATTTTTTTCAAAAAAACACCTCCCGTGTTGGCGTAGCCATGGCAGAATAGCATGGTTGGCGGGACCGGTCAAAGAAGAAGGTTTTTAGACCGGGTTGGCAACAAGCATGGAGGTGCAGAAACGCCATGCGAAGGAAACCGGCCCGGACGACGTCAATTTTGATTGACCCCGCCAGGCCGGTAACAGTATATTTTCAGGCCACGTAACGCCTTCGTTGACTATGACGGCAATGATAATAATAAAAGGGGTATTGCATGAATTGTACTATTGAACAGTTTGAGGATGTTGTTGCCAAGTTCAAATTTTTTGCCGAGTCGGTTGAGCTTGAACTTTCATCCGAAGCGGATGGACTGCGGCAGGAATTGGTTGTGGTTTGCGCTGAGTTGCTGACGACCGTGAGGGAGGAGATCAAGGCTGGGTCTGATTCTATCTTATAATGGACTTCCAGAAAAGCTGTTCGTCTGACAAGCGGCAGCGAAAACTTTTCTTTGATTTCCGGTCTGCTGGTTTTTTCGATGTTTCGTTCTGAGGCGTTACAGGTAATTAAGGAGATGCTATGCACCTGATTGAAATGATGTGGGGCGGCCTTGGCGGCATGGGCTCGGGAACGATTTTATTAAAAATGTGTTTCATGTTCTTCCTGGTGGGTTTGTTTTGGGTAAGCTGCGAATTCGCCAAACACGTTATCACCGTCGGTTCCAAGCTGCTAACGGATGCTATGCGCTATCTTGCGGTGATGGTGAGAGGGTGGCCGGAAGGATCTGATAAACACTCAGAGGACAAATAGGGAGGGGGGCACAGAAAAAGGTATGGATCTGAGAGGAACTTGCTTCTGGTTGACTACTTTGCTCCGCAACAGGGGCAGTTTTTAAACATAGGCATAGGCTTAAGGCCGCCCTCCGGATTGATAAAAGGCTGTTAGCTGACTCTAGCGAACTTCGGGGCAGACTGTCAAACCAAGTATGCAGAATAGCGTAATATTATGATTGTCTCTGTCTTTATGGTGGACTTGGGTGTTGGTAATGCATTGATTCTTATCAACTTGTCATGTATATATTTTGATATTTCTCATTGATTGGGAAAGAAGGGAATACATGGCTGTCGTCACCATTCAGATACAGAACGACATAATGATTGTCAATGTAGTCGGTAGGCTGTCATTTGATGAGATTACCGATACGATCAAGCACCGTTATGACATGGTAACGTGCCATGTATTATGGGACTTTAGTCGCGGTAATGTCGGCGATATCACAACCGAGCAGTTCAAGCAAATACTTGCACTGGCAAAAGAATACCGACCCTTCTGTGAAGGCGCCAAGACCGCCTATGTCAGTACCATCGATAGCAACTTCGGGATGACGCGTATGTTTTCGACAATGGCGGAAATTGCCGGTCTACCTTACCCCTATAAAGCTTTCCGATCTTTTGACGAAGCTGTTGATTGGCTGCGAGAGTAGTCAACCTTCTCATCTGCCGAAAATCTGATACTTGCCAAGCATGGCATTTTCCCCTCATAATCGTTCTCTATGCGTATTGCTCTTATCTCCCCATACTCCATCGGTGCGATGCGTGGCAACATCACCACCGTCCGCCGTATTAACCAATTTCTCAACAAGGCGCACATCGAGACTCTCGTGTTGGCTGCCGACGTACTTTCAGTCGAGGAAATGGTGCAGCGCCTGCTCCCGTTTTCACCGACACTGATCCATGGCTTCCATGCCAGATACTGTGGCGAGATTGCCGTGATCCTGGCTGACCGCCTTCAGGTTCCCTCTATTATAACCATCACTGGCAGTGACCTTCATGATCCAGCCCTGCGCGATCATCCCGCGACCGTCACAGCGTTGGCCCGGGCCGCGGCAATTACCTGTTTCTGTGCGTCGGAAGCAGATGAGCTGGTTGCCCGTTTCCCTGGGTTACCGGGACGCGTCGCCGTGGTATCCCAAGGTGCAGAGGCGTTGCCGGACAGCGGAAGGAGGGATTTCGGCATTCCAGACGACTGCTTTGCCATCTTGCTGCCGGCGGCGCTAAGGCCGGTAAAAAATGTCGAATTTGCCATTACCGCCACCGAGAAGCTCTGGCAAGTTGATACGAGGTTCCGGCTGGTGATTGCCGGAGGTGAGATTGACCGCAGCTACGCCGACAGCATCCGCTCAATGCTTGATGTTGCACCTTGGGCACGTTGGCTTGGCGAGGTTCCGCATGAAGAAATGGGCGCTCTTTACCGCCGTGCTGATGTGGTGATCAACTGTTCAATACATGAGGGGATGCCCAACAGTCTCATGGAAGCCATGGCTCTGGGACGGCCGGTCGCGGCGGTTGACATCCCCGGTAATCGTCCACTGGTTCGACAGGGGGATACCGGCTGGCTATTCGATGACGAATCGACTTTCAGGACACTGGTTGTAACGCTTGCGAGTGATAAAATGCTGCGGCAGGAGATCGGAAAGCGTGCAAGGGAGTACGTCGAGGCCAACTTTTCGCCCTACGCCGAAGTAGAGAAGTACCGGAACCTCTATCGCAGTTTGGTCTGAATAGAGCACACATCCCTAGCACATGGGGAGGCGATGTTGTATTACGGCATTTACTACGGTACGAACAAAAAATGACTTAACCATAAAGTGGCTAAGTCATTGATTATGCTGGTCGGGGAGACAGGATTCGAACCTGCGACCCCCTGTGCCCAAGACAGGTGCGCTACCAGACTGCGCTACTCCCCGACGCGAAAGAGATACTTAATATCACATGTAAGCTGGTATGGCAATAGAAATTACTTTTCGGTACCGCTTCCGGCGAGACGTTCGCGCCATTCCCTGATGATTCCATCATAGGTCAGGTTGTAGTCGGCCAATGCCTTTGTAATAGCCATCTCGGTATTCAGGCCGTTACCCAGGCCAACGAGGATCTGTTTTACCCGGTGCCAGCCATAGGTGGTCACCAGGTAGTTCACCATACTGTAGCTCTGCTGGTAGGCCAGGATGGCATCGGCAGAGGCGAGGCCGCTGAAGCTTTTTTCGAGTTTTCTGAAGTCGGTAACGACGCCTTTGCGAGCGGCATGCTCCAATTCGGTCAGGGGGCGGTTATACTGTGTCCTGCCGAAGACTTCGGCAATTCCTTCGTTGAGCCAGAGCGGGCAGTTGCCGCGTGTCAGTTCGAACACCACCACATGGGCATACTCGTGATACAAAACTGCCCGTAAGGCCGGGTTTATCTCTTTTGCGGAGCCAAAGGGGAGCCTGATCTTGCCGTCGTAGACCCCCCCGGACCAGTCGGGCGAGTCGGTTACGGTCTGGTAGTCGCCACGTTTGTAAATGCCTACCGGTACGCGCGCCTGGGGATAGTGGTCCAGTTCCGAATTGACCGTGTTGGCCGCCGATTCCAGCACATCCAGGACTGTCAGGGCAAAGGCCGTATCCACATCCGGATCGTAGGAAAGATCGAAACGGGAGCTATGTCCCTGGTCCATGGACGCTTCGACGGCCGTTTCCTTGCGCGCCTTGCTGAGTACATCCAGAATTTCCTTGCGTCCCGGCGCACGTTTCAGGGCGAGTTCCCATAACTCCACGGCTTGCTGGCGGTCGTCGGTATCGTACAGCACCAAGCCCAGAAAAAAGAGCACCTCAATAGAGTCGCCCGCCTGTGAACGGGCCTGTTCCAGTTCGGAACGGGCTATCTCGTATTTTTTGAGATAGTAGTTGCAGATGCCTCGCAGCAAGGCATAAGCGGCGTCATCGGGATAAAGCTCCTGGGCCTTGAGGAATACCGCGTCCGCCTGTTCATACCGTTTTTGCGTGAAGAGTTGGTGCCCATACGCCGCATATGCGCTCGCCAGATTATACGTAATCTTCTCGTTGAGTGGGAACAGGCGATGGCTGTTTTCCAATTGTTCCAGGTCTTTTTCACTATACCGGGGAGCCGTTGAGGGGGAAGTTTTATCGCTTGGCTGGGGTTGATCGTTGTTGACCGGCTCGGCGGCGTAAAGGGGAGAAAACGACAGGCAGGATACCGTCAGGAAAAGGGCGGCGTGGTACAACAGGGAATGCCGGCATCTTCGCAATGCCGGCATTCGGCGGTTTGGGGGGCCGCACGGCGGCATCATGGGCGAGAGATGAAGGCGTGCACTGATGCTACGATTCCGGCGCAGTCGAGTCCCACCATGGCGCGTAGTTCGTGCTGTTCGCCCTGGGGTATGTAGTGGTCGGGATAGCCGAGACGCAGAACCGGTACGCCGGTCAGGCCGTGCTGTTCCAACAGCTCCAGGATGGCCGTACCGAAACCGCCTTGCAAGGCGTTCTCCTCCAGGGTCACAATCCGGCCGTGCGTGCGGGCGAGTCCCAGGATCAGCGTCTCGTCCAGCGGCTTTACGAAGCGGGCATTGACAACGGCCAGTGCCATGCCGTGCTCTTTTTCAAGTTGCCCGGCCGCCTCCAGGGCGGGGTAGACCATGGTGCCCAGGGCCAGCAGCACGCCATCGTCCCCCTCGCGGAGCAATTCTGCCCGGCCCACGGGGAGCGGGGCCAGGGTCTGGTCCAGCGGCACGCCATAGCCGTTTCCCCGGGGATAACGCACGGCGGCCGGGCCGCCCAGGTCAAGGGCGGTGGTCAGCATGTGCTGGAGTTCGTTTTCGTCTTTGGGCGCCATCAGGGTCATGTTGGGCAGGTGACGCAGGTAGGAGAGGTCAAAGGCGCCGTGATGGGTGGGGCCGTCGCTGCCCACCACACCCGCCCGGTCAACGGCAAAGGTCACCGGCAGGTTCTGCAGGCAGACATCGTGGAAAACCAGGTCGTAGGCGCGTTGCAGGAAGGTGGAGTAGACCGCGAATACCGGCCGCAGGCCACTGGCCGCCAGACCGGCGGCAAAGGCCACCCCATGCTGTTCGGCGATGCCCATGTCGAAAAAACGTTCGGGGTATTCCTTGGCAAATCCGCTCAGACCGGTGCCGTCGGGCATGGCGGCGGTGATGGCCACGATCCGTTCGTCTTCGGCAGCAAGTTTACAGAGGGTGTTGCCGAAGATTGCGGTGTAGGATGCGGCACCGCCTTTCCCCTTGAGCACCTTGCCGGTTTCGATCTCGAACGGTCCGACGCCATGGAAAAGCGACGGGTTGTCTTCGGCGGGTTTATAGCCTTTGCCTTTCTTGGTCAGTACGTGGATCAGGATGGGATCATGGAACTTCTTGATCCCCTCCAGGGTCTCCAAGAGCTTCGGCAGATCGTGCCCATCGATGGGACCGATATAATTAAAGCCGAACGCCTCGAACATCATGCCGGGGGTGAAGAGCCCCTTGAAGGACTCCTCCAGCTTGCGGGCGACATGCAGAACCCCTTTGCCAACGTCCATCCGCTTGAGAAACGCCTCCGTATTCTTTTTGAAGCGATACACGAATTCGCTGGAGGAGGTACGGCTCAGAAAGGTGGAGAGGGCGCCGACATTTTCGGCAATGGACATCTCATTGTCATTGAGGACGACGATCAGGTCCTTGGCCAGGGCGCCGGCGTTGTTCATCCCTTCGTAGGCCATGCCGCCGGTCATGGAACCGTCGCCGATTACCGCAATCACCTTGTTCCTGCGCTCATCCAGGTCCCGGGCCGCGGCATAGCCGGTGGCCGCCGAGATGGAGGTGGAGGAGTGGCCGACGCCAAAAGCGTCGTGGGGCGATTCGGCCCGTTTGGGGAATCCGGTGATGCCGTTCAGGGTGCGCAGGGTGGGGAACCGCTCCCTTCGACCGGTGAGGATCTTGTGGGCGTAGGCCTGATGGCCCACATCCCAGATGATCTTGTCGGCAGGCGAATTGAATGTCCGGTGCAGGGCAATGGTCAGTTCCACAACACCCAGGCTGGGCGCCAGATGGCCGCCGTTCTTTGCGCACGTCTCGATGATCATGGTGCGAAGCTCCGCAGCCACGGCCGGAAGCTGGGACAAGGGGAGCTTTTTCAGGTCATCGGGGGAGTTTATCGTTTCAAGGATAGACATTGACAGGTCCTTATCTTTTAAAAACACTACCACGGAGGGATACTGGGGAAAGCGGAACGGACAGGATTGAAAAATAGGTTATTCAGGATTTTTAAAATTGCCTTTGTGCATCCTGTTCATCCCTGTAAATGGTTTGTGTCTTTCCTCCGTGTCCTCCGTGGTGAACACTTCCCGTTTCAGTTCTTCCTGTTGACGATATACTGGGCGATGTTCCGTAGCGGATCCGCCTCGGGGCCAAAGATTTCCAAGGCGGCCATGGCCTCGTCCATCATGGTCCGGGCTTCTGCCTTGGCCGCCGGCAAGCCCATTACCGCCGGATAGGTCGCCTTGCCGCGGGCCTCGTCGCTGCCTGCATCCTTGCCGATCTCCTCGGTGGTGCCCTCGATATCCAGGATGTCGTCGGCGATCTGGAAGGCCAGCCCGGCAGCCTCGCCGTATCGTTTGACGGCAGCCAGTTTTGTCTCGTCCGCTCCCCCTAACAGTGCGCCGGCAACCACCGAGGCCTTGATCAGGGCGCCGGTTTTGTGGGTGTGGATGTACTGCACGATGGGCAGATCGATATCCGGCTTGCCTTCACTCTCCATGTCCACGACCTGTCCGCCCACCATGCCGTGGGAGCCGGCGCAGACCGCGATTTCGTTGATGACCGCCAGGCGTGCGGCAGGCGGTACATCGCTGTTGAGACGCGGGTCGCTGGCCAGCTTGAAAGCCTCGGTCAGCAGGGCATCCCCGGCCAGGATGGCGATGGCCTCGCCAAAAACCTTGTGGTTGGTAGGGTTCCCGCGCCGGAAATCGTCGTCGTCCATGGCGGGCAGGTCGTCGTGGATCAGGGAGTAGGTATGGATCATCTCCATGGCGCAGGCCGCCGGTATGGCGCGCTCCGTATCGCCGCCGACCGCCTGGCAGGCGGCCAGCATCAGAATCGGCCGCACCCGCTTGCCACCGGCAAAGACCGAGTAGCGCATGGCCTTGTGCAGGTTGTGGGGAAGCTCGGTTTCTTTGGGCAGGAAGCGGTCCAGGGCTACGTCAACCCGTATGCATTGTTCTTTCAGGTATGCTTTTAAATCCATGGTTACGGTCCTTTTTTTGCCGCGGAGACACCCGGGTGCCGAGCTAGCCAACCGAAGAGGAGCAAGCAAGTATCTGGAGCGGGGAAACTGCGTTGTGTCTCTGTGGCAGAAGTTTTGACTTTGATTTTATTCTTCCGGTTCGAACGGCTCTCGGCCAAAGGTCCCGTCCTTGCGTTTCAGCAACACCTCGACCCGCCGCTCTGCCTCGTCCAGTTTTTGGGAACAGAAGGCGGCGTGTTTGACCCCCTCCTCGAAGGCCTTGAGGGAGTCCTCCAGGGAAATTGAGCCGCCTTCCAGGCGTTTGACGATTTCTTCCAACTTTTTTAGGGACGTCTCGAATTTTTCCGTTGCCATGTTAAAACCTTTTTTTGCCCGTTTTCAGTATCGGGACATTATACAGATATGCTGTCTACGGTCAAGTATTCACGCTTCCCGGCTCTCTATACGGCATATGGCCGTGCCGCGGCGGAAGTTGAGCTTCAGCAGTTCGCCCTCCGCAAGCTGCGCGGCGTCGGTGGCCACCGTGCCGTCTTTACAGCGTCGGGCAATGGCGTACCCCCGGGCAAGGGTGGAGAGCGGCGAGAGTACTTCCAGCCGTGCGGCCTGTTCTCCGAAAGCCAGTTTGAGAACCTCCAGTTTCGATTGTATCAGCCGTTCGCCGTCCGACTCAAGCCGTTGCAGGCGCTGCCGACGATCGGCAATCAAATGTATCGGGCTACTGAATGAAAGCGATTGGTTTAGACGATTTAGTTGTTCTCTGCGCCGGATCAGGCCGTTCTCCAGGCTTAAGGCAAGCCGCTCCGTCAGGTCGTCCACCCGCTGGGCCAAGTGTCCCACCAGGGTCGTGGGGTCGTGGAGCGCCCGTCGCAACAGATCGAGCCGTGATTCCCGGGCAGCCAGGTACGATTCGATTCCCAGACGCAGGCGATGGGCCAGGGACTCCACCTGACCGCGCAATTCCTCGGCACTGGCGGAAACCAGTTCCGCGGCCGCAGACGGGGTGGGGGCACGCAGGTCGGCGGCAAAGTCGCAGATGGTCCAGTCGGTCTCGTGCCCCACAGCCGAGATGATTGGGATGCGGGAACGGCGCACGGCTCGCGCCACGACCTCTTCGTTGAACGCCCACAGGTCTTCCAGGGAGCCGCCGCCGCGGCCGACGATCAGCACGTCCACATCGCCCAGGCGGTTCATGTCGGCGATGGCTGCGGCGATCTCCCGGGCGGCGCCGTCACCCTGGACGCGCACCGGGTAGAGCACCACCTCCAGCGATGCAAAGCGGCGTTTGAGGACATTGAGGATGTCGTGGATAGCGGCGCCGGTCGGCGATGTCACCACGCCCACCCGTTTGGGAAAACGAGGCATGGGGCGTTTGCGGACCTCATCGAAAAGCCCCTCCCGGGTCAGGAGCTCCTTGAGTTGCATGAAGGCCAACTGCAGGGCTCCGACGCCGGCCGGTTCCAGGTATTCGCAGATGATCTGGTATTCGCCGCGCTGGTCGTAGACGGATAGGCGGCCCCTAACGATCAGGCCCATGCCGTCGGAAAGGCGGAACTTCAGGTTCTTTACGGCACTTTTGAACATGACGCACCGCACCTGGGCCCCGGAATCCTTGAGGGTGAAATAGAGGTGCCCGGAGGAGGGGAGGGACAGATTGGAGACCTCGCCCTCGACCCAGACCTGATCGAAGTTATCCTCCAGCACCCCCCGGATGAGGGCGGTCAGGCGGCTGACCGTGAGGATGGTTTTTTCGGCAAAGATATCCATGGGGGTATCTTAAGCGCCGCGCACTCCGGCGTCAATCCCTATCACCTGAATCCGGGGCGCCTCCATGCCTCCGCTTGTCCGGAAGGCCTCTGCCTCTGGGATCATGATTGCCGACCGTCCGGCGGAGGACCGGCGGGTGAGTGGTTCGCCGCAATACGGGCGACGTGCGGGTTGCGGCTCTTCCGGCTACTATGGCACCCGCGTCACGGCTTCAGGTGAGTAACGCGCCAGCCCCATGCGCGGGTCAACCCCCGGACATCGCGGGAATGGCGGCGGTCCGGCTTTTCCGCTTTACTTTCAGGCCATATTTATCTATCCTTCACAATTCCATTTTAGTGTGCATAACCGAAGGATTTATGGCCATCAGCAGACTACGAAATTTTTCCATCATCGCCCACATCGATCACGGTAAGTCTACCCTGGCCGACCGACTCCTGGAATACACCGGTGCGCTTTCCGACCGGGAAAAGCAGGATCAATTCCTGGACAAGATGGATCTGGAACGTGAACGGGGCATCACCATCAAGGCCCAGACCGTTCGGCTCAACTACCGGGCCGACGACGGCAACGATTACGTCCTCAACCTGATCGACACCCCCGGCCATGTGGACTTCACCTACGAGGTGTCCCGCTCTTTGGCGGCCTGCGAAGGCGGGCTCCTGGTGGTTGACGCCTCCCAGGGGGTCGAGGCCCAGACCCTGGCCAATGTCTATCTGGCCCTGGATAATAATCTGGAGGTCTTCCCGGTCCTCAACAAGATCGACCTGCCCGCGGCCGACCCGGAGCGTGTAATCCAGGAGATCGAGGAAATCATCGGCATTGATGCCCATGACGCCGTACTGGCCAGCGCCAAAGAGGGGATCGGCACCCACGAGATCCTCGAAGAAATCGTCAAGAAGATACCTGCGCCCACGGGGGACCCCTCCGCGCCGCTCAAGGCGCTCCTGTTCGATTCGTGGTACGACCAGTACCAGGGGGTCATTATCCTGGTACGGCTCTTCGAGGGCACCCTCAAAAAGGGCGACAAGATCCAGCTCATGTCCACCAACCGCTCCTACGAGGCGCTCAAGGTCGGGGTGTTCGCCCCGGTGATGCTTGAGGTCCCGGCACTGAGCGCCGGCGAGGTCGGCTTTGTGATCGCCGGTATCAAGGATGTGGCCGACGCCAAGGTGGGTGATACGGTGACCCTGCTGAACCGACAGTGCGAACGGGCGCTTGCTGGCTTCAAAGAGGTCAAGCCGATGGTATTCTCGGGCCTGTACCCCATCGATACGGCCCAATACGAACAGTTGCGCGACGCCCTGGCCAAGCTCAAGCTGAACGACTCATCCTTTTCCTACGAGCCGGAGACCTCTGTCGCCCTGGGGTTCGGTTATCGGTGCGGTTTTCTGGGACTGCTGCATATGGAAATCATCCAGGAACGGCTGGAACGGGAATTCGGCCTGGACCTGATCACCACCGCACCGACGGTTGTGTACAAGGTCCATCGCGTCACCGGCGAGGTGGTCACCATCGAGAGCGCCAACCTGCTCCCCGAGCCACAATATGTGGATTACCTGGAAGAACCGTTCATCCTTGCCCATATCCACGTGCCCAACGAATTCGTCGGTGGCGTGCTGGCCCTGTGCGAGGAAAAGCGCGGCGTGCAGCGGGAGATCAAGTATCTGACCCCCACCAGGGTCATGATCATTTACGAAATGCCCCTGAACGAGATCGTGCTCGATTTCTATGACAAGCTGAAATCCATCACCAAGGGGTACGCCTCCCTGGACTACGAACACCTGGATTACCGGCGCAGCGAACTGGTCAGGATGAACATCATGATCAACGGCGAGGTGGTGGACGCCCTGTCCCTGATCATTCACCGGGATAAGGCCTATTTCCGCGGCCGCGATCTGGTATCCAAGATGAAGGAGCTGATCCCGCGCCAGATGTTCGAGGTGGCCATCCAGGCGGCCATCGGCAACAAGATCATTGCCCGCGAGACGGTCAAGGCCATGCGTAAGGACGTGCTAGCCAAGTGTTACGGCGGGGACATCACCCGCAAACGCAAGCTCCTGGAGAAACAGAAGGAAGGTAAAAAGCGTATGAAAAACGTCGGGAACGTGGAACTCCCTCAAGAGGCGTTTCTGGCGATTCTCAAGGTGGACGATAAATAAATTCTCATTTCCGCAAAGGAACATCCAATGGAAGACAACAGCGAAATATCACCGCAGCCATCCGCATCATCCGCAGAACCAACCCTCAATGCCTCTGCGCCGGACGTAAAGCAGAAGAGCATCATCCGCGAATACGCCGAATCGATCATTATTGCCTTACTCCTGGCGTTGGTCATCCGCACCTACTTGGTGCAGGCCTTCAAGATCCCGTCCGGGTCCATGGAAGACACCCTGGCCATCGGAGATCATCTGCTCGTCAATAAGTTCATCTATGGCACCAAGCTCCCCTTCAGCGACAAACGGCTGCTTACGCTTCGCGACCCGCGTCGGGGCGACGTGATTGTCTTCGAATACCCCGAGGACCCCAGTAAGGATTTCATCAAGCGGGTTATCGGCACACCGGGCGATGTGATTGAGGGCAAGGACAAAAAGGTCTTCGTCAACGGCAAGCCCTACGAGAACCCCCATGAGGTGCACAAGGAAAAGGATGTCGTTCCCAAGGAGATGAATCCGCGGGACACCTTTGGTCCGGTCACGGTGCCGCCCAACTCGTATTTCATGATGGGGGACAACCGCGACCGCTCCTATGACAGCCGTTTCTGGGGCTTTGTGAGTCGGGACAAGATCAAGGGCTTGGCGTTCATCAAGTACTGGTCGTGGGACAAGGATAAATTTAGGCCCCGTTTCGGCAGCATCGGGAAACTGATAAACTGATTTCAAGACGAAAACGAAAACCATAATCTGCCACGGAGACACAGAGGACAGACAAAGGCAGAGAAAACCAGGCTCACAAGGCTTTTCATGGTAAACCTCTGTTTTTGTTTTTGATTCCTCCGTGGTGGAAAATTTTGCGGTTCCGGTTGTAGAGACTGGTTTCATGCTGTTCCTGCGCCCCTGTTGCAGGCGCTTTTAAGAATACTTTGAATGGAGGATTGAGATATGGACACGTTGGGAAGCTGGAAACGGACGCATTACTGCGGCGATTTGCGCGCCGCCGATATCGGCTCCGAGGTGATTCTGATGGGCTGGGCCCTGCGTCGCCGGGACCATGGCGGTTTGATCTTCATCGACCTGCGCGACCGGGAGGGGATTGCCCAGATCGTCTTCGATCCCGAGGTGTCTGCTCCGGCCCACGGCGTGGCGGAATCGGTACGCAGCGAGTTTGTCCTGGCGATAAAGGGCAAGGTCATCCCGCGGCCGGAAGGCACGGTCAATCCTACCATGAAGACCGGCGAGGTGGAGATCCGGGTCACCGAATGCAAGCTGCTCAACCGTTCCAAGCCGCTCCCCTTCATGCTGGACGAATTCAGCGAGGCGAACGAGAATATCCGTCTCAAACACCGCTACCTGGACCTGCGCCGTCCCCAACTCCAGAATAACTTGATCCTTCGCTCGAAGGTTGCACAGCTAACTCGTTCATATCTGACGGAAAATGGATTTATCGAATTGGAAACGCCCTTCCTGACCAAATCGACGCCGGAGGGTGCCCGCGACTTCCTGGTGCCGTCCCGCATCAACCAGGGCACTTTCTATGCTTTGCCCCAATCCCCCCAGATCTTCAAACAGATTCTGATGATCTCCGGCTTTGACCGCTATTTTCAGGTGGTGCGCTGCTTCCGTGACGAGGATCTGCGGGCCGACCGCCAGCCCGAGTTCACCCAGATCGACTGCGAGATGTCCTTTATCGATCGCGAGGATATCATCACTATCATGGAAGGGTTGATCGCCCGCATCTTCAAGGAAGCTAAGGGGGTCGATGTCCGGCTGCCGGTGGAGCGGATCACCTATGCCGAGTCCATCCGCCGTTTTGGCGTGGATAACCCGGATATGCGCTTCGGTATGGAACTGTGCGACCTGACCGATCTGGTCAAGGGTTCCGGCTTCAAGGTCTTTGCCGATGTGGCGGCCAAGGGGGGCATCATCAAGGGAATCAATGCCAAGGGGTGCGCCACCTTTTCCCGCAAGGAGATCGACGACCTGACCGAGTTCGTCAAGATCTATGGCGCCAAGGGGTTGGCTTACGTCAAGTTCGAGGGTGGTGAGTGGCACTCTCCCATTGCCAAGTTCTTTACGCCGGAAGAGATTGCCGTCATGAATACCTCCTTTGGCGCCGAGGAGGGCGACCTGCTGTTCTTCGTGGCCGATAAGCCCAAGGTGGTCCACGACTCTCTCGGCAAGTTGCGCAACCACCTGGCCGGGATTCTCAAGCTCACCAGCAAGGATGACTACCGTTTCGTCTGGATAACCGACTTTCCGCTCCTGGAGTGGGATGAGGACGAGAAACGGTGGGCTGCGGTGCACCACCCCTTCACCGCGCCGATGGACGAAGACGTGGAGTACGTGGAATCGGACCCGGGCCGCTGCCGCGCCAAGGCCTACGACCTGGTGCTCAACGGCAACGAGATCGGCGGCGGCTCCATCAGGATTCATCAGGAAGAGGTCCAGTCGCTGATGTTCAAGATGCTCGGCCACTCCGAGGAGGACAAACGCGCCAAGTTCGGTTTCCTGCTGGATGCGCTCGACTACGGTACGCCGCCCCACGGCGGTATCGCCTTCGGCATGGACCGCCTGATCATGTTGCTGACCGGCAGTGACTCCATCCGCGACGTCATCGCGTTCCCCAAAACCCAGAAAGGGGCCTGCCTGATGTCGGAAGCTCCCTCGACGGTGGATACCAAACAACTCCGCGAGCTTGGGATCAAGTTGGCGGAAAAACCGGCATAGCGAACCGTAATGGTGCGCTGGCCCACCGCCATACTGCTCCTCGTATGTTGCTGTCTTGTCGCCGCATGTGCCACGCAGGCGCCGCCGCCGTCTTGGCGCCTGCAGGCCATGGCCCTGGTGGACGAACTGTCCCCTCATGGCGGCCCGCGCCAATTCCCGGTGGAGTATCGCAACATCGTCGAGACCTTCGAGCATGGTGAGGCGGTGCTGCAGGTGCAGAAAAATGACAGGGAGGCTGATGCCTATTATCTTCTGGCCCTGCAAAAGGGCGATCTGCTGAAAGCCGAATTGCAACGGCTGAAAAGGGAAGCAGAGGAAGAGGCGAGGCGGCAGGCGGCCGAACGTGCGGCTCGCGCCGAGGAAGAACGGCTTCAACGCGAAGCAGCCCAGGCAGAGGCCCGCCTGCAGGAACGCAATCGCTTGAAGGCCGCCGCCGAGGCTGCGGCGGCCAGAGCGAAAGCCGCTTCAAAGGAGCCGCCCGTTTCGCTCCCTTCCGCCTACACGGTTCGCCGTGGCGAAACCCTTCCGCAAATTGCCGGAAGAACTGAAATCTACAATGATGTTTCACTCTGGCCCCTCATTTACCGTGCCAATCGTGACCAGATACGCGACCCTAAGCGGCTCTGGCCGGGGCAGGTGCTCACCATTCCGCGCCACTTCTCCCATGACGATGCCGTCGAGGCACGCCGTTATTCCGGTAAAAAATAAAACAACATTATTACGCAGCAATTTAATTCGCAAAGCAGTCGAAACAACAGGTAGTTTTTTCTTGACAGTCAAATACCTTTTGTATACTGTATACAAAATTAGTGTTCCGTATTAAGTATTGTAATACCAATAGGTTATAATTTTATGGCCTATTTGGGGGGATGCGGTTGCCGTAAACCGTTGACTATCGTCCAGGGGGGAAATCGATACCTGGCCCGCACCGTATGCGAATGTTTCCGGTAACGATAAAAAACTAAGGAGAGGAACACGCAATGACGACACAAAAAATTATTTGGTCGAAAATCGATGAGGCACCCGCACTGGCAACTTACTCTTTGCTTCCCATCGTCAATGCCTTCACCAAGGCGGCCGGCGTTGTCGTTGAAACAAGGGACATCTCTGTTGCAGGAAGGATTATCGCCAATTTCCCGGAAAACCTGACGGAAAGCCAGAAGATGCCTGATTATTTGGCAGAGTTGGGGGCGCTTACCCAGAAACCGGAAGCCAATATCATCAAGTTGCCCAACGTCAGTGCTTCGATCCCACAATTGAAGGCCGCTATCAAGGAATTACAGGAAAAGGGTTACAATATTCCGGACTACCCTGAAGAGCCGAAAACAGATGCGGAAAAAACGCTTCACGCTCGCTATGCCAAGTGCCTGGGGAGTGCCGTAAACCCTGTTTTGAGAGAAGGTAACTCCGACAGGAGATCGGCGCGCGCGGTTAAGGAATATGCCAAGAAACATCCGCATAAAATGGGTGCATGGAGCGCGGACTCAAAGACACATGTTGCTCATATGAATGCCGGGGATTTTTATCATAGCGAAAAATCCATTACCATGAAAAAAGCCGGCAATGTGAAAATCGAGCATGTGGACCAGGCCGGCAAGGTCACGGTTCTGAAAGAAAAACTGCCTCTTCAGGCGGGTGAAGTGTTCGATGGTTCGTTCATGAGTGCCCGCGCCCTGCGTAAATTCATCGAAGAGCAGATAGAGGATGCTAAAGCAAAGGGTGTGTTGTTCTCCGTGCACCTCAAGGCAACCATGATGAAGATCTCCGATCCCATCATGTTCGGCCATTTTGTCTCCGTCTACTATAAAGATGTATTCGAAAAACATGCGGCCACCTTTAAAGAGCTCGGGGTTAATCCGGATCTTGGCATGGGTGACCTGTATTTGAAGATTCAGAAGTTGCCGGAAACCAAACGGGCCGAGATAGAAGCGGATATTCAGGAAGTCTACAAAAAACGGCCTGCGCTGGCGATGGTGGATTCGGACAAGGGCATCACCAATCTGCATGCAAGTAACGATATCATCATCGATGCCTCCATGCCGGTCGTCATTCGCGACTCCGGTGGGATGTGGGGGCCGGACGGAAAACTGCACGACGTAAAATGCGTGATCCCGGATACCTGCTATTCGGAGTGGTATCAGGAGTGCATCGATTTCTGCAGGAAAAACGGTCAATTCGATCCGACCACCATGGGTTCTGTCTCCAATGTGGGGCTCATGGCACAAAAGGCGGAAGAGTACGGCTCTCACGACAAGACCTTCAAGGTCCCTGCAGATGGCACGGTGCGCGTTGTTGATGAATCCGGCGAAGTGTTGATGCAGCATACCGTGGAGGCAGGGGATATCTGGCGCGGTTGCCAGGCAAAAGACCTGCCGATCCAGGATTGGGTCAAGCTGGCGGTAAAACGGGCGCGGGCAACCGGGGCGCCGGCTGTGTTCTGGCTGGACAAAAATAGGGCCCATGATGCCCAGATGATCGAAAAGGTCAACAAATACCTGAAAGACCACGATACCAGCGGCCTCGAAATCCATATCATGACTCCGGTGGATGCCATGCGCTTCACGCTTCCCCGGGCAAAAGCCGGCCAGGATACCATCTCCGTCACCGGAAATGCCTTGAGGGATTATCTGACCGACCTGTTTCCGATTCTTGAACTGGGTACCAGCGCGAAAATGCTCTCGATTGTCCCGCTTCTGGCTGGTGGCGGCCTCTTCGAGACCGGAGCCGGCGGCTCGGCACCCAAGCATGTCCAGCAGTTTCTACAGGAAGGGTACTTGCGCTGGGATTCACTCGGTGAATTCCTGGCGCTGGGGGTGTCGCTGGAGCATCTGGCCAGCACCTTCAAGAATGAGAAAGCCCAGCTCCTGGCCGATACGCTTGATCAGGCAAATACCAAGTTCCTTGAAAACAACAAGAACCCGGCCCGTAAGGTTGGTCAGATTGATAACAGAGGCAGTCATTTTTACCTGGCAATGTACTGGGCTGAAGCATTGGCAGAGCAGACCAAGGACAAGGAGCTCGCGGCGCGTTTTGCCAAGGTAGCGCAGCAACTTAAGGAAAATGAGGCAAAGATTAACGAGGAGTTGATCGGTGCCCAGGGAAAACCGCAGGATATCGGCGGCTATTATCAGCCGGACCCGGCTAAGACGGAAAAGGCAATGCGTCCCAGCGCAACCTTAAACGCAATAGTGGACGCCATTGCCTAAAGGGATTAAGAAGCAGAACAAAAATATTCGAGGAGGAAAACAGTATGGCACGGAAAAAGATTGCTCTTATTGGTGGTGGACAGATCGGTGGCGTTCTTGCTCAACTGGCGGCTCTGCGTGAACTGGGCGATGTGGTCCTGTTTGATATCGTCGAAGGGTTGCCCCAGGGCAAGTGCCTCGATATCGCTGAGGCTTCTCCGATTGACGGTTTCGATGTCGAGCTGAAAGGCACCAACGATTACAAGGATATCGCCGGATCCGATGTGGTCATCGTTACTGCGGGCCTCCCCCGCAAGCCGGGCATGAGCCGTGACGACCTGATCGAAGTCAATTCCAAGATCATCGCGAGCGTTGGCGAGGGGATCAAACAGTACGCCCCCAACTCCTTCGTGATCGTCATCTCCAACCCGCTGGATGCCATGGTTACCCTGCTGCAGCGCATCACCGGTTTCCCCTACAATCGCGTCATCGGCCAGGCCGGCGTGCTCGACTCCGCCCGTTTCGAAGCCTTCATCGCCTGGGAATTGGGTGTGTCCGTGAAGGACGTCACCGCCATGACCCTGGGCGGCCACGGCGACGACATGGTGCCGCTGGTTCGCTATGCCAGCGTTAAAGGTATCCCGGTCCTGGAACTCCTTGAGCGTAAATACAAGGATAAGGCCAAGGCCAAGGAAGTCATGGAGGCCATGGTCAAGCGCACCCGCGGCGCCGGCGGCGAAGTCGTGGCCCTGCTCAAGACCGGTTCGGCATTTTACTCCCCCGCCTCCGCGGCCATTTCCATGGCCGAATCGATCCTCAAGGACCAAAAACGCGTGCTGCCCACCTGCTGCTTCCTGCAGGGCGAGTATGGCGTCAAAGGCTACTACGTCGGCGTACCGGCGGTCCTCGGTTCCAATGGCGTGGAAAATATCCTGGAGTTTGCCCTTGATGCTGAAGAGCAGGCAATGATGGACAAGTCTGTCGCTGCGGTCAAAAGCCTGGTCGACAGCCTCAAATAGTTCTCGGAAGCGAGTCAGGCTCTTGTTTGGAAATGCAAAAGAAGGGCTAGCGCCCTTCTTTTGCCACATTTGGCCTGATATTTCACACTATTTACTACGGAATAAAGGAGTCTTTCCAGATGGAAAAAACACTGCCAAAGATCGAGATTATCGAAAAGTACTGCAAGGGGTGCCATATCTGTGTGGAATTCTGCCCCACCAAGGTTCTTGAGATGAAGGGCTTTGTCGCCTCCGTCAAGAACCTGGAAGCCTGCATCAAGTGCATGCAGTGCGAACTAAGGTGCCCCGATTTCGCAATAAAGGTTATAACCGACTAATTTTACGGGAGGAATGAACAGTGGCAAAAAAAGTAGCGTTTCTTCAGGGTAACGAGGCCGCAGCCCACGGCGCCATCTACGCCGGCTGCAACTTTTTCGCCGGATACCCGATCACACCCTCGACAGAGGTCGCGGAAGTTTGTTCCTTGGAACTTCCCAAGCTGGGCGGCAAATTCATCCAGATGGAGGATGAGATCGGCGCCATGGCGGCCATCTTGGGCGCCTCCCTGGCCGGTTCCAAGGTTCTGACCGCCACCTCCGGCCCCGGTCTTTCCCTCAAGCAGGAACTGATCGGCTACGGATGCATCGCCGAGATTCCTTGCGTTATCTACAACGTCATGCGTGGCGGCCCCTCCACCGGTATGCCCACCGGACCGAGCCAGTCGGACGTGATGGCAGCCAAGTGGGGCACCCACGGCGATCACCCGGCCATCTTGCTGGTGCCGGCTTCGGTGCAGGAAACCTACGAAGAGACTATTCGCGCCTTCAACCTCTCCGAAAAGTACCGCACGCCGGTCATGGTCATGCCGGACGAGATCGTGGCCCACATGCGTGAGCGTATTGTGTTCCCCGAGAAGGGCGAGATCGAGGTCGTGCCCCGCAAGGCGCCAACCGTACCCCCCGAGCAGTACAAGCCCTACGACACCAGCTTCGGCGATGTGCCGCCCCTGGCCTCGTACGGCACCGGCTACAAGTTTCATGTCACCGGCCTCAATAAGATGCAGGACGGTTTCCCCACCACCAAAGCCGAGATTGTCCAGGCCGAAGAGGAACGTCAGGTCCGCAAGGTTAACGCCAGCGTGGACGACATCGTCACCTTCGAGGAATACCTGCTGGATGACGCCGAGGTTGTGGTCATTGCCTACGGCTCCACCTCCCGCTCCGCCCGCTATGCCGTCAATGCGGCCCGCGAGCAGGGCATCAAGGCCGGCATGTTCCGCATCAAGACCTTCTGGCCGTTCCCGGACAAGCAGATCAAGGCCCTGGCCGGCAAGGTCAAGGGTTTCGTAACCCCGGAGATGAACCTGGGCATGTGCGCCGGAGAGGTCGAACGATGCGCCCAGGGGAAGGTTCCGGTCCTCGGCATCTTCCGCGTTGACGGTGAGCCGATCAATCCCGATCAGATTGTCGCGAAGATCAAGGAGGTTAAATAACCATGGCTTTTGATTACGATAAGTATATTCGTCCCGGCAAATTGCCCCACATCTGGTGCCCCGGCTGCGGCCACGGCATCGTCATGAAGGGGCTCATCCGGGCGATTGATTCGCTGCAGCTGGATACCAAAAACACCGCCATTGTCTCCGGCATCGGTTGTGCGTCCCGTCTTCCCGGCTATATGGACTGCTGCACCCTGCATACCGCCCATGGCCGCGCTGCGGCTTTCGCCACGGGCGTCAAGATGGCCAAACCAGAGATGAATGTAATCCTGGTGGGTGGTGACGGCGACGGCACCGCCATCGGCGGCAACCATTTCATCCACGCCTGCCGCCGCAATATCGACATGACCTATATCATCCTCAACAACAAGATTTACGGCATGACCGGCGGCCAGTTCTCCCCCGCCACGCCGACCGGCGCCAAGGCATCCACGACCCCCTACGGCAACCCTGATCCCCCCTTCGATATCGCCAAACTGGCCATCGGCGCCGGCGCAACTTTCGTGGCCCGCGGCACCGCCTACCACGCTACGCAGATCGATAAACTGATCGCTGAAGCCATTCAGCACAAAGGCTTCTCCGTGGTGGAGATCTTGGACGACTGCCCGACCACCTACGGTCGCCGCAACAAGTTCAAATCGGTCATCGAGATGATGAACCATCTCAAGGAAACCTCCGTTCCGGTCAAGGCCGCCGAAAAAATGACCGCCGAGCAGTTGCAGGGCAAGGTCCTTACCGGTGTCCTCTACAAGGAAGAAAAGCCGGAGTACACCGCCGAGTATGCCAAGGTGATCGAGCGCGCCCAGGCCAAGTAATCATTACAGGAAAAAGGAGCGATAGAGAATGTCCAGATATGAACTCAGATTTTCCGGCGCAGGCGGACAGGGGCTGATCACCGCCGGGATCATTATGGCAAAAGCCGCCTCCATCTACGAAGGGAAACAGGCCGTCCAGTCCCAGAGTTACGGCCCTGAGGCCCGCGGCGGCGCATCCAAGTCGGAGGTTATCATCTCCGACGGACCGATCGACTACCCCAAGGTTACCGCGTGCGACGCACTGCTGGCCATGACCCAGGAGGCCTGTAACAAGTACTCCCATGACCTCAAGGACGGGGGCGTCCTGCTAGTTGACTCCGATCTGGTCACGACGCTGCCTAAAGGCAATTTCAAGACCGTGGCCTTTCCGATCATCAACACCGCCAAGAACGAGGTGGGTCGCGAGATCGTCGCCAATATCGTCGCCCTGGGCGCCATGGTTGCCCTGACCGGCCAGGTAAGCCGGGAAAACGCGGAGAAGGCCGTACTCTCCAGCGTTCCCGAGGCGTTCCTGGAACTGAACAAAAAGGCCTTCAGCATGGGCTACGAAAAGGCTCTGGCCGCCAAGGTCTAAAGCTAACGTGTGAGCAGTCCCACACTATAAAAGGCCCGGTGCATTTGTACCGGGCCTTTTATATTTTTCCATTCATTGTCCTGTGTCCCACGACTGACCGCACGGGGCACTAACGTGTTCCCGCCATGATCCCCGCACCATTGGGAAGATCGATCTCCAGTCGCCGTATGCCCCTGAGACCGGCTGCCTTCATCATCTCCTGCAACTCTCCCTGGGCATAGGCCTTCCCGGCTGGCGTCCCCACCAGCATGTTGAGCGAGAACAGGGCAGGGTGGAGCGGGGCCACCCGGTTGTCGTTCAGGATAAATTCCTGGATCAGCAGCAGGCCTCCGTCATTCAGGGCGGCGGCGGCCTTGGCGACGATCGCCGCGCAGGCTGCGGGTCCTTCGCTGTGCAACAGGTGAGAAACCCATATCACGTCATAGCCGGTGCCGATGTCGTCAGTGGTGATATCGCCGGCTCTGAAGGCGATGCGCCCGGAGAGGCCGAATCGGTCCACAGTTTGTTCGGCAAAAGGGCGGGTGGTGGGCAGGTCGAAGATTACCGCGGTCAGGTCGGGATTTCGTTTGCAGAAATGGATGGCATAGGTGCCCGGCCCGCCTGCCAGGTCGAGCATCCTGCGGCGTCCGTTCAGCTCGATCTGCGCCGCTACCTTGGGTGCCAGGAGGGAGGCGAGGTCGAACATGCCCAGCAAAAAACTCTCCCGTTCCGCAGCCCTGGCCTCGTGGGACGAACGCCTGCGCACCGGGGCGCCGTTTTTTACCGCCTCGTCCAGACGACTCCATCCCACCACCAGATGGTGGTGGTGCATGATGATATGCCCCATGTACGTGTCGGATGTTGTGGAGAGATATTCGGCGCTGAAGGGGGTGGCGCGGAACGTCCCCTCCTCCTTGGAGAGCAGGTCCATGGCGGTAAGTGCATTCAACAGCATGTCAAGGCCGCGTTCATCGGCGGCAATAAGCCGCGCCAGCTGGGAAACGGTCAGGGACCGGTCGGCTAGAGGGGTGAAAACATCCAGCTTGACACCGGCGTGCAGCGTGCAGGTGCTCCAGTAGCTTCCCGAGAGTTGCAGCAGTTCCGGCAGGGTCATGCGATGCTCCTTTCGCGGTTAATTTCCATCTTGAAGCTCCGGGCGGAAACCAGTTAGTGTCCCATGCCTCCCTCCTCCTGATGCGAGGTCCGCTTCAGGAGCAGGAGCAGCGGGAGGATGGCCAGAAAGGTCAGGCCGATGATGAAGAAGATACGGTTGAAGGCCAGGGCGCCGGCCTGTTTGCGCAGGGCCCCGTACATCATGCCCAGGGCCGTCCGGTCGGCCTGGCTCACGGCAATGCCCTTGGCGACCAGGGCTTGTTTCAGGCCCTCGAAGCGCATCTGCCAGGCCGGATTATAGGGCGAAATATTGGCAACCAGATTGTTCTGGTAGAACTGTTCCAGGCGTGCCAGGAGGGTGGTGGCCATGGCGATGCCGACGCTGCCGCCGATATTGCGCAGCAGGTTGAACATGCCGGTGGCGTTGCCCATCTCCGGTTTGGGGATGGTGGCCAGGGTAACGGTGGTCAAGGGTACGAAGATCATGGCCAGGCCGAAACCCAGGACGATACGCGGCCAGGTAAAGTTCCAGAATGCCCCTTGCAGGTTGAGCCCCTGCATGATGAACATGGAGGCGGCACCGATGAGCAGGCCGATGAATACGATCTTGCGGCCGTCGCGCTTCGCCAGGGCTGCGCCCACAAAGGGCATGGTTATGAGGGTGGCCACACCGCCGGGGGCCATGACCATGCCGGCGTTGGTGGCCGAATACCCCATCAGGGTTTGCAGGAAGAGTGGGATCAGCATGATCGAACTGTACAGACAGAAACCGACCACGAACATGATGAAGTTGCCGGCTGAAAAAGAGACGTTCTTGAACAGGCGCAGGTTGATGATGGGATGCTCGTGGGTCAACTCAACCCAGATCAGCGCTATCAGAGAGATGACGGTGATCACGCTGAACGTGATGATGAACCGCGAGCTGAACCAGTCGTCCTGCTGCCCCTTGTCCAAGACCACCTGAAGCGATCCCATGCTGGCGGTGAGCAGGAACAGCCCCCAGTAGTCGATGGAAATTCGTTCTTTGCCGCGTTTGAGATAGGCCGGGTCGTAGATGAAGAAGGCGCACATGATGAAGGCGATGATACCTACGGGCAGGTTGATGTAGAAGATCCAGCGCCAGTTGAGGTTGTCGGTGATCCAGCCCCCCAGCGCCGGGCCGACGATCGGGCCGGTCATGGCCCCGATGCCGAAGATGGCCATGGCCATGCCCCGCTGGTTCGGCGGGAATGTCTCCATCATGATGGCCTGACCCATGGGGATCAGCGCGCCTCCGGCGGCGCCCTGCAACACCCGGAAGAAGATCAGCGAGGCCAGATTGGGGGCTGAACCGCACAGGAGGGATGCCAGGGTGAACAACGCGATGCAGGTCATCAGAAAGCGTTTTCGCCCGAAGACCCGCGCCAGCCAGCCGGTCATGGGAAGCACTACGGCATTGCTGACCAGATAGGAGGTCAGCACCCAGGTGACCTCGTCGGTTCCGGCGTTGAGGCTCCCCTGCATGTGGGGCAGGGCCACGTTGGCCACCGAGGTGTCGATGATCTCCATGATGGTCGGGAGCATGACCGAGATGGTGATCAGCCATTTATTGATGTTTTTATCTTCGGATGTGGACATGGAAGATCCGCTATTCTCTCGCCCGCACGGTTTAGTTAAAGGGGTTCAGATCCTTGAGTATGCCGGCGGTGCTTCGCCCCACCAGCACCGTGGGGATGACGCTCATTCCCACCCGCAGGAGGTGCTCCGGGTCCGAGCTGTTATCGATGGTAATCTTTACCGGGATCCGCTGGACAACCTTGACGTAGTTGCCGGTGGCGTTTTCCGGGGGGAGCAGGGAAAACGCCGCGCCGGTGCCGGCCATGATGCTGTCCACGCTGCCGCTGAAGGTTCGTCCCGGGTAGGTGTCCACCGTGAATTCCACTTTTTGGCCGGGTTTGATATAGGTCAGCTGGCTTTCCTTGTAGTTGGCCGTAATCCAGGCGTCCTGCAGCGGCACCAGCGCCATCAGGGACTGCCCCGCCTGGATGTTGGTGCCCGGCTCGATGGACTTGCGCGTTATGTAGCCATCCCTGGGCGCAAAGACCTTGGTGTAGGAAAGCTGCAGTTTGGCCTCATCCATTTGCGCCTTGCGTTGGGCTATCCGCGCCTTGTTGCCGTCCCGGTTGGACAGCCCCGCCTCGGCCTGGGCGCGTTTGAGGGCTTCGGCCGCTTCTTTCTGCTTGGAGTCGGCGACCCGCTTGGCGGTTCTGAGGCGGTCGAGTTGTTCCTTGGGGATCACCTCGCGGCTGAAGAGTGCCTCGCCGCGGGTCAGGTCCAGCACCGCCTGGTCGTAGGTGGCCCGGGCCGACTGGAGGCTCGCCCGCGCCCCTTCAACCTTCTGGTATTCTCCACCGGTTTCGTTTTCCGCCATACCGACGCCAGCCTCGGTCTGGGCGACTTTCACCCGGTAGTCGCGGTCGTCAAGTTCCACCAGCAGGTCCCCCTGCTTGACCAACTGGTTGTCGTTCACCAGCACGCGCGTCACGGTGCCGGAAACCTTGGCGGAAACCGGGACGATGCGGGCCTCGATGAATGCGTTGTCGGTTTCGATGTGGGTCTTGCTTTTGATCAACCATTTCAGTCCGAACCATCCCCCGGCGATGAAGATGATCAGGAGGATGACAAGCGCTTTGCGGCGCTTGTAATTACCCTGTTTGTTGGCATCCTCCGTCCCTGGTGCCGTCGTGTCGAACGGTGGCGGGGTGGCTCCGGTGGCGGTCGGTGTTTTTTCCTCTGTCGTTGCTGTGCTCGTATCGTCTGCCATTACTTCCTCCGCTGGCGTAATTGGTTAAAGCTCTCCCACGGCGCGTTTCAGACGGGCCTGGGAAACCTGGTAGTCGTACAGCGCACTGTAGTAGTCGGTCTTGGCCTGGGTGACCAGGGTCTGGGCATCCAGCACTTCCGTTGCCGTGCCGACCCGCTCCCGATACCGCTCCCTGTTGATGCGCAGGTTTTCCTCGCTCTGACGGATGGCGGATTCGGCCACGCCGATCCGTTCCCCGGCCACGTTGACATCGTTGCGGGAGGTGTCGATCTCCAGATGCACCTGGGATTCCGCTTGACGCAGGGCGTCCTGGTTTCTGGAGCGGTTGCGCACGGCCTTTTCCGTGTTTGCGGTGGAGGCGAAGCCGTCGAACAGGTTGATCTTGACGCCGATGGTTGCCGCCATGATGGTCTGTTCCAGCGCCTTGTCGTTTTGCACGTAGTTGAGGGCGGCCTGGGTGTAAAGTTCCGGGTAGAAGGCGGCCTTGCTTTCGCGTACCTCCATATCGCTGGCTTCCACGCCGTGGCGCAGGGCCAGGACATCGTGGCGTCGGGAGAGTGCGTCGCTTTCGTCCACCGGCGTCGCCGCGCCGCTCGATAGGGAGACTCCCTCATCCAGTTCCGCGCGAAACCCGGGTTGGGAATCGGTCAGATAATTGAGTTGAAGCCAGTTGTTTTCCAAGCGGTTCTTCATGGTCAGAAGCTTCTGCTTGGCCGCAGACAGGCGTACCTCGGCCTGTAGCACATCGTTGCGGGTAACGGCCCCCTCCTCGAACAGTGCCTGGGCCACGCGGCGGTGTTCTTCCACCTGGGCAACCTCGTCCGCGGCCGCTGCGATCAGCTTGCGGGTTTCCAGGATGGAAAAGTAGGCTTCGATCACCTGCAAGGCTACGTCCGTGCGGCGGGCTTCAAAGGACTGGACGGAGGAGTCGGCAAGTGCCATGGTCATCTGCTGCCTGGCGTTCCGGCGGCCGAAGTCGTAGATGGTGTAGGTAGCGGAGAGCCCGACAGATGCATAGTCCGCCTGTTGGGTCTCGGCTTGAGTGCCAGCGATCTTTGCGCCCTGTGCGGCTTGCTGCATGGTATAACCGGCCTGGGCATCTATGCGGGGATAGTTTGCCGCCGATGTTTGGCGAATGTCCTGTTCGGCTATCCGGGGAGTCCAGGCCGCTGCCTTGAGGCCGGGATTATGCTCTCTGGCCCGCTCCAGGCATGCCTGCAATGTGAGCGGAGCCGCCCAGGCAGAGGTGCCGATCAGAAGCATGCCGCCCGTGAAGAGGCTAAAAAGTAGGTTTCTCATATATCCTCGTTTCTCCGCGAAGGATTTCCAATATGCGCCCAAGTTCGGCAACATCTTTTTTGCTCAAGCCGCTGGTGAGTTTTGCCAGGGCCTTTTTCGAACATTCCCGCAACTGGGGTTCCAGTGATCTCCCCCGGGGGGTGAGCTTGATCTGATAGGCTCGCCGGTCATGGGGGTGGGGGTGCCGCTCAACCAAACCGAATTTTTCCAGACGGTCGATCAAGCCCCCCAGTGTGGTGCGGTCCACTTGGCTTTTTTCGGACAATTCCACCTGGGTCACCCCGTCCTGCTGCCAGAGGAAGGCCAGGAGCGCGTACTGGGGAGGCGTCAGGTCGAATTTTTCCAACTCTTCCCTGAACAGCGCAAAGGTCCGTTGGTAGGCCTTTGCCAGCAGAAAGCCAATGCTTTTTTCAACATTTAACATGGAATGATTACCCTCATTGATCTATGCTGATTGTCATTGTACATATAATCAGTATACTGTCAATAGGCGGGTGATGATATGGACGGTGTATCGGTACGTTGCAAGAAATAGTTTAAATTTGTCTGGAATCATGCAATAAATATGATAGTGCGGAACGGTTTTACATTTCCCGGCACAACGGCTGCCGGTTTGAGGGAACCATCACTGACATGTTGCTGACCCTGGACTCCGAACATCCCCAGCCCCACCAGGTTGCCCGTGTTGTGGACTGCCTGAAAAATGGCGGCATTATTGCCTATCCTACCGATACGACCTATGGTATCGGCTGCTCCATCTTCAACAAAAAGGGGATCGAGCGTATCTACCTCATGAAGGGACGCGAGCGGCGTAAACCGTTTTCGTTCATCTGTTCAAGCCTGTCCGAGGTCGCCCATTATGCCAAGGTCGGCAATAATGCTTTCAAGATCATGAAACGTTTTCTCCCCGGCCCCTACACCTTTGTGCTGGAGGCCACCCGTGATGTGCCCGACCTACTCTTGACCCGTCAGAAAACGGCAGGGATCAGAATTCCGGACAACCGTATCTGCCTGGACGTGGTCCTGGCGCTGGGCAATCCGATCATAACCACCAGCGCCAACCTTTCCGGGGAGGACCCGGTCGGCGACCCGCTCATCATTGAAGAAACATTTGGGCATCAACTCGATTACGTCATCGACGGCGGCCTGCTCACCACGGACGTTAGTTCGGTAGTGGCGTTGACCGGCGCCACCCCCGAGGTGCTGAGGGCCGGCGTAGGCGACGTATCGTGGTGCGTCTGATTAACGCTGAAAAGGGACCCTGTTTATGCGTAAACGTACCGTTCGAAACGGCCTGCGCCTTATCCTGGCCGCCCTTCTGCTGATCGTTTTGGCCAGCTTCTATCATGTGGGCATAGCCGATCTGTTTTCACTGTCGGACACGGCGGAGATGCGCCTGTACCGTTTGGGCATCTTCTGGGCCGCGGCCTTTGGCGGTTACGGCGTGGTCCTTGCCGCCTTCGGCTTGGTGTTGCCGGGGGATTCCCGTGATGTCCAGGTGCGCATTCTACCGATGTTTTTCATGGTACTGGCTACGGTAGCGCTCTTTTTCTATCTGCTGGCATCGTCCTTCAATGAACCGCCCCGGCCGGAACGCCTGCAACCGGGCGATACAATTACGATCTGACAGAGGTGCGGGTAATGGTACTTGGCGACGCCGCTGCCCCCGCAAAATGTTCCCGGACAGGGGATGGGGAATTGACATCGTTGATTGAAATCGGCACGGCGCTGGCCGGAAGCCTTGCGGTTCATGATGTCCTGGAAGCCATCCTGAAACAGGCCGAACGGCTGATCGGGCCCAAGGCCTGGGCGCTGTTGCTCGTGGATGAGCCTTCCGGAGAGCTGGTTCTTGAGGTGGCTTCCTCGTCCCTGGGCGAACACCATAAAGGAGTCAGGCTTGAACAGGGGGAGGGCATCGGCGGTTGGGTCGCCTTGCACGGCAGGCCGCTGCTCTTGCCGGATGTGCAGAAAGATGGGCAATTTGCAGCCCATGTCGCCCCCCATACACCCTTCACCACTCGCTCGATCGCCTGCGTGCCGCTCATGATCAAGGAGCGGATCATCGGTGTCGTCGAACTGATCAACAGTTATGACGAGCCTCCCTTTACCGCCGACGATGTGACGATCATCTCGGCCATTGCCGACTTTGCCGCCATAGCCCTGGAAAACGCCCGCAACTATGACCGGATCAATGAACTCGTCATCACCGACGACCTGACCGGCCTGTACAATTCCCGTTATTTCGAACAACTTCTCGACACCGAGATCGAACGCGCCTCCCGTTACGGTACGTGCCTGTCGCTTGTGTTTCTTGATCTGGATCATCTGAAGAGCGTCAACGACGCCCACGGCCATCTGGTCGGGAGCCGGATGCTGAGCGAGTTTGGCAGGCTTATTGGCGACAATATCCGTTCCAGCGACATGGCTGCGCGTTTCGGCGGGGATGAGTATGCTGTCGTACTGCCCCAGACCAGCCATGAACAGGCATTGGCCATGGCAGCCAAGCTGCTCGATCTCATGCTCTCTGCCGGTTTTCGCGCCGATGACGGTCAGCCTATCCGGCTGACGGCTAGCTTTGGCGTGGCCAGCTTCCCGCAGGATGCCCAGACCAGGGTGGAGTTGATTCGGGCCGCCGATATGGCCATGTATGACGCCAAACGGGCCGGGAGAGGGGTTATCAGATCGTTTGCACACAAGATCGCTTCTTCATGATTGTACATAAAACGGATCGGCTTTAAACGAGCAAATCAAGTTGACTTACCCGCGAGGTAATTGTAACGTTTGTTCATAATCACGGCATCCCAGGAGGAAAACATGGAAAACAGAACACCAGCCATTGAAACATTAGCGCTCCATGCCGGCCAATCGCCCGACTCTGCTACGCTTTCCCGCGCGGTACCCATCTACCAGACCTCGTCCTATGTATTCAAAAATTCCGAGCACGCAGCCAACCTGTTCGGCTTGAAAGAGCCCGGCAATATCTACACCCGTTTGATGAACCCCACCACCGACGTGCTGGAACAGCGTCTGGCGGCCATGGAGGGCGGCGTCGGGGCGTTGGCGGTCGCCTCGGGGCAGGCCGCCATCACTTCTGCCGTGCTCAATATCACCCAGGCCGGCCAGAACATCGTCTCCACCAATTACCTGTACGGCGGGACCTATAACCTCTTTCACTATACCCTGCCCAAGCTCGGCATCACGGTGAAGTTCGTGGATTCTTCGGACCCCGAGAATGTTCGCCGCGCGATCGACGAAAATACCCGCTTGGTCTACACCGAATCGGTCGGCAACCCCAAAAACAACGTTGACGATTTCGAGGCCATCGGCGCCATTGCCCATGCGGCCGGAATCCCGTTCATCGTCGACAATACGGTCACGACACCGCTTCTGTTCAAGCCGCTGGAGCATGGGGCCGATATCGTCGTCTACTCACTGACCAAGTTTATCGGCGGTCATGGCACCAGCATCGGCGGAGCCGTTGTCGATGGCGGAAAATTCCCCTGGAACAATGGCCGGTTCCCGGAATTCACCGAGCCGGACCCCTCCTACCACGGTCTGAAATACTGGGAGGCCCTGGGTAATCTCTCCTATATCCTCAAGATGCGGGTTTCGATACTGCGTGACATGGGGGCCTGTCTGTCGCCCTTTAACTCGTTCCAGTTCCTTCAAGGGCTGGAAACACTGCACGTCCGCATGCCGCGCCACGTGGAAAACGCCCGTGCCGTAGCCGTCTGGCTGGAACAGAGCCCGCTCGTCGCCTGGGTTAACTACCCCGGTCTGGCCAGCCATAAGGATCACGCCCGTGCCCGCAAATACCTGCCCAAAGGGGAGGGGGCCATCATAGGTTTCGGCATCAAGGGGGGCATGGAAGCGGGCAAGAAGTTCATCGACAACGTCAAGCTGCTCTCCCACCTGGCGAATATCGGCGACGCCAAGTCGCTGGTCATCCACCCTGCCTCCACTACGCACCAACAGCTCTCCGAGGAGGAACAGGAAGCGTCCGGCGTTACGGCGGACTTCATCAGGCTCTCCATCGGCCTGGAGAATATCGACGACATCATCGCCGATATCCAGCAGGCGCTGGAGGCGTCCCAGCGGTAAGCTGAACCGGCTCCACACGATAGTGCCATACAGAAAAAGGGCAACCCAGTGGGCTGCCCTTTTTTGAGCTTTATCGAGAGACTTCGCACGCCGTTATGTCGTTGCGTGACGTCTCCGTTGCTGACGAAAACCGTCGACAGGCACCCCTTGTGATTACCTCTGCTTTTGTGTATTATAAAAAAAATTAGAGCATTCCATCCCGCGTCCAGGAGCCTGATTCATGTATAAACTCACGATCCGCACGAGCTTTGCCGCAGCCCATAATCTGATCAACTACCAGGGGGATTGCGAGAATCTGCACGGCCACAACTGGCGGGTGGAACTGACCGTGACCGCCAAGGAGTTGGACAAGGCCGGGCTGGGCATCGACTTCAAGGTGCTCAAGCGTGAGGCCGGTGTCATCATCAACGAACTGGACCATAAGTATCTCAACGAAAACCCGGTCTTTCACGATGTCTCCCCCTCCTCGGAGCATATCTCGCGCTACCTGTACCAGCGCCTTTCGGAACGCCTCAATAACGACGTTATCACCGTGGATTCCGTGACCGTCTGGGAGTCTGACAACGCCTCTGCCTGCTATTATGAGTAATCCGGCTCGCGTCAGCGAGATCTTTTCCTCGATCCAGGGGGAGGGGTACTTGGCCGGGCGGCGCCAGATATTTATCCGTCTGGATGAGTGCAACCTGGATTGCCGCTACTGCGATACGGTGTACGACAGAGGCATCCCCTGCCAGGTGGAAACCGCACCCGGCTCGGGGGCTTTGCGCCCACTACCTCAACCGCCCAACGGGGATGCTCTCGTTACACTGGTGACGGAGTGGTGTAACCGCCTGCCGGGAGCCCATCACTCGATCAGCGTCACCGGCGGAGAGCCGCTGCTTCAGGCTGAAACGCTGGTGGAGTGGCTGCCGGGGCTGCGCCGCATCCTCCCGATCCACCTGGAGACCAACGGCACCCTGCATGCCGAGTTGGGGCGGGTCATCGACAACATCGACTATATCAGCATGGATATGAAACTTCCTTCCACGGCGGTCTGCGGTCAAGATCTCTGGCAGGAACATCGCCGTTTTCTGGAGGTTGCCGTGCAGCGGCAGGCCTCGGTCAAGGTGGTCATCGGCCAGGATACGCCATTGGACGAGATCAGCCGGGTCTGTGCCATCATGGCGGCAGTGGAACCCTCCACCCCTTTGTTTCTCCAGCCCCTGACCAACCCGGCAGGCGCGGTTGACGTTACTGCCGGCCAGATCCTGCGCTTGCAGGAAACGGCTGCGGCGCTGCTCCCCGATGTGAGGGTGATCCCGCAGATGCACAAGATGCTGGGGGCGTTGTGATTATTGAAGAGATGACCATGACCGAGTTCGAGGCCGGCCTGGCCCAGACCCGGACCGTCCTGATCCCCTTCGGTTCGGTGGAGGAGCACGGCAGCCATCTTCCCCTCTCCACCGATACCCTGGAGGCCTACGAGGTCTGCAAGAAGGCCTCCCTGATAACGCCGCTGTTCGTGGCCCCTCCGGTTCACTACGGCAATTGCCGTTCCACGGCGCGGCATCCCGGCACCATCTCCATCTCGACCCAGACTCTTGGGGCGCTGTTCCAGGATATCGTCATCGCGTTGCGCGGGCAGGGGCTTCGCAGCTTTGTCGCCCTGACGGGGCATGCCGGGGGGGCGCATCGCATGGCGCTCCAGGATGCGGGTGAAACGCTGATCGCCCGTTTCGACGATATCACGGTAGCGGTGGTGAGCGAGTTCGACCTGGCCCAGGATGAGGGGCGGGACATCATCGAAACGCCAGGCGACTCCCATGCGGGGGAAATCGAAACCTCACGTATCCTCCACACCCATCCCCATCTGGTCAAAGGGCGCGCACCCCGCGAGTTTCCCCGTTTCCCCAACGGTATCCTGGTGCGCGACAAGCGCCGCTACTGGCCCGGCGGCGTGTGGGGCGACCCCGGCAAGGCATCGGCCGAAAAGGGCGTCCGGCTGGAGAATCTGCTGGTGCGAAAACTGGTCGAATTGGTGCAGGAGATGGAAAAGGGCTGTGATGAATAGCGAACAGATCGTCAGGGAATATGACCTGGGCGGTGGCATAACGGCCAGGCTCCGGGATGAAACCCGTCACTATTTCGGCGGTTATTACCATGTGCGCATCGAGGTCAGCGCCGATATACCTCTTGCCGCCTCACCCTTTTCCGGCCTCGAGGAGTATCAGGCCGCGCGCCGGCTTTTGGGGGAACGGATTCGTTTCCGCCGTGTCCTGGAAAAGATGGCGGTGCCCGAGGCCGATATCGCGGCCGCGCGCCAGAGTCTGTTGGAGGCATTCGACGCCAATGTGCTCCCCTATCTTTCCCGTCCCGATTTCCCCGAACGCTTCATGCGCAGCGAATATGCCAAATGCCTGAAGTCGTCGGCCCGTCGGTAAGCCCATATGTCGTCACCATCTGTAATTATCGACAAGCTTGCTTTCGGCGGTAACGGTGTCTGCCGCATCGACGGCAAGGTCTGTTTCGTCCCCCTGAGCTGTCCCGGCGATGAGGTCCGTCTGACGGTCATTGCCGAGAAACGCTCGTACCTGACGGCCCGGATCGCCGAGCTTGTTACCCCCTCATCCCTGAGGGTCGTCCCTCCCTGTCCGCTGTTCGGCACATGCGGCGGTTGCAGTTGGCAGCACATCGCCTATTCCCAGCAGCTTGCGGCGAAACGAAGCATCCATGCCGAAACCTTGTGGCGCGGCGGCCGGGTCGAAGGCGAGCGGGTAGGGGAGACCGTGGCCTCGCCCCTGGAATACGGTTACCGCAACCGGGTCCAGTTCAAGCTGCACGTCGGTGCCACCGGGTTGAAGATCGGTTTTTTCCGTAACGCGACCCATGTTGTGGACGATGCCGCCCAGGGATGCCCCGTCGCCGCGCCGGCCATCAACGAGGCTCTGTCCAGCCTGCGGAGCGTTCTGGCATCGTTTGCCGAAGTGTCAGCCATCCCCCAGATCAACATCGAGTGCGGCGACCGTGAAACGGTCGGAACGATCAATTACATCGGCAACAACCATGATTCTGTTATCCGTTTTTTCCAACGCCATTTTCACGAATTGGTACCCCTGACCGGTCTATTCCTGCAGACTGGTCGTAAATCCTCACTGCAGAGAGTCTGCGGTGAGGGCTACCTTGCCTACGCCATGCCGGCCGCCGCTCCCGGTTCCCCGCCGACTACGCTCACCTTCCGTCCGGGTGGATTCTCCCAGGTGAATAGTCCCCAGAACCGGGCTGTTTTGGAGCTTGTCCGGCGTATGGCCGCGTTTCGCGGTCATGAACAGCTGCTCGACCTGTACTGCGGCAACGGTAATTTTTCCTTGCCCCTGGCGGGGGGCGTGGCGAGTGTGACCGGGGTGGAGGGGTATGGGGATTCCATCGCCACGGCCCAGGATAACTGTCGCCTGAACGGTGTATCCAATGCGGAATACGTCTGCGCCGATGCCGCCGAGGGAGTCGCCCGGCTTGCCGCAGCGGGGCGGCGGTTCGATACGGTCATTCTGGATCCTCCCCGCAGCGGGGCGGCGGAAGCCATAACGGGACTCAGCCGTCTGAAGCCGGACACGATCATCTACATATCCTGCGATTCCAGCACCCTGGCCCGGGATTGCGGCCTTCTGGCGGGGCAGGGCTATCACGTGGCGGAGAGCGTTCCGCTCGATATGTTCCCCCAGACATTCCATTTGGAGAGCGTGACCCTGCTTCATAGAGGGCAATCGGAGGCATCAGCGTGAATATCCTGAAAAAACTGTTTTCCAAGAATCCTGACGACATGATGGCTCGTGGTGGTCGACTCATGGAGGAACACCACTATTACGAGGCGCGCTGTGTCTATGAGGATGCAAGACAACTTCTTTTGAGCGCAAACGGCATCCAAGGCAAGGAGGATTTGCTGGTTACCTGCGAAGAGCGAATTTGCAGCGCCAATCATGCGCTGGCCGAACTGAATATCAGCGAAGCGGAATCCGCCTTGGGTCGCGGGCTGCCGGATAAGGCGCTCGAATACCTGGAACTGGCAAAATCACTGACTGACGATGCCGTGCTACGGGAAAAGGCGGAAGGACTGGTTGCGCTCTGTTGTGGAAGCAGCGACGAGCAGAGAGAAACTGTTTCCGTAAGTGGGTGCTCTTCATGCAGTTCCTGCACTCCGGAAGATCTCGTAACAGATGATTCTAGCGACGTAAACATGCCGCTAATGGAATACTATGATCTGTTGATCCAACAGCTTCCACGCGAAATGTACAGCCGGTATTCCGATTTGGGAGAGGAATTTGCATCCATGTACGTAATTGCGAGCGGGAACCGGCATGGCGACGCTTTAGAGTTGCTTGAAGCGTGGTACACCGGTTCGGATCGTGATATCTACTGCTACGAAAAGGGAATGATCCTGTTTCGGATCGGCCACGTCGACACGGCTGAGACAAGCTTCCGGGATGCGATTGGGGCAAATGCCGCTAATTCCCTGGCTCATCTGGGGTTAGCCCTGCTGTTGATCGAAGGACAGCGGCTTCATGAAGCGGGGCAGCAACTTGAGATCATGATGTCGGCCGGGATATTGGCGGAACAATCCCACCTTCTGCGCGCGGATGTTCACGTGCTTGCCGGTGACACCGACCGGGCAATTGATATGTATAGCGGGTTTTTGACTACTCCGTCAGCCCGCATGGCGGCCGAGAGGCTCCGCGACGTTCTGGTGCAATGCGGCCGCAGCAATGACGCAGCATATATCGTAAGGCGATATCTCGGGGGGTGTGGGCACTGAGGTCGCCGTTACGTTACTTACAACGGCCTGAAGTGGCACAAATCCGGAGGTATGAGCAGACATGAACAAATCTGAGCTTATTGAGCAGTTGGCGGTCAGGAAGGACATCTCCAACAAACGGGCTGAAGAGATCGTTAATCTTATTTTCAACTCCATGACCGAAGCCATGGTGGAAGGCGAACGCATTGAGATTCGCGGCCTCGGCAGCTTTGTCATCAAGAGTTACGATACCTATACAGGAAGAAACCCCAAAACAGGTGAGCAGATTACGGTCAGCCCCAAGAAGCTCCCCTTCTTCAAGGTCGGTAAGGAGTTGAAGGAACGGGTGCTCGGCTAGGTCTGGAAAACCTCTCAATAGGAAGCTTTATGATGCTTTGTCGATTTGGTGCGATGTCCCCCTCGCCTTTTACTGGTGTGGGGGATGGCTGTCGGCTGTCACCATAATGCCTCATCTCTGGCCTGATATTACTTTCAATCGTTAATTTGATATGTTGCAGTTGACGGTTCCCGTGGTGTGTTGTCGGACATGACACGGTGCCGGAACAATTAGCTGTGCTTTTGGCGGGGGCTCTGGTATAGTTTTCGGATAGAAAACTATACCTTTTGGCGCTCACTTTGCGTGGAATCCGCGCAAAGAATAGAATGATTGATAACGGGGGCATGCTGCAGTTCAGACTGGTCCCCCCGGAATTAAGGATATGGAGCAGTACCAATATGTCTCTCAGTTTGATTGAGGGCGCTTTGGGTGGGATAGGCCTGTTTTTGCTCGGTATGCGCCTCATGTCGGACGGCATCCGGACCGTGGCTGATGCTCGCATCAGAGACGTCTTTACTAAGCTTACCTCGAACCGTTTCTATTCCATGTTGTTCGGCATGGCCACCGCCTTGGCTGTTAATTCCGGCAGCGCTGCGGTGATCTTTACCATCGGTCTCGTCAATGGCGGCGTCCTGAATATCTTTCAGGCGTTGAGCGTTTTGGGGGGGGTGCTCATCGGGGCTTCACTGCCCCTCCATATCCATATCATTCCCTACAGCCTGATTTCGACCCCGCTCATCTTTTCCGGCGTCGTACTCAAATTCTTCGCCCGCAAACGCCGCTATGCCAACGCCGGCGACCTTATCCTGGGTATCGGCTTGCTCTTTCTTGGGTTGACCCTGCTTGAGGGAAGCTATCGTCCCTTTGATCATCATCCCTTCTACACCACCTTCAATGAGTTGTTTTTTCACCAGCCAATCCTGGCAACCATCTTTGGGGCGCTCATATCATTTCTCGTTCAGTCGGCCCGTTCTTCGGTGACGGTCGTTGCTTCGCTGTCGTCAGGGTATCAGATCGATCCGATTACCGCCTCGCGTATGGTGTCGGGAGGTCTGATCGGCGTGGCGGCGATGGGTGCCTTGGCCTCGGTCGGGGGGAATTCCGTGACCCGCAGGGTCGCCACGACCTACCTGTTTTTTGCCTTCTCGGTGGCCCTGCTGCTTGTGCCCCTTGCCTCACTCATGTTGGAGGCAGCCCAGCGCTTGCCGTTCGTCGAATTGTCGGGCGCCTGTAGCGAGGGCCAGCCGCTCTTTTGCCAACTGGCATGGGTACACACGGTCTCCAGCCTTCTGGTGGCGTGTATTCTGATCGCAATCAGCGCCCCGTTGGCCCGCATGCTCGGCGGCTCATCCGTAATCACCGGCAATGGGGCGGTTGCATCCCAACCCTGTGCCGGCTACCTTGACGAGCGCATCCTCAATACCCCACCACTTGCCATGGAACAGGTCCGCAAGGAGATTATCCGCATGATGTCGGTGACGGCGTTCATGTACGCCGATATCCACGAAGTCCTGTCCGATTTTGACGCTCGCAGGGCGGATACCATTCGGCAGCATGAACAGGTGCTCGATTCGCTCAATCATGAGATCACCACATTCCTCGCAGCCCTGGCCCGGACCGCGGACAGCCCTGAGATCAGCTACGAGATCCCCGGCCTTTTCCAGACGGTCAGCGACCTGGAACATGTGGGTGACCGTTGCGAGAATATCCTGAAGGGCATCGTGAGCAAAAAGGAGGCCGGCGTCGTTTTTTCGGAGGATGCGATGGATGACCTGAAGCGGCTTGCCCAGATTGTAGCTACCGCTATCAGCGATACCGAACATATGATCAGGCATGGCTTCATCCGGGATGATTTTGATCTGGCGGCCGCAAAGACAGCGGCTCGCGTCGTCTTTGAGACGGCACGGCAGAACCATTTCGAGCGGATGAGCAACGGCGTCTGCCCGCCGCGGGCCGCCAAGCTGTTCAATGAAATGACCTCCGACTTCGAGGGGATAGCCAGGCTATGCTGGAACATCATCACCTGCCAGGGGAGGAAACGCTGATGGGTACCAGGATTGCGGCTATCGACTTCGGTACCAACACCGCCCGCCTGCTCGTGGCGGAGCCTCGGGATGACGGCTTTGAGCATGTCCGCCTCGAACGGGAGATCGTCCGCATGGGCGGCGGCTTCAGCCGCGAGGAAGGACTCTCCGGGGACGCCCAACGGCGCGGCCTGGACTGTCTGCACCGTTTTGCCGATATCATCGGTTCGCTGAACGTCTCCCAGGTTCGTGCCGTCGCGACCAGCGCCGTGCGGGATGCGGTCAACGGCCAGGCATTCGTGGCGTCGATCCGCGATAAGACCGGCATAGAACTCACGGTCATTGACGGCATGCATGAAGGTGAGTTGACCCTGGCCGGGGTTCTGGCCGGGCTTGACCGCAGGGCAGAGGAACTCCTGGTTTTTGATGTGGGCGGCGGCAGCACCGAATATACGCTTGCGCGTGCAGGCCGTGCCCAGTTCGTCCGCAGCCTGCCCATGGGAGTGGTCAGGCTGACCGAAGGCAAGGTGACGCCCGAGGCGGTGTCGGAAAAAATCGGCAGGGAATTGGATCTACTTGTGCAGGAGATGGCGACGGCCCACAGCAGGCCGACAGCAGGCGCCACCCTGGTCGGTACCGCCGGCACCGCAACCACCTTGGCGGCCATCGCCATGGAGATGAAGGATTACGACTATCGTAAGGTTAACAATGCCACCATCTCCCGTCGGCAGATCGAGGCCATTTACGCCCGCCTGCTGCCTATGACCCCGGAGGAACGGTTGACGATCCCCGGCCTGGAAAAGGGAAGGGAAGACCTTATCATCGCCGGGACGCTCATCATTCTACATACCATGGAAAGGTTCGGGTTCGATGCCATGAAGGTGAGTGATTACGGATTGTTGGAGGGATTGGTGGTTGCGGGCGGCATCGCCGGCTTTTGAGTCGAGGTGCGTTCCGCCAGTTCGCGGGCCTTGGCTTGTGACGCCTCAGCCTTGGAATTATCCCCCAATTTGCTAAACAGATCTGCCAGCGCGCACTGGGCTGCACCGGCCGCCTTAAACCTGCCGGCGCTGTAATGAACGTCATAGGCCCGTTCCAGATAGCGGGCCGTTTTGTTGAGATCGCCGCCGGCGCGAGCCGTGGCCGCCAGCTCCTCCAGGTCCGAGGCGATCTTGGCGCTTGCGCCGATCTGTTTATCGATCCCCAGCGCCTCCTTCAAAAGCTGCTCCGCCCCGCCGAAATCCTTGCCGTTCCGGGCGACGATCCCCAGCATCCGCAGGGAATTGGCCCTTTCCTCCCGGTTGTAGTCCCCGCGATTCTCCTCCAGTGCCCTTTTAACCGTCTGACCGGCCTTGAGCCACTCTCCCTGCGCCAAGAGGATACGCCCCACCAGATTGAGCCGCCTTCCCAAGGATGTCCCCGGTCCCGCCGCTACGGACCGTTCCGCCCATGCCAGTGCGGTTGCCGGATCGCCGGAGGCCAAGCAGACAAGCGCCTTCTCATGGGCCGCCTCGCCGTAGAAATCCGCTTGGGGGGTGAGAAGCCCCAGGGCCGCATCAATGGCGGCCGCTGCGGCCGCAAGGTCGCTGTTCAAGCGGCTCAGGCGGGCCAAGTTGATGAGTTCCACCGATTTCGCGGGGATGTCCTCGATGGATGAGCTTACAGCCAGCGCCTCCCTGAGCAATTTTTCGGCTTCGGCACCATCGCCTTTCTGCTCGGCACGGATGGCCCGTTTGAGGAGCGTGTCGGCCCGTGATTCCGCCTCGGAACGCACCGCCTTGTTGCCGCCGCCGAAACAACCCGCCAGGGCGAGGCAGATCAGCAGGACGACCAGCCGTTGCAGGGACGTGCGCAGGTTACTCATAACTGTCACCCTTGATGAATATCTGGTCGCTCGCCGGCGGCGGGGACGAATCCCTGAGCAGCCAGGTGTTCTGGAGGGAATTGAGCAGCTTGTCGGTGCTGAACATGACGTCTTCGGTCTGGGAGAGCAGGCCGGGTAGCTTTGTGCGGGTGTCCCGGGAGATGCGCGCCACATTGCCCAGGGTCTCGTCGGCCTTATCCAGAAGCGGCGGAAGTTTTTTATCCAGCGTATCGATGGCGCTGTTCACCTTGTTGAGGGTCGGCGTCAATTCGATACTCTCGATCTTCCGGTTGGTGGTGTCGAGCACGCTGCCGGCCTGCCCGGCAATGCGGTCGATGTTGCCGTTGGCCGATATGAGCAGTCTGTCGGCGTTCCGACGGGTGCCTTCCAGGTTGCGGGTCAACACCTCCAGATTGTGGATGCTTTTCTTGAGATCGCCGTTAGGATCGTTGATATAGCCGATAATGTCCCTGACTTCGATCAATACCGGCTTGACCTTGTCGGCAATCTCTTCGGCCAGTTCGTCCAGCGCCTTTGTCTTCACGTAGCTGATGGCCTCGTTGTTCTTCAACTCCGGCTTGTCGAGGGAACCGACCGAAACCTCGACGATGGTGTCCCCCACCAGCCCCTCCTTCACCAGCTTGACAATGGAATCGTTGCGGATCCAGGTCTGGTACTTTTTGTCGATCTCGATGGCGATATCCACCATGGCCTGATCGTTCAGAGCGATGGACGTGACCCGGCCGATTCTGAAGCCGGAAAGTTTGACCGGCATCCCCTTGGTAAAGCCGGTGCCGCGGTCAACGGTAAAGTGCAGGTTGTATTTTGAGGAGAATAAATCTTTCTGCAGGCCGAACAGGACGAGGGCCACGGAAATGCCGATCAGGGCAAGCGCAATGAAGATACCGATCTTTCGTTCGAGGTTTTTGAATCTGGGGTCTTGTTCACGTATCATGGTTCGGCGCGTTCCTCACTGGAGCGAAATGATGTTATCGACCGGTACGTCCCGGGCCATGCCCTGAGAGGTGGCCAGATAGATGGACGTCATGCCGGGCGCTCCGCGGTGAAATTCCGTTGTGATGGCACCCCATTGGGTTCGTGCCGCCCCCGGCAGGTCGTCGAAGCAGTTGGCGTAGACCATGATCTGCGGGGTGCATAAGGCGGCCCGGATAAAGGCTGCCATGCGTTTTTCGTGGAGCGTCAAATGGGCGGGCAGGGCCATGATGTTGCCGCGGTAGCCGAACATCTCCAGATACCGCAGGGCCGTTTTCTCCGCTTCGGGCGGGATGCTCCCCCGGGTGTAGAGCAGGGGGAGTGTCATGTTCTCCCACAGTTTCAGGTTTGAAATCAGACCGCCCTTTTGCGGGACAATGCCGATACGGTGCCGCAGCCGGTATAGCTGTGCCGATGGCAGCCCGGCCATGTCCTGCCCGTCCACATGCACCGAGCCGAGGGATGGCTGGGACAGACCGGTAATGAGCCGCGCCAGCATGGTGCCCACATCCTCCCGGGCAGTGACGACCAGGGCCGAGCATCCTGCCTGGATCTGGAGCGAAACCCCTTCCACGAGATCCGCACAGACTACGTTTCTGAACTCCACACTCCACGCCATGTCCTACATACTAGCGGCAAATCAAACTATGTCAATTGTTAAGCGTTCGATTCGGGCCCGATGAATGTGCCTCTTTGCAACTGTTTTCATTGTATGAAAACAAAAATCGCAATTACTAAGGATTGCAAACGAATTGCATTCCCGGCGCTCTTTTAGTATAGTTCACAATCCTACGTGGCTTTATACAAACTGACTACTCCAAGGAAACCTGATGAAGAAAGAAATTCTATCCGGCAATGAGGCCATCGCCCGCGGTGCCTATGAGGCTGGTTGTCGTGTGGCCTGCGCCTATCCCGGCACCCCTTCCACCGAGATTCTCGAAAACACCGTTAACTACAAGGAAATCAATTCCTCCTGGGCCCCCAACGAGAAGGTTGCCCTGGAGGTCGCCATCGGGGCCTCTTTCGGCGGCGGCCGCGCCCTGTGCACCATGAAGCATGTCGGCGTCAACGTGGCGGCCGACCCGCTCTTTACCCTTTCCTATACCGGTGTTAACGGTGGTTTGGTGCTGGTCACGGCCGATGACCCCGAGATGCACTCCTCCCAGAACGAACAGGACAACCGCAATTACGCCAAGTTTGCCAAGGTGCCGATGCTGGAACCTGCCGATTCCCAGGAATGCAAGGAATTTACCCGGCTGGCCTTTGAACTCTCCGAGCAGTACGATACGCCGGTCATGTTACGCACCACCACCCGCATCTCTCACAGCAAGTCCATTGTCGCCTTGGGCGAGCGGGCGAACGATCTGCCCGAGCCAAAGCTGATCAAAAATGCCGCCAAACTGGTGATGCTGCCGGGCAATGCCCGCGTCCGGCATCCTTTCGTGGAGGAACGCATCAAAAAGCTCTCCGAGGCGGGCGCCGACATGGCCATCAACCGTCGGGAACTGCGCGACACCTCCATCGGTATCATCACCTCCGGCGTCTGCTACCAGTATGTACGCGAGGCCTTGCCCGACGCCTCGACCCTCAAGCTGGGCATGGTGCATCCCTTGCCCCAGACATTGATCCGTGAATTTGCCGCCCAGGTGGACAAACTTTACGTGGTGGAGGAGTTGGATCCCTTTATCGAGGAGCAGGTCAAAGCCATGGGTATTGCCGTGACCGGCAAAGAACTGATTCCGCTGTGCGGCGAGTTGTCGCCGGGCCGCATTCGCACCGCTTTCGGCCTCCAGCAGCCCCCTGCCGATGCCGGCGACAAGCTTCCCGGACGTCCGCCCAACATGTGTCCCGGCTGCCCTCACCGCGGGGTCTTCTTCGCCCTCAATCAGCTCAAGGCCTATGTTACCGGCGATATCGGCTGTTACACGCTGGGGTTCATGCCGCCACTCTCGGCAATGGATACCTGCGTCTGCATGGGCGCTTCCATCGGCATGGCCACCGGCGTGAGCAAGGTCGTATCCGCCGAGGAAAAGAAGAAGGTCGTGGCCGTGATCGGCGACTCCACCTTCCTGCACACCGGCATCAACGGCCTGATGGATATGGTCTACAATAATTCGACCTCCACGGTCGTGATCCTGGACAACCGCATTACCGCCATGACCGGCCGCCAGGATAACCCGGCCTCCGGCTTTACCCTGATGGATGATCCGTCCCATCGCATAGATTTCCCCCTGCTCTGCAAATCGTTGGGCGTCAAGCATATCCAGGTGATCAACCCCTTTGACCTGGAACAGACCAAAAATGTGCTCAGGGAGGAGATGGAACGTCCTGAGCCCTCGGTAATCATCACCGACAAACCCTGCGTCCTGGTCAAGCGGGAAGGAGTCTTCCAAAAAGGGCCGGTCTACGAGGTCGCGGTCGAGAAGTGCACCGGTTGCCGCGCCTGCCTCAAGATCGGCTGTCCGGCCATCGAGTGGCGGCCGGCCGGGGACGGCAGCAAAAAGGGCACGGCCTTCATCGACCCGCTGCTCTGTACCGGCTGCGACGTCTGCCGGCAGTTGTGCAAGTTCGACGCGATCGGGAGGGCCAAATGAATAATCGCATAACCAACATCCTGCTGGTCGGGGTCGGCGGGCAGGGGATCCTGCTGGCCGCCGAGATCCTTTCCGAGGCGGTCCTATTGGCCGGTTTCGATGTGAAGAAGAGTGAGATCCACGGCATGTCTCAGCGTGGGGGCTGCGTGGTTTCCCATGTACGCTATGGCGCGGAGGTCTTTTCCCCCACGGTGCCGGAAGGGGAGGGGGATATCCTGTTCGGTTTCGAACTGATGGAGACCTGCCGCTCCCTGCCGCTTCTCAAGAAGGGGGGAGCCGTGGTGGCCAATGATCTGCGCATCGCGCCGCCGTCGGTACTGATGGGTCAGGAAGCCTATCCTGAGTGGGTGACGGAACGGATCAGGGAACGATTTCCCGACTTTCTGCTGCTGGACGGCCAGAAGCTGGCCGGCGAGGCGGGCAATGTCCGGGCGGCCAATACGGTACTTTTGGGGGCGGTTTCCCGGCGTCTGGATATCGATGAACAGTACTGGCTGCAAGCCATTGAAAAGATGGTGCCGAAGAAAGCAGTAGAGGTGAACAAAAAGGCCTTCCTCCTGGGCCGTTCCGTTGATTGGAGTAAGCCATGACCCAGTTGGAATCGATTATCGCGGCCAACCGGCGCTTCACGAAACCGAACGCCTTTCCGCCGCTGTCCAAGTCGCCCCAAAAGCAGTTGGCCATCTTCACCTGCATGGATACCCGTCTGGTCGATTTCCTGGAGCCGGCCATGGGGCTTAAACGCGGCGACGCCAAAGTCATCAAAAACGCCGGCAACATCATCGTGGACCCCATGGCGGGGGCTGTCATCCGCAGCCTGGTGGCCGGCATCTTCATGCTGGGGGTCGAGGAGGTATTCGTCATCGGGCACCGGGATTGCGGCATGGCCGGACTGGAACTGGATGCCGAATCGGTCAAGCGCGACATGATCAGGCGTGGTATCTCTCCGGACGTCATCGATATCCATGTGCCTGATCTGAAGCAATGGCTGGGCCTCTTCGCCCATCCGCTGGAAAACGTAGAGCGAGTGGTCAAGATCATCCGCCACAACCCGCTGATCCCCAAGGACGTACCGATACACGGCCTGCTGTTCTGCCCCGACGATGGCCATCTGGACGTGGTCGTGGACGGTTATTCCCAGGAGAATTTTGCTGCCCATATACTTGAATGAGGTAACGACGCATGTATTTTAACGAAGAGTTTGAGACCCTGCCTCGCCCGGCACTGGAGGCGTTGCAACTCAAACGGCTGCAAGTCGTGGTTGAGAGAGTGTATGCCAATGTCCCGTTTTACAAGGATTCTTTTGATAAGGCCGGGCTCAAACCTGCCGACGTGCGCAGCCTGGAAGATCTGCAGCGGTTTCCTTTCACCACCAAGCAGAACATGCGCGACTCCTATCCTTACGGCCTGTTTGCCGCTCCTCTGGAAGAGGTCGTCCGCATCCACGCTTCCTCCGGTACCACCGGCAAGCCGACCGTGGTCGGCTATACCCAGAAGGACATCGAAACGTGGAGTGAGTTGATGGCCCGCTCGTTTATGGCGGCCGGCGCCCACAGGGGGGATATCATCCATAACGCCTACGGTTATGGACTTTTTACCGGCGGCTTGGGAGCCCATTACGGCGCCGAACGGCTGGGGGCGTCGGTCATCCCCATCTCGGGCGGCAATACCAAGCGCCAGATCATGATCATGCAGGATTTCGGCTCAACGGTATTGACCTGCACCCCATCCTACTCGCTCTTCATGGCCGAGGAGGCCAGTGCTGCGGGAATCGATTTCAAAAAGCTCAAGCTGCGGATCGGCATCTTTGGGGCCGAACCCTGGTCAGAGGCCATGCGGGGCGAAATCGAGGCAAAACTGAACCTGTCAGCCATCGATATCTACGGCCTGTCCGAGATCATGGGGCCGGGAGTGGCCATCGAATGCATCGAGGCCAAGAAGGGGCTGCATATCTGGGAAGACCACTTCATCCCCGAGATCATCGATCCTGCAACCGGCCTGCGCCTGCCCGATGGGGAGCTGGGCGAACTGGTCATCACCACCATTACCAAGCAGGGCATTCCCCTGATCCGTTACCGCACCCGCGACATTACCAGCATCACCTACGAGCCCTGTGTGTGCGGTCGGACCCATGCCCGCATAAATCGCATGTGCGGCCGCTCGGACGACATGCTGATCATTCGCGGGGTCAATGTCTTCCCCTCCCAGATCGAATCGATCCTGGTGGGCATCGAAGGGGTCGAACCCCATTATCTGCTGATTGTGGACCGCAAGGATAATCTGGATACCCTGGAAGTGCATGTGGAGGTGGATGAAGGAATCTTCTCCGACGAGATCAAGATCTTGCAACTCTTGTCGAAGCGGATCGAAAAAGAGATCAAGGATGTGCTGGGGATCACCTGCACCGCCAAACTGGTTGAACCCAAGACCCTTCAACGCAGCGAAGGCAAGGCGACACGGGTTATCGACAAGCGGAAATTCTAGGAAATTCTAACATCGAAATCTGCCACGGAGACACAGAGGAAAAACAGGAGAAAAGCGAAATTCCTTTAGGGGTTACCCCCAAGCTTTTTTACGATTGATTTTGAAGTTCTCCGTGCCTGTGTGGCTCTGTGGCAGAAGCCGGGTTTTGACCCCAGGAGGTACATCATGAAAGTCGAGCAGATATCCATCTTCATCGAGAACAAATCGGGTCGTCTTGCCGAAATCACCCGTATCCTGGGTGAGAACGGCATCAACATCCGGGCGCTGTCCCTGGCCGACACCTCGGATTTCGGCATTCTGCGTCTGATCGTGAATGATGTGGAGAGGGCCAACCAAGTGCTCAAGGGAAAGGGGTTCACCGTCAACAAGACCGAGGTGGTCGCCGTTGAGGTGCCTGACCGTCCCGGCGGTTTGGGGGCCATACTCCAGACCCTGGATACGGAATCGATCAATGTTGAGTACATGTACGCCTTTGTCGAGCACTGCGGCGGCAATGCGGTGATCATCTTCCGTTTCGATGAGACCGATAAGGCCATTGATGTGCTTAAGGTTAATAATTTCAGTGTTTTGTCGGGGGAACGTCTGTACAGCATGTAATCCGGTTCGATGCATCCGGTTCAACTCTAGGGGGGAGAATGAAAAAACTGATCGCAGTGTGCGGTGTCGTGTGCATCGGTCTTCTGTCTGCCACAGCAGTCTTTGCCGCGGGAACAATCAAGATCGGCGGGCTGTTCGCCGTGACCGGCCCGGCGGCCTTTCTGGGGGAACCGGAGCGCAATACCGCCAAGATGGTGGTGGAAGAAATCAACAAGGCCGGCGGCGTCAAGGGACACAAGCTGGAACTGGTGGTCTATGATACCTCCGGCGATGCGACCAAGGCGGTACAACTCGCCACCAAGCTGATCAGGGACGACCATGTGGCGGCCATCATCGGCCCCAGCACCACCGGTGAGTCCATGGCGGTTATCCCGGTGGCCGAGCGTGAAAAGGTCCCGCTTATCTCGTGTTCCGCCGGTATCAAGATCACGGAACCGGTTAAAAAATGGGTATTCAAGACCGCCCAGAACGATACCCTGGCTGTCGGAAAAATTTACGAATATCTGCAACGGCATAAACAGTCGAAGGTTGCCATCCTGACCGTTTCCGACGGTTTTGGTGCCTCGGGCCGCGAGCAGCTGAAGGCCCAAGCCGGAAAATATGGCATCACCATCGTGTCGGATGACACCTATGGTCCCAAGGATACGGACATGACCGCCCAGCTGACCAGGATCAGGGGCTCCCGGGCCCAGGCGATCATCTGCTGGGGCACCAATCCGGGGCCGGCGGTTATCGCCAAGAACGCCCGCCAGTTGGGCCTCAAAACGCCCCTGTTCATGAGTCACGGCGTATCTTCCAAAAAGTTCATCGAACTGGCCGGTGATGCAGCCGAAGGGATCAAACTCCCTTCCGGCAAGGTGATCGTGGCGGACCTGCTTCCCGGTTCGGATCGGCAGAAGGGGGCTCTGACGGCCTTTGTCAAGGATTACCAAAAGCATTACCGGGCCGAGGGGGATCACTTTGGTGGCCATGCCTGGGATGCGGTCATGCTGCTGAAAAACGCCATCGAACGCGGGGGCGATACACGCGCCACGATTCGGGATCAGTTGGAGAGGACGCGCGGGTTTGCCGGCATCGGCGGGACCTTCAGTTATTCGGCCCAGGATCATGCCGGATTGAACAACGACGCCTTTGTGCTGGTAGAGGTAAAAAAACGGCACTGGTCCATCGTAAAGTAGCAGACGTCTCACTATGAAGGGAAACTCCCTCCCCATGAAGGGGAGGGAGTTTCTGCGTAAGAAACGGACGCCAATGCAGCTCGAACAGATCCTCCAATATTCATTTTCCGGCCTGTCCACAGGAGCGATCTACGCTCTGATCGGCATCGGCTTCTCCATCATCTTCAATGCCACCGGCATCATCAATTTCGCCCAGGGCGAATTCGTCATGCTGGGGGGGATGCTGACACTCTTCTTTCTGGAGCTGTTGCAACTGCCGCTCTGGGCCGCCGTCCCCTGCGCCGTGGCGGTATCCGCCCTGGCCGGGATGCTGTTCGAGCGTCTTGCCATCAGGCCGCTGCGCCAGCCGACCCCCATCAATCTGGTGATCATCACCATTGCCGGCAGTATCCTGATCCGCGGCCTTGCCATGCTGCTGTGGGGCAAGGATACCCATGCCATTCCGCCATTTTCAGGGGACGAACCGATTTCCATCGCCGGGGCGACCATCCTGCCCCAACACATCTGGATACTGGCCATCACGGTGCTGATCATTGCCGTCAACAAATTTTTCTTCTATCACACCATCAGCGGCAAGGCCATGCGGGCCTGCTCATACAACCGCCGCGCCGCCAGTCTTGTGGGTATCGACGTGCGCCGCATGGTACTGCTCTCCTTCATCATCAGTTCCGTGCTGGGATCGCTGGCCGGCATCATCGTGGCCCCCCTGACCATGACCGCCTATGATGTGGGAATCATGCTGGGCTTGAAAGGGTTTTGCGCCGCCATCATCGGCGGGATGAGCAGCGGCATCGCCACCGTGGTCGGGGGGCTGATCCTGGGGGTGCTTGAATCCCTGGGAGCGGGATTGATATCCTCCGGCTACAAGGATGCCATTGCCTTTATTATCCTCCTGCTGATCCTATTCATCCGGCCCCAGGGGTTGTTCGGCAAGGCCGAATCGGAGCGGGTGTGACGGCATGAGACGCGAGCTGCTCAAATTTTTGTTTTTTGCCGTCCTGATTCTTGCCGCGCCGCTGGTTTTCACGGGCGGCTACCTGATGAACGTGCTGGTGTTCGTCGGCATCAACACCATGCTGGCGGTGGCCCTCAATCTGCTGTTGGGGTATGCCGGCCAGATCTCTCTCGGCCACGCGGGCTTTTTCGGCATCGGCGCCTATCTTTCCGGGATATTGACCGCCACCTACGGTTGGAATGCATGGCTCGCCATGCCGCTGGCGGCGCTCGCGGTCGGCATACTGGCCGGCCTGATCGGCTTCCCGATCCTCAAGCTCAAGGGGCATTACCTCGCCATGGCCACCCTCGGCCTGGGCATTATCATCTATATCGTGTTCAACGAGACCGTGGATCTTACCGGAGGCCCGTCCGGCTTGTCGGGCATCCCCAATCTTGCCATCGGTTCCCTGGTATTCGACAACGACTTGAAGAATTACTATCTGATCTGGACGTTCGGCCTGGCGGTTGTGCTGTTTTGCGTCAATCTCGCCGGTTCCCGGGTCGGTCGCGCCCTACGGGCGGTTAACGATTCCGAGGTCGCGGCCCGGGTCATGGGGGTCAATGCCCGCATCCTCAAGGTGCAGGTCTTTGCCCTGTCTGCCGTCATATCCTCTCTGGCCGGCAGCCTCTACGCCCATACCATGACCTTTGTCTCCCCGGCTTCGTTTGGCTTTAATTTCTCCGTGGAGTTACTCACCATGGTGGTGATCGGCGGCCTGGGCAGTGTCTACGGCTCGTTTCTGGGGGCGGCGCTCCTGACGCTTTTGCCCGAACTCCTGCGGGGTGCCCAGGACTACGATATCATCATCTACGGTGGCCTGCTGATGAGTATGGTCATGTTCATGCCGGGCGGACTGGTGCGGGGCCTCCCCGAACTTTTCAGAAGAGTGGCCAGGAGACGGGAGGGCGCAGGCAATGCTTGAGGTTTCCGGCATTACCCGCATATTCGGTGGCGTCACGGCCCTGGATGATGTCTCCTTTACCATCGGGCAAGGTTCCGTTACCGGCGTCATCGGCCCCAACGGCGCAGGGAAGACGACCCTGTTCAATATCATTACCGGCATCTACAGCCGAACCTCCGGCAGTGTGAAGCTGGGCGGCAAAGACATCACGGGGCTTCCCCCGGAACAGCTGGCGCGCCTCGGCATGGTGCGGACGTTCCAGAACATCGAACTGTTCGGCGCCATGACTGTTCTTGAAAACGTCATGGTCGGACTCCATACCAAGAGTTCCAGCGGGCTCCTGGCCTGTTCCCTGATGATGCCCTGGAGCATTGCCGAAGAGCGGCGCATCCGGAAAGCTGCCATGCATTGGCTTGAGTTCACAGGTATCACGGGACTGGCGGACGATACGGCCGGTAATCTCTCCTTTGGCAATGGGCGGTTACTGGAGATCGCACGCGCCCTGGCGGTGGAGCCCCGCATCATTCTGATGGATGAACCGGCCGCCGGGCTCAACAGCCAGGAAACCCTCGGTTTGGCGCAACTGATTGGAAAAATACGCGGGATGGGTATTACCGTGGTGCTGGTTGAGCATGACATGGAACTGGTGATGGATGTGTGCGACCGGATCGTGGTGCTAAATCTGGGCAAAAAGCTGGCGGAGGGTACGCCGCGGGAGATCCAGGAAAATACGGAAGTAATTGCGGCATACCTGGGTGATGGGTAAGACTTGAAATATCGGTGACGGGTTATGTTCACGGCCTTATTTTGCGAGGGTAGTGGTTATTCCGATGTTGAGACTTAAAAATATAAATACCTACTACGGTAAGGTCCATGCCCTTAAAAACGTTTCCCTGCATCTGGGGGAAGGGGAGATCGTGACCCTGATCGGCGCCAACGGGGCCGGTAAAACCACGATCCTCAATACCATCTCTGGGGTGACGCCGGCCGGCAGCGGTGAGGTGCTGTTCCGCAAGGAGCCGGTCACGGCCCTGACGCCGGACAAGATCGTCAAATACGGCATCTCCCAGGTACCCGAGGGGCGCCAGGTGTTCAAGCCGCTCTCGGTCGAGGATAACCTGGAGTTGGGCGCCTATCTGCGTTACCGCAACCGTGAGGATCGAACCGTCATCCGCAGGGATATGGCGCAGGTATTTACCCTGTTCCCCCGTTTGGAGGAACGGCGTCGGCAACTGGCCGGCACCATGTCGGGGGGGGAACAGCAGATGCTGGCCATCGGCAGGGCCTTGATGGCTAACCCCAGACTCCTGCTGCTGGACGAGCCTTCCATGGGGCTGGCGCCCATGGTGGTGCAGGAAATCTTCCGGGTGTTGGAGCGGTTGCGCCGGGAGAACGGCGTCACCATACTGCTGGTGGAGCAGAATGCCAAGGCCGCCTTGAAGCTGGCCGACCGGGGCTACGTGCTGGAGACCGGCAAGATCATCCTGGAAGGGGCGTCGGCCGAGTTGCTGGAGAATGCCGAGGTCAAACGGGCCTATCTGGGAAAGGACAAAAAAGAGATTTGGGAACGATAATATGTTGTCACGGAACCGCCGGGGAGAGTCAGACCTTGATGATTTTGCGAAGTAATGAGATCCTCTTTTTGCTTTCACCCCAATCTCGGCGTCTGCGTGCCGCAAAAAGGTAATAACTATTGTGTTGATACTTGCCATTGAATCATCCTGCGATGAAACCGCAGCCGCAGTGGTGCGTGACGGCTGCGAGACGCTCTCGTCGGTGGTGTCGTCGCAGATCGCCATCCATGCCGAGTATGGTGGCGTTGTGCCGGAAATTGCTTCGCGCAAACACCTGGAGATGATTACCCCTGTGGTGAACCAGGCGTTGCATGAGGCTGGTTTGGCCATGGGAGACATCCAGGGGGTGGCGGTCACGCGTGGGCCGGGTTTGGCCGGGGCTCTTCTGGTGGGGCTTTCCGCCGCAAAGGCGATCGCCTTTGCCCAGGCCGTTCCCTTTGTGGGGGTTCATCACATTGAGGGGCATATCTTTGCCACCTGTCTGGAACAGCCGGTGGAGTTCCCTTTCCTGGCGCTGGTCGTGTCGGGCGGCCATACCCACCTCTATCTTGTTGAGGGCTTCGGCCGCTATACGACCATCGGCAGAACCATCGATGATGCCGCCGGCGAGGCCTTCGACAAGTCCGCCAAGATCATGGGGCTCGAATATCCGGGCGGCGCCCGGATCGATGCTCTGGCACGGACGGGGGACTGCCGGGCGGTGCGCCTGCCCCGCCCGCTGATCAATGACGGCAGCCTCAATTTCAGCTTCAGCGGCCTGAAAACGGCTATGCTGCAATGGATCAACAAACATCCCGTTGCCATGCCGAGCCAAGATGCCAGCGATCTGTGCGCCTCGTTCCAAGAGGCGGTCTGCGATGTCCTGGCATTCAAGACCGAGGCGGCTCTCCGGCAGTGCGGGGCGCGACGTCTGGTTGTAGCGGGTGGGGTAGCCTGCAACAGCGGACTGCGCGCCCGTATGACCCGCATGGCGGCAGATCTCGGGGTGGAACTGCATATCCCCAAGCCCGCCCTGTGCGGCGATAACGCAGCCATGCTGGGGGTTGCCGGCAATTATTATCTGTGCAACGGTCACGCATCATCCCTGTCCCTGGACGTTACCGCCACCTGGGAGATGGACCGTATCAAGGACATGTTCTCATGACAGCATTGCGTCGCCCCCTCAAGGCCCTTGGCCAGAATTTTCTCGTCGACGGCAACATCATTGCCAAGATCATCCGTGCTGCCGAATTGACCCCTGAGGACCGTATCCTCGAGATCGGCCCAGGCCGAGGCGCGCTGAGCGAACTGCTGGCGCAACACGGCAGCTGGCTGACGCTCGTGGAGTTCGACCACGCCCTGGCGGCCGCCCTGAAAGAACGTTACGCCGGAAATGATCAGATCACGGTGATCGACGGTGACATCCTGGCGCTCGACCTTGCGGGGGTGCTGGGCGCGGAACCGGCGGCCTGGAAGGTGGTGGCCAACCTGCCGTACAATATCTCGACGCCGATACTCTTTCGCCTACTGGAATTGCGCGGCCTTTTCTCGCGACTGGTGCTGATGCTGCAACGCGAGGTTGGGGAGAGGCTGGTGGCCTCGCCGGATTGTGCCGATTACGGTGTGACGACGCTGCTGTTGGGGTTGTGGTTCGATATCCGCCGGGAGTTCATTGTTCCGCCGACCTGTTTTCATCCCCGTCCCAAGGTGGACTCGGCTGTGTTGAGCTTCGTGCCGCTTGTGCGGCCCAGGGTTGAGGTCGGTGATGAGTCGGTTTTCCGAAAAGTGGTCAAGGGGGCCTTTGCCATGCGCCGCAAGACCTTGTCCAACTGCTTGAAAGCGGCTGAACTCGCCTCGCCGGATGAGATGTACGGGATTTTGGAACAGTGCGGGATCGATGGAAAACGCCGTGGCGAGACCCTTTCCATGGAAGAGTTCGCTGCACTTTCCCGGTGTCTGACAACCCTTCAAACTGTGGGACGCTGAGAACAGCAAGGGATTGAGAGAAGGACGCCACAACAAAAAAACCGCATCTCAGCGGTTTTTTTGTTGTGGCAATGGGTATAAATGATTAGGCTTTGGTTTTGGCCGGTTTTGCCTTGACGGCTTTAACGGCGACGGCTTTCGCTGCTTTAACCGGTTTTGCTGCAGCGGCCTTTACCGGTTTTGCCGGTTTTGCGGCGTCTTTTTTGGCGGCACGCACGGCGCGGGCCTTTTCCAGGTTGGCAGCCAGATTGTTTTCGTTGGCAGCCTTGCGGCGTGCCTCGGAGTAGTTCTTGGCAGTCAGGGACTGGGATGCGGGGATATTGAACTGCTTGCGGTACTGGCCCGGTTTCATGTCGTGAGCCTGTTTAAGGTGGCGGGTAAGGGTCTTGAACCCCGTTTTGCCGCAGATCAGGCAGCAGACCTGATCGTTCTGGAAGGCTTTTTTGATCGACATGGCCGGTGCACCCGGTGCAGCGGCGCCTTCTGCCGCCGTGGCTCCTTCGGTTTCCAGTTTTTTCAGCGTCGTGAAGACCCGGTTGATTTCCTGGATAAGATCGTCACTGTTCATCTCCGTACCGGCCGCATGGGAAGAAACAATGCCCGCAGTCAGTTCAACAAGAGTTGCTGTCATACGTCCTCCTTTATATATATTTAACTCTATTACGGGTTATCACGAAATACCGACATAAATCAAGAAAATAAATAAGCAAAAAATTGATTAACTACTGAGTTGCCGAATACAAAAACTAGTTGCTAAGCATAACAAGGATGTGGCATGAAGAACATCAGTATACCAACCACGCATGAAACGGAACAACAGCCATGACAGCACCATTGTTTTACCTGCTACTCATAGTGTCGCTACTTTCCCTGATACTGTTGGCCCTGGTGTTGGCGCGGCTCTCGCGCATCGCTTCAAACGCATCGTTTGACGTGCGTATCGATGCCCTGGAGCGGCAGTTGGAGCGCATGGAGCGCATGCTGCGCGATGAACTTGCCAGAAACCGTGAGGAAGCCCAACTATCGGCCCGCCAGGGGCGCGAGGAGGGAACATCGCTCGTGGGTGCCCTGGGGGATTCGCTCCTGAAACGCATGAGCGAGATTGCCGGCTTGCAGAAGAATCAACTGGACATCTTTGCCGGCCAGTTGAAAAGCCTGACCGCGAGCAATGAGGGGAGGCTGGACAAGCTGCGGGAGACCGTGGAGGACCGTCTGCGACTGATCCAGGAGGATAACGCCCGGAAACTGGAACAGATGCGGGCGACGGTGGATGAAAAGCTGCACGATACCCTGGAAAAACGCCTGGGCGAGTCCTTCAAGCTGGTCAGCGAACGTCTTGAATTGGTCCAGCGGGGTCTGGGGGAGATGCAGTCCCTGGCCAGCGGTGTCGGGGACCTGAAAAAGGTTTTGACCAACGTCAAGACCCGCGGCACCTTCGGCGAGGTTCAACTGGCCAGCCTGCTGGAGCAGATACTGGCGCCGGGGCAGTACGAAAGCAACGTCGAATCTAAAAAGGGGAGCGGACAGCGGGTGGAGTTTGCCCTGCGCCTGCCCGGCCGGGACGGTACGGCGGAGGGCATGGTCTGGTTGCCGCTGGACGCCAAGTTTCCCCAGGAGGACTATCTCCGCCTGGTGGAGGCCCAGGAGAACGCCGACGCCGGTGCCGCCGAGGAAGCAGCCCGTCAGTTGGAGCGGGCGATCAAGGAGATGGCCAAGGCCATCCGCGACAAGTACCTGGACCCCCCGCATACCACCGATTTCGGCATCATGTTCATTCCTACCGAGGGGCTGTATGCCGAGATATTGCGGCGGCCCGGCCTGGCCGAGACGTTGCAGCGGGAATACAAGGTCTTGGCGGCCGGGCCCACCACCCTGGCTGCGCTCTTGAACAGCTTGCAGATGGGCTTTCGCACCCTGGCCATCGAGAAACGTTCGGCCGAAGTATGGACCCTGCTTGGCGCGGTGCGGACCGAATTCGCCAAGTTCGGGGTGGTACTCGAAAAAACGAGCAAGAAGTTGCAGGAGGCGGGCAATCATATCGATCAGGCTGCCATCCGCACCCGGGCTATCGAACGCAAGTTGCGGGACGTGCAGGAACTTCCCCAGGAGGAGGCCGCCGGACTCCTGGACCTGCCTGAGATGGGCGAGGGGGATGAGCACTGACTATGTCTGAAAAGGGTAATATAGCGCGGGCAGCAGGTATCCTCGGTTCGGCAACCATTCTGTCGCGAGTCATGGGCATGGTGCGTGACATGGTGGTGTCGCGCCTGTTCGGCGCAGGATTTGCGAGCGACGCCTTTTTTGCCGCCTTCCAAATCCCCAACATGCTGCGACGTTTTTTTGCCGAGGGGGCACTGACCTCGGCCTTTGTGCCTATTTTTTCCGAGACTCTCAACAAGCGGGGCGAACATGAGGCGCGGGAACTGGCCAATGCCTGCTTCAGTCTTTTGACTATTGTCATGGCCGGTGTGACCCTGGCCGGCATCCTGTTTTCTCCCGTCATCGTCGGCTTGATGTTTCCCGGATTTCACTCGGTGCCGGGCAAGTTCGAGCTGACCGTACTCCTGAACCGGGTGATGTTCCCCTACATCTTCTTCATCAGCCTGGTGGCGCTCTGCATGGGGATTCTCAACACCGTCCGCCATTTTTTTACCCCTGCCATCTCCACAGTCTTCCTCAATATTTCCATGATCGTTGCGGCCCTCTCTCTACGGGGCTTTTTCGATGTTCCCATTACGGCCCTGGCAACAGGCGTGTTGATCGGCGGGATCGTGCAACTGCTCCTGCAACTGCCGGTGCTGTGGCGCAAAGGATTTCCGATCCGTCCCCGTTTCGCCTTCGGCCATCCCCAAGTGCGCCGTATTGCACTCCTGATGCTGCCGTCCCTCTTTGGCGTGGGGGTCTACTATCTCAATATTACCGTCAGCGCCATACTGGCCTCGCTGTTGCCCCAAGGGAGCGTGTCGTATCTTTACTACGCCCAGCGGTTGTTCGAGTTTCCCCAGGGGATCTTCACGGTCTCCGTTGCCCAGGCTGTGCTCCCCTCCATGAGCCGGCAGGCGGCCGAGGGCGACATGAACGGCATGAAGGAGTCCCTCTCATTTGGCCTGCGTCTGACCCTCTTCATCACCATTCCGGCCATGGTCGGCCTTCTGGTCTGCTCGACCCCCATCTTCAGCCTGATCTTCATGGGGGGGGCATTCGACTACGCAAAGGCGGTCAATTCGGCCCAGGCGCTCTTCTATTACTCGTTAGGCCTTTCCTTCGTAGCCATGACGCGGGTCCTCGCCCCGGCCTTCTACGCGCTCAAGGATACCAAAACGCCGGTCTGGAGCGCCTTTTGTGCCTTTCTGGTCAATCTGGGTTTCAGCCTGGCTCTGATGGGGCCCTTCAAACATGGGGGATTGGCATTGGCCACCACGATTTCGGCCTTGGGCAATATGGTAATGCTGCTCTGGTTCCTGCGGCGCAAGATCGGTCCGTTCGGCGGGCGGGGGGTTGTGTACTGCGGTCTGAAGTCGTTGGTTGCCGCCGTGCCGATGGCCATCACGGTCCGTTATCTGTGCGGTTGGGCCGACTGGTCGCTCATGGGTCATAAAACAGGCAAAGCCCTGGTGCTTGGTGGCGCCATAGCGTCCGGCATCGTCATCTACGGGCTCTGCGTCCGGTTGTTGCGGTCGGAGGAAGCGTTGGAAGTGCTGACAATGCTCAAAAGGAAAATGGGACGGAAAAGAAGTGCACCTTGAATTGGCGGCACTGCAGGCAAAGAATATCTTTTACGGGCGGAACACGTTGAATTTAAAGGGCAACGAATTTTTCTGAAAAAATGACAGTTATGAACAGGTCAACTTGGCATGGAATTTATTTGTTGTATCCAAACCGCCGCCAATCGGCTAACTACCCAAAATCCAAAGAGACAAACATAACTTGTTGAAATTATTTTGAAATGCGTTTGTGTAAAAAAAAGGCAAAGTGCAAAAATCACTTGTAAAAATATAACTTTTGTATTTCATCAACACCGTTGTCCACAGCTTATCCACAATTTTTGTGGATAAGCTGAAACCTGATGGTAAAAGACGTCACATTCCTGTGACTTATCCCCACCGACACGCTGATCATTCGAGTTTTTTAGCCTCTTCCCAGAGGATATCCATGTCGGCAAGCGGGGTCTCATTCATCTTCTTTCCCTGCCCCTGGAGATTTTCCTCCACATACCGGAAACGTCGTTGAAACCGGTTGATCGTTTTGCGCAGGGCCTCCTCGGGATTGAGCGACAGGAAACGCCCCAGGTTGACGATGGCGAACAGCAGGTCGCCTAGTTCGTCCTCCATGCGGGTCTCATCGCCCCCGTCCCACGCCTCCTCAAACTCGTGCAACTCTTCCATTACCTTGGCAAAGACCTGGTCGGCATGTTCCCAGTCAAAACCGACCCGCGATGCCTTTTCGGTGATCTTCTGAGCCTTGAGCAACGCCGGTAGATGCGGGGGCACGCCGGACAGGGCCGATGGCCGCTCCTGCCCCTTTTCGGCCTTCTTGATGCGCTCCCAGTTCTCTACCTGTGCCTCGCTGTCACTGATCTCCATGTCGCCGAAGACATGGGGGTGGCGTCTGACGAGCTTGTCGCAGAGTTCCTGGATGACGTCGGCCATGTCGAACGCTCCCGCCTCTTCGGCAATTGCGGCATGAAAGACCGGTTGCAGCAACAGGTCGCCCAACTCCTCCTTCAGATGTTCCGGAGATTTTGCGTCGATGGCCTCAATGACCTCGTAGGCCTCTTCCAGCAGATAGCGCGTCAGGCTCTCGTGGGTTTGTTCGGCATCCCAGGGGCAACCGCCGGGGCCGCGCAGGCGGCGCATGATATTCACCAGGTCGTCGAAGGTGCCGTGGTTTGCGGTCATAACGGTCTCGTTGCTCATTTCGCGGCCACAAGATCGGCGGCCAGTTCATCGTAGACCGCCAGGGATTTTACGCTTGCCGCTTCCTTTTTCGTGATCTCTTCGAAGGATCTCAGCTTGCCGTTGAATCGGTTGGCCTGGGTCTTGAGGTTGCTGGTGCTCTCCGACAGGAAGCTCTTTTCCTTGGGGTCGACATCCTTTTTCATCAGCCCCTTGACCTTGTTCCAATATTCGTCCGTTCCGCTGGCGTAGTGGTTCACGCTCTCAAGGAAGGAGAGGGCGCCGGACGAGAGGTCGGCGACCGTGGCCAGTTTTGTTTGGGCGTCGTTCATGTCTTTCAGCAGTTTCTGATCGGCGAAATGGGACGCTTCGGTTATTGTCTTCTCATCGAGCGGTTTGGCCGGGTCGATGGCCTCGACCAGCGCGATGAAGCGTTGGGACGAGTTCAGATAATTGGTGACTGAAACGGAGGCGTTGTTGAGTGCTATCGTAAACTGGGCGACGAACTTGGTGAAGATTGAAGCCTGTCCGGCGTAGGGGATCGGGAGCATTCTGGCGGCCACCGCCGCATAGGAACCGGCCTGGATGTACCGGTTATAGCCCGCCAGGTTGGTGCTCATCCATTTGACGAAACCCTGAAAATCGCTGGTGGTTTGACGCTGAGTCTTGACCTCGGCGGCGATTTCCCGGAGGCGCTGGACCTTTTTCTGACGCAGACGTTCGGCTGAGATGGTCTTGACGGTTTCAAGCTGTTTGATTCTGAGTTTGAGCCCTTCGTTCTCCAGTTGGAGATTGAACAGATGCTCTTCGCTCGGTGTGGTCGGGCCGCAGACATTTTCCTCCGCATGTACGGCGGCGGAGGAAAACAGGATCAGGGCGGCCAGCACACCTATCGTCCCGACTGATGGACGTCGTCTTTCGATCATAATGTTGCATCCTTTTCTGTTGGTTTGGTTATGGCGGAAGTGCGCGCGGTTTTTATATAGCTCTGCGCCAGGCACAATGCAACGTCTTTTGCCATGTTGACGTGCATGCGGCGACAATGAATTGCATTTGCCCCCGTTTCTGTACTACCATAGGCGGGCCGTATCGGGTACCCTTACCTGCCGTGCCACCGAACGGAGTTTACGCACTAGAGGCTGATGCCATGCCATTCCCCGGACATTTTCGCTTGAGCCTGATCCAGAAGATGATCATCAGTTTTGCCCTCTGCGGGATATGTATGATGGCCGCGCTGATATATGCCGTTACCGGCCTGGGGTCGATGCATCGCATGGAGGAGGAGATCGCCAGAAGCGATCTGTCCGCGGCCACCATTACCATTACCCTGCGTGAGATGATGCTGACGCAGGAACGCTATGTCGGCAAGTTTCAGATCCTGCGGCAGGCGGAATTCCATGAGCTTTACGACCAAAATGCGGAAAAATTCCGCTCGGAGTTGGCTTCTTTGCAGCGTGTCTACCGGGGCAAGGGCGGCGACAAGCTTGTTGCGGCATACGCAGCCTACGCAAACCTTACCAAGCGGGTGTTCAGCGGCAGGGAGGTCGACGCCGGGGCCATGAAGCAGGCTACGGCACGGGTGGAAGATCTTATCGAACAGATTCGGGTGGAACAGAAGGAATCCCTGGCGAACAAGTTGAAAGTATCCGATGAAAAGGAGGCCAAGACCGTCACCCGCTCCATAGGGCTGGCCTTTGTTGGCGTGCTGTTCGCCTTCTTGGTGGCAGTCTATCTGATCTATACCTTCGCCTCCTCCATCGGCAAGCTGCAAACCGCCACCCACCGCATTGCCGCCGGCGACTTCGACCACGATCCGGGCATTCCGCCGGGTGACGAGATCGGCACCCTGGCGCAAGATTTCACGCGTATGGCGGCCAGGCTCAAGGAGTTGGAACAGATCAGTCTCGACGCCAGCCCCCTGACCCGGCTGCCGGGAAATATCGCCATCGAACGTTCCATCAGCCGGCGGTTGCGCGAACGGCAACCGTTTGCCATGTGCTACCTGGATCTGGACAACTTCAAATCCTACAATGATCGCTACGGTTACATCAAGGCCAGCGAGATACTGCGTGAGACCGGTGAACTGATCCATAATGCGGTCAAGCGCCTGCATGATCCCGAAGCCTTTGTCGGGCACATCGGCGGCGACGATTTTGTCGTCATCGTCGCCGCGGAGCTGGCCAAATCGGCCTGCCAGACGATCATTCAGGAATTCGACGCCATGGTCCCATTCTTTTATTCGGATGAGGACCGCGCTGCCGGCTCATTTGAAGGGGTTGACCGTTATGGTGTGCCTCGGGTGTTCCCGCTCATATCCATGTCGATTGCCGTGTTGGTCTGCGAGCCGGGTGATTATGCCACCGCAGCCGAGATCGCTACGGCTGCGGCCGAGGTCAAGGATCACGTCAAGGAATCATCGGGGAGTAACTATATCATCGTGAGAGAGGCGGGAAACTATGATGTTTGAGCGGGCTGCAGTTGCGCTCATACTGTCGTTGGTGGTGGCGTTTTCCGGTGGCTGCAGCCTGTTGCGGGGCAAGCCGCCTTCAACGGCCACTCCAGTCATGGAACAGGAACGCCGTTTTGCCGGTGCGCTGCAGTATCTGATACAGGGGAAAGAGCGGGAGGCACAGGGGTTGCTGGAACAGGTCGTCGCTGGTCAGACGTTGCCCGGTGTGACGGATGAAGCGCTTTTCCGGTTGGCCTTGCTTCATTTGCGCGACGATGGAGGAAAAGGGGACACCCATGCCCATGCCTTGCTGGTGCGATTGAAAAAGGAGTTCCCCCTCAGCGCCTGGACCAGACAGGCGGCGCCCTTGGCCGCCTACCTGGTGGGTGTGGGCGCTCTTCGCGACAGCCAGCACGACGTGAGAACCCTGCGGGAGCGAAATCTGTCCCTCACCCGGGATAACAAAGAACTACGCCAGAGTATCGAGCGTTTGAAAAATCTTGATCTTGAGTTGGAACAAAAGATCAAGCGCTGAATAACGCCTCACCCTGCCAACGCACTCTTTGCGATCTGTGTGCACATAGCCTCTCATCGGTATCGAGCTGCTAACGCCCCATCCTCTGGCATCAGGGAAATAAAGGGTGCCGGCAGGCGCTCTACTTTCGTTCATTCCCCAGGTATTCCCCAAGAAACGCACCCTTGTATTCCATGAACCGGTCGTTGGCGATCGCCTCCCTGATCTCAGTCATCATGGTCAGGTAGAAGTGGATGTTGTGCAGGGCGGACAAGATCGCCGAAAGCACCTCGTTGGCCACAAACAGATGGTGAAGGTAAGCGCGGGTGAAATGGCGGCAGGTGTAGCAGTCGCAGCTGGGGTCAATGGGGAAAAAGTCCCGTTTGTAGTTCTTGTTGGTGAGACGAATCTTGCCCCGCCGGGTGAAGAGCGTCGCGCTCCGGGCGTAGCGGGTGGGGATGACGCAGTCGAACATGTCGACACCTCGCTCGACACTCTCCAGGATGTCTTCCGGGAGGCCGACTCCCATCAGGTAACGCGGCTTGTTTTCCGGCAGATGCGGCGCCGTCCAGCCCACCACTTTTTTGAGCAGTTCCAATCCTTCGCCGACACTGACACCGCCAATGGCATAGCCGGGCAGGTCCAGCTTGCGCATCTCCCGGGCGCACATGGCCCGCAGATCCTCGTACACACTCCCCTGGACGATGCCGAACAGGGCCTGGCCGTTGTCGGTCATGGCGTTACGGCACTCCTTGAGCCAGCGGATGGTCTTTTTCGTGGATTGCTCGGCGTACGCCTTGTCGCAAGGGTAGGGGATGCACTCGTCGAAGGCCATGATGATGTCGGCCCCCAGGTCCTGTTGAATACGGGTGGCGCTGGCCGGGTCGAGATAGATTTCCTCACCGGTCACCTCGTGTTTGAAGAAAACACCATCCTCGGTGATCCGTTTATTGGGAAGGGAAAAGACCTGAAACCCGCCCGAGTCGGTCAGAATCGGTTTGTCCCACGACATGAATTTGTGCAGACCGCCAGCCTTTTTCACCAGACCTTCGCCCGGTTGTAAATGAAGGTGATAGGTGTTGCTGAGAATGATCCGCGCCCCGGTTTCCTCTATCTGCGCAGGGGTGAGCGGTTTCATGGCGCCGTGGGTGGCCACCGGCATGAAAATCGGCGTGGGAATCTCACCCCGCGAGGTAGTGATAAGGCCCAGCCGGGCGGCACAATGCTTGTCTTTTTTTATTAATTGGAATAACATCTAACCCCTCGTTATCAATTCTGTTCTAAATCTTGTTCGCATCGTAGCTACGGTGACCGGGTCACGGAGAGGTACAGGTGTGAATCATATCATATGTTCGTAACAAAATGCTTACGATAGCGTGTAGTTTACTATCAGAATGTCGCTCCAAATGCAATCCCGGTGATGCCTGACGTCTGGAGCTGTTTCGCCTGTATTCTGTATACACAAAACCCTTGCAATTTTTTATAACGGTGTTTACTATGCCCTGTCTGGATTCCACAGAGAAAATGACATGGCATTAATTGCATGACTGCCGCATCAAATACACTCGAAGGAGGATAGAATGCAGGTCGTCTCAAGGTCGTGTTGGCGTGGTCCCCCGCCTTTCCCTTATCATCTCGCTATCCCCATGCTTTATTTCCATTGATGCTCCGAGCGTTATTACCATCTTGAAAAGGAAGGAACTCTATGCAACTACTATCATCGTCTATCGGCAGAAAGATCGTGATGGCGATCACGGGACTGCTCATGATCTTGTTTGTCGTGGTCCATCTGATCGGCAATACGACCATTTTTGGCTGGATCAGCGGAGGCATCAACGCCTATGCCCACCACCTCCATGCGTTTCCTCCCCTGGTGTGGGCATTCCGGGCCTTCATGCTGGCTGCCGTTTCCATTCATATCTGGTACGGCATTCAGTTGACCATTGAGAATCGCGGCGGCCGGCCCCAACCGTATGCCGTCAAGGCGACCCAGAAGGCCACGTTTGCCAGCGAGAACATGATCTGGACTGGCCTGCTCCTTCTCTGTTTCATTATTTATCACCTGTTGCACTTCACCATGAAGGTCGTCCCCGGCATGGCCCTGGTGCCCGATGCCGAAGGGGCGATCAACGTCTTTACCATGGTAGTCTCCAGCTTCCAGAACTTTTTTGTGGCCTTCATCTATGTGGCGGCCATGGTAACCCTGTTTCTGCATCTGTCACACGGCATCCAGAGCTTTTTCCAGACGATGGGGTGGAGTACCGACAGGACGCTGCCGGTCTATGTCAAGGCCGGCACCCTGGTTGCGCTGGTTTTGTTTCTGGGGTACGTCGCTGTTCCGTTGTCAATCTTTGCTGGAATTCTGAAAGGTTAAGGGGGTTACCGTGATACTTGATGGAAAATGTCCAACCGGACCGATTGAGCAAACCTGGGACAAACACCGCTTTGACCTGAAACTGGTCAATCCTGCCAATAAACGGAAGTACAGCGTCATCGTGGTCGGCACCGGCCTGGCCGGCGGCGCTGCCGCGGCTTCCCTGGGAGAGTTGGGCTACAATGTGCAAGCGTTCTGTTATCAGGACAGCCCGCGCCGCGCCCACTCCATAGCCGCTCAGGGCGGTATCAATGCTGCCAAGGCATATCCCAACGACGGCGACTCCATCTATCGCCTGTTTTATGACACCATCAAGGGGGGGGACTTTCGCGCCCGCGAAGCCGACGTCTGGCGTCTGGCCCAGGTGTCCAACAACATCATCGACCAGTGTGTGGCCCAAGGCATACCCTTTGCCCGCGACTATGCCGGCTATCTGGATAACCGCTCCTTCGGCGGCGCCCAGGTCTCCCGAACTTTCTACGCCCGCGGTCAGACGGGCCAGCAACTCCTGTTGGGGGCCTACTCGGCTCTGTCCCGCCAGATCAAAGCCGGCACGGTCAAGATGTATAACCGCCGCGAGATGCTCGACCTGGTCGTGGTGGACGGTGTGGCTCGCGGTATCACCGTGCGCAACCTGGTGACCGGCGCGCTGGAAAGTTACGCCGCCGATGCCGTCTGCCTCTGTACGGGAGGGTATGTCAACGTATTCTACCTCTCCACCAACGCCATGGGGTGCTCGGTTACGGCCAACTGGAAGGCCCATAAAAAGGGCGCCCTGTTTGCCAACCCTTGCTACACCCAGATACATCCGACCTGCATTCCCCAGGCCGGCGACTACCAGTCCAAGCTGACCCTCATGTCGGAGTCGCTGCGTAACGACGGGCGTTGCTGGGCACCCAAGAAAAAGGGTGACACCCGTCCGCCCAACCAGATCCCCGAGGAAGATCGCGATTACTATCTGGAGCGCAAGTACCCGAGCTTCGGCAACCTGGCCCCGCGTGACATCGCCTCCCGCGCCGCCAAGGAACAGTGCGACGAGGGGCGTGGCGTCGGCCCGGGTGGCCGCGGCGTGTATCTGGATTTTGCCGATTCCATCAAACGCCTCAGCGAGGACACCATCCGCGAGCGCTACGGCAACCTGTTCGAAATGTATGAGAAGATCACCGACGAGAACGCCTACAAGTCGCCGATGCGCATCTACCCTGCACCCCATTACTCCATGGGTGGTCTCTGGGTCGATTACAACCTGATGAGCAACGTCCCCGGCCTGTTCGTGCTGGGCGAGGCCAACTTCTCGGTCCACGGCGCCAACCGCCTGGGAGCGTCGGCCCTGATGCAGGGGTTGGCCGACGGTTACTTCGTTATTCCCTATACCATCGGCGGTTATCTGGCCACCGTCAAGCCGGGCCAGGTCAAGGAAGATCACGCCGAATTCAAGAAGTCCATGGAGGACGTCAACAAGGATGTCAACAAGCTCCTCTCCATCAACGGCAAACGTACCGTTACCGACTTCATGCGCGAGCTGGGCACCATGATGTGGGAAAACTGCGGCATGGCGCGTACCAAGGAGTCCTTGGAGGCGAATATCAAGAAGATTCCGGCCCTGCGCGAGGAGTTCTGGAAGAACGTCAAGGTCTCCGGCAGCGGCGCCGATCTCAATCAACAGTTGGAGAACGCCGGCCGCACCGCCGACTTCCTGGAGTTCGGCGAACTCCTGTGCCGCGACGCATTGCACCGCAACGAGTCCTGCGGCGGCCATTTCCGGTCGGAATACCAGTACGATGACGGCGAGGCCAAGCGCGACGACGTCAACTACTGCTATGTGGGCGCCTGGGAGTTCAAGGGCGTGGGTGTTGAACCCGAACTGCACAAGGAGCCGTTGAAATTCGAGAACGTACATCTCGCCGTAAGGAGCTACAAATAATGAGCGATCACAAGACCATGACACTGACACTGATCGTGTGGCGCCAGAAAAATGCCAGCGATCCCGGCAAATTTGAAACCTATACCGCTAAGAACATCACCGAGCACCACTCCTTTCTGGAGATGCTCGACTGCGTCAACGAGGACCTGATCCTCGAAGGCAGGGAGCCGATCGTATTTGACCACGACTGCCGCGAGGGCATCTGCGGCATGTGCTCCCAGGTGATCAACGGCGCACCCCATGGCGGTCAGGTGCGCACCACCGTCTGCCAACTCCATATGCGCAAATTCAAGGATGGCGATACCATCTACATTGAACCCTGGAGGGCGCGCGCCTTTCCGATCATTAAAGACTTGATCGTCGACCGCTCCGCCCTGGATACCATTATCCAGGCCGGGGGCTATACCTCCTGCCACACCGGCGGTGTGGCCGACGGCAATGCCATCCTGATCCCCAAGCCGGTGGCCGACGAGGCCATGGATGCCGCCGAATGTATCGGCTGCGGAGCCTGCGTGGCCGGTTGCCCCAACGGCGCCGCCATGCTGTTCACCGGGGCCAAGGTTTCCCAGTTGGCGCTCCTGCCCCAAGGCAAGACAGAGGCGGCTGCCCGCGTCACAGCCATGACCAAGGCCATGGCTGAATGCGGTTTCGGCAACTGCACCAATCATTACGAGTGCCAGGCCGCCTGCCCCAAGGGGATCAACGTCAAGTTCATCGCCCGCATGAATCGGGAGTTTCTCAAGGCGCAATTCGCCTAATTCTGATTCGTTTTACGGCAATATGTGCTATAATCGGGGCATCCTGCGGGACGCCCCGATTTTTTTTATCGAGAATGAGGATTTTACTTGGATTTCAGTTTCGTTCACCTGCGTTTTACCATCCATACCAGTGATGTTTCCCGTGTGGTTTCGTATCTGTACCGCAGTGGCCCGGACTTTGCCGAGGTATTCAGAAAGCTCGTCTGCACTGGAAACGCATCCGCATGCTCAACGGGCTCCGATTGTGCTGAGTGTCCCTATTGCGTATTGTTCAGCCAGCAGCTTGGTGCCGACCCTTCTGCCGTGAGGTGCCATCAAAAGCCTCCCTTGCCGTTCATCTTTTCGTTCCCGCCCCACGGCGCCGCCCCGAGACAGGCCGACGATTTCGCCTGCACGCTGGTTCTGGTGGGAAAAGCGCTCAACCATACGACGGAGTTCATAAGCGCATTCCGTTCCCTGCTCGCAAACGGGCACAACGCGGGGCACTTTGCTGCTGCGGCAATTTCCCGGGTGGAATCCTTGGACTTCCACGGGAATCCGGCCGTTATAGCCACAGGGGATGGTGCGCCGGATCTGGGAAACCTGGTTACCCTCGACGCCCACGGCATTGTTGATAGCCGTTGCCGTCCGACCGATGCCGTGGGGGTCGCTTTCATAACCCCGCTGAAGCTGGCGAAGACCGGCAAGGTCATGAATTCTTTCGATGCCGGGCAGTTTGTCCGATCACTGATGCGCAGGGTCTCTGCCCTGGCCTACTACTATTGCGGCTACGAGATGCGGGACAACTTCAGGGAGTATGCCCATGTTGCCAACCGTATCGAACTGCTTGAAGATAATTTTTTCTACGCTGACGCCGGCCGCCGTTCCATGGCCCTGTCCGGGGTCATGGGAGATGGCGTCCTGAACGGCGATTTCAACGATCTTATGCCATTTCTGGCGCTGGGGGAGTATCTGCATTTGGGCAAGGGTGCCTCCTACGGGATGGGGCATTACCGGTTGGCGTGGTGAAATGTCCGGTTTTAACTCGCAACTTTGCAGGCCGCTCGGTATAATTGACGAAAAAATATAATTACTGTATTTTTTAAAATCTTGGAGGATTGTGGCGAAGCAAGCCGTACATAGCCTATCGGTTGACTTGGAGGATTGGTTTCACGTCTGCGGCCTCAAGCAGCAACCGTGTATCCCGCCTGATGACTGGCGTGTCCACAGAGCCACGGAGGTGCTGCTTGACCTGTTCGCAGAGTTTGGGGTAAAAACAACCTTTTTTGTCCTTGGCTGTGTGGCAGAGTCCGATCCGGAGTTGGTGCGCACCATTCATCGGCAGGGGCATGAGATCGCCTCCCACGGTTATTCGCACCGTCTGGTCCACGAACTCAGCTCGGCGGAGTTCGTGGATGAATTGCAAAAGACCGAAGACGTCATCATGGGGATCACCGGTAGCTTGCCGGTCGGATTTCGCGCACCCCAGTGGTCGGCAACAGCCCACACCCCCTGGTTTGACGACATCCTCGCGCAGCGCGGCTATCGCTACGACTCCAGCCGCAACCCGCTCCCCTTTATCGGGGACCGAAACGCTGCACGTCACCCGTACCGGATTGAAACGGCGCACGGGGCGTTGTGGGAGATACCTCCCATGGTGTCAGGGTCACCCCTGGGAAATCTGCCCACCGGCGGAGGATGGGGATTCCGCCTGTTTCCATTCGGGCTGATCGCGGCGACGGTCGAGAGGTATGGCCGGGCCGGTCGGCCGGCAGTGCTGTACCTGCATCCCCGTGAGGTTGACCCCCAGGGGCCGCGTCTCAAATTGCCGCTCCTGAAACGCTTTGCCTCCTACGGGACGCGGCGGGATGGGCTGCCGCGGCTGCGGAGGCTGCTGGGCAGCTACACGTTTACCACCTTGCGGGAAATGGTCGATTCATGGCAGTCTGTATCCTGATCCCGGCGTTCAACGCCGAGAAGTCCCTGGCCGCGATCCTGAACGAGTGTTCCAGCCTGGGGTATCCGTTGGTGGTGGTGGATGACGGGTCGACCGATGCCACGGCGAGCATAGCTGCCGGACATGGGGCGCTTCTGTTGCGCCATAATCGCAATCGGGGCAAGGGAAGGGCGCTCAGAACCGGTTTTGCGTGGGCGCTGGAACATGACTGCGATGCCGTCGTCACCCTTGATGCCGACGGCCAGCATGATGTATCCTCGGTTCCCCGGGTGGTCGCTGCCGCCCAGGAGGGGCGTTTCGATATCCTGATCGCCTCCCGTTTCAGCCAGTTCCAGGAGATGGGCGGCCTGCGCAAGGTCTGGAACCGTTTCGGCGTCTGGTGCATGCGCCAGCGGACCGGGTTTGAGATCAGCGACAGCCAGTCAGGGTTCCGTTGTTATTCCGGGCGACTGCTCCGCTCGGTGGCGCTTGCTGCCGACGGTTATAACCTGGAGATGGAGATTCTCATGAAGGCTTGGCGCAGCGGGTTTTCCATCGGTTCCCTTGCGGTGCCGGCTCGGGTGGCCGATGGCCGCGCCACGAGCCATTTTCGTCCGGTACGGGATACCTGGAACATCTGCATGACCTTCCTGCGCTACATGTAAGGAAGAGAACACCGACGTACTAACCGAACTGATTCAGACGAGTGGAGTGGAAAGCATGATCCAGACACTGAAAAACTATACCAGGGAAAAAGTGCTCTCGTACCTCCTGTCCATGGCGACGAATTCATCGGATGAGACGCTGATCAAGATGACGCACCTGATGGAACTGATCCCCAAAAAAGATTACTACAAAGAGCGGATCCGCTGGATTCGCGGCCTGATTCGCGACAAACACCCCAGCATCGAGTTTCCCCGCCGCATCTTGCGCGACCTGCACCCTAACCAACGGGACAAGTGGATCAGCAACCTGGCCATCAATCACCTGCTGAACGGCACCAACAAGCGCAAGGAGTGGGCCGACCAAAACGGCTTCTATCCTCCCTCCACGGTGGTGATCAGCCCGACCATGCGCTGCAATCTCTCTTGCTACGGCTGCTATGCCGGCGATTACAAAAAGTCCCTGGAACTCTCCCTGGACGAACTTGATTCGGTGCTGAACCAACTCAAGGAGATGGGAATCTATTTTGCTGTCATTTCCGGCGGCGAGCCGTTCTACATGAAGGGCATCTTCGAGATATTCAAGAAGCACAGCGACATGGCCTTTCTGGTCTTTACCCACGGCGGCCTGATCGACGAGCAGATGGTGGAGCGGTTGACCGAGGTGGGCAACGTCATGCCGGCCTTCTCGCTGGAGGGATATGAGCAGGAGACCGACGAACGCCGCGGGGCCGGGCATTTCAAAAAGGTCATGCGGGCCATGGACCTGCTGCGGGAGGGGGGGCTTTCCTTCTGCGGTTCGTTCACCCATTCCCGCAAGAACACTGACATCATCACCAATCCCCGTTACATCGACATGCTCCTGGACAAGGGGGTTTTTGCCATGTGGCTGTTTTCCTACGTGCCGGTGGGGCGCAAACCTGACACGGAGCTGATGCCGACCCCCGAGCAGCGCGACCTCCTGCGCCGAACGGTGACCGGTTACCGGGCCACCAAGCCGATGCTGTTCGTAGATTTCTGGAACGACGGCCCGATGATCTCCGGCTGTCTGGCCGGAGGGCGAAAATACTTCCACATCAATGCCAACGGCGATATCGAACCGTGCGTCTTCTGCCACTTTGCCGCGGATAACATCCGTCGCACGTCACTGCGCGATGCGCTGGCGTCGCCGCTGTTCCAGAAGATCCGTCAGAAACAGGGGGAGCACGATAACCTGCTGCGCCCCTGCATGCTGATCGATCACCCCGATGCAGGTCGGGAACTGTTCGCCTCGGAAGGAGCCTACGCCACCCACGAGGGAGCCGATGAGATCTTTACCGGCCTGGCGGACAGTATGGACGACTATTCCCGACGCTACGGCGAGATCGCCGATGAGGCGTGGGAGGCGGAATTCAAGGGGCACCCGGTCAAAAAGGGAAAGGTGTCGCGCACCTAAGATGGCCCTCTACAGCGGTATCAACCTGTTCCTTATCAATCTGTTCACCATTGTGGTGCCACGCAGGCTGTTTCCTCCGGCCGCCTTTTGCTTCGTGATGCTTTTTTACCTCCTTCTTGGCGAAAAGCGCCGCGGCTTTCGGGCAAACATGCGCACCGTCACCGGACGCGCAAATGTGGAGCGGCTGGTGGTTTCGGCCTACTACAACTATGCACGCAACTGGTGCGATGTGATGCTGATGATGCGCCTGACCGGCCCCCGGTTGCAGGCCCTCATCGGCCGGCGCAGTACCCAGAAACCGCTAGATGACGCCCTGGCCGCGGGAACCGGCGCCATCCTGGTCTCGCCCCATTTCGGCAACTGGGAACTGGGCGGACTAGGACTGGCCGACCTGGGGTACAAGGTCAACGTGCTCACCTTCCGGGAGCCTGACGAGAAGGTGAACGAACTGCGGGAGAAGGTGCGCGGCACGCGCGGTATCGGCTTTATTTACGTCGATCGCAACGATACCTCGCCACTTGCGATCATCGAGGCGGTCAACGCCCTGCGGCGCAACGAAGTGCTCTGTCTCCTGGGGGAGCGCGACGGCTCTTCCCATACCAGCATCATTGATTTTTTTGGAAAGCCGACCCCCTTCCCGGTGGGGGCCGCCTATCTTTCTCTGGCCAGCGGAGCGCCGGTCATCCCGGTCTTTGTACCGCTTGAGGGGGATCGATACGCCACGTTGATGGATGAACCGATCTATTTCAAAGGGGGCCACGGGGGGCATACCGAGGCGATTCGGAGCGGCATGGAACAGCTGGCTGCGGTGTTCGAACGCTATATCGGACGGTATCCCGACCAGTGGTACAATTTCTTCGATTTCTGGGGCGAGGACCGCCCCGCCGCGGCACCCCGCAAACGCAGGGAAGAACGCTGACAAAAAGGCACGCGCGAAGCACTATATTGGTGAGAGGACTTGTGAATGAGTGAAGAGTTGATTCCAAAAGTGAAACAGATGATCATTGAAAGCCTGCGCATCGAAGGGATGTCACCCGACGAGATCGAGACCGACGCCCCCCTGTTCGGCGAAGGCTTGGGGCTCGACTCCATAGATGCCCTGCAACTGGTTGTGGCCATGGAAAAGGATTTCGGCGTGGTCGTGCCCGACGCGGCCACCGGCACGAAGGTGTTTGCCTCGGTGCGCAGCATGGCGGAGTACATCGCGGAACATAAAAAATGAAGGTGCTCTTCGTCTCGCCTGGCTGGGAAAAGGGGCGCCTGTGGGGGGAGCTTGCCTTCAAGTTTCCCACCCTGTCCCTGGCGTCGATTGCCGCCGTTACCCCGCCGGAATGGGACGTCGCCTTCCTTGACGACAATTTCGAGACCATTGACTACTGTTGCACAGCCGACCTCGTCGCCCTGACCGCCATGACCCCCCAGGCGCCGCGCGCCTACGAGATAGCCGACGAATTCCGCCGGCGGGGGAAGACGGTGGTCATGGGGGGCTTCCATGCCAGCAATTTGCCGGACGAGGCGCTCGGCCACGCGGATGCCGTGGTGGTGGGGGAGGGGGAACTGGTCTGGCCGCAGCTTCTGTCCGACTATCGACAGGGGAGCCTCAAACGCCTCTATCAGTCCGGCACCCAGATGGAGATGGCCGCCATTCCCCGCGCCCGCCGCGAGATCTTCACGGGGAAGCGCTATCTGCTCACCAACACCATCCAGACCACCCGCGGCTGCCCCTTTGACTGCGAGTTCTGCTCGGTGACCGCTTTCTACGGCCGCAAATACCGCAAACGGCCGGTGGCAAACATCCTGCAGGAACTTGAGCAGCTCCGCAAGGCCAACTCGTTTCTCTTTTTTGTGGACGACAACATCGTTGCTGACCGGAAGTATGCCCTGGAACTGTTTGCCGGCATGAAGGGGATGGATTTCAAGTGGCTCTCCCATTCACCCATCGATTTTGCCGCCGACCGGGAGTTGATGAAGGCGGCGGGAGAATCGGGCTGCGTGGGGATGTTCGTGGGCTTCGAATCCCTGAACCAGGAGTCCCTGTCGGCCATGGGCAAGGTCACCAATCGGGCCCGCTCCTACCTGGAGGATGCTCAGGCCTTCCGCGACAATGGCATCGGCATCCTGGGCTCCTTTGTCATGGGGTACGATGGCGATACCCCGGCCATCTTCGAGCAGACGTTGCGCTTTTGCGAGGACGCCCGTCTCGAGGCGGCCATCTTTCCCATCCTGACCCCGTATCCCGGCACCAGCGTCCGTCGCCGCCTTGAGGCCGAAGGGCGCATCTTTTCCAACAACTGGCGCGACTACGATATGGAGCACGTTACCTTCCGGCCGCTTGGCATGAGCGCCGAACAGCTCCAGCAGGGGTACGAACAACTCTGCCGCTCATTCTACTCCTTTTCGTCCATGTACCGTCGTATCTTCAAACTACACCGTTCGGTACAGGTCTTCGGACCGATGAATTTCGGTTTTCGCGCGGCTCTGAAGCGCAGGAAGGTGACGGCATGACGCATCAGGCCGTTTGTGCTGCGGCAGGGAAGGGCGCCATGGTGCCGCCGTGCCATCCGGGGGCGGTATCGTTGTGATGGCTGCCGCTCCGAGACTGCTGTTGATCTATCCCGCCACCGAAAAATTGGGGTGGGTGCGCCGTTTTCAACTCCCGTCCCTCTCCCTGAAGCAGGTCGCCGCGGCAACGCCGCCCGAGTGGGAGGTGCTGCTGGCCGACGAGATCCATGAAGACATCCCTTTTGACGGCCAATTCGATCTGGTGGGAATTACCGCCATGACCCATCAGGCGGTCCGGGCCTATGAGATCGCCGACCGTTTCAGACTGCGGGGGATTCCGGTGGTTTTGGGTGGCATCCATCCCACGGTGCTTCCCGAAGAGGCGTTACAACATGCCGATGCGGTGGTGATCGGCGAGGCGGAACCGGTCTGGGCGCAACTCTTGAGCGATCTGCAGGCCGGGCGCATGGCGCCGCGCTACCGTTCCATCCCCCATGGCGATCTCCTGGAGATTCCCTGGTCGCGGCGCGATTTTCTGGCGGGTCGCACCTACCTTACCACCCAGACCATTCAGGCGAGCCGTGGCTGCCCCTACGACTGCCCGTTCTGCACGGTCACCCCCTATTTCGGCCGCACCTTCCGCTATCGCGACCCCGACGACATCCTGGCGGAATTGCGTACCTTCGACCGCAAGCTGACGATATTTCTCGACGACAATATCCTGGGCGACCCGGAGCGGGCCAAGCCGATCCTGCGCGGCATGGCCGGTCTCGGACTGCGCTGGGGCGGGCAGGCCAATCTCCGTTTTGCCGAGGACCCCGAATTGGTGAGCCTTTTGGCTCAATCCGGCTGCATCGGCATCTTTGTCGGCATCGAATCGGTCGCGGGGCCCCAGGCCAACCACCCCAAGACCGGCAGCAGGTTCAGCCAGGCCGACCTGATCAAACGGGTGCGGGACACCGGCATCGTGCTGGAGGCCTCCATGATCTTCGGCTTCGATGACCATGACGAGAGCGTTTTCGAGACCACGGTCCGGTATCTGGAGGAGTGTGCGCCCAGTATCCCGACCTTTCACATCCTGACCCCCTATCCCGGCACGGCGCTGTTCGAGCAGTTCGACCGTGAGGGGCGCATGCTCCATAAGGAGTGGCAGCACTATGACCATAATCAGGTGGTCTTCCGTCCCAAGCTGATGACGCCGGAGCAGTTGTACCGGGGATGGCGGGCGGCGCGCCGTGAGGTCTACCGCTGGCCCTCGGTCCTCTCGCGCGTCATGCAGGGAAACGGCAAGCTCGTTAATCTGGCCTATAATGTCCTGCGCCGGGGGGGCGTCTACGGGGACGAAGAAGTCGTGTACCCCCCAAAGGGTTCTGGCGGCCCCCTTGGTAACGGCCAAGGAATGAAGCCATGAACATCCTTTTGCTCCGCCCCCATCCCGGCAATGACCGCTTCGGGCTTGGCCCCTTTTTCCGGGTCGAGCCTCTGGGGCTCGAATACATCGCCGCCGCCCTGCTGGGTACAGGGCACCATGTCACTATCGCCGACCTGCGTTTCCGGCCAGGTGCCGCAACCTGGGTACGCCGCACACGCCCCCGCCTGGTGGGCATCAGTTGCCTCCACTCCCTGGAATTCGACCGGGTGCTTGAAACCGCCCGAGAGGTCCGGCTGGCCTCGCCGGAGGCCTTCATCGTGGTGGGCGGGCATGCCGCCGCGGCCTTCCCGGCGCCTTTGGAGCATGACCCGATCGACGCCATTATGGTTGATGACGGCGAAGAGGCGGTTGTGCGCCTGGCAGCCTCCCTGGAACAGGGTGGCGAACTTGCCCGGGTGCCGGCCCTGCGGCTCAAGACTGTCGATGGCTGGATCACGACCCCTCCCCTGGAGGAACGGACCTCGCTCGACCTGGTCCCCCTGCCTGCCCGTAACTTGGTGCAGCGGCATCGCAACGGGTATCACTGTCTGCTGTTCAAGCCGGTCTGGCTGATCGAAACCGCCCGGGGCTGCCCGCATCGCTGCTCGTTCTGCTCGGTGTGGCAGCTTTACGGCCGCACCTGTCGGGAGCGCTCCATCGCGGCGGTGGTGGAGGATTTTGCCACCTGCGGCGATGCTATCTTTGTGGCCGACGACCTGTTCTGGTATAATCCCGAGCGCAGCCTCGAACTGGCCGCCGCCCTCAAGCGCCGCGGGGTGTACAAACGCTGGATTCTGGTTCAGACCCGCACCGATTTGATCCGCCGCAGTGGCGAACTCATGGCCGCCTGGCGTCCTTTGGCCAAGGACTTCGACATCTTCCTCGGGTTGGAGGCGGCCAGCGACGACGGTCTGACCGGCCTGTCCAAGGATGCCGGCATCGGCGACAGCATCGAGGCGGTGCGAATCGCCCGGGAATTGCGCTACGGCATCAACGGCAACTTTCTGGTGGACCCGGATTGGGATGAGGCGCAGTTCCGGGAATTGTGGGCGTTTGTGGAACGCCACGGCCTGCAGCGGGCCGGTTTCACCATCTTGACCCCCCTGCCGGGGACCGACTACTATCAAAGCGAGTTGGCCCGCACCGCCGGGCAGCCGTGGGCCAACTTCGACATGCACCACCTGCTGTGGGAGCCGCGCCTGGGGGCAGAGCGCTTCTTCGAACTGTACGCCGAGACCTGGCGCCGTTCGATCCTCAATACCGCCGGCAACAAGAGTCTCATGGACTGGGTCCGCCAGGTGCGCCCCTCCCAGATACCCTATATCATCTGGGTCCTGCTGCGCACCCAGCGCATGATGAAGCCGGCCGAATACCTGCGGGAACACCGCGCGAGCCGCTGCCGGGCCCCGCAAATCCCCTGTGAAGGTAAAAAATGATCTGTTTCATGTTTCCCGGTCAACCCCTGACCCACGATGCCATACTTCCCTGCAACGCCGATTTCAGCGCGGTCGCCGCGCTGGTCCGCGCCCATACCGGGCTGGACTTGGCTACCTTTACCTGGGCGGAGGGGACGCATACGGAGCAGGTGGCCCTCCAGGTCTACGGGGTGGCCGTGAGTCTCTATCGCCAGCGCTGCCTGCGGCTGGAAGGGGTGAAACCGGCGCTGGCGGCCGAACACAGCATGGGGATCTATGCCGCCCTGGCGGCCTGCGGCTCGGTCAGCGAAGGGGAGGCCCTGGAGATTGCCTTTCGGGTGGGTGCCTGCATGGAACAGCGCTTCCTGGGACGGGATTATGCCCTGGGGTGCCTGGTGGGGCTTACGGCGGAGAAGCTGGCGGTACTGGCCGCAGAAGGCGCGGTTTTTCTTGCCAATCACAACACGTCGCACCATTTTCTGCTGGCCGGCAGGCGTCACGACATGGAGGCTACCCTGAGCGAAGCGCTCGCAGCGGGGGCCTTTTCGGCCAAGCTCTTCCCCTGCGACGCCCCGCTGCATACCCCGCTCCTGGCCGAGGCGGAAGAGGAGGTGACGGCCATTTTCCGGGACTATCGCTACCGGGAACCGGCTATCCCACTCATGAACCACATTGATCAGGAGTTCCTCACCGCCGCCGAGATCCCCTCTTTCCTGATGCGGGAATTGACGGAAACGGTCCACTGGGAACAGACCTATCGCGCCCTGAAGCGGTCCGGCGCCACCCGTTTCGTGGAGGTGGGGGCGGGTGATTCGCTCAAGAAATACAATCGTTGGATCGAGAGCAGGCTATGAACTATCACGAAACAGCCCTAACCGTGCGCTTCAACGAGGTGGACGCCTACCAGGTGGCCTGGCACGGGCATTACGTTGCCTGGATGGAGATCGGCCGCAGTGAACTGGCCGGCAGATTCGGACTGGATGCCTTCCAGTTGGGGGCTCTCGGCTATCTGGGGCCGGTGGTCGCGCTGGAGATAAAGTACCTGCGTTCCGCCCGCTACAACGACCTGTTGACCGTCCGCACCACCTTGACACCGAGCGAGACGGCCACCCTGGTCTTTGAAAGCGTCATACTGGACCCTGACGGCAATAAACTGGCCACCGGCCTGACCCGCCACGCCCTGACCGACCTGAACGGCGTTCTGCAATTCCAGATGCCGCCTGCGGTTGCCGAGCGGGTCGAGCGGATGAAGGCCTGGCTGGAGGCGATATGAAGATCCTACTGGTTTCGGCCAACCGCGAACACTCCCCCTATCCGGTGTTCCCCATCGGTCTCTCCTATCTGGCTGCCCCCCTGGCAACTGCCGGCCATGAACTTGCCGTGCTCGACCTCTGTTTCGAACAGAAGCCTGAAACGGCCTTGGAGGAACGGCTCGCCTCATTCTCGCCGGCCCTGGTGGTGGTCTCCCTGCGTAACATCGACAATGTGACCTGGCCCGGTTGCCGTTCCTATCTGGCCGGGGTGCGGGAGGTGGTCTCCGTCTGCCGCCGGACTGCCCGGGTTGTGGTGGGCGGTTCCGGTTTTTCCCTGATGCCCCGGGAGATTCTGGCCTATGTGGACGCCGATTATGGCGTGGTGGGCGAGGGGGAGGAGGTGCTGCCCCGGCTCGTGGAGCTGATCGGACAGGGCGCCTGCCCGTCCGGCCTGCCGGGGGTGCTGGCGCGGGGTGCTGATGCGTTCCAGCCGGCGTTGCCGGTGGAGCGGATCGCTACCCCTGACCGGAACCTGTTCGACGTGGCCCGCTACCAGCGCCAGGGGGGCATGGCCAATGTGCAGACCAAGCGTGGCTGCCCCTTCGCCTGCATCTACTGCACCTATCCCTTGCTGGAGGGGCGTCGGATGCGCCTGCGGCCGATCCTGGACATCATCGCCGAGGTACGCGCCCTGGTGGAGGATCACGGGGTCAGCTATATCTATTTTGTGGACGACATCTTCAACTACCCGACCGAGTTCGCCGAACAGCTCTGCCGGGCCATGGCCGCGGAACGGCTGGCGATCAACTGGTCGGCCTTCATCAATCCGGCCTTCATGCCGCCCGGTCTGTTGGATGTCATGCTGGCCGCGGGGTGCGACGCCGTGGAGTACGGCACCGAATCCGGCTCGCCGGTCATGCTGAAGAATCTGGGCAAGGCCTTTACGGTGGCCGATGTCCGCGAAGGTTCGCGCCTGTGCCGCGAGCGGCAGGTGGATTTCGCCCATTACATCCTTTTCGGCGGCCCGGGGGAGACGCGGGAAACCATCCTGGAAAGCTTCAGCCTGATGGACGAACTGGAACCGACCGCGATCATCGCCATGACCGGCATCCGCATCTTCCCCGGTACCCCGTTGCACCGGACCGCTCTGGCGGAAGGGGTCATCGACACCACCACCAACCTGCTGGAACCGGTCTTCTACATCTCGTCGGCCGTCAGGGACGAGTTGACCGAACTGGTCACGTCAGAGGCGATCAAACGCAAAAACTGGGTCGTGCCCGGCCTGGAGGTTAATATCAGCGACGCCATGCTGGAGGCCCTGCGCATGTTTCCGGTCAAGGGACCGCTCTGGAAACTGATGAAACGCCTGGGCAGAAGCCGCATCAGACCGCTGTGATACCCCGTTGACTCCCGTGATTGCTTCTTCCAACTCATCCGCACCCCGCATCGACCTGCGTCTGGCGGCACTCCTCATCGGCATCACCCTTTCCACGGTGGATTCCAGCGCCCTCAACCTGGCGTTGCCGTCCCTGGCGGCCCATTTCCATAGCCACGCCGGTGACGTCCAGTGGGCCTCCACCCTCTATCTGGTCGGTTCGGCCCTCGCCTTTCTGCCCCTGTCCGGTCTGGCCGGCAGGGCCGGTACGGTGCGGGTCTACCGCGCCTCGCTGATCTGCTTCAGCATGATCTCGTTCTTCTTGGCACTTTCGCCCAACCTGGCGGTACTGTACCTTCTGCGTTTTCTGCAAGGTGTTGCCGGAGCAGGCATCGTGGGCCTGGTGCCGGGCATGACCGCAGCCACCTTTCCCGAACGTCGCGGCTGGGCTCTGGGGATGGTGGCGGGTGCGGTCGCTGCCGGCACCATGATGGGGCCACCCCTGGGTGGTTTCATGGTGGATTGGTTCGGCTGGCGCAGCATCTTCTTCATCAATCTCCCCTTCGGACTGGCGGCCTTTCTGCTCTCCGGCCGTCTGACCGAACTACACGGCGTGGGGCTGCGAGAAGGGCTGCGCCGCGCCATCCGCGCCCCCCGTTTCCTGCTGGCACTCCTGGCCACGGTCTGTTTCTTTGCCCAGTCCTTCGGCAGCAACCTGTTATGGCCCTTTTACCTGGAAGCGGGCGGCATGACCCCCAGTCGGGTAGGGCTCGCCATGCTGCTGCCCCCGGTGCTGCTGATGATCCTCGGCCCGCTGGCGGGACGGCTCTCGGACCGTGTCGGCTACGAGCGGGTCAGTTGGCTCGGCAGCGCCGTGCTGTCCCTGGCCTCCTGGACTCAGGGCATCACCGGCCGGGTCGTACCCGGTCTGGCCGGTATCGGTATCGGCCGGGCGTTGTTCCAGGCCGCCAACAATGCCGCCGTGCTCTCCCAGGCTCCGCCGGAGACCGAAGCGGTTGCCTCGGGCCTGCTCTCCATGGCCCGGGTGGCCGGTCAGGGCTTAGGCAGCTTGTTGGCGGGGAGCATGTGGGGCGCCTTTGAGCACCATGGAGCGCGGCATGCCTTTCTGGTCTCCAATCTGGTTCTGGGTGCTATTGCGGTGCTGGCCGGCGTGCTGATCCTGTCGCGCAGGCGGGTAGGGACCATAGGGAGACGCCCGGAATAGCCGTTGTATTTTTGCACGGGATAACTTTCTGAACTCGCAGCTCTTGTGGCAGCTTGCCTGCGGCCCATTTCATCCTGCGTGAAGTTGCATTCCTTCGTAAAATTTCTTCTTACTAAATTTATTTGGCCCGTTCACTGACACCACAAGGAGATAGAGCATGAAACAGAGAACATTGGGAACGCAGGGATTGGTTGTCTCAGCCCAAGGGCTGGGGTGCATGGGGATGTCCGATTTCTATGGCCAGCGGGACGAGGCTGAAGCCATCGCCACCATCCACCGCGCCCTGGAATTGGGCGTCACCCTGCTGGATACCTCAGACATGTATGGCCCGTTTACCAACGAGGAGTTGGTCGGCAGGGCGATCAAGGGGAAACGCAAGGATGTGGTCGTGGCGACGAAATTCGGCATCGTCCGCACCGAAGACCCGAACTATCGCGGCATATGCGGCCGCCCCGACTATGTGCGCTCGGCCTGCGACGCCTCCCTGAAGCGACTGGATGTAGATCATATCGACCTCTACTATCAACACCGGGTGGACCCGGAGGTGCCGATAGAGGAGACCGTGGGTGCCATGGGCGATCTGGTGACCGCCGGCAAGGTCCGCTTCCTTGGCCTGTCCGAAGCCGGTCCGCTCACCATCCGCCGCGCCCACACCGAGCATCCCGTCAGTGTGCTGCAAGGCGAATACTCACTCTGGAGCCGCGACCCGGAGGACGAGGTACTGCCGACCCTGCGGGATTTGGGGATCGGCCTTGTGGCCTACAGTCCACTTGGGCGCGGGTTCCTGACCGGGCAGATCACCCGGTTCGAGGACTTCGATGCCGATGATTACCGTCGCCTGTCCCCCCGCTTCCAGGGTGAGAACTTCGACAAGAACCTGCACCTGGTGGAGCAGATCAAGGACATCGCTGCGCGCAAGGGGTGCACACCGGGGCAACTGGCCCTGGCCTGGGTGATGGCTCAGGGAAACGACATCGTGCCCATACCGGGGACCAAACGCAGAAAATACCTGGAAGAGAATGTGGCCGCCGCAGCGGTGACGATCAGCGCAGCCGAAATGGCGGAGATCGACAGGGCGCTCCCCAAGGGCGCGGCTGCCGGTGAGCGCTATCCGGCGGCCATGATGGCGATCATCAACCGGTAGGCCCTGCCAATTCATACCACCAAGGAGTTGCTGACATGCACCATGAACTGCGCCGTAAAGAACGGGCCCTTACGGAGCCGGAGGCTAAGGCGATCCTGGAGCAGGGCGAATACGGAATCCTTTCCACCTGTGACCCGGATGGCCAGCCGTACGGCATCCCGCTCAGCTACTGCTGCCTCGAAAACGACGCCATCTACTTCCACTGTGCCGTGGAAGGACACAAACTGGACAATATTGCCGCCGACAGCCGGGTGTCCTTCTGTGTGGTCGGTACAACCGAGGTTCTGCCCGACCAGTTTGCCACCAGGTACGAAAGCGTCGTTATCTCCGGCAGGGCGACGGAGGCCTTTGACGAGGAGAAGCAACGGGCTTTGGAAGGGCTCCTGGACAAGTATTCTGCCGAGTTCCGCTTGCCGGGGCTGGACTATATCGAGGCCATGCGGGAACTGACCAGGGTGTTCAGGGTCAGCATCGAAGATATCTGCGGCAAGGCGCGAAGATGATGGTACGACGTCCAGACAACCGGGAAGTGACTCGATGTATCCCGTCGGTCGTTGATTCTGCATCTGTGCAGACGTAGTCTCCTGCACAGATGCAGAATCTTCCAAACTATCCCCGATTTATTACCCCTGTGCCTTTCAGGCGTGTCCGCCCTGCTGCCGATAGGCTATCAGGTCGGCAACGGTAACCACCGGAAGGCTGTGCTGCCGGGCAAAGGAGATGATTTCCGGCATCCGGGCCATGGTGCCGTCCTCGTTGGTCAACTCGCACAGCACGCCGCACGGTTTGAGCCCGGCCAGCCGCATCAGGTCAACCGTTGCCTCGGTGTGCCCCCCCCGTTCAAGCACGCCGCCGGGACGCGCCCGCAAGGGAAACACATGGCCGGGGCTGTTCAAATCCGACGGGCGCGCCTGATCGGTAATGGCGGCCTGGATGGTGGTCACCCGGTCTTGAGCGGAAACCCCGGTGGTCACACCTTCCGCAGCCTCGATGGTGACCGTGAAGGCGGTCTGATAGCGGCTGGAATTCTCCGCCACCATCATCGGCAGGTTGAGTGACGCAACCTTTTCGGGCGTCAGACAAAGGCACACAATCCCGCTGCACTCCCGGATCATGAGTGCCATCTGGGCCGGGGTCAGGGACTCGGCGGCAAAGATGAGGTCACCCTCGTTTTCCCGTTCCGCATCATCGGTGACCAACACGCCGGCACCGGTCCGCAATGCGGCCAGGGCACTTTCAACACGTTCAAAAGGGGTACCAAAAGAGACCAGCAGTTCCTGAGACATGATTCGACTCCTTCAACAAGGGGAATTGGTCTCAGGGCGGCAGGACGGCAGACGGGACATACCGGCGCGCACGAGGGGGCGTGTCGGTTGGATGTCGGTTACCAATTGGGTGGGTCGCTGCCTTATCCTCTTTCATCCGGACTGTTACCGTCGGCTCTGGCATCTCACCAGATCTGCTGACCCTCCTCCCCACAGGAAAGAAGCGCTCGCGGGCTCCCCGGAAAAGCCGGGATACCGCCGGTGGGGAATTTCACCCCGCCCCGAGAATAAGTGCCATCACAATACAGACGTACCGGCCATGCTGTCAAGGGACTTCACACCGAAGCAATCCCCCCGGCGGCTGAAAAGCCGCAAAACGAAAGGACTTGGATCTATGCAGATGGGCACAATTGATGTCAGCTCTGGACATGCTCCGGCGAAAACGTTAGAATGAAAACCTTGTAATCAGATGCTCACCGGAGTTTCGATGGAATTTAAAGACCATATCGTGGTGGTAACCGGCGGCACGCGCGGGATTGGCCGAGCCGTTTCGCTTCTGTTCGCCCGTCAGGGAGCACGCGTCTTTGCCGCCTACCTGAGCAACGACCAGGCGGCGGCAGCTCTGGTCGCGGAAGCGCAGGGGCTGGCCGGCACGATCAGCGTGATCAAGGCCGACGTGGGCTCGGCCGCAGGGGCCCAAGGGCTGATCGACGCGGCTTCGCAAGAGAGCGGCCATATCGACGTACTGGTCAACAACGCCGGTATCATCCGCGACGGCTGGCTGGCCATGATGGCGGAGGAGGATTGGGATGCGGTTATGCACACCAACCTTTCCCCCCTGTTCCACTGTTGCAAGTGGGGGGTGCGCAAGATGATGGCCTGCCGCTGCGGCAGCATCGTGACGGTGTCCTCCATTTCCGCCCTGACCGGAACCGCCGGCCAAACCAATTACGCAGCCTCCAAGGGGGCCGCCATCAGTTTTACCAAATCCCTGGCCCGGGAGGTGGGGGGGATGGGGATCCGCGTCAACGCCGTCGTGGCCGGCCTGATTACGACCGATATGACCGCCGGGCTGAAGCAGGATGTGGTGGAACGGATCGTCAAGGGCTCGGCCCTCGGCAGGATCGGCACCCCCGAGGAGGTCGCCGAAGCGGTTCTTTTCCTGGCCTCCCCGCGAGCCTCTTACATTACCGGCCAGACCTTGGTCGTGGATGGCGGCACGGTCTAGGGACAGACGTGCCTTTGGGCGAGGATTCAGGGTTTCTGTTTTTCAAGTTTTACTTTATATTGTTAATATAACGTATCGATATTTGGTGCTAAATGGTGAAAAAACGCGTTGTCATAACCGGGCTGGGGGTTTTTTGCGGGGCCGGCAAGAATGTGGCCCAGTTCAGCGATGCCCTGCTGAACGGCATCAGCGGCATCGGACCCTTGGACCTGTTCGACGTGTCGGCCTTTCCTTCCCATATCGGTTGCCAAGTCAAGGGGTATGACCCGCTGGACCATTTTGACCGTGCAACGGCTCGGAAACTCTCCCGTGCCGACCAGTTCGGCCTGATCGCCGCCGCTGAGGCCCTGGCGGACAGCGGTCTGTCCGGGCATTATTCTCCCTTTGACATGGGGATTTCCATGGGTGGGGGGGCTGCCGGCATGTTCCAGGCGGAGCAGTGGCTGAAAGCGCAGCTGGTTGGAGAGAAGGCGCCGCCGGTGCTGCTGCGCGGCGTGCTGCCCGACAAGACCGCCACCGAGATAGCCCGGGCCTGCAACCTTGCCGGCTACCAGGGAACGGTCACCACGGCCTGCTCCTCGTCGGCCACCGCCATCGGTTGGGGCGCCGAACTGGTTGCCACCGGCCAACAGCGGGCCGTGCTGGCTGGTGGTTCCGATACCCTGTCGCTTTTGACCTTCGGCGGCTTCAATTCGCTGAAGGTGGTCGATCCCGAGCCCTGTTCCCCCTTCAGTCTGGGGCGTCAGGGAATTTCCCTGGGAGAGGGAGCGGCCTTCCTGGTTCTGGAGAGCGAAGAGGATGCCGTGGCGCGGGGAGCCCGGGTGTATGGGGCCGTACTCGGCTATGCCCTGGCCGGCGAGGCGTATCACATGACCGCTCCGGAGCCGACCGGTTCCACGGCGGCGAGGGTCATGCGCAACGCCATTGCCGTTGCCGGTATCGACAGCGGTCGGGTAGGGTGGGTCAACGCCCATGGCACCGGCACGCCGCTCAATGATGTGGTGGAGTCCAATGCCATGAAGCTGGTCTTCGGCGAACGGATTACCTCGGTTCCGCTGATTTCCACCAAGGCCATGACCGGCCACTGTCTGGGGGCGGCCGGCGCTATCGAGGCCCTGGCCACGGTCATCGCCCTCAACCGCCGTATCATTCCCCAAACCTTGAACTTCCGTGGCCGCGACCCGGAATGCGACCTGGACTACTGCCACGAGGGGAAACGCTCCTGCGAGGCCGACGTCGCCATGTCCAATTCCTTTGCCTTCGGGGGCAACATCACATCACTGGTGCTGGGCATATGATCTACTCCTTCAACGATATCGTCGTCAGCGGCTTCTCGGCCGTGACCGCCGCCGGCAACGGCATGGAAGCGGTGCTGGAACTCCTCGGGTCGGGTCGGGACGCCCTGTCAGCCGTACCGGACGACGTGCCGGGGGGGGCGGGCCAGCGCTGGGGCAAGGCGCTCGGCTTCAAGGCCTCGGATTTCATGCCGCCGCTCAAGGCCCGCAAGATGGACCGGTGCAGCCACTTTACCGTTGGTGCCACGGGGCTGGCTCTCAAGGATGCCGGGATTGATCTGAAGAGCATCGATCCCGAGCGGATCGGGATCGCCCTGGGGTGCGGTTTCGGCGGCGTGGCCAATTCCGCCGAATTCCTCAGCGGTTATTTCAAAAACGGCGCCGAGGGGTTGGCGCCGGTGCTCTTCCCCAATACGGTCTCCAATGCTCCCGCCAGCAACGCGTCCATCGAGCATGGCCTGAAGGGCCCCAACGTTACCCTGGTGCAGCGCTTTTGCTCAGCCGAGTCGGCCTTTGTCATGGCCTGCCGTTTCATCGCCGAAGGTAGGGCAGACGTCATGCTGACCGGCGGGGCCGATGACCTGACGCCGCTGATGATCGCAGGTTTTGCCGCCACCGGCCAACTGCGGCGTTATGCCGCCTGTTTCGGCGAGGGGAGCGGCATCCTGGTATTGGAGAGCGCGGCCCACGCCGCCCGCCGCAATGCCCCGGTCAAGGCGACGGTGGAGACGGTCGCCACCATCGGGCTGCTCCCGGCCGGTCGTGAACAGGAAGGGGTTGAGCGCCTGTTCAGCGGCGTTGATCGGTGCAACCTGCTCACCCTATCCGGCACCGCCGGCGACACCCCGCTTCTGATGCAACGGGTCGAGGCCCAGGGCATCATCGACACCGCCTCCATCCTGGGACGTTCCCTGGCCATGGGGGGCACGGCCATGGCTACCCTGCTGGCCAAGCTTCAGCCCGGCCAACAGGGGGTGCACCTGGCGGCCTCTCCCGAGGGTCCCTACTACGCCATCCGCTTCACGGGAGGCGCAGCAACGGCGTGCACCCCCGGCGAAGTGAAGGGAGCTTCGCATCAAGTCTGATCCTGCGGCATATCTCCCCCACCGTTACCCCTTTCTGCTCCTTGACCGGGTCGTCGAACTGGAGACCGGCGCCCATGCGGCTGCCCGGGTTGCCGTCACGTCGGGCCGCAGCCTTCCCCAGGTGCTGCTGGTGGAGTGCATCGCCCAGTTGGCCGGCATCCTCACCATTCAGGACGAGGGGGAGGGTGGTTTTCTGGCGGCCATCGACCGGGCCGAATTTTCCGGCGCGCCCCGGGCCGGAGATGAGCTTTCGGTCTCGGTCCGGGTGGTCAAGGCATTTGGCAGGCTTTTCATGGTGGAGGGAGAGGTGGTATGCGACGGCCGGACGCTGGTGACGGCCCAACTTACCCTGGGAGTAGGTAAACTATGATGTCGATTGCACGAGGTTCTCGCTTTTTTCTGATCCCCGCCGCCTGCTGGCAGACCGTTGCTGCATGCGCCACGCTGTTTCTGCTGCTCGTGGGCGCTTTCCCCTGTCAGGCCCGCCAGATCCCTGCCGTGGACGGGCTTGAAGCTCTCCGCAAGGCCTTTACCGGGGTCACGGATTTTACGGCCGATATCAGCCAGGAAAAGCGTCTCTCGGTGATGAAGCGGGCCATGACCATGAACGGAACGGTGCGCTTCCGCAAGCCTGACCAGTTCTATCTTGAACTCAAAGCACCCTATGCCAGCCGCATGGTCCTGCGGGACAGTACCATCGAACAGGTCATGGGTACGGGCGGGGAACGGAACCGGATCGTCCTGCCCCCCGAGCAGGGATTGAAACGCTGGTTCTCCCGACTGGCCACACCGATCACCACCCTGCCGGAAGGTCTGGGCGTCCACGCCGATGCGACCGGTCCGGTCTATACCGTGACCATTGCGCCCCACGGCAAGGGGCAGGTCAAGGAACTGGTCATAACCTTCCTGGAAGACGGCACGATAAGAAAATTGGTCATCATGGAGCGGAACGGCGACCGTGCCGTGATGACCTTTAAAAAGGTGCGCCGCAACGTGGGGCTGACGGACCGCGATTTTCGGCTGGAGTGATAAACCTAACCAACGCGGCTTCTTTTGCCCTCACGTAAATGCCATATGACATCATGCCGCGTTGTCTCCGTGACGCTGTGACAAATGTTTTTTCGGGATAAACCTTGCGACCAATGATCGGACCTTCGATGAAACGTCATTTTCCCCTATTGTTCCTGCTCTCCACCTTATTCCTGGCTTCCGGCTGTGCCATCTTCACCCCCAAGCCTCCCCTTGAGTATCGGCCCGGCGTCCAGGTGGATACCCTTTCGGCGGGCGTGTCCCTCTCCATCACCAAGGGTGAACAGGGCATGGGCGCAAACGGCTTTCTGCTCTATCAACGCCCCGACCGGATGAGGATGGTGATCCTTTCCCCCTTTGGCACCACCATAATGGAAACCGTTGTGGTGGGCGAAGAGGTCACGGTTGTGGACAATTCCAAGGGGGTGGCGTTCCGCGGCTTGCTGGCCGAGCTTCCCCAACAGGGGCAGGGGGATACCTGGCGCCAGGCGCGCTGGGTCATGGAGGTGCCGGCCCCCGGCAGTTCGTTGCGCGACGGTACCGTGGAGCGGACCAGCAGTATGGGGCTGAAGGAGCGGGTAACCTTCGAGAACGGGCTGGTGGTTGTCAAAAGTCTGGCCAACGGCGACGAGGCCCATTACAACGATTACGAGGTAGTGAACGGCGTGCCCCTGGCCACGGAGATCATCATGTACAGCCACGACGGCGGTCGCTTCCGCATCAAGATCACCGAACCGGAGGTCAACACCGACCTGGCGCCGGAGGCCTTCACCCCCCATGTGGACAACCTGACCATCTACCCGTTGTCCGCACTGCAAGGAAAGCAATAATCCATGTTCCGCGCGTGGTCCTCACGTATCATCGCCGCCAGCAACTCCCTTACGCGCCGTCACCTGGAATGGGTCTTCCGTGTCGCCTCGACGCGCCCCCTGGCCGTCATCTGCCTGTTCGCGGCTGCCGTGGTTCTGGCGGTCGCCATGATTACATCCATCCATTTCGAAACGGATATCTTCCGGCTTTTCCCGTCCCGCCAGCCAGCCCTCAGGCTGTTGCTCGATTCACTTGAGTGGACCGGCAGCGCCAATGAAGCCTACTTTCTGCTGGAGGGCGATCCACCGTCCCTGCCTGCAGAGGCCGGACGTTTTGCCGAGCGTCTCGGACAGGCCCGCGTCGATGGTCAGCCCGCCTTCAAACGAATCACCTGGAGGATCTACGACGAAAGTCAGGCGGCATCCTTCAAAGAACTGATTGCCTATGCCGTCATCCACCCCCAACTCTTCATTCAGCCGGATGATCTGCCTCGTTTTGTTGCCCGTTTTGCCCCCGACCAGGCAAACGCAGCCCTGCAACAACTCCAGGCCAATCTGGCCGGGCAGTTCGGCGGTTTTGCCAGCGGCTTGGCCACCGTTGATCCGTTTTCCCTGCGCGACCTGATCCTGCCGCGTCTCAAAACCGGCGGTCAGGCCCTCGATCTCGATCCGGCATCCCCCTATTTTCTCTCCCGCAACGGTGCGGTGCTGATCATGATCGCCGAACCTGCCAGACCGGTCCAGGACATGGTGTTCGCCCGCAAACTGGTGGCGGCCATCAACGATGCCCGCCGTGGTTCTCCGATCTCGATCTCCTGCGCCGGTGCACATATCAGCGCCGTGCTGGATGAAGCGGCGATGAAGTCCAATGTCCTCGTCAGCATCGTTATCTCGCTCTTGGTGGTGTTGGGCATTTTCTACATCGCCTACCGGCGCTTGCTGCCTACCCTCCTTATTCCGCTGATCCTGGCGTGCGGCGTGCTGTTCGCCCTGGGGACCGCCGGGCTGTTTCTCCGGTCGATCCATATCATTTCCTTTGCCTTTACCGCCCTCATCACCGGCATCGGCACCGACTATTCGATCCACATCTACGACCGTTTCCACAGCGAGCGGGCTGCCGGAAAAACATCCCAGGAAGCGTTGGAACTGGCGATCCTCGACACCGGTCGCGGCGTCTTCACCGCTGCCATTACCACGGCGGTCCCGTTTTTGGCGCTGATGGTGTCCGATGTCCGCGCACTCTACGAACTCGGCCTGCTGGTGGGGCTGGGGGTGATCTATTCCCTCTATGCCACGTTGTTTTTCCTGCCGCCTCTGCTGTTGTTCATGGAACGCCGATTTCCCATCACCTACCGTCCCATACCCAGTCTCGGCCTGCCACGCCTCTGGCGCGCCGTGCTGCGGCATCCGGCGGTGGTTGCCACAGGTTCCCTGCTGATGACGGCAGGGCTCTGCTGGGCGGCTTTTTCCATCACGTTCGATGGCGAACTCAAAAACCTGCAGCCGCGCCATTCCGAGGCTTTTCTCGCGCAGGAAAAGATCGAGCGGAACTTGAGTATCGCGCCGAAACAGATACTGGTGGCGTTGGAGGGGCGTGATCTGCCCGATGTTCTGGAGCGGGTTTCGCGGCTGGACGCACTGGCGGCATCCCTTCAGGCGCGCGGACAGATCGTGGCGTGGTCATCCCTCTGCCGTGTGATCAACAGCCAGAAGACACAAATGGAGTTGTCTCTCCGGCTACGGGAACAGTTCGGCGGCGCACGCCTCGAAAAGTCCATGCGGGGGGCGCTTGACCGGCAGGGGTTTGCCACGGGGCAGTTTCAGCCATTTCTGAATGGGATGAGCCATCTGCAACGAGCCGTACCGGTAAGCCCCGAAGAGGCGGTGGCCCGCCTTTCGGCCTCGCCGCTCAAAGGGGTTGTCGATCGTCACCTGGTTAAAACCGCTACCGGTTACCATGCCTTGGCGTATCTGCACTATTCCGGCTCCACGCTCGATCTGCCCGCTTTTCAAGCCGCGCTGGCGGCTCTGGACCCTGCGGCGCGCGTGACCGGTATCGACCTGATCAGCAACCAGTTGAAGGATGCCGTACGGAACAGCTTTACCGGCGCCTTCCTGTTGGGTGGGGTGCTGGTGCTGTTCTTTCTTTTGGCTCATTTTGCAAGCATGCCGTCGGGGGTGCTCTATTCCCTGTTTCCGGTGGCGGCGGCATCAGGTTGCATGTTGGGGACCATGGCGTTGAGCGGCATGGGGCTCAATTTCATGAATGCCATGGTGTTGGTGACGATTGTGGGGATGGGGAGCGATTTCGGCCTGTACATCCGTTTTCGGGTCACGGCGGAGACGTCCGGCGAACGGGAACGGCAGTACGTGCAGATCGGCCGGTCGGTCTTCCTTTCGGCCATGACCACCATCGTCGGGTTCGGGTCCCTAGCCCTTACCGACTACGGCGCCATGTCTTCCATCGGCTGGGCCACTAACCTGGGGGTGGGGTTCATCACCTTCTTTTCCCTTGTGACCCTGCCGGCGGCCATGGCCCTGAAGGGTTTCTCCCGGACGGGCTGACAGGGCTGCTGGAGGCCGCATGATGATAGGCTGATTGAAAGTATACCTCGTCAGAGAGGTGAGGATAGCGGTTCTGCTTGTCGGTGGCGGAATATGGTGGGGCTATGCCCGTCTCACCAAAGCTAAGAAATTTTATTTCGGCCAGTCCTGTCTCTACCGTCAGTGGAAGAAGGATATCCCCACCAGGAACTTGCTGGAATTGAGCGGCTCGTTGGGCGCGGCGGTTCCGGCGTTTGAGATGTGATGGTAGCGGTACTCGGCCATGAGTGCCGTGTCCTTGCGTACGAAGTACTGCACCCCCGTCCCCCCCTGGTAGGAAAAATCCAGCTTGGTCCCCATGGTGGGCAGCCCCAGATCCACATAGAGTATCCCCCCGCCGGCAAAGACGTAGGGGGAGATGCCGTCCAACCCGGTAAATTTCCAGCTTCCCAATAGATACCCCCCCACCATGGACCTGGCGTCATGGTCCACGGCCATGTGATAGGGCACCTCCACCAGCAGTTCGTGTCTCCCCTGATACCAGCTTCCCCTGCCGACCTCCTGGGAGAGAAAACGGCCATAGCGGGCGATTGCGTCCCATGTCTGCACCTGGGTGCGGGTGGCGCCGAAATAACGGTGGGTAATGCCGTAGCCGGTCAGCAGGGCACACTCCGATTGGGCCGTGGTGACGGCGGTTTCTGCCCGGACCGGGAGCGGGGCGAGGAAGGCAATGAGGGCAAGGGGGATCAGGATTGTATTTTTTGTCATACGAGAAGTTCACCGACCTGTTGTGTGGAGTGGTATTGATGGTTGTGCGATATCATGTCTCGAACCCGTCCGGCTTATCCGCGGCCGTTAAACGGGTGGTTTCAAGTTCGGCAATGACCTGGGCGCCCAGGAGCAGGATAAGGGCCGACACCTCGATACTGAGCAGGGTCACCACCACCGTGGCAATGGAACCGTAGATGATGTTGACCATGGAGAGGGAGGCGTAATACCAGACCAGTATGCGGCGGGTGATCTCCCATAACAGTGTGGCAGCCACTCCGCCGATCAGGGCATGGCGAAAGGTAACCCGTACCACCGGCATCACCAGGTAGATGGACGTGAGCATCAGCAGTTCGCCGGCGATCCCCAGGGTATACAATGCAATCCGCTCCGTGCCGGCCAGGCTCACGCTCCGGTTGAACAGGACCAAATGCCGGCTTTCAAGGGTCTCCACCGCACCCACCACCACCGATACCAGCACGATGCCCAGGGCAAGGGCGCAGATATAGATGAAGGGAATCAGGGCGGAGACGAGGAAACCGCGGCGTTCGTGTCTCACATGATGGAAAAAGATCACCGAGATGGCGTTTTCCAGGACCGTAAAGGCGATGGAACTGAAAAACAGCATGACGATAAAACCGATGAAGCCGATCACCTGGCGGTTTTCCACAAATACCCGCACCTGTTCCAGCAGGGTGGCGGTATAGCCGGGCACCACCATCTCCAGGTAGGTGGACATGGTGGCTACCAGCCGTTCCTCGCCGATGACGTGGGATAGCACGGTCAGGACGAGGATCGACATGGGTACCACCGACAGCAGGGTGTAGTAGGCCACGGCGCCGGACAGCAGAAAACCCTGGTTGCGCTGGAAATCCCGCACAACGGCGGCCATGAAGCTGAAAAAACGGCTCGCCTTCCCTGGGTCGCTATACGGTTTGTTCGTCATGACTAGGGCTCCCCTTCCGGTGGTCCGGCTTCCTTCTTGTGGCCGTCCCACCACCCGGGTCGATTGTGTCTGATCCAGACCGGGATGGCCAGCAGCAGGGCGACCAGGGCGAGCCCCATGATGATCTGCTGCACCAGGGAAACGTCGGTGAAAAAGGTCTTGCCGTAGTAGTTGAGCAGGACCGTGCCGGGGGTCATGCCCACCAGTGTGGTCAGGGCAAAGGCGCGGAGCGACATGCCGGTCAGGCCGGCACCGTAGCTGACCAGGGCAAAGGAGAAGACCGGCTCGAGACGGGCGAATAGGACGATATACGCCATCTGGCGTTGGGGATAATGGCCGTTGAAGGCGATCTCCCGGTGCAGGAGCCGGGTGATCGCCTCCCTGCCCAGGGCATGTGCCAGGAGAAAGCAGGCAATGGCCCCGGCCTCGGAGCCGATGAGCGAATAGACGGTGCCCCAGAACGGGCCAAAGAGCACGCCGCCGGCCACATCCAGGGGGGCGTTGGGGACAACGGTCAGTACGATGGCGACGGTCCTGAGGAGGATATAGGCCAGGGGCGCCAGAATCCCCATGCCCTTGATCCTGGATTCGAGCCACCGGGAGTCCAGCCATTCGGGCGGCAGCTCACTCCAGACGAGGCCGCAGAGGACGACCAGGAGGACGGCGAGCAGCGCCCCCTTGACCAGACATACCCCCTCTTTGGCTGTTTTACTCACAGTTTCTCTCTTGCCGGCTTCGTCGGAAAACCATTTCGACCTATGACCGTATGATCGCCTGAACTTTTCACCACTTCTGCTTCCGCTCGAAGGCCAGTATCTCCGGCAGATGGCGCAGGAATACCAGGATGCTGTGGGGCGATTTCCAGAGCATCTTCGTGTAGCCCCAGTGGATGCGGGTGCGATGGTAGAAACGACGGATGAATTCGTTGTAGAGCCTTTCCAGCTGTTCCTTGGTCATCCCCGTGGGCACGAAGACGAAGTTCATGCAGTTCATCAGCTCCCAGTTCTCGTCGAACTCCCCCTGCTCGCGGATGGTCTTGTAGATCGGCGCGCCGGGGAAGGGGGTGAATTTTGTGACGTTGATCTCTTCCAGCGGCAGGGACAGGGCGTAGTCGATGGTGCGGCGGATGGCGGCCTCGTCCTCCCCTGGCAGGCCGATCATGAAGAGTCCTTTGACCCGCATCCCCGCTTTCTTGACCATCTGCAGCTTTTTGCCCACCTCGTCCAGGCCGTAGAACTTGCGATGTTTCTTGAGTACCTCCGGGTCGCCCGATTCGATGCCGAAGTTGACCTGCCAGCAGCCGGAACGCTTGAGCAACGCCAGGAGTTCCTCATCCACGTGCTCGAGCCGGGCGATGCAGTTGTAGGTCACCTTGAGCCCCCTTTTCGCCTTCAGGTCGCAGAATTCCGCCACCCGCTTGCGGTCGAAGGTGAACAGGTCGTCGTAGAAAAAAACGTGGCGGATGCCGTAGTCACGGTTGAGCATGGCCACGTGCTCGACGATGTATTCGGGCGAGTTGAAGCGGAAGCCGCGGGAGAAGACCGAACGGTCGCAGTAGGAGCAGGCATAGGGACAGCCGCGGCTGGAGATGATGCTCGTGTTGGGGGCCGTGGGAAAGCTGAACAGCGGCAGGGTGTAGCGTTCGGGAAAGCCGGGCAGCAGATGGTAGGCGGGGAAGGGGAGGTCGTCAAGGTTGGCAATCAGTTCACGCTGGCTGGTGAATACACCTTTGCCGTCGCGGCGGAAGGCGATGCCGGGCAGGGACTCCACACCCTTGAAACCGGCCTGGGCCAGCTCCAGCATGGTCTGTTCCCCTTCGCCGATCACCAGGTAATCGATGGCCGGGAAGTCGTCCAGGAGCGGCGCGCCCATGGTGCAGGGGTGGGCGCCGCCGAAAACCGTGACGATCCGGGCGTCCCGCTCCTTGATGGCGCTGGCGATGCGGTACCCCTCCCGGAAGGCGGAGGTGGTGGTGGAGAATCCCACCGCGTCGGGGCGGCGGCGGATGACCTCATCGGCCAGGTCGTCAACCCCCAGGGGCGTTGCATAACAGTCGATGATCTCGACTTCGATGTTGTGGCGCTCGAGCCAGGCGGCGATACTCATGATCCCCAGGGGGGGCATGATGTTGAAGATGGTGGTGATGTCCTGCACGCCCGGCATGAAGTTGCTGCCGTGGGGGTGGATGAAGATTACTTTCACTCAACGACCTCCAGGATGCCTTCCATTCCCTTCTCCCGGTGGCTGGCAAGGAACGGCGGCTTTTTGTCGCAGTAGAACGGATAGCTGCCCACCTTGGTGGGGGTGAAGGCGATGACCTTCGGGTCGCGGGAAAGCGATACATTTACTTTGATGCTGGCCTCCGGGGCATCGATGACGATGGTGTGGGGGATGACCCAGCCATCCTTGCGCACCAGCATCTCCACCGGCTGATTGATCTTGACCACGATGTGGCGGGGTTTGAAGAAATAGTCACCCCCCAGCACCTCCACCCTTTGGACGCCATCCTTGTCCATGGGCACGATGAACGGGGTATCATCGGCATAAATGGCTGCCCCGGCAAGCAAGAACAGCAGGCTGGCAATAATTGTTTTCATGGCGTACACCTCCTTGCGCACGTCCTCTCTATTGCCCCGGAACAGGCAAAGCATTAACCGTGCGCTATTATTTTATAGACTAGCATAGCCGGCCACAAATTCCATGCATTTATTGGCCGAAACGCGTCGTGAAAAGCGGTACTCCTCCTTTGACAATTGCGGCAAAATAGGCCATAGTCTAGCGGTTCATACCGGCAGGATAACAGCGGAGTAGCAATGCAGCAGCGCGCCATAACACCCGAAAAAAGCGACGACGATCTCCAGTTCGATGCCACCCTGCGGCCCCGGGCCCTGGCGGACTACATCGGCCAGGAAAAGATCAAGGGCAACCTGCGCCTGTTCATCGATGCCGCAAAGGGCAGGGGCGAGGCGTTGGACCATGTCCTGCTCTACGGCCCTCCCGGCCTCGGTAAGACCACCCTGGCCAATATCGTGGCCTGCGAGATGGGGGTCAACATCAAGTCCACCTCCGGACCGGTCATCGAGCGCCCCGGTGATCTGGCGGCCATCCTGACCAACCTGGAACCCCACGATGTGCTCTTCATCGACGAGATCCACCGGCTGTCCCATGTGGTGGAGGAGATCCTCTACCCGGCCATGGAGGATTTCCAGTTGGACATCATCATTGGCCAGGGGCCGAGCGCCCGCAGTATCAAGCTCGATCTGCCCCGTTTCACCCTGGTGGGGGCCACCACCAGGGCCGGTTTGCTCTCCTCGCCGCTGCGCGACCGTTTTGGCGTGATCTCGCGCCTGGAGTTCTACACCGAACCGGAACTGGCCACCATCATCAGCCGTTCCTCCCATATCCTGGGTATGGAGATCGAATCCCAGGGCGCCGTCGAGCTTGCCCGGCGCAGCCGCGGCACCCCCCGCATCGCCAACCGCCTCCTGCGGCGGGTACGGGATTTTGCCCAGGTGCGGGCCAACGGCGTCATCACCCGCACGGTCGTTCAGGATACGCTCAAATTGCTGGAAATCGACGAGATGGGCTTTGACCAGATGGACCGCATGATCCTTCTGACGATCATCGACAAGTTCACCGGCGGCCCGGTGGGGCTGGATACCATCGCTGCGGCCATCGGCGAGGAGAGCGACACTATCGAGGATGTGTACGAACCGTTTTTGATCCAGAACGGCTTCCTGAACCGCACCCCGCGCGGCCGGGTCGCCACCCGCGCCGCCTACCTGCACTTCGACCGCATAGCGCCCGAATCACCCCAGGGGAACCTATTCTGACCATGCAGCAGTTTTTCGATTTCCCCATAACACCCGCATACAGCTTCGACAGCTTCGTCGTCTGTGACGGCAATGCCGCGGCGCTCCAGTTCGCCCGGCGCATAGCCGACAGCTCCGATGCCGAGAACCTACTCTACCTGCACGGTCCGGCCGGTTCCGGCAAGACGCATCTGCTCCAATCCATAGCCCATTCCCTGTGTCCCGCTGAAACCGCCTGCTACCTGTCGTGCCGCGACCGCTTTTCCGCCCAGGAACTGGTTGCGCACTTCAACGGAGCCTCGGCCCTCGTGGTGGACGACCTGCACCTGCTCCCTGACGAAGCCTCCCTGCGGGCCGCCCTGTGGCAGGTGTTCAACGACTTCTACGCCAGCGGCCGGAAAGTTGCCCTGGCCGGTCTTCTGCCGCCGCGGGAACTGCCCCATCTGGACGACCACCTGATCTCGCGCCTTTTGTGGGGTCTGGTTGCCCGCGTGGATGCCTCCGACGACCACTCCCGGCGCATGATCCTGAAAAAAATCGCCGATGACCGCCAAGTGCGGGTGCCGGACGATGTGGTCGATTATATCCTGATGACCGCCAGCCGCGAGGTCGGCGCCCTGATCGAGACCTTTGAGGCGCTTTTCCGGCTTTCCATGGCCGAACAGCGCCGCATCACCTTGCCGCTGGCCCGCCAATCCCGTGAACAGATGGTGAGCCGGGGGGCAACCCCATGACGCCTCCCTTCCATAATCGTTTGAAGACCCCGGAAGAGGTCGAACTTGAACGCAAACAGCGTGAAGCAAAACGCTATCAGCTGGAACTGAACGACTGGGAACGGATGTTTTCCGGCCTTAAGGCCGAGATCCGCACCTTTGAGCAGCTCTACGAGGATACCGTGGGCGGTCGGATCACTGTTCTGGAAGAGCTGGAATGGCAGCTGAATGGCATCCTCGGCACGGAAAAGGCGCCTCCCCGTCAGGAAGAGTCGCCGGACGAGCAGACGTTCAGCCATTTTCAACGCACGACCGACCTGCTGGACGATGAGGATGAAGGGCCACCCGACACCTCCTCCATGAGCATCAAATCGCTCTATCGCGGGGTTGCCAAGGCGGTGCATCCCGACCTGGCATCGGACGAGGCGGACCGCCTGCGGCGCCAGGAGTTGATGGCGGTTGCCAACCAGGCTTACGAATCGGGCGACCGCAAGTCCCTTGAAGAACTGTTTTGGGACTGGGAGGTGGGGACCGGAACCGTTTCAGGCAAGGACGTCGCCTCGGAACTGGTGCGGGTCATCCGCCAGATCGCCCGGCTCCAGCAGAATATCCACGCCGTCATCCTCCAGATCGACGAATTGAAGCAGACGGACATCTATCGCTTCAAACTGCGGGTGGCCGAGGCCCAGGCCGATGGCATCGATCTCCTGGCCGAAATGGTCGCCAAAGCGGACGAGGACATCGCCCGGCTGCGCAAACGGCTTTCGGTGCTGCGGGGGGAGGACGTGACCGAACCCCAAAACTCTCCCCATGTGAAAACGCGGGTCATCCGCTTTCCTGCGGACAAGAGCTACGGCACGCTCTATGTGCGCAACATAGGCTCGACGGACTACCGCGACTGGCAATGGCTGGGGAGCGCGCGGGGCATTAAGGAAGTGTTTCTGGGTAAAGGGGTGCGACTGGACGTCAAGGGGATAGACGGCAACGGGCTGGATTTTCTGGACAGTATGCAGCCGGAGGATCTGCAAGCCCTCTTTCTGAACGATATCGACGACAGCGCCCTGCCGCATGTGACGCACCTTACGGGACTCCAGGAGTTGTGTCTTTCGAACACCGCCATCAGCGAGGACGGTCTTGCGCAACTCACTTCGCTTGGCGAGTTGCAGCGCGTCTACATCTATCACACCGCGGTCGGCGACCAGGGGCTCCACAAACTGACCGGCCTCCCGGGGCTGAAATGGCTGACCTGCAGCGGTACCAAGATCAGCGAAGAAGGCTTGAACAATTTCCGTAGGGCAATGCCCGGTTGCAAGGTTGTTAACTTCAAGTGGCGTTACGACAAATAGGGCTGTGATGACGTCATGATTTTACGGGTCATCCGTTTTGGTAACCTAGTTGCCTTTGCTCCCCCTTCCCATTTCCCTCACGCTGTTGTAGTATGCACGCCCCCAAAAACACAAAAGAACAGGAAATAATATGCCCGTCAGCAAGGATCAGCTTACTACGATCATTCGCGCAATCATTGAAGAAACCTCCCTCACGCCACAGCAGGTCGCAAACACCGTTGAACTCCTGCAAGAGGGGGCCACGGTCCCCTTCATCGCCCGTTACCGCAAGGAACACACCGGTGAACTGGATGAGGTTCAAATCCGTGCTATTGAAGAGCGTTTCGCCTATTTCTGCGAACTTGGGGAACGCAAGCAGACGATCCTCAAATCCATAGAAGAACAGGGTAAACTGACCCCGGAGCTGCGGGAACGGATCGAGGCTACCCGCCAGAAGACCGAACTGGAGGATCTCTACCTCCCCTACAAGCCCAAACGGCGCACCAAGGCCACCATTGCCCGCGAACGGGGACTGGAACCCCTAGCTGACCTGATGGCAGCCCAAGGGGCGACCGTCGGAACGCCGGAGGATGCGGCCCTGGCCTATGTGGACCCCGACAAGGGTGTGCCGGACGCGGCCGCCGCCCTGGAAGGCGCCGGGCATATCCTGGCCGAACGCCTGTCCGACGACGCCGATGCCCGGGCCATGGTACGGCGTTTGACCTGGGAACAGGGGGTGTTTAACTCGCGGGTGGCTGCCGACAAAAAAGAACAGGTCACCAAGTTCGAGATGTACTACGACTATCAGGAACCGCTGAAGGCGATTCCCTCCCACCGCATGCTGGCCATGCGCCGCGGCGAAAAGGAAGAGGTGCTCTTCCTGACCGTCACGGCGCCGCTGGAACAGATCCTGGCCGGTCTGAAGTCCCGCCTGATCACTAACGACAGTATCTTTACCCCGCTTCTGGAGGGGGTGGCCGAAGACGCCTACAAGCGTCTGATCGCCCCCTCCATCGAGGTGGAACTGCGCCTGGAGGCCAAGAATCTGGCTGACGAGGTGGCCATCCGGGTCTTCGGCGGCAATCTTCGCAACCTGTTGTTGGCGCCCCCCGCAGGCGGCAAGCGGGTGTTGGGCATCGACCCGGGGTTGCGCACCGGGTCAAAGTTGGCTGCGGTGGACGGCACCGGCCGTTTTCTGGAACATGTCACCATCTACCCCCACACCGGAGCGGCGCGGGTGCCCCAGGCCCGGCAGGATCTGCTGCGTCTGGTGGAGGCGCACGCCATCGAGATGATCGCCATCGGTAACGGTACGGCCGGTCGCGAGATGGAACTGTTTACCAAGGAAACGCTGGCGGAGGCGGGCAGGTATGTGCCGGTGGTGATGGTCAGCGAGGCAGGGGCCAGTGTGTATTCGGCATCGGATATCGCACGGGAGGAGTTCCCCGACCTGGACCTGACGGTGCGGGGCGCCATCTCCATCGCCAGGCGGCTCCAGGACCCGCTGGCTGAATTAGTCAAGATCGACCCCAAGAGTATCGGCGTGGGGCAGTACCAGCACGACGTGAACCAGGCCATGCTGAAGAAGGCCCTGGACGATGTGGTTGAGTCATGCGTCAACTACGTCGGAGTCGACCTGAACACCGCCTCCTGGGCGCTGCTCTCCTACGTTTCCGGCGTGGGGCCGGCCCTGGCCAAGGCGATTGTCGGTCACCGCGACCGCCAGGGGGCCTTCCCGTCCCGCAAGGCGCTCCTGGATGTGCCACGTTTTGGGGCCAAGGCCTTTGAACAGGCTGCCGGCTTTCTCCGCATCCGCAACGGCGTCCACCCACTGGACAACACCGCCGTGCATCCCGAGCGCTATTCGCTGGTGAAGGTCATGGCCGCGGATCAGGGGGTAACCCTGGCCCAATTGGCGGCCGATCCGGCCCTGGTGGCCGGTATCGACCTGCGCCGCTACGTGAGCGACAGCGTCGGCATGCCGACACTGCGGGATATCATGGAAGAATTGAAAAAACCGGGACGCGACCCGCGCAGCCTGTTCCAGACCGCCAGTTTTCGGGACGACATCCGGGAGATAACCGATCTTCAGGAAGGGATGATTCTACAGGGGGTGGTGACCAATGTGACCGCCTTCGGCGCCTTTGTGGACATCGGAGTCCACCAAGACGGCCTGGTGCACGTCAGCCACCTGGCAAGCCGCTATGTCAAGGACCCCAACGATGCAGTCGCGGTGGGGCAGGTGGTCAAGGTGAAGGTGTTGTCGGCGGATGCGCAGCGCAAGCGGATCGCGCTTTCCATCAAGGAGGCCGAGGCGGGCGGGGGAAAGCCAAAGTCCCAGCGCAGCCCAAAGCCGGAAGCGGTAACGCAGGAAGTGAAAACGAAAACCGGCCTCGATCTCAGTGCTATGGAGAAGGCCGGTTTCCGTGTCAAGCGGAAGTAAGGAATAATTCCAAGTTGCAACCAAAATCGCACTGATCTCAACCACCCCCAACTCCTCCTTATCAAGGAGGGGAGCCTCTCGTCCCCCTCCTGATTCAGGAAGGGTTAGAGGTGGTTAGGTATCAGCTTGAATGCTTTTGGGAATAAGTTTTTTGCTTTTCCTGCTGTGTTTTATCCCTCGATCCTCGGGAAAAGGGCTTCGGTCTTGGTAATCACCGTACCCTCCTTCAGCCCGCCCCAGGTCAGACCGACCAGTTCCTGCTCCTCTCCGCATCCCAGGCTATCAAGCGCCTTCTTCGCCGTGGCCGGCAGGAAGGCCGACAGGATGATGTGTACGATGCGCTGGGACTCCAGGAGACAGTACATGACCGTGGCCAGCCGTTCCTTGAGTGCCGGGTCCTTGGCCAGGGTCCAGGGAGCCGATTCGTCGATGTACTTGTTGCCCGCCGAGATCACTTCCCAGATGGCCTGGAGCGCCTTGCTGAAGGCCAGGTCGTTCATGCAGGTTTCCATGGTGACGATCATCTCTTCGGTGCGCCGTTTCAGCGCCAGGTCGCTTACATTCAACTCCCCCGGGGCAGGCAGGATGCCGTTGAAATACTTGACCGCCATGGCTGTTGACCTGCTGAGCAGGTTGCCCAGGTCGTTGGCCAGGTCGGAGTTGATCCGCTGGACCAGGGCGGGGTGGGAGAAGTCGCCGTCCAGGCCGAAAGGCACCTCGCGCAGCAGAAAATACCTGACCGCGTCCACGCCGTACTTATCGATCAGCATGTTGGGCTCGACCACGTTTTGCAGACTCTTGCTCATCTTCTGGCCCTCGATGGTCCACCAGCCGTGGGCAAAGACCTTTTCCGGCAGGGGCAGACCGGCCGCCATCAGGAATGTGGGCCAGTAAACGGCGTGGAAACGCAGGATGTCCTTGCCGATCAGGTGCACGTTGACCGGCCAGAAACGCTTGTAGTCTTCGGTCGCTTCTGGATAGCCTAGGGCCGTAATATAGTTGGTCAGGGCGTCAAACCAGACGTAGACGATATGCTTGTCGTTGCCCGGCACCGGGATGCCCCAGGTAAAGGTGGTACGCGACACGGACAGATCGCGCAGCCCCTCCTTGACGAAGGAGATGATCTCGTTGCGTTTGCTCTTGGGCTGGATGAAGTCGGGGTGGGAGTCGATATAGGCCAGAAGTTGGTCCTGGTACTTGCTCATGCGGAAGAAGTAGGACTCTTCCTTCAGTTTTTCCACCGGCCGGTTGCAGTCGGGACAGCGGCCGTCGATCAACTGGGTTTCGGTCCAGAAGGTTTCGCAGGGGGTGCAGTACCAGTCTTCGTACTCGCCCAGGTAGATGTCGCCTTTTTCGAGAAGATCCTTGAAGATATGGCTCACACCCTTTTTGTGGCGCTCCTGGGTGGTCCTGATGAAGTCGTTGTTGGAGATGCCTAGCCGTTCCCAGAGCGCCTGGAAGCGCTTCACCACACGGTCGGCCAGTTCCAGGGGAGTTTCGCCGGCGGTTGTGGCGGCCTTTTCCACCTTCTGGCCGTGCTCATCGCTGCCGGTCAGAAAATAGACGTCGTATCCCATGAGGCGCTTGTAGCGGGCCAGGACGTCGGCCGCCACCGTGGTATAGGCGTGGCCGATGTGGGGTACGTCGTTGACGTAATATATGGGCGTGGTGAGGTAGAACGTAGGTTTCATGTCATGCTCCCGGAGTGTTTGGCGTTGGAGTTGTGCTGGTATCGGGCTTGTCACCTTGTTTGCGGCGGTGGCCGTGTTTGCGGTGCCGATTTCTGCGGCGCCCTTCCTGTTTCTTCTGGCCATCCTGCGCCTCGTCGCCGCCGGCCTCGACGGCCGGGGGAGGCGGCGTAACAGCGGCGCGCTTGCTTTCCTCCCGCGTCTCGTCCTTCTGCTGGGGTGCCGGAGCCGGGGACGACGGCTGTCGCTGGTGGTGCTTACGCTCACGCTGCTCGCGGCGGGCTTCGGGCTGCGATGCCGGAGCAGCCGCGGGCAGGGTGGGGAGCGCATCGGCGGCGTTGTCGCTCAGGATCTCGTCGCGCCTGATGGTGATCTGTTTGTTATCGTCGAGCCTGAGCGTAATGTTGCCGGTCAGGATGTTGATCTTGTCGATGACGCCGACGGCAGTTGGGGTGCGGACCCGTTTCCCGCATTTGGGGAAGTTTTTCCGCAGGCAGCAATAGGTTTCGTACTCGTAATCCAGGCAGCAGAGCAGACGACCGCATTGCCCCGATATTTTGCTGGGGTTCAAGGCCAGGTTCTGCTCCTTGGCCATCTTGACCGACACCGGCTGGAACTCGCGCAGGAATGAACAGCAGCACAACTCCCGGCCGCAGATGCCGATCCCGCCGATCATCTTGGATTCGTCGCGCACGCCGATCTGGCGCATCTCGATGCGAGTGTGGAAGGTATGGGCCAGGTCCTTGACCAGATCGCGGAAATCAACCCGACCGTCGGCGGTGAAATAGAACACGGCCTTGCTGCTGTCGAACTGGTATTCGACCCGCACCAGTTTCATCGGCATGGCGCGTTCCATGATCCGTTTGAGGCAGAAGTCAAAGGCGCTTTTTTCCAGCTGCCGATTGCGTTCCTGGGTCGCCATATCGTCCGGTGTGGCCTTGCGCCGGATGGTGACCAGGTTTTCGGGCACCCCCTCGCTGCGTTCGACCGGCCCCCGCAAAACGGCGCCGATTCCCAGGCCCCGTTCGGTCTCCACCACCACCTTGTCGCCGGGGGCGAGATCGAGGTTGCCGGCGTCAAAATCATACAGCTTGCCGGCTGTTGAAAATTGTATGGCTACGATTCGTGGCAAAATATCTCCTTTATTCCAAGCGTCCGATGCGAGCGCCGTATAAACCGGCGGCCCGGACCGATTCGTTGTGATTTAGCACGCCGTGGCGGCAATCCGCATGAACAGCCGGTCCAGGGCGAGCTTGCTGTTGGCGTTGCGCTGGACCGCCCGCCGGGTTTCCATGCTATCTTCCAGTATCTGCAACGTCCGCTGCAGGGGCCATTTGGCGGCAAAGCCTTCCAGCGCCGGGCGGACCGCCGCGTTGACGATGGCACTGCTGCCGGCTGCCAGGTGGGCGGTGTCCTGCATGAACGAGATGAGCATATCCAGGGTTTCCAGGGTCTCGTCCCGGCTGGTGCCCAATTCCTCGGAAGCGTCGAAAATAGTGGCGATCCTGTTCTGGTCAAGAGCCGAAAGGCGCGCCAACAGGGTATCCTTGCGGTTACCCAGGGTGTCGTTGTCCAACTCCTGAGCACGCTGGATACTCCCACCGGACATGGGGGCCAGCAGTTCGGCCGTCTCGGGAGCCATGCCGTGTTGTTCCAGCAGCAGCCGGACGTTCTCGGTGGACAGGGCCGAGAAACGGATCAACTGGCAGCGGGAACGGATGGTCGGCAGCAACATGCCGGCGTTCTCGGTCAGCAGGATGATGATGGCATTGCCGGGCGGCTCTTCCAGGGTCTTGAGCAGCGAATTGCCGGCTGACGGGTTGAAGCGCTCGGCCGACTCGATGATGCAGGCCTTGCGCGGCGCCTCGTAGGGGCGCATGGACAAGTCGCGCTGCAACTCCCTGACCTGCTCGATCTTGATGAACTGGCCGTCCGGTTCGATGTAGTGGATGTCGGCATGGGAGCCGGCGGCCACCTTGCGGCACGAGGCGCAAACGCCGCAGGCGTCATCCTCCCGCTCAGCACAGAAAATTGCCTGCACCAGGGCGCGGGCGGTTGTCTTGCGGCCACAGCCGGCCGGCCCCTCGAACAGGTAGGAGTGGGAGGTCTTCCCGGATCGGAGCGCGCGGCGGAAGACCTCCACGACCCGATCATGCCCTATGATGTCAGCGAACGGCATGGTGCTGTTCCTCCATGCGCGAGACCACCTGCCGGGCGATGGCGGTGGCGATCCGCTCAATCGTATCGCTGCCGTCCACGATCAGGAAACGGTGCGGCTCTCCGGCGGCCAGGGCCAGGTAACCGTCCCTGACCCGCTGGTGAAAGGCCAGGGCCTCCAACTCAAAACGCTCCTCCCGGGGGCCGCTGGAGGTATCTATCCTGCGGCGCGCCCGCTCAAGACCCTGGACCGGTTCGCAATCGATCAGCACGGTCAGGTCGGGGCGCACCCCTCTGCACGCCAGGGTGTTCAGGGTGTCGACGATCTCGCGGTCGATACCTCTGCCGTTGCTCTGGTAGGCGATGGTCGCGTCGGTGAAACGGTCGCACACCACCACGCCCCCCTCATCCAGGGCCGGCTTGACGACCTCGCCCACATGCTGGGCCCGGGCAGCGGCGTAGAGTAAAAGCTCGGTGTGGGGCAGCATGGCGCGGTTGTCGGCGTCCAGCAGGATACTGCGAATCTGGTCGGCAATGGCGCAGCCGCCCGGCTCCCGTGTCTGCGTGACACGCCGGCCGGCTGCCCTCAGGTGTTCGGCCAACAGCTTGATCTGGGTGGTTTTGCCGCACCCCTCGATGCCTTCGAATGTGATGAAATAGCCCACGCCCATCCCTTAGTGCCGTTTATCTGCAAATGCTGAATTATAGGCGAGTTGTCGCGAATTCGCAACTGAATTTCTGTTCATATGTGCATAACTGCGCATGTCTGATAACATGCTTTCTATTGCCAAACTCAGGTCGCATGACTATAGTTCCACTGTTAGGAGAGCAGCGAAGTGACGATAGATTACACCCGTTTGGAAGAACGGCTTGCATACCTTTTCAAGGACCGCAGCCTGGCGTGCCGCGCCTTGACCCATCCTTCCTGGCAGCATGAGTGCAATGAGGCTGAGGGTGACGATTATCAGCGCCTGGAATTCCTCGGCGATGCCGTGTTGGGCATGTTGCTGGCCGAGATGCTCTATTCCCGTTTTCCCGGCTGGCATGAAGGTGACCTTTCCCGTTCTCGGGCTCATTTGGCAGGGCAGGGGACTCTGGCGGACCTGGCCCGTTCCCTTGAACTTGGTGGTTTTATTCGTCTCGGGCGTGGCGAGGAGCAAACCTCCGGCCGTAGCAAGGACTCGATCCTGTCGGATGTCCTTGAGGCCCTGATCGCCGCAGTCTACCGGGATGGGGGATTGGAAGCTGCCCGTACCCTGGTGTCGCGTCTGTTCGACAACCTGCTTGCCGCCCCCGACAGCCGGGAGGTCGGACGGGATGCCAAGAGCGAGTTGCAGGAACTGCTCTCGGCCAGAAGCCTGCCGCCGCCGGAATACCGGCTGAGCGCAGAGTCCGGCCCTCCCCACGACCGGTTGTTTCATTTTCAGTTGCTGGTGGGGGGGAACGTGATGGGGGAGGGCGAGGGCAGGTCGAAAAAAACAGCCCAGCAGGCCGCGGCTGCACAGGCGTTGGAACGGCTTTTATCCAATCGGGAACGCTGACGTGAAAGCGGTCACGGTTCCCTTCTTCATCAGTCATCAGGGGTGCCCCCACGCGTGTGTATTCTGTGACCAGCGCGTCATTTCCGGCTCCAGCGGCAGTCTGCCGAGCCGGCAGCAGATTAGCGACACCATCGATTCCTGGCGGAGTTCCGCCGCCGGCCGCCCCCTGGATGTGGCTTTTTTCGGCGGCAGTTTTTCCGCCCTGCCGGAACAGGTGCAGGATGAGCTGCTGGCCCCTGTTCAGTCCTTTCTGGAGAGCGGCGTTGTGCGGTCGGTCAGGGTCTCCACCCGGCCGGACTGTCTGGATGACGCTACGGTGCGTCGCCTGGCCGGCCAGGGGGTTTCTGTCATCGAGATCGGCGTGCAGTCCATGGATGACGACGTCCTGGCGCTGAGTGGCCGGGGGCACGATGCGGCCGCATCCGAGGCTGCTCTGCGCTGCATCAAGGAACAGGGCCTGGCTGCCGGGGCCCAGTTGATGCCTGGCCTTCCAGGCGACACCCCCGCCGCTGCGTTCAGGTCGCTGGAACGGGTAATCGCAGCCGGGGCGGATTTTGTGCGGTTCTACCCGGTGGTGGTGCTGGCGGGGACACCGTTGGCCCGGAGTTATCAAGCGGGTGAATACCGCCCCCTGGATTTGGAACAGGGCATTGCGCTCTGCAAGCAGCTTCTGCATCGTGCCATGCGGGGCGGGATTGATGTCATCCGCATCGGCCTCCAGGCCGGCGATGGGTTGAACAGTGCCACGGTGCTGGCCGGTTGCTGGCACCCGGCGCTCGGTCAGTTGGTGCGTTCGGAGCTGTATTTTGATCTGGTGCGGCAGATCGCAGCGGCTGTGCCCGACGATGCGCCTTTCAGTGTGACCTGCCATCCTTCACGAGTCTCGGACGTGATCGGCCAAAAACGGCGCAACCTGGCGCGCCTGCGGCCATCCGGCATCTCTGTCCGGGTCGTTCCTGATGACGCTCTTTTGCTGGAAGAGGTTGTGGTTGAATACTTGGGGCATTGCTTTAAAGGTAATATTATAACGGATTTGAATTACAACATCAGCGAGGTATAAATCATGCGTAAAGAATCACTGGCATTTCTGGAAAAGCTTCTCGACGCCCCGAGCCCTTCCGGCTACGAACAGCCGGCCCAGCGGGTCTTTCGCGACTATGTCGCCCCCTACTGCGATGAGTTGACCACCGACGTGATGGGCAATGTCTTTGCCCGCATCTCCGGCAAGGGTAAGGACCTGCCGCGGGTCATGATCGTGGGGCATACCGACGAGATCGGCCTGCAGGTCAAGTACATCGACGACAAAGGGTTTCTCTATTTTGCCGCCGTGGGCGGGGTGGATGCCCACTTGACGGCCGGCAAGCGGGTCAATGTCCATACCGCGGGCGGCCCTCTGGCAGGCGTGATCGGCAAGAAACCGATCCACCTCATGGACGCCAAGGACCGGGAAACCGTGGTCAAGCTGGAATCCCAGTACATCGATATCGGCGCCAAGGATAAGAAAGAGGCCCAGAAGCTGGTGAGGGTCGGCGATGCGGTTACTTTCGAGAGCGCCTTCACCCGTCTGGTGGGTGATCGGGTGTCGTCGCGCGGCTTCGACGACAAGGCGGGTTGTTTTGTGGTGGCCGAGGTGCTGCGCCTGGTGGCGGCCGGCAAGAAAAAACTGGCCGTGGATCTCTACGGTGTTTCATCCGTCCAGGAGGAGATCGGCCTGCGGGGCGGCACCACCAGTTGCTATGCCGTCAACCCGGACGTAGGTATCTGTGTCGAGGTGGACTTTGCCACCGATCAGCCGGATGTGGAAAAGAAGCACAACGGCGAGGTAGCCTTGGGTAAAGGGCCGATTCTGACCCGAGGGGCCAACATCAACCCTCATCTCTTCGACCTGCTCTCCGTAGCAGCCGATAAGGAAAAGATCGACGTACAGCACACCGCCAATCCCCGGGCCACCGGCACTGACGCCAACGTCATGCAGATCTCCCGCAACGGTGTGGCCACGGCCCTGGTCAAAATTCCGCTCCGTTACATGCACACGCCGGTGGAAACCGTTTCCCTGGGCGATCTTGAGGCTGCCGCCAAGCTGATCGTGGCCACCTTGGAGCGGATTGCGTCCCGGGAGGAGTTCATTCCCCGCTGAACCGGGCATTCGTGATTGCTTTGGGTACGGAATGATTTGGGATAATTGTTGGGACAAGCCGTAGTCTCCGTCTGCAAAGGGCCATTCTACGGCCTGTTCCTTTCACGTTCAGTCACGGTTTCAAGTATACTCCTACCTTCTCCTTTTATCTTGACTTGCCTGATTCCCTGTACTAACTTCTTTAAAATTAATCAGCGAGGAGTTTTGTATATGCCCTATGACAAGTTAACGGAAGGCCTAACCTTTGACGACGTCCTCCTTGTGCCTGCTCACTCTCTTGTTTTGCCCCGCGATGTCAACCTCTCCACCCGCCTGTCCCGCAACATCCCCCTGAACATACCGCTGGTCAGCGCCGCCATGGATACGGTTACCGAAGCCCGCACCGCCATCTGTATGGCCCGTGAAGGCGGTCTCGGCATCGTTCACAAGAATCTCAGCATCGAGGCCCAGGCCCAGGAAGTCGACAAGGTCAAGAAGAGCGAATCGGGTATGATCGTTGACCCGATTACCATGCGGCCCAACCAGAAGATCAGCGAGGCTCTGGACATCATGTCGCGCTACCGCATCTCCGGCGTGCCGATCACCAAGCCGAACGGCAAGCTGGTGGGGATTCTCACCAACCGGGACCTGCGTTTCGAAACCGATTACGACCTCTTGATCTCGGCCCGCATGACCAAGCGCAATCTGGTGACCGTGCCGGTGGGCACCACCCTGGAACAAGCCAAGGAACACCTCAAGCATACCAGGGTCGAAAAGCTGCTGGTGGTTGACGATGATCACAACCTCAAGGGGTTGATCACCATCAAGGATATCGAGAAGGTCAAGAAATACCCCAACGCCTGCAAGGACAGCCTGGGCCGCCTGCGGGTCGGCGCGGCGGTTGGCATCACGGCCGAGATGGAGGCCCGGATGGAGGCCCTGATCAGGGCCGGGGTCGACGTTATTGTCATCGATACCGCCCATGGCCACTCCCAGGGGGTAATCGACGCCGTGATCCGGGCCAAATCGACCTTCCCCGGTGTCGAGATCATTGCCGGCAACATCGCTACGGCCGAGGCGGCCGAGGCGTTGATCAAGGCGGGCGCCGACGGCCTCAAGGTCGGGATTGGCCCCGGCTCCATCTGTACCACGCGCATGGTGGCCGGCGTGGGCGTGCCGCAGATCACCGCCATTCACGAGTGTTCGCGGGTTGCCCACAAACATGGCGTGCCGGTCATTGCCGATGGCGGCATCAAGTATTCCGGCGATCTGCCCAAGGCGATTTCGGCGGGCGCCGACAGCATCATGATTGGTTCGCTCTTTGCCGGGACCGAGGAGTCGCCGGGCGATACGATCCTCTACCAGGGCAGGACCTACAAGAGCTACCGCGGCATGGGCTCCATCGGGGCCATGAAGGACGGCAGCAAGGACCGCTATTTCCAATCGGACGTGGGCGAGGATGTAAAACTGGTGCCGGAGGGAATCGAGGGGATGGTGCCGCTGCGCGGACCGCTTTCGGCCAATATCCACCAATTGATGGGCGGCCTGCGGTCGGGCATGGGCTATACCGGTTGCGGCTCGATCCCGGATATGCAGGAGCAGAGCCGCTTCATCCGCATCACCGGAGCGGGTCTCAAGGAATCCCATGTGCATGACGTGACGATTACGAAAGAGGCTCCGAACTACCGGGTCGGTAATTAGGGATAAACCGCAGACATTACTAAACGCAATCCGCCACAGAGCCCAGAGAGCCAGACGCAGTACTCCCAGGTGAAAACTCCGTGATTCCTCTGAGCCTCTGTGTCTCTGTGGCAAGGTTTGCAGAATTCAAGGTAGGATGCAACACATGACCACCGATATCCATAGCCAGAAGATCCTGATTCTTGACTTCGGTTCCCAGGTGACCCAACTCATCGCCCGCCGCATCCGCGAACAGAGTGTCTACTGCGAGATCCATCCCTTCAACATGCCCCTGGAAAAGATCAAGTCGTTCGATCCCCAGGGGATTGTGCTCTCCGGTGGGCCGTGCAGCGTCTATGACGCCGATGCGCCGCTCTCCGATCAGCGGATCTTTGAACTGGGGGTCCCGGTTCTGGGCATCTGTTACGGCATGCAACTCATGACCCAGCAGTTGGGCGGCCGGGTGGAACGCTCCGACAAGCGGGAATACGGACGCTCCCAATTGCAGATTGACGACAATAGTGATCTCTTCAGCGGCTTCAGCGGCCATGAAGAGGTGTGGATGTCCCACGGTGACCGCATCGAGGAGATGCCCAAGGGCTTCGGCACCATCGCCCATACCGATCATTCGCCGGTTGCGGCCATGAAGGATGGGCAGCGCCGTTTCTTCGGGGTGCAGTTCCATCCCGAGGTGGTGCACACGCCCCGCGGCGACGAGATGCTGGGCAACTTCATCTTCACGGTGTGTGGCTGCAAACCGACCTGGACCATGGCCGGCTTCATCGAAACCGAGATCGCGTCGATCAAGGAAAAGGTCGGAACAGGCAAGGTGATCTGCGCCCTGTCCGGCGGGGTCGATTCCTCGGTCGTGGCGGTACTGATCCACAAGGCCATCGGCGACCAGCTCCACTGCATCTTTGTCAATAATGGCCTGCTGCGCAAGGGGGAAGCCGAGAAGGTCGTCAATCTCTTTACCAAGCATTTCAAGATCAATTTGGACTATGTGGATGCGTCGGCGCGTTTTCTGGAAAAGCTGGCGGGTGTCAGCGATCCGGAAAAAAAGCGCAAGATCATCGGCAACGAGTTCATCTACCTGTTTGAGGAAGAGGCCGTCAAGTTGGGGCAGGTGGATTACCTGGCCCAGGGGACACTCTACCCAGACGTGATCGAGTCGGTCTCCACCAAGGGGCCATCGGCGGTCATCAAGAGCCACCACAACGTGGGCGGCCTGCCGGAACGCATGAATCTGAAGTTGCTGGAGCCGGTGCGGGAACTCTTCAAGGACGAGGTCAGGCTGCTGGGCAAGGAGTTGGGGATGCCGGACGAGGTGGTCCACCGTCAACCGTTCCCCGGGCCGGGGCTCGCCATCCGCTGCATCGGCGAGTTGACCGCAGAAAAGCTGGAAATCCTGCGCGAGGCGGACGCCATCGTGCTGGAAGAGATCCGCAAGGCCGGTCTGTACCGGGAGATCTGGCAATCCTTTGCCGTGCTCCTGCCGGTACGGACGGTGGGTGTCATGGGCGACGCCCGCACCTATGATTTTACCGTGGCGCTCCGGGCGGTCAATTCCCTGGATGGCATGACCGCCGATTGGGTCAAACTGCCCTACGAACTTCTGGGCACCATTTCTTCACGCATCATCAACGAGGTCAAAGGGGTCAACCGGGTGGTGTACGACATCAGCCAGAAGCCGCCTGCAACCATCGAGTGGGAGTAGATGCTGCGTAGCACCTGTCAATAACGCATTACGACAAGCTGGAGGTAACTGATTTGTCCGGAATATCCTTTGAAGAAATTATGTTCACCATCATGTCCGCCACCCAGGATACCTTCAAGAGTTACATGAATATCGACCTGCTGGCCGGTAAGGTCGAAAAGAAAGTGGGGGCGGTGGATTCGGATGTGACCGGCATCGTGGGCGTGGCCGGGGACCGGGTCGGCTACATCATCTTTGCCACCGACAAGAAAACGGCCCAGTGCGTCGCCAAAGAGTTATTGATGGTGGACGAGGCCGACGACGAGTGCATCCGCGATGCGGTCGGCGAACTGGCAAACAACATTGCCGGCGTGTTCAAGACGAAATACCACGAGCAGTACGGCAGCGTGGCCCTGGGACTGCCGCTGGTAGTTTCCGGCCAGTTGCGCGCCATTTCCGAACCGCCCGACCTCAATGAGGGCACCAGCATCAACGTGCAGTGCAAGGGCGTGACGATTCCCTTCACCACGGCCAACGGCGCCATCAACATCAAAGTCATGGTGTATATGTAGCTTGTGACAGCGCCACTGTCCATGCGGCTCGCTTTTGGGTACGGCCTGGCGGCGCTCCTTCTGCTGCTCTCCGGCTGTGCCGTCACGGTCCCCCACTGGCGTAGCGACGCCTATGCCAGCTTCAACGCGGCCCTTGCTGCGGCCGCCGATTCTCCGGCTCCCGAAGAAACCGACACGGTGCGCCGCACCCTTGAACTTGCCGATCGGTATTACAAGAGCGGTATGGTCGAGGAAGCCGACAGCCTGTACCGTCTTGCCGGCTTGAGGAGTCGCCTGTTGTCCCGCACCCTCCTTGCCGCTCAACTGCGCCAGGGGGCCGGCGTGGATGTGGACCCGGATGGCAGCGGTCAGCACGGAGCGGACGTGGACGTGGCTGACGAGATCGTTTCTTTGAACGATGCCGTAGCGGCCGAACAGCACCGTGACGACCCTGTCGGGGCTTCCCCGGCAGCAATAGCAGGACAACCGGGTCAGGCCGTTCAAGGGGCGGATTCAAGGATCACTCCACTCCCGCAATCCCATGACGAATCGTTCCCCGGCGCCAAGTCCTTTGCCGCTGCACTACCCCTCAACGTCCCGCCCAAGGCCAGGATACCATCTCTGGCACGCCCACGAACCGATCTGGGGCGCAGCATCATCTACCTTACCTTCGACGACGGCCCGTCACGCCTGACATTGCCGATTGCTACCTACCTGAAATCCCAAGGCATACGGGCTACGTTCTTTCTGCTCGGTTGCAACGTCAAAGGGCATGAAAAGGCCGTCACCTCGCTGGTCGCCATGGGGCACCGGGTCGCCAGCCATACGTTTTCCCATGATCTCCATAAGCTCAAGGCTTCCTTTGCCCGGAATACCAACGAAATTGGCCGGACAGCCTCCCTGATCGACCGCCTGGGCGGCGATGGCCACATGGTGAGAATCCCCTACGGCGCTTCGAGCAGAAAGCTTGTGTCCCAGGTGGCCGCCGAAGGTGCCCAGATCTTTACCTGGGATATCGACAGTCACGATTCCACAAAACGAGGAGCCCACAATCGCCGCCTTATAGAGAAGGCGGTGCTGGGGCAACTGGCCAAAAATCAACGCAGGCATGCCATTGTGCTCTTTCATGACGGTTCCGGCCATGATGCGACCCTGGCTGCACTGAAGGACTTGATACCCATCCTCAAGGAGCGGGGATATGGTTTCGGGCTTCTTTCCCACAACGACAAGCTGGCGAGTTTATCCGCTCCGGGAGGTACAGCACTATGAAAGAACTGTTGGGACGCTATGGAGCACTGCTACGGGAGGTGGATCGCTGGTTCGACGGCTGCATCCAGCGCCATGGGGACCAGATTGCGTGCCACCGTGGCTGTTCGGCCTGTTGCCGGGGGCTGTTCGACATCACGGTTCTCGACGCCCTCTACCTGCGTAGCGGCATCGACGCACTGCCGGAAGCCGTGCAGCACTCCCTGCGTCTGAAGGCGACGGAACGCCTGGCCTCGCTGTCCGCCTGCAATCCTTCCTTTGTCGAACCGTGGATTCTCAACCGCATTCCGGAAGAGGAGTGGGAGGAACTGATGCCGGAAGAGGATGAAACCCCGTGCCTGCTCCTGGCGGAGGACGGGAGTTGCCTGGTCTACGAGCAACGTCCCATGACCTGCCGTTTGAACGGCATCCCGTTATTGGATACCTCGGGCGAGGCGCTGATGGACGAATGGTGCACGCTGAATTTTACGGACATAGATGTTGCGCAGCTTGAAAACCTGCGCCACCCCTTTCTGGAGCTGTTTGCCCAGGAACTGCTCCTGTTCCGTGAACTCACCCGCAGGCTGCTGGGGGAGGCGGTCAATGAGTTGGATACCTTCATCCCTGCGGCGGTGGTGCTTGATGCCGGGATGGTCAGTGCGCTGCGACGGCGATGATCCTTAGCCCATCACTTTTGATCGGTTAAACGTGGGGCGACCCGTTCCAGAATCGGTTCCAACTCGCTTACCTTGTGGACCGCCGGGTAGCAGGTCCCCTGGGTGCAGATGGCGAGGGCGGGGGAGTCGTCGCTCGCTTCGAAGGTCAGCGCGAGGTTGGGGCAGTAGCGTGCTTTCAGGGCGTGCAACAGTCCCTGTATGGCTGGATGGTCCCGGTGTCCGCTGAAACGGGCCTCGAACGGTTCCCCCTCCAGCAGGGCCATGGCGTGCAGGCTTCCTAGGTGGATCGTGGGCTGGCGCTGCACGTCAGCGGCATAGCTTTCCAACAAGCGACGGGCGTGATCCAGCAGGTCGGGCCTTGCGGCGGCGCGGGCCAGGCGGATGAATACCTGGGCGGTCAGGGAGAAGGCCGACGGCACGACACCGTCATGTTCCAAGGAGGCCGCCAGGGGCATGGGCTCGGCATCACGGCCGGTTTTCAAAAAACGGCCGCTGGCGGGATCGAGGAAGATTTCCAGCATTTGGTCGGCAAGCTTCACCGCCCACTCCAGCCAGACCGTGTCCAGGGTGGCTTCGAACAGTTCCAGCAGGCCGAACGCCAGGAAGGCGTAATCCTCCAGAAAACCCGGAACATCGGCCGCTTCCCCCAGAAAGCTGCGCAGGATGCGCCCATCCCTGCGGCGTAGTTTCTCAAGCAGGAACGATGCGGCACGGCTGGCCGCATCTAGGAACGCGGGATCGCCGGCCACCGCCCCACCACGGGCCAAGGCGGCAATCATCAGGCCGTTCCAGGCGGTGATGACCTTTTCGTCCCTGAATGGGCTGATGCGCCGCTTCCGTTTTTCCAGCAACAGCAATCGGCAGCGTTCCAGTCGCAGGCCGGTTTCGGTCGAATCCAATTCTTCTACGGTACAGAATTCATCTAGACCTAACGGCATGTTCAGGATGGTGTGCCCTTCAAAATTGCCCTCGGCGGTCACATCATAAAACCGGCAGAACAAGGGAGCCTCATCGCCGAGGCACTCCTCTATCTCCCCTTTGCCCCAGACGTAGCATTTGCCTTCAACTCCTTCCGAATCGGCATCCAGAGCAGCATAGAAACCTCCTTCGGGCGAAGTCAGTTCGCGGGCGACAAAGCCAAAGATGTCTTCGGCCAGGTGGAGATAGAAGCCACCACCCGTTGCCTGGTTCGCCTCCAGTGCCGCCAACCCGACCATAGCCTGATCGTAGAGCATCTTCTCGAAGTGGGGTACGAGCCACTCCCGGTCCACCGCGTAACGGTGCAGCCCCCCGCCAATCTGGTCCCATATCCCGCCCCTGCGCATCCTTTCCAGCGTGTGGAGCGCCATTCCCAGTGCATCGTGGTTTCCCGTCGCTCCCTGCCCGGTGAGCCAACTCAGGTTCATGGGCATAGGGAATTTGGGAGCGGTCCCGAAGCCACCGTACTGCGGGTCGTATATGTTGCGTAACTGGTTGAAAGATGTATCTACAAGCTGCTGTAAATCAACACTTACAGTGTGATCAATTTTGCTGGAAAGATTACCCATGGCATCCATGATGCTGCGGCAGTTCTTTTCGATCAGGTCGGGGCGCTGGCGCCAGAGCGCTGCAATGTTGGGGAGTAGTTCCATCAGGCCGTTCTGCCCTCCGCGTCCTTGCCGGGGCAGGTAGGTGACGGCCATGAAGGGGCGTTTGTCCGGCGTCATAAAGATGTTCAGCGGCCAGCCGCCGCTGCCGGTCAACACCTGGGACACGGCCATGTAAAAATCGTCGATATCCGGGCGCTCCTCCCGATCCACTTTGATGCAGACGAAGTGACTGTTCAACAGCGCGGCAACCTGCTCGTCCTCAAAGGACTCATGGGCCATGACATGGCACCAGTGGCAGGTGGCGTAGCCGATGGAAAGCAGGATGGGCCGGTTCTCGCCGCGGGCCTTCTCAAAGGCTGCATCACCCCATTCATACCATGCCACCGGGTTTTCGGCGTGCTGCAGCAGGTAGGGGCTGCGGGCAAAAATCAGACGATTGAAGTCCTGGCCGCCGTCCGGCGGGAGCGCGCCCTTGTCCAGAGCCCTGAGCCGGGCGATGTATGCGGATGTATCAAGCCTTGTATTTGCCATGGGGCACCTTTTGTGCGTCTGGACGGAAGTTGGGGATTGTGAATTCGTAACTATTCGAAATAATGCAACTTTGTGGTTGACAATGACAACCGTGTTGCTATAGTCAATTGTAACAATTAAATGGGGGGGGATTATGAAAAAAGTTTCTTTGCTTGTCGTTTTTTTGCTGTGCGGCGCATTCACGGTGTTTGCCAGGGATACGCTGCCCAGTCCCGATGTTTTGGGCAAGGAATCTATTTTTACCAGCGAGCGTCTGTCCGCCTACGATACGATAGTCGTCAAGGCCTTTTCCACCGAGGGGGCTGAATTGGCTAATCTTGACGACGAGGAAAAGAAGATCGTCGAGGAAATCAAGCCGACCCTTGTAAAAAACCTGAAGGAAAGCCTGGTCAAGTACCTTATAAAGGAAGGGAAGTTCAAAAACGTGCTTGCCAACGGCACGCCAAAGGGCAAGGCCATAATCGTGGAGGGCAAATTTACCAAGTTCAACGGCGGCATTGGTGCGGCAAAGTTTTTCCTAGGATGGATGGCCCCTGAGAGCGGCAAGACCAATATTTCGGTTTCCGGTCGTCTGATTGATGCCAAAACCGGCAAGGAACTGGCCACCTTCAGTGATACCCGCTCCGGCGGTGAAGGGGGGGGATTAGGCCGCATCAGGGGGGTCATGCCGATCCAGGCAACGGACGAGGGTGAGGAAATCGCCAACTTCATCCACAAACTCTACTGACCGTTACTAAAGCCCGCGCTGTCACCAGTCGCGGGTTTTTTTCGAGGTAAATTCCGATGCGTGAGATCCATGGCAATATCTGGGATTATCAAAAAACTGCCATTGTTGCCATTACTACCAACGGGGAGGTGGCGAAAAACGGCAAGGCTGTCATGGGACGAGGGGTGGCTGCCCAGGCTGCGCGGCTCTTCCCCTGGTTTCCCGGAAGGCTTGGCGCCTGCATCGCAGAGGACGGCAACCATGTGCATCACCTGGGCAGCAATCTGGTGAGTTTCCCGGTGGAACAGTCGCCCTATGCCGTTCCCGACCTAGTGTTGATCGAACAGTCTGCCCGTGAATTGGCCACGCTTGCCGATACGGCTGGTTGGAAGATGATCGTGGTACCGCGGCCCGGTTGCGGTGGAGGGGGGCTATCGTGGCATGATGTGCGTCCGCTGCTGGAGCGTTATTTCGATGATCGTTTTCTGGTGATCACGGCGGAATAACGGCCATCTCTCACAGAGCCCACGGAGGGACAGAGGAACCACAAAATTTGGTATCAACCACCCCCGTCCCCTCCTGATTCAGGAAAGGGTGGGGGTGGTTAGTTTTTTGGGTGTTCTCCGTGCATCTGTGAGCGGGTGAGAGTACCAGGTCACTCCCCCAGCATCTGGGCAAAAAATGCCGCCGCCATATCCACCGTTTCCCCATCCTTGGCCTCACCGTTGGTTGACGCGTCGATCAGCAGGTGTTCCGGTATCTCGGCCAGGAAGCGGCTCGGTTTGCGCTCTTCGATGGTGCCGTACTTCCTGCGGGTTCTGCAGCGGGAGATGGTCAGGTGTTGGCGGGCGCGGGTGATGCCCACGTAGCACAGCCGCCGCTCCTCGGCACAGGACGGGTCCTCCTCAATGGAACGCTTGTGGGGGAGCAATTCCTCCTCCAATCCCACCAGGTAAACATGGTTGAATTCCAGCCCTTTGCTGGAGTGCAGCGACATGAGCGTGACGGCGTTATGGCCGTGCTCCTTGTCGTCCTCCGATTTTTCCTCGTCCATCAGCGAGATCCTCTCGAGAAACGCCGACAGGGTGGCCCTGGGGGTTTGGGCCTCGAATATGGCCAGGGAGTTGACCACCTGTTCGATATTCTCGATCCGCTTGCGGGCCTGGGAAGCGTCGTTCAGGGTACGGTACAATTCGTCCTCGATGCGCAGACGGTTGAAAAGGGCATTGACCTGGGCGCCCAGGTCGGTGCGGCCGAAACCGGCAATAACCTCCGTCATCATCCGGTGGAAGGCCCCTACCGCTTTTTTCGACGACTCCGAGATGTCGGCGATCTCCGCCACCCTGCCCAGGGCCTCGAACAGTGGGACGTTATGCGCCAGTGACCACTGGTTGAGATGCAGCAGGGTGTTGTCGCCGATGCCCCGGCGGGGGAAGTTGATGATGCGCAGCAGGGATGCCTCGTCGCCCGGATTGTCGATGACCCGCAGGTAGGCCACGGCGTCTTTGACCTCCTTGCGCTCGTAGAACTGTTGTCCCCCCACCACGATGTAGGGGATGCGCTCCAGGCGCAATTTTTCCTCAAAGGCCCGGCTCTGGGCGTTGGAGCGGTAGAGTACGGCAAAATCCGACCACGGGAGTTTGCCGCGAAACTGTTCCAGCATCATACTATCAGCTACCCTGGCGGCCTCTTCCTCTTCGTCGGCCGCAACGATCAGGTCGATCCCGCGCCCCTGGCCGCCGGCCGTCCAGAGCGCCTTGTCGGTACGGATCGGGTTGTTCCTGATGACGCTGTTGGCCGCATCCAGGATCGAGCTGGTGGAACGGTAGTTCTGCTCCAGTTTGATCACCCGGCAGCCGGGATAGTCGTCTCCGAAATTGAGGATGTTCTGCACCTCGGCCCCGCGCCAGCCGTAGATGGACTGGTCGTCGTCCCCCACCACGCAGATGTTGCCGTGTTTCTGGGCCAGAAGCGAGATCAGCAGGTACTGGGAGGCGTTGGTGTCCTGATATTCATCCACCATGATGTAGCGGAAACGCTCCTGCCAATGCCCCAGGATAGCTGTGTTGGATTGCAGCAGCCTGACCGAGAGCATGATGATATCGTCGAAATCGATGGCGTTGAATCCCTTGAGTAGTTCCTGGTAGCGAGGGTACACCGCGGCCGTGGCCAACTCGAGCTTGTCGTCGTGGGCCGGTTTGAATTCGGCAGGGCTGATGAGGCGGTTTTTGAGGCCGGAGATCTTCCAGAGCATCAGGTCCGGGTCGCATTGCTTCGGGTCGATGTCCCGCTCCCGCATGGCCTGTCGCAGCACGCCGGCCTGGTCCGACGAGGAGTAGATCGAAAAGTTGGGCTTGAAGCCCAGCGCCCGGATGTCGCGGCGCAGGATGCGTACCCCCAGGGAGTGGAAGGTTGAGATGATGATCCCGTCCGCCATTCTGCCGGCCATGGTGCCGACGCGCTCCTTCATCTCCCGGGCGGCCTTGTTGGTGAAGGTCACCGCCAGGATGTTGTCGGCGGAGATGCGCTTGTCCTTGAGCAGGTGAACGATGCGGGTTGTGATGACCTGGGTCTTTCCGGAACCGGCCCCGGCAAGAAGCAGCAGGGCGCCTTCGGTGTGGTTGACCGCCTGTTGTTGCGGAGTGTTGAGTCGTTTCATAGGTGATAAGGTGTACCACAAACAGCGCTGTGGACGCAAATCTGTTCCATGCTTGTTGCTACAATGCCATAATAATGTAACATCTATCAGGTAGAACAAATTCGCACCTGGAGACCACGGTGACAGCATCCCCCCCTACCAAGAAGCAATCCCAGAATAAGACCAAGCGAGGCAAGGTGGACAAAACACCGGCAAAGGCCCCCATGGCCAAGGGAACGAAACAGAAGCCTCCTGTGGCCGTTGAGGAAACTCCGGCTGCGCCCGAGTTCGACCTGAACGACAGCGAATGGTATCTCAACCGGGAGCTGACGTGGCTGGAGTTCAACCAGCGGGTACTGCACGAAGCCGAGGACAGCCGGACGCCCCTGCTCGAGCGTCTGAAGTTCATCGCCATTGTCAGTTCAAATCTGGACGAATTTTTCATGAAGCGCATCGGTGGCCTCAAGCAGCAGATCGGCGCCGGCATGCGGGAGCTGACCCTGGATGGCCGCACGCCCCGCCAGCAGGTTCAGGAATGCCACCTTGTCATTCGCAGTCTTGAGGCCCGCAAGGATCAGCTTTTCCGCCAGCTCTGCTCCCTGCTGGAGGAAAAAGGCATCGCCGTAGAATCCTACAACGAGCTTACCGCCAAGGAAAAGAAGACATTGCGGGAGCACTACTATACCAACATCTTTCCCCTGCTGACCCCCCAGTCCATCGACCCGGCCCACCCATTCCCGTTCATTTCCAACCTGTCCCTCAACCTGCTGGTGACCCTGCGCTACCCGAGGGCGCGGGAGGTGTCCCTGGCGCGGGTCAAGGTACCGGTCGGCTTGGGAACGCCCCGTTTTATACGGGTGGGGAAGGGGGACCATTTCGTCTGTCTGGAAGACGTGATGATGAACAACCTGGATATGCTCTTTCCCGGCATGAGTATCGTAAGCTGTGAAATCTTCCGCGTGACCCGCAATGCCAATACCGAACGGGATGAGGAAGAGGCCGACGATCTGATGGCCATGATCGAGTCCGAGTTGAAGGAGCGGAAGTTCGCCCCGATTGTGCGTCTGGAGATCGGCACCGGCATGGACCCTGTTCATCGCGGTCGCCTGGCGGCCGAGTTGGAGTTGGACGAAGAAAACGACGTCTTCGAAGTGCCCGGTCTTCTGGCCCTGCGCGACCTGTTCGAACTTGCCGGCCTCGATTATGCCCGGCTGCACGACCAGCCCCATTACCCCATCGAACACCCCCAGTTGCAGGCGACGCGCAATATCTTCCATATCATTCGCGACTGCGGCTCCATTCTGCTGCAACACCCCTACGAGTCGTTCTCCACATCGGTGGAGCGCTTCCTGCGGGAAGCGGCCATTGACCCCAAGGTACGCGGCATCAAGATGACCCTCTACCGCACCTCCATCCAGGGGCGTATCATCGATTCCCTGGTGCTGGCCGCCCAGAACGGCAAGCAGGTGGCAGTGGTGGTGGAACTCAAGGCCCGCTTCGACGAGGCGGCCAATATCCGCCTGGCGGAACGGATGGAAGAGGCTGGTATCCATGTGACCTACGGCGTCGTTGGCCTTAAGACCCATTGCAAGGTGATTATGGTGGTGCGTCAGGACTATAACGGGTTGCGGCGGTATGTACACATCGGCACCGGAAACTACCATGCCGAGACAGCGCGCATCTACAGCGACCTGGGACTGTTGACCTGCGATCAGACGATCGGCCAGGACGTGACGGAGTTGTTCAACTACCTGACCACCGGTTTCATGGCGAAACGTAACTACCAGAAGATCGTACCGGCGCCCCGTATGCTCAAAAAAGCGCTCCTGGTAGGGATTGAACGGGAGATCGAGTCGCACCGCCAAAAAGGGAGCGGGCTGATCCAGTTCAAGATGAACGCCCTCGAAGATGGCGACATCGTCAAGGCGCTCTACCGGGCGTCCCAGGCCGGGGTGAAGATCGACCTGGTGGTGCGCGATACCTGCCGGCTGCGCCCCGGCATTCCCGGGCTTTCGGAGAATATTAGGGTTATGAGCGTCGTCGGGCGCTTCCTGGAACACTCGCGTCTCTACTATTTCAGAAACGGCGGCGCGGATGACTTTTTCATCGCTTCGGCAGACGCCATGAAACGCAATCTGGAAGCGCGTGTAGAGGTTCTCTGCCCGGTCGAGTCACCGGAGCTGACCAAGGAGTTGCGGGCCATCTTCGATATTCATCTCTCCGACCAACGCTCGGTCTGGGACATGCACCCGGATGGTAGTTACACCCAGCGCATGCCTACTGCGGAATCGCCCCACCTGGGCAGTCACCACCTGATGATCGAGCGGGCCTCCAAGCGTCTCAGGGAATCGCTCAAACAAAAGAAAAAGACCAAACCCAAAACCTGATTTTTCAAATTACCCCTGTGTAACGGCTGCTTCGGCAGCCTTTTTTTTGCGGTATCCCAGGAGGGCCGACAAAAAATATTGCAATAGAACAATTTTATATTATACTGAATGGCAATAAATATGTTTAATATATGCCCATAATGATTGAGGTTAGGTCACTCCAGCCAAAAAGGGGGTTGTGAATGAATAATCAATATGACGGCACTGAAAACGGTTTGTTAAAACGTAATTGCGCCATGCGTGAGTACTCTGTAGGCGAAATACTCAGGGAACGGGGGGTTTCCCGACGGGATTTTCTGAAATTTTGTTCCGCCATGACGGCGGCCATGGCCCTGCCGGTCACCTTCGCCCCCAAGGTCGCCCAAGCCCTGGACGAGGTCAAGCGCCCGCCACTGGTCTGGCTGGAGTTTCAGGATTGCGCCGGGGATACGGAGGCGTTGCTGCGTTCCGCCAACCCGACCGTGGGTGAGATCGTCCTCGATATCCTTTCCGTCGACTATCATGAGACCATCATGGCCGCCGCCGGGCACCAGGCGGAAGCCGCCCTGGAAAAAACCATTACCGACTACAGGGGCAAGTACCTCTGCGTCGTCGAGGGATCGATCCCCATGAGGGACGGCGGTGTCTACGGCTGCGTGGGCGGCAAGTCGCACCTTGACCGGGCACGCCAGGTCTGCGGCGGTGCCCTGGCAACCATCGCGGTGGGTACCTGCGCATCCTTTGGCGGTATCCCGGCTGCCGTGCCCAACCCCACCGGGGCCGTCGGCGTCAAGGAGGCGGTCCCCGGTGCAACGGTCATCAACCTGCCCGGCTGTCCGGTCAATGCCGACAACCTGACCGCCACCGTGGTCCACTATCTGGTATTCGGCAAGATCCCGGCCTTGGACGGCCACGGCCGGCCGCTGTTCGCCTATGGGAAACGCATCCACGACAACTGCGAGCGCCGCCCCCATTTCGATGCCGGCCAGTACGTGGAGCAGTGGGGAGACGACGGCCACCGCAAGGGGTTCTGCCTCTACCGGATGGGGTGCAAGGGGCCGGCCACGTTCCACAATTGTCCCACCCAGCGCTACAACGACAAAACCAGTTGGCCGGTGGGCAGCGGTCACGGCTGCGCCGGGTGCTCGGAACCGGCCTTCTGGGACACCATGGGCCCCCTGTACAAACGTCTGCCCAACGTGCCCGGTTTCGGCATCGAACATACCGCCGACAAGATCGGCATCGGGTTGGCGGCTGGCGCTGCAACGGCCTTTGCCGTCCACGGCGCGCTGAACGCCATAAGGAGAGATAAAGAACCCAGCGACGAAAACAGGGAGGGATAGGCAATGGCCAAGATAGTGGTTGACCCGATTACCAGGATTGAAGGACATCTGCGCATCGAGGCCGAGATCACTGACGGCAGGATCACCGATGCCTGGAGTTCCAGCACCATGTTCCGCGGCATCGAGAAGATCCTCAAGGGGCGCGACCCGCGGGATGCCTGGTTCTGGACCCAACGTTTCTGCGGCGTCTGCACTACCGTGCATTCCATCGCCTCCATCCGGGCCGTGGAGGATGCGCTCAAGATCAAAATCCCGCCCAACGCCCAGTTGATCAGGAACATCATCATCGGCATCCAGAACGTGCAGGACCACGTCATTCATTTTTATCATCTCCACGCCCTGGACTGGGTGGACGTGACTTCGGCCCTCAAGGCCGACCCGGCCGGGACTTCTGCCCTGGCCGCCTCCCTTTCCGACTGGCCCAACAACTCCCCGACCTACTTCAAGTCGGTACAGGACAAGCTCAAATCCTTCGTGGCCTCGGGCCGACTCGGTCCTTTTGCCAACGCCTATTGGGGGCATCCGGCCTACAAACTTCCCCCCGAGGCGAACCTGATGGCGACGGCCCACTATCTTGAAGCACTGGAGTGGCAGAAGGACGTTATCAGGATTCACGCCATCCTGGGGAGCAAGAACCCCCACCCCCAGACCTTTCTGGTGGGCGGGATGTCGATTCCCATCGATCCCGACTCCCAGAACGCCCTCAACGCCGATAAACTGATGGAGATCAAACGCCTGCTGAAGAAGGCGCAGGATTTTGTGGAAAAGGTCTATATCCCGGATCTTTTGGCGGTTGCCTCTTTCTACAAGGATTGGGCCGCTATCGGCGGCGGGGTGGGCAATTTTCTCAGCTACGGCGAATTCCCCGATGCGGCCGGCAACCAGTGGCTGCCCCAGGGCGCCATCCTGGGCAAGGACATCTCCAAGGTGCTGCCGGTGGACCAGAAGAAGGTGGCCGAGTATGTGGACCACTCCTGGTTCGAGTACAAGAACGGCCCGGAAAAGGGGCTCCATCCCTGGGACGGAGAATCCGAGGCGCGCTACAGCGGCCCCAAGCCCCCCTACGAATACCTGGATACGGACAAAAAGTACTCCTGGGTCAAGGCCCCACGTTATGACGAAAAGGTCATGGAGGTAGGCCCCCTGGCCCGGGTGCTGGTAGCGTATGCCTCCGGCCACAAGGAGGCCAAGGCAGCGGTGGACATGGTGCTGAACAAGTTGGGGGTTGGCCCCGAGGCGCTCTTTTCCACTCTGGGGAGGACCGGCGCCCGTGGCATCGATTGCCTGCTGGTCGCCCGCCAGACTCCGAAATGGCTGGACGAGCTGATCGCCAATATTGCCAAGGGTGATTACCGCATCCACGCCAACGAGAAGTGGGACCCCAGCGAATGGCCCGCCGAGGCCAGCGGCTACGGTTGGCACGAGGCGCCGCGCGGCGCCCTGGGGCATTGGATCAAGATCAAGGACCAGAAAATCCTCAACTACCAGGCGGTTGTCCCCTCCACCTGGAACGCATCCCCCCGGGATGCCAAGGGGCAGCGCGGCCCCTACGAGGCGGCCCTGATCGGAACACCGGTGGCCGATCCCGCCAAACCGCTGGAGATCCTGCGCACCGTCCACTCCTTTGACCCGTGCCTGGCCTGCGCCGTTCATGTGGTGGATGCCGCCGGAAACGAAGTGATCAGAGTGACCGTTTCCTAGAAAGGGGGGGGTATGAGTGAACAGTGCAAATTCAAGAATTACATCTGGGAATTGCCGGTGCGCTGGTGTCACTGGATCAACGTTATCTGCATTGTCGTGCTGTCGGTGACCGGCTTCTTCATCGGCACCCCCTTCTCGTTCGGCCGTTCGGCATCCGATTTTACGATGGGCTGGATTCGTTTCATCCATTTTACCGCTGCCTACCTGTTTGCCGTCAGCGTGATCTCCCGGGTGATCTGGTCGTTCATCGGCAACAAGTACTCGGGCTGGAAAGAATTTTTTCCACTCGCCACCGCCAGGGGGCGTCATAAATTGCTCAGGATGCTGCGGTACTACCTGCTGATCGACAAGGATGTGCCCGAGACCGTTGGACACAATCCTCTGGCGACCACCGCCTATATCGCCCTGTTCTGCATCTACTCCACCATGATCCTGACCGGCTTTGCGTTGTATGCCGAACACGCCCCCACCTCTCCGATGCACCGGGCGCTCGGTTTCATGTATGCCCTGTTCAGCGACCAGGGGATGCGGCTCACCCATCATTTCGGCATGTGGCTGATCGTCGGTTTCGTCATCAACCATATCTATAGCGCCTGGTTGATGGACATCAAGGAGCATGGCAGCGAGATTTCCAGCATGTTCTGCGGTTACAAGTTCACGGTGAAAAAAGAGGATTAGTGTATCCCCAGAATCCGTGACGCTTCCATGCCTCCGCTTGTCCGGAATGCCTCTGCCTCTGCTGGGATGCAGATGGCCGACCGTCCGGCGGCGGCCCGGCGTGGTGAGTGGCTTGGTGCGGCACGGGCGGCGTGCGGGCTCCGGCTCTTCCGGCCGCTACGGTATTCCGGCGTCACGGATTCTGGGGATATTTTAGGTTCAGCCGGGCCACAGGGGGCGCGTCCATTTTCCGCAGCGGAGGGGTGCATGATTTTGCATGACGGTCAAGCCCAAGCCCCAGACATCCTGGTGCTCGGCATCGGCAATCTGGTGATGAGCGACGACGGGGTTGGCGTGCGGGTGGTCCAGGAACTTCAGAAGCGCTGCCGCTTCCCGCCCCATGTGGAGATCATGGACGGCGGCACCCTGGGGCTGGATCTCCTGCCCAAACTGGAAGGGATCGGGCGGCTCTTGGTGGTGGATGCTGTTGAAACGGGGGGCACGCCGGGAACACTGGTGCGGCTGTCGGGCAAGGAGCTGCCGATTGCTCTGCAAACCAAGGTTTCTCCCCACCAGATGGGGCTCAAGGACCTTCTTGCCGTGGCGGAGTTGTTGGGGCATGCTCCCCGTGAGATGGTGCTGGTCGGGATTCAGCCGGCCAGTATCGAGATGGGGGCAGAACTCTCCATAAACATTACTGCACAACTTGAAAAAATGATTGGTAACGTGCTGACGGAATTGAATAAATGGGGTGTTGAGGTGCGTCCTTCTTAGCCAAGGGACTTTTTCATCTCCAGGACATTACCTCCGTCCGCCTTTTTGTACTCCACGGAATCCATCAAAGAGCGGATGATGAAGATGCCGCGCCCCTTTTCGCCGAGCTGGTCCGCTTCAAAGCTGGGATCGGGTACGCTCGTGAGGTCGAAACCCTGCCCGCTGTCATAGACCTTAATGCAGATTTCCCGGTCGGAAACGCTGATGCGTATCAGGATCTCCTTGCTGGGGTCGGCGGCATTGGCGTGTTTGATGGCGTTTACCATGGCCTCGGTCAGCACCACGTTGAGGTGGTGCGCCAAGGCCTCCCGGTCCCCTTTGAAACGGTCCAACTCCCGCACCACATTCTCGCCGATTTTGCCGATCATGCTCAGGTAACGGGTCTGGTTGGGAACAACGATCTCTATGTCGACGGTGTTCTTCATGACAACCTCGCGTGTGAGAAAGCTGCAGGTACGTGAATGACGGCTCGGTCAGTAGCTCTCCAGCGCATCGTCCACCGTCGGGAATATGTCGAATACCCGGTGCAGGCGGGTCAGTTCGAACATCGACTTGACCTGGCTCTGGAGCGCGGAAAGCTTGAGGCTCCCCTGGCGCGCTGATGCATTCTTGAATCCGGATACCAAAACCCCCAACCCGGAACTATCGATGAAACGCACCTCCTTGAGGTCGATCAACAGGTCTTTGGTCCCGCTATCGAACAGCCGGTTCAGTTCGGCCTTGAGCTCGTCGGAGTTGTGGGCGTCAAGGCGCTCCTCCTTTACGTAGATGACCCTGACGGCTCCGTTCTCTTCGATTTTCAACTGCATGGGTAACTCCTTTCATTCTGTGTCCCCCTCAGGCCGCCGAGGCCGGGGAACGGTGGGGTGAATTTACAGAATCTTGAGCACGACCAGGGAAATATCATCCTGAAATGTTTCCGAAGCGGTGAAGTCCCTGACCGCCGCGTAGAACGCATCGATAATCTCCCTGGCCGGCAGGTGCCGCAGCGTGCCCAGGAGAGAGCATACCCGCCCGGTCCCGAACAGTTCGTCACGTTCGTTGCGCGCCTCGGTCAGGCCGTCCGTATAGAAAAGCAGTACATCCCCCGCCTTAAGCTCGAAACTGCGCTCCTCGAATATCACCGAGGTCTTGACGCCGAGGATCAAGCCTTCCGCGTCCAACTCGACACATGAATACTCGCCGTCACGGCTGATCATGGGGCGGTTGTGGCCGGCATTGGCGAAGGAAAGGCGGCCGGTGGCGGAGTTGTACTTGGCGTAGAACATGGTGATGAATAATTCGGAGCGGGTCAGATCGTCGTAAAGCTGGCTGTTGAGGATTTGCAGGATGGCGCTGGCACTGTGGGCAGAATTGACCTGGGCACGCAACAGGGTGCGTACCTCGGCCATGATCAGGGCCGCGCCGACGCTGTGCCCGGAAACGTCGGCGATCAAGAGGTCGATGGTGTGATCGTCGCGCTTGAAAAAATCGTAATAATCGCCCCCCACATGGGCGGCCGAGATGCAGCGACCCGCCATGTCGATCCCGAACGTCTCTGGGGCGGCGTCGGGCAGGAGGGATATCTGGATCTGTTGGGCGATCTCCATGTCCCGCGTGACCCGCGCGTTTTTCAGGAGCGCCAGTTCCTTCTCATTCCGCTCCCGCTCCTTGGCCTCCATCTCGCGGACAATGGTGACCGCCTGGGCCAGTTGGCCCGCCAGGCTGCACAACAGGCCGATAAACTCTTCGGTGAAAATGCCGGTGATCGATTTGGAAAAAACCGATAAGACCCCCAGGGATGGTTCGCCCTCGCGGAAGATGGGGAGATAGGCGCAGGAAACGATTCCCTCCCCAATAGTCTGCTCCAGGTTGACGGTTCCCCCGATCTGGCTGGTGTCGTTGACGAAGTGCGGCTTGCGGTCCAGAAGCGCCATATCCCAGTAGGGAGCGCTCTCCATGAACCAGTGCTGCGGGGCCATGGGGCGCCGGTTGCTCCCCTGATAGCTCTTGACCGTCAGGGTGCCGTTGCCGTTGCGCAGTTGGATGAGGGCCACATCCAGCTTGAATTCCTTCAGCAGCAGGTTGAGCAGGTCGTCCATGATGATCTGGAGGTCAAGGGTACGATTGATGATCTCGGACGCCTTCAGGCGGACGTAGAGAGCTTCGCGGCTCTGGTCGAGGGAGGTGCGCACGGAGCTGAAGATGTCGTAGACCGATTCCATGCGTGACCCCATGTCGGAAAGGAAGCTGTCCACAATGGCCCCGGCTGCGGCCGCGCCGACCGACCCGGCCAGGGTTTTCTCGGTGAACCGTTTCAGGTTGGGAAGTTCGAACTCGGGAACATTGCCGTCCGCATCCATCTCCCGGTCGCCCAAGTGGCTGCTGATGGCATGGTGCGCATCCGCCTCTCCGATGAACTTGGCCATCAGATTGACGAACTGGCCGATGGTAACCGGCTTGGAAAGACGCTTGGTCTCTGCCGGATGGTAGGCGCGCTCCTGCTCGTAGCTGCCGATGAAGCGCCGGACCTGCTCGCGCTCCGGCTCGTCCTGGCGCAACAGGATCGAACAGAAGATATACGCGCCCACATTGAATAACATGCTCCAGAACAGGGAGTGGCTCCACAGGTCCATGTTGCTGAGGCCGAACAGTTCGGTCGGCTTGAGGAGTCCGATGCCGAAAGGACCTTTTGTGAGTAGTTCCATCCCGAGCCAGCCGGATTTGCTGAACGAAGGGAGCAGCAGAGTATAGCCCCAGGTCAAAAAACCGAACAGGATGCCGGTTATGGCGCCGGTTTTGTTGCCGCGCCTCCAATAGAGGCCCCCCAGCATGGCCGGCAGGAACTGGCAGGCGGCCGAGAAGGAGATCAGCCCCATATTGACCAGCATGTAGGAGTCGCCCACGATCCGGTAGTAGAAATATCCCAGGAAGATCACCAGGAAGATGCCGAGCCGTTTCAGGTTAATCAGCAGATAAGGGAACCAGGGTTGGGGGGTGAAGCGGACGATGACCGGCATGAAGATGTTGTTGAGCAGCATGGTGGATATGGCGACCGATTCAACCATCACCATCCCGGCGGCGGCCGACACCCCTCCCAGAAAGGCCAGCAGGGCGATGGTGCCGTGTCCGCTCAAGAGTGGGACGTTGATGACGAAAAAATCGGCCCCGGTGCTGTTGCCGGTGGTCAGGATGCCGCCCAGGGCAATCGGCATGACGAACAGGTTGATCAGGAAAAGGTAGGTGGGAAAGAGCCACATGGCCTTGGTGATATGACTTTCGTCCGAGTTTTCGATCACCATGACATGGAATTGGCGCGGCAGGAGCATGATGGCTGCCATGGACATGAAGAGCATGGTGAAGGAGGGGATGTATCCCGGGTCGTTGCTGGCGCCGCCAAAGGTGAAAAGTCGCTCGAACAGTTCGGGCCGGGCGGCATGGAAACGGGTGAATATATCGCCGAAACCGTCAAAGAGGTAATAGGTGACAAAGATGCCCACCCCGAGCAGGCTGACCAGTTTGACCAGCGATTCAAAGGCCACGGCGGCGATCAGCCCCTCGTGGCGCTCGCTCGATGCCAGCCTGCGAGCTCCGAAGATGATGCTGAAGATCGACAGGATCAGGGCCAGCAAAAGGCCGGTCGGCACCGACAATTCGCCTCCGCCGTGGGGAATGTGGATGCTGTTGGCCCGGAATCCGCCGATCAGGTAGAAACTGGTGGAAACCGCCTTTATTTGCAGGGCGATATAGGGCATGATGCCCAAGGTGGAGATCAGGGTCACCAGGGCGCCCAGCCAGAGCGACTTGCCGTAGCGCAGGCTGATGAAGTCGGCGATGGAGGTGATGTTGTTCTCCTTGCTGATCTGGACGATGCGGCGCAGCAGGAAAAACCAGGAAAAGGCGGTAAGCGACGGCCCGACATAGATCATCAGGAAGTCCAGGCCGGTGGTGGCCGCCTTGCCGACGCTGCCGTAGAAGGTCCACGACGTGCAGTAGACCGCAATGGACAGGGAGTAGACGTAGGGATTGCCGACGATGCTCCGGCCGATCTCCTTGCGGCGGTGGGCATACCAGGCGATCAGGAAGATCAGTACGGTGTAGAGGGCCGATATGATTGCCGCATGGGCAAAGCCGGAGCTCACGGTTGTTTGTTCTCCGGTGATTTAGCGGCGGTCGGATTGCTGACTGCCAGGGTGAAGAGATAGATTATGAATATGGATGCAGCCCAGCCGAGATAGAAATAGAGAAACATGAACGGGTAACCGAAGATGGTGCCCGGCTTGTTGAAGATGTGCAAAAAGGGAAAGTTCATCATGATGAAGCCCACCACGAAGAAGATGACCCATGATTCCCGGAACTGGAGTCGGCGCAGGAGCTTGTGGTGCAGTTTCTTCGTCATGGCGCTAGCCTCGCATAGATCGGGCTGGTGAGGGCCTCGGGCGCAGCGGCCGTGGCAACGTTTACCACGAGCCCTTCCGATTCATCGGGCGGTTGGAAGGTGTCGCGTTGCAATTCGAAAATCTCCAGGCGTCCGTCGGAGATGTTCTCGCCGGCAGCTTCCCGTTCGACCAGGCGGCGGCGATGTTCCGTCACCGGGCAGACGCAGTGCAACACGACGCAACGGACTGCCAGCCTTTCGGCCAGTTGGCTGAAGGGGCGGCGCCGACTGCGGCTGATGAAACAGGCATCGATGATGACGGAGCGTCCCATGGCGAGCTCGGTTTCCGCCAGGCGCAGCAATTCGGCATAGGTGGCCTCGCTGGCTGCGGCCGAGTAAAGCCCGGTCTCGAACGGCACGCGTATGGCCGTGTCCGGCGGCAGGGCCGCCAGCTGTTTGCGAACCCTGTCCGAATTGTAGGTTGCAATACCGAGCTCAAAGGCCAGTTGTGCCGCCAGTGTGCTTTTGCCACTCCCCGTGAGACCGCAGGTGATGAAAAGTGTGGCTTTCTGGCGCTGCCGCTCGATGTAACCGCGCGCCAGCCGGAAATATCCGGCCGCCCTTGCTCCGGCGCGTTCCTGCTCCTGCGGATCTATGCCGCTGTCGTTCTGGCGGAAACTTTCCACCTTGCCCCGAACAAAGGCGCGGTACAGCTTGTAGAAATCGACCAGTTCCGGGAGGCCGGCATCACCCGAGGCGGCCAGATATTCGTCGAGCACCGCCTCTGCCAGATCGTGACGACGGTGATAGTCAAGGTCCATGAGGAGAAAGGCGATATCGGCGGCAGTGTCGCAGTAGCGGAAGCGCTCGTTGAACTCGATACAGTCGAAGATGTAAATTCTGCCGTTGGTCAGGCAGATGTTCTCCAAGTGGATGTCTCCGTCGCATTCCCGGATGAACCCTTGGGCTATCCGCTTTTCAAAAAGCTCCGCCCGGTTTTCGACAAATGAGGATACCCATTCCCGGATCACCTCCAACTCATCGGATGAGAGCGGCGTCCGGGGGCTGTCTGCTGCGCTCTGGGCGAAGTTTTCCTGCCAATTTGCCATGATCCGTTCCCGACGGCCATATTCGCTGATGGCGGGCGAGGTGGCGGCGGCGAGGTGGAAGTCGGCGATGACCTTGGCCACCGCTCGCATGTCGGCGGCGGTTACCTCTCCCCGGGCCACCAGTTGGTCGAGCATCCGTCCTGCCGGGAGCCGCCTCATCTTGACGGCATAATCGATGATCGGGCCGTCCCCGAAAAATGCGGCTCCGCCGGGAGCCTCCCGCACTTCGACGACCCCCAGGTAGATATCCGGGCAGAGACGGCTGTTGAGCCGTACCTCTTCATGGCAGTAAAACCGGCGCCGATCAATGGTCGAGAAATTGAGAAACCCAAAATCAACGGGCTTTTTGATCTTGTAGGCCGTGTCGCCCGCCAGGAATATCCAGGAAACGTGCGTCTGAATCAGCTCAACGACGCCGACCGCCTCTGGGTATGCGCTGGATTTTAATAATGATTTTAGTATATTGCGTTGCATAAGGGTATCTCTCTTAGATAAGAATACTACCATTAAAACAACGCTTCCGCAAGCAACTGGCCGGTCTGATATTCATTTGACGGTGATTAGGTTTCATGCTAGGTTTTATCACACTTTTCAACAACGAGGAACGCCGCTGTGAAGCCCTGTTTTCTATTGATAGCACTGTCCGCCATTCTGCTCTCCTCCTGCGCGACAACCGGTTCCCCGACGCGTGTCGATCCCTCGCCGTCCCGCTTGGCATACGGCAACCAGTCCCGGGCCCTGTATCTCTATTCCCGGGCTCGTTTGTCGGCCTACGACGGTGATTTCCCCACCGCCCTGTCCATTCTGAGGGATGCCCTTGAGTTGGACCCGGCATCCCCCTTTCTCAACAACGCCGTTGCCGAGGTCAAGCTGAAGATCGGGCAGGCACAAGAGGCCATGGAATACTTCGACAAGGCCATCAAGCTCGACCCGACCTATCGTGAGCCCTATATTATGGCCGGGTCGACCCTGTCGTCCATCGGCAAGGACCGGGAAGCACTCGATTATCTGCGCAAGGCGGTCCAGCTCGACCCTTCCCGGGAGGACGCTTATCTGCACCTGTCCCTAGCCCTGTCGCGGCTCAACGAGTACGAAGAGACCGTCACCACGCTCAAGTCGCTGATCAAGGTCAATCCCGACTCCATGCTGGGGTACTACTATCTCGGCAGGGCCTACAGCCAGATGAAGTTGTACCGCGAAGCGGTGGGATACTTTCAGAAAGCCCTCGAATTGCGGCCCGAGTTCGAACAGGCCGCCCTTGACATGGCCGCTTCCTATGAAGCCCTGGGGGACTATCCCCAGGCGATCGAGATCTATAAGAACATTCTCGATGACGACGACAGCAAGGTCCCGGTCCTGCAGCGCCTGATACAGCTTCTTATTCAACAGCGCCGCTTCGAGGATGCCCTTGACCTCCTGAAACGGGCAGCGGATTCCGGACTTTCCGGCCCGGAAACCATGCGCAAGATCGGGCTGCTCCATCTTGAACTGGAACAGTATGATGACGCCATCAAGGTATTCAACGATATGCTCGAAAAGGATTCGAGCGCCGATCAGATCCGTTTCTATCTGGGGATGGCCTATGAGGAGAAGGGCGATATCGACCGGGCTTATGCCGAATACACCAAGATACCCCACGCTTCGACCGCCTACCTGGATGCCATCGGGCATATCGCCTTTATCCTCAAGGAAAAGGGCAAGACCGCCCAGGCAGTGGGGATGCTCAAGGATGCCATTGCCGGCAATCCGGGCCAACTCGACCTCTATCTCAATCTTTCAACGCTCTACGAGTCGCTCGGCAAGGTCGATGACGCCCTGTCCCTGGTGCTGGGCGCGGAAAAGGAATTCCCGAACGAACCTCGCCTGTTTTTCCGCATCGGCGTTCTTTACGACAAGCAGGGCAAAAAGAACGAATCCATCGAACAGATGAAAAAAGTGCTCGCCATCAATCCCAAGGATTCCCAGGCGCTCAATTTTCTGGGCTACACCTATGCAGAGTTGGGCATCAACCTGGAACAGGCGTTGGAATACCTCAAGCAGGCCGTTGCCATCCGCCCCAATGATGGGTTTTTCCTGGACAGTCTCGGCTGGGTGTACTTCAAGATGAAAAAGTTCGATGAAGCCGTGAAATATCTGGAGGAGGCCAACCGTCAGGTTGAGGAAGACTCCACCATTGCCGAACACCTGGGGGACGCCTATTATGCCAAGCGGGAGTACCACAAGGCGTTGAAGCTTTACAAACGTGCGCTGAAGATCGAACCGGAACGCAAGGATCTGGCGGACAAGCTGCGCAAGCTCAAAGGGGAGCCGGGTGATCGATGAGCACGGTGCGCCGTTTCAGGCTGCTCTTCCCGGCCCTTTTTCTTTTCGTTTCCGCATGTACCCAAGCGCCGGCGCCCCCCCGGGGAGGCGCCGGCGTTGTAAAACCCGCCTATGGCGATGCCCTGGTGGAAGGGACCATCGGTGACGCCTCCACCCTGATCCCGCTCCTGGCAACCGATAGCTCATCCCATGCCGTGGCCGGGCAGATCTACAACGGCTTGGTCAAATACGACAAAAACCTTAAGATTATCGGCGACCTGGCACAATCCTTCGCCATCTCTCCGGATGGGCTCACCATTACCTTTCACCTGCACAGGGGGGTGAAATGGCACGACGGCGCACCCTTTACCTCCCGCGACGTGCTCTACACCTACCGTGTCGTCATCGACCCCAAGACCCCCACCGCCTATGCCGAGGATTTCAAGCAGGTCAAGGGCATTGCCGCGCCCGACGATTATACCGTCAAGGTGACCTACGGGGCTCCCTTTGCGCCGGCCCTGGCCTCGTGGGGGACCGCCATTTTGCCGGCGCACCTTCTGGATGGGAAGGACATCACCAAGAGTCCCCTGGCTCGCGCGCCGATCGGCACCGGCCCGTACCGCTTCAAGGAGTGGGTCGCCGGCCAGAAGATCTTGTTGGAATCCAACCACGACTACTTCGAAGGCAGGCCCTGGATCGACCGTTACATCTACCGTATCATCCCCGATACCTCCACCATGTACATGGAACTCAAGGCCGGCGCCATCGACATGATGGGGCTGACGCCGGTGCAGTATGCCCGCCAGACCACCGGGACCCGGTTCACGTCGCTGTTCAACAAGTACCGTTATCCCTCATCCAGTTATGTCTATATGGGCTACAACCTGCGCCATCCGCTTTTTCGGGACAAGCGCATCCGGCAAGCCCTGACCGCTGCCATCGACAAGGATGAGTTGATCCACGGCGTGCTGTTCGGCATGGGCCAGAAGGCGGTGGGGCCGATTCCTCCCGGCCGCTGGGCCTACAACCCCAATGTCAAGGATATCGCTTATGATCCCAAACATGCGGCCGAACTCCTGGCCCAGGCCGGGTGGCGGGAGAAAAACAGCGACGGCATCCTGATGAAGGACGGCAAACCGTTCAGTTTCACCATCCTGACCAACCAGGGGAACCAGCAACGCCTGCTGACGGCCCAGATCATTCAGCAACGGCTCAGGTATGTGGGGATCGACGTGAAGATCCGTATCGTGGAATGGGCCACGTTCCTCAAGGAGTTCGTGGACAAGGGAAACTTCGAGGTGGTCATGCTGGGATGGACCACCACGCCGGACCCGGACATGTACGATGTCTGGCACTCCAGCAAGACCAATCCCGGCGAACTGAACTTTGTCGGCTTCAAGAACGCCGAGGTGGACCGCCTGCTGGTGGAGGGGCGCAGCACCTTTGACATGGAAAAACGCAAGAAGGCCTATTTCCGTATCCAGGAGATCATGGCCGACGAGCAGCCCTATACCTTCCTCTACGTGCCCGATGCCCTGCCGGTGGTCAGTGCCCGCATCCGCGGCGTAGAAACAGCCCCGGCCGGTATCGGCTACAATCAGATCAAGTGGTACGTGCCCAAGGCGGAGCAGGTATACTGATATGACACGTTATCTCATGAAACGCATCCTGATGTTGATCCCGCTCATGGTCGGCATAACCCTCATCACCTTCTCGGTCGTCCATCTGGCGCCGGGCGAGCCGGTGGAGATGCAGATGGCCATGAACCCCAAGGTGGGCAAGGAGGCCCGGGAGCGGTTGCGCAAGTTCTACGGCCTGGATAAGCCGCTAGCCGAACAGTATGTCACCTGGGTCGGCAAGCTGGCGCGGCTGGACCTGGGGCGCTCCTTTTCCTCGGACAACCGACCGGTCAGGGACAAGATCGCGGAACGCCTCCCCATTACCCTTGCCCTCAACATCATCGCCCTGGTGATGGAATTCGGCCTGGCGATCCCCATCGGCATCCTGGCCGCCACCCACCGGGATACCTGGCTGGACAAGGGGATCACGGTCTTTGTTTTCGTCGGTTTTGCCGTGCCGACCTTCTGGCTGGCGCTGCTTCTGATGTACCTGTTCGGCGTCAAGCTGAATTGGCTTCCCATCTCGGGGCTGCATACCCTGGGGAGCGACAGTTACGGCCTGCTGCGTTATGTGGGGGATATGGCCAAACACCTCTGTATGCCGATCCTGGTGGCCTCATTCGGCAGTCTGGCCGGTCTTTCCCGGTACATGCGCTCATCCATGCTGAACGTGATCGGCCAGGACTACATCACCACCGCCCGGGCCAAGGGGCTTTCCGAACGGGTCGTGATTTACAAGCACGCCCTGCGCAACGCCCTTCTGCCTCTGATCACCCAGACAGGCCTGGCCATTCCCGGGCTGATCGGCGGGAGCGTCATCTTCGAGACCATCTACGCCATTCCCGGCATGGGACAGCTCTTCTACCAGGCGGTCATGGCCCGCGACTATCCGGTGGTGATGGGGATCGTGATCATCGGCGCGCTGCTGACCCTGATCGGCAATCTGGTGGCCGATGTGTGCTATGCCCTGGCCGACCCGCGTATCAGGGAGGGGAGGGGCGTGCAGTGATCGGACAATATTCCTATTTCCGTGCCGTGTTCTGGCCCCGTCTGGCGCGCAACAGGTTTGCCGTGGCCGGCGCGATCGTGGTGCTGCTGATGCTGGCGGTCGCGCTGCTGGCACCCCTGATTGTCCATTTCGGCCCCAATGAGATCAATGCCAGGGAGGTTCTGGACCCCCCATCCCTGCGGCACTGGTTCGGTACCGACGACCTGGGGCGCGATGTCTTCAGCCGGATCGTCTACGGGGCGCGAATCTCCCTGCTGGTCGGCTTTGCGGCGGCCGGGATCGCCGTCTTGATCGGCACGGTGCTGGGGCTCGTGGCCGGGTTCTACGGCGGCTGGATCGACAATATCCTCATGCGGGTCGTTGACATCATGTTTTGTTTTCCGACCTTTTTCCTAATCCTGGCGGTCATTACCTTTCTGCGCCCCTCCATCTGGTACATCATGATCGTCATCGGCCTGACCGGCTGGATGGGGGTGGCCCGGCTGGTGCGGGCCGAGACCCTTTCCATTCGCGAGATGGACTACATTATGGCCGCACGTTGCATCGGCTGCTCCGACAGGCGCATCATCTTCCGCCACATCCTGCCCAATGCCGTCTCGCCGGCCCTGGTGGCCGCCACCCTGGGCATCGCGGGCGCCATATTGACCGAGTCGGCCCTCTCGTTCCTCGGCATCGGCGTCCAGCCGCCGACCCCCAGCTGGGGCAACATCCTCACATCCGGCAAGGATTACATCGAATTCGCCTGGTGGCTCTCCCTCTTTCCCGGCCTGGCGATCCTGGTGACGGTTCTGGCCTACAACCTGTTGGGCGAGGGGGTCAGGGACGCCCTGGACCCCCGTATCAAACGTTGATCCACGGCTTCGTCCCCCCCAAAAGACCATCGCCACGCCGGTGAACAAGGGCCGTGGACTACGACATGCTGCATATGTCAATCAGGGCTTCCATGAAATTGGTGGTGGTCAAAAGCCCCACCAGATCGCCATTCTTGTCGGTCACGCACAGTCCGTAGAGTTTTTTGTCGTGGACCAACTGTGCGGCCTGACAGAGGGGGGCATCGGGTTGGATGGTGTAGGGGGTCGGGTTCATGGCGTCCCTGACCGTGGCTTTGGAGAGCACGTAGTGCACCTCCCAGGTATCCAGAGGGGTTGACTTGCCGGGTGCGTATTCCTTGATCATCCGGTCGGTGATCAGGCCGCAGAATTTGCCCTTGCAGGTAACCGGCAGGCGGCGAATGTCCTTTTCCTTCAGCAGGTGAATCGCCTCGATGATGGAAGCGCTTTCCTCGATGGTGATCGGGTTGTGAGTCATCCATTGTTCGACGGTTTGCATGGCGTTTCCTTTCATGCCCCGCCCCGGCCATCGATCTGCCGAAGCCACGGCATCCCATGGATGGTGGAGCGATTTTATCGGTTACATCCCCAAAAATGCCTTTTTTACGTGTTCGTTGCTGAGCAGATCGTTTCCTTCGCCGGTCAGGACGACCCGGCCGGTTTCCAGGACATAGGCGCGGTGGGCGATCTTCAGGGACTGGAAGACGTTCTGCTCCACCAACAGGATGGTGACTCCCTGCCGGTTGATCTCCTGAATGATTTCAAAGATGATCTTGACGAACAACGGCGAAAGGCCCAGAGACGGCTCGTCCATCAGCAACAGTTTCGGGTTGGCCATCAGGCCGCGGGCTATGGCCAGCATCTGCTGCTCGCCCCCCGACATGGTGCCTCCCAACTGCTTCTCGCGTTCCTTCAGGCGGGGAAACATGCCGAACACCCGCTCCACGTTCGCTTCGCGCGCTTTTCTGGCGCTCTTGATATACGATCCCATGCGCAGGTTTTCCAGGACCGTCATTTCGGGAAAAATCTTCCGCCCTTCGGGAACCTGGACGATGCCCCGTTCCACCACCTGATGGGATTCGAGCTTTTCAATATCCTCTCCCTGGAAGGTGATGCTGCCGGAGGTTGGCTTCACCAGGCGGGAGATATTCTTGAGGGTGGTTGATTTACCGGCGCCGTTGGCGCCGACCACGGTGACGATCTCTCCCTCATGGACCTCCAGGTTGATGTCCCAGAGGACCTTCAGGTCGCCGTAGCTGAAGTTGAGTTTGTCGATGGTGAGCATGAGGACCTCTTTTTAAAGTCTGCCACAGAGACACGGAGACACGGCGGGAGGAAGGCAAACGGAGAACAACGACTCATTTCCCGGTTTACCTCAAAAATGTTTTGTTTTTCTCTGTGAACCTCTGTGTCTCCGTGACTCTGTGGCAGATGTTTGTTGTTTTGTTACTACTCGCTGCCCAGATACGCCGCAACCACATCTGGGTTGCTGACGATCTCCTGGGGCGATCCCTCCGCCAGTTTTTCGCCAGAGTTCAAGACGACGATCCGGTCGGAGATGCGCATGATGGTCTTCATGTCGTGCTCGATAACCATCTGGGTGATGCCCAACCCCTTGATCGCGAGGATCAGTTGAATGATATCCTCACTTTCTGCCGGATTGAGGCCGCCCATGACCTCGTCCAGGAGCAGCAGTTTGGGCTGTGTCGCCAGGACGCGGGCCACCTCCAGCTTTTTGCGCTCGCCGATGGGCAGACCGCCGGCCAGGAAGCCGGAGCGATGCTCCAGGCCCACCACCTTGAGCTGTTCCATGGCCATGTCTCGGGCGTTTTTCAATGAGCCGGTCCGACAGAGGGCGCCAACCATGACGTTGTCCACGACGCTCATATTGGCCAGCGGCCGCACCTTCTGCCACGTCCGGGCCATGCCCAGCTTGCAGACCTTGTCCGGCTGGAGGCCGTGCATGCTGCGGCCATCAAAGACCACATCCCCCTTGGAGGGGGGATAGTAGCCGGTGATACAGTTGAACAGCGTGGTTTTTCCTGCGCCGTTGGGCCCGATCAAGCCCATGATCATCCCGTGCTGTATCTCGAAGGAAACGTCGGAGTTGGCCGACAGGCCGCCGAAGAACTTGCTGACGTGTTTGATTTCAAGTATGGCCATCAGACAGCCTCCTTCCGTTTTCTGGCCGCCAATGCCTTGGCGAATCCCAATACGCCGTCGGGCATGAAGAGGATCACCACCACCACCAGAACCCCGTAGATCAGGACGTGGGCATGGGACAGGTTTTCGGTCAGGAAGCTGCCGAACGCCGAGTCGGCTTTGACGATACCCGAATTTATCAGGGATTCGCCGATCATGTTGCTGCGCAGTGCCTCCGAGAGCGGCACCAGCACCAGAGCCCCGATCACCGGTCCGAAGATGGTGCCGATGCCGCCGATGATGCAGATCAGGACGATCTGCACCGATAGGTCCAGCGCCAGTACCGTGGAGGGATCGATAAAACCGACGTAGACGGCGTAGAGGCTTCCGGCCAGCGAAGTCAGCACCGCCGATAGGGAGAGGGCGACGTTTTTGTAGAAGGTGAGGCTGATACCCAAGGAGTGGGCTGCATCCTGATCTTCGCGGATGGCCTGAAAATAGTATCCGAGCTTCGAGTTCTGCAGCAGCCAGGTAACCAGGATGACGAGCAGGACGAATACCAGGCCGGCGTAGTAGAACGGCACCTTGGAGGAAAAGTCGGTGATGAGAGTCCCACCGATTTTCAGCGGCGGTATCTCCGTGGTCAGGATGCCTTCTGCGCCGTTGGTAACGTTTTTCAGGTTCAGGGCCGATACCCGGAATATTTCGGCCACAGCGATGGAAGCCAGGACAAAGTACGGCCCCCGCAAGCGAAAACAGATGCTGCCGATGATCAACGCAACCACCAGGGCTGCGACCATGCCGCACCAGATGCCGAGCCAAGGCGGGACTTGACGGAACTGCATCAACATCATGGTGGTGTAGGCCCCCATGCCGAAATAGGCAGAGTGGCCGACCGAATATTGGCCGGTGTAGCCCCCCAGGAGATTCCAGCTTGACCCCATAACGATGCTGATGAAGATCAGGATCATGATATGCAAGGCATAGGTGTTCTCGACAAAGCGGGGAAAGAGGAAGAGCAGGACAACCACCAGCAGACCCGCTATGGCTGGCAGTGCACCGATTCCCGTGGTGTTTTTCAAGAGTGGTTTCATGGTCGTATCGGCCCCCGTCACGTGTTGGATTTGCCCATCAGACCGGAGGGCTTGAACAGCAGCACCAGCAGGAACAGCACGAACACCACCACCTCTTTCCAGCCGGAGCCGAAGTAGACCCCCCCGATGGACTCGGCCACGCCGATCAGGATGCCCCCCAGGGTGGCGCCGACAATGCTTCCCATGCCTCCCAGGACCGTTATGACGAAGGCCTTGAGGGTAAAGGTGCTTCCCACCTGGGGGAAGATGTAGTAGGTCGGCGAGATCAGGGCGCCGGCGGTGCCTGCCAGAGAGGCGCCGAGGCCGAAGGCGATGATGGACATGCGCTTGACGTTGATCCCCATCAATTGGGCCGCTTCCCGGTCCTGGGCCGTGGCCCGGATGGCCTGGCCGGTATCGGTCTTCAGCAGGAACCAGTACAGGACGGCCGTGATGCCTGCCGTGATGGCAAAGGAGATCAACAGCGGGGTGGAGATGGATATGCCCAGAATATCGAAACTGCTGGAGGAGTAGTCGGTGGAAAGGATCTTGTAGTCCGACGTGAAGGCCAGCATGATGCCGTTACTCATGATCAGCCCCATGCCGATGGTCAACAGTATCTGATTCTGGGGCAGGGAGCCGAGAATACGGTTGATGAATACCTTTTGCAGGAAGCCGCCGTAGAGGAACATGAGCGGCATGGTTATGACAATCGAGATGAATGGATCGATATTGAACAGGGTGAACAGGTAGAAGGTCCCGTACATGCCGACCATCAACAGGTCGCCGTGGGCGAAGTTGATCACCCGCATGACGCCGAAGATAATGGTCAGGCCGATACCGATCAGGGCGTAGACGCCGCCGATCAGGATGCCGCTGATCAGTGATTGCAGGAAGATGGTCATGGGCGCGTCTCCGAATAGGTGGAGGGGCGGTGAAAACCCGCCCCTTACGGATTGTTCAAGCCGCTACTTCCAGCCGGGGAACGGGTAGACCGGCTTCTTGGAAACATACTTGGGCGGATAGACCGTCTGGTGTACCCCGTTCTGGATCTGTTCCACCAGCATCTGGTGTTTGTTCTGGTTGGTGTAGCCCTCGTAATCAGCGAATTTTACCTCACCCATGATGCCGTTCCACTTGCCGCTCTTCAACTCGGAGCGGATCTTTTCCCGGTTGCCGCCGGCCTTGGCTGCGGTTTCGGCCATGATCATCATCGACTCGTAGGCGGTCGCGGCGTGGTAGGTCGGCTCCTTGCCGAACTTGGTGATGTAACGCTTATTGAATTCCTTGGCTCCCGGCCAGTTTACGTCGCCGGTCCATTGGGTGCTGGAGAAGACGTTGCTGGAGATGGCCTTTTCCTTGGCGAACGACACGGTGGCGAAGCCTGCCCCTGCGCCGAGGAATGCCTGCGGCGTGATGCCGATCTCCCTTGATTGGCGCATGAGCAGGATGGCGTCGGCCACGTAGGAAACCATGAACACCAGGTCAGGCTTTTTCGATTTGATCTTGGTCAGCGTGGAGCGGTAGTCGGGGGAACCCGGCGCATAGGCCTCTTCGGCCACGACCCTGATACCTTTTTTGCCGGCATAATCCTTGGCTGACTTGGCTCCCGATGTGCCGAAATCGGTGTTTTCATTGATGATAGCGATGGTTTTTGGCCTGCCCAGGCTGGTCGCCATGTCGAGCAGGATGGTTGCATAATCGTAGGTGGTGGCGCTCAAGCGGAAGGTCCACTTCAGATTCTGCCGGGTGATCTCCTCTTTCGACGCAACCGGGATGAGCAGGGGGGTCTTGTACTTCTCGGCCAGTTTGGCTATGGCGTTGGCGCACTTGGAACTGTAGGGGCCGACGATGCCGGCTACCCTGTCGCGGGTGGCCATTTTTTCAAAGGCGGCCATGGACTTCTCCGGCTTTCCGGTGTCGTCCTCCTTGACCAGTTCCACGTCGATCCCCTTTTTCTTCAAATCTTCCAAGGCCAGCGTAACGCCGTTTGTCAAGTTCTCTCCGATGGGTGCTTCGGGGCCGGTAATGGAGTTGACAAAACCGATTTTAACCTTGGCGGCCTGTGCCGCCACCGGCAATGCCAGGATCAGGGCCAGTGCTGTTGCCTGAATCTTTCCGAACATGGGTAACCTCCTTGTTGTAGTGGCCAAAATACGCGGCGCACGATTGTTTGTCTGTGAGCAATATTGTGTTCTATTTTTATGTAATCAGTATATCATATGAAAGGATGAATGCAATCTCCGGGTTGCATTGAAGGTTTTATTTTCATGGTCGGGTCTGCGAATGGGGAGAGCGGTAAAAATAAGCCCGATGGTGGATGTGATATTTTTCTCTTCATGCAGTACGCACGGGAGGGCGGGATCAGCGGGAACAGTGCTTTGCTGCACGGTATAGTCCGTCAGTGGTTCCCGGATGGACTGGAGCTTCTTGACGCAACATAGAGGCTTCAGTCGCAGCAATCCTGATTGTGTTTGTTTGATTACAATGATAATCTGAACCACCAAAGTGTTCTATTTTTTGCGAGGTGAGAGGTGCCGGGATGATGAAATGTGTTGGTGTCCGGATTTTATCCTTTATTCTCCCGCTGGTAGCCGCCGCGCCGGCCTTGGCGGGAATGCAGCTTTACCGGGGGACCATGGAGGCGGTGACCGCCCCCAGCAAATCCTGTGAAGGTGTTTTGGGAAAACACCCCGCGACTCTCGTTATAAACGAAGACGGCGTACAGGATGGCTTGAACGGTTACCTGGAAAGCGAAGGGGTTGTGGTCGGCAAGGTCGCCGGTCCTGATCTGGCACACCTGGGAATCGCCTATCCCGGACAGGCGGTCAGGGGAAACACCATCTCCCTGACCCGGTCCGGCGCCGCGCTTGCCGGAGAGCTTAACGGCGCCACTACGGTCAACCATTGCACCTTTGATCTCGGCCGCTTGGCGCTGGACCGCGTGGATGACGAGGGCAGCGCAAAAGCCGCCCACCAAAGGCTGGCCAACCTGTTTGCCGCCCAGGCCACCCTTTACCAGGCCTTTTCCCTGACCCAGAACGGCAGTTGCGAGGAGGCGCTGCCGCTCTTTGAAAAATCCCTCGGCCTGGCCGATTCGGTTTTCGGTCAGGGGTCCCCCCAGCTTACCCACTTCATCAGGGGGTTGTCCAACTGTTACGCCAAGCTCGGCCGCACCAAAGAATTCAACGCCCTCTACGACCAGCGGATCGGCACCATTTCCGACGAATCCCTCAAAGCGGGTCTCACCAAGCTTCGCATCAGCGCGCTGATGCAGGATGGGCGCATACTGCTCGCCCAAGCGGAGTATGAAGCGGCGCTGAAGGTACTGATGCAGGCGTATCAACTCAACCCCCAGAATAAGGACAGCATCCATACCGTCATGGCCGTATATATCCGCAGCAGCCGTTACAGCGAGGCGGTCGCCTTTCTCGAACAGGCTGCCGGCAAGTTGGAAGAGGCGGCCGACCGCAAGGAGATCAATGACATCATCGCCCTGGTGTATTTCAAAAAGGCGATGAAGGATGCCCAAAACGGCAAGGAGGGGGAATCCGAAGCTTCGTTACGCAAGTCGGTAGCCCTTGACCCCGGGAGTTCCCAGTACCTTGTGGCGCTGGCACGGATGCGTCACAAGGCCGGCCACTTCGACGAAGCGCAGAAAATGCTCAGCCAGGGACTGGAACGGATCACGGATGAACAGTCGCGCCAGGAGATCCTGGCGATGCAGGAAAAGCTCCGCCAGACCGAAATGATCATCAAGAAGCTTCAGTAGGCGGGGGGCCGATGGGATACCGTAATCTGCAGGAATGCGTCGCCGACCTGGAACGCTACGGCATGCTGCTGCGCATCAATGCGCCACTCGACCCGCGTCTCGAAATCGGGGCTGTCCAGCGGCGCGTCTACCGGGCCGGCGGGCCGGCGCTGCTCTTCACCAATCCGGTCAACTGCAGTTTTCCCCTGCTGGGCAACCTGTTCGGCACCCTGGAGCGTACCCGTTTCATCTTTCGCGACAGCCTGGCCGGCATCCGTCGCCTGGTTGACGCCAAGATCAATCCGTTTTCCCTGATCAAGCACCCGCTGGATGCCCTGAAGGCCCCCTTTGCGGCGTACCATCTCCTGCCCAAGACTGTCTCCCATGCGCCGGTGCTGGAGTGCCGCACCACCCTGTCCCGGCTGCCCCAGGTCGTCTCCTGGCCAAACGACGGCGGCGCCTTCATCACCCTGCCGCAGGTCTACACCGAGAGTCCGGCAACCCCCGGTTTCGGCTCGTCCAACCTGGGGATGTACCGGGTGCAGATCTCCGGCAACAGGTATCTCCCCGACCGGCAGGCCGGCCTGCACTACCAGATCCATCGCGGCATCGGGGCGTACCACGCCGAGGCCATCGAACGGGGCGACCTGTTGCGGGTGAACGTCTTTGTGGGGGGAGCCCCTTCCATGACCGTGGCTGCGGTCATGCCGCTGCCGGAAGGGATGCCGGAGCTTTCCTTTGCCGGACTGCTGGGCGGCCACCGTATTCCCATGGCCAATCTGCCGGGGCACCTGCCGGTCTCGGCAGAGGCCGATTTCTGCATCTGCGGCGTGGTCGATCCCAGGAAAACCCTGCCGGAAGGCCCCTTCGGCGACCATCTCGGCTACTACAGCCTGGCCCACGACTTCCCCTTCATCCAGGTTGAGGCGGTCTACCACCGTCGTGACGCCATCTGGCCCTTTACCACCGTTGGGCGTCCGCCCCAGGAAGACACCAGCTTCGGCGCCTTTATCCATGAATTGACCGGCCCCCTGATCCCCACCGTGGTCAACGGCGTCAGAGAGGTTCACGCCGTAGACGCCGCCGGCGTGCATCCGCTCCTGTTGGCCGTGGCCAGCGAACGGTATGTCCCCTATGCCCCGGAACGCCGTCCCCAGGAGCTCCTGACCATCGCCAATGCCATCCTCGGCCAGGGCCAACTCTCCCTGGCCAAATTCCTGTTCATCGCAGCCCATGAGGACGCCCCCGGCCTCCACACCCACGACATTGCCGCCTTTTTCCGCCATGTGCTGGAACGGGCCGACTGGCGCACCGATCTGCACTTTCAGACCGCCACCACCATCGACACCCTCGATTACAGCGGTAACGGCCTTAACGAAGGGTCCAAGGTGGTCATCGCCGCCGCCGGTCCAAAACGACGCGACTTGGCAACCGAGGCGCCGGCCGGCCTGGAACTGCCGCCCGGTTTCGGCCCCGCCGCGGTGTGCCTGCCCGGTATCCTGGCGATTCAGGGGCCACGATCGGAGCAGGTGAGGGGCGAGGGCGACCCGGCTCTGGAGGAATTCTGCCGCTTCTATGGCGAGCGGACCTGTTTCGACGGTTTCCCCTTGGTCGTGATCTGTGACGACAGCCCCTTCGCGGCGGCTACCCTCAACAATTTCCTTTGGGTGACCTTCACCCGCTCCAACCCGGCCACGGATCTCTACGGTATCGGCGCTTCGCTACGCGCAAAGCATTGGGGGTGCAGCGGGCCTTTGGTGATCGACGCCCGGGTGAAGCCGTTCCATGCCCCGGTACTAGAGGATGACCCCGAAGTTGAACGAAAGATTGAAGTATTGGGTGCTAATGGAGGACCGCTGAAAGGTTTTATTTAGATGCGTGATGTCGTGCTTCGTCATCATTTCCCGTCACCAATTTGCTCTCACTATTAGCGAGGTTGAATGCTCACACAACAAAAATCGAGAGGTTTTCTGATTGTCCACGGCTGGCATGGTTCCGGCCAAAATCACTGGCAGACCTGGCTGGCAAACCGCCTGGCGGCGGCAGGAGAATACGTTCGCTACCCGGTGCTGCCCGATTTTGATGCCCCCCGGCTGAATGAATGGCTGGCAACGCTTCACACGGAGCTGTCTCTGCTTGCAGACAAAGAGGAGCGGGTGGTGGTGTGTCATTCCCTCGGGGTGCTCTTGTGGCTGCACCATGCCGTAGCCCCCGCTTCGGTATCGGTGGACCGGTTGCTCCTGGTTGCCCCTCCCGGCCCGGCGCTGTGTGTGCCGGAGGTGGCGAGCTTCTTCCCGCCGCCGTTGGATGGGGCTGCTCTCAAACGGTCGGCCGCGGAGATACGCCTGGTATGCACGGACAACGATCCCTGCTGCCCGGAGCGGGCCGCCCTGTTTTACGGCCGCCCCCTGGATATCGAGACGGACATCATTGCCCCCGGGGCACAGCATATCAACGAGGCTGCGGGCTACGGCCCCTGGCCCGGGGTTGAGCAGTGGTGCCTCACCAACACGTTCCGGATGTAAGGTCGCCATGCCCGCAGCCATAACCACCCATAGTCTCACCAAACGTTACGGCGATCTGACCGCCCTGGAAAACTTTGACCTGGAGGTGGCCCAAGGCTCGATCTTTGGCCTGCTGGGGCCGAACGGCGCCGGCAAGACCACCCTGATCCGCGTTCTGACGACCTTGATGCGCCAGACCTCGGGCGAGGCCTTTATCGAGGGGCTGGATACCCGTAGCAACGGTCGCGAGATTCGCCGGTTGATCGGGGTGGTGTCCCAGGAAAACAGCCTGGACCGCTATCTGACGGCGCGGGAAAACCTGGAATTGCACGCCCGACTGCACGGGATGGAGAGCAGACACTACCGGAAACGGATCGACGAATTGCTGGAACTGATGGGACTGGCGGCCCGGCAGAATGATTTTCCCGACACCTATTCGGGCGGCATGCAGCGCCGGCTGGTGGTGACCCGGGCGCTGCTGCACGAGCCGCGGGTCTTGTTCCTGGACGAACCGACCACCGGGCTCGATCCCCAGTCGCGGCGGGCGGTGTGGGACTATATCAAGTCCATTGCCGGCAGCATGACGATCTTCCTGACCACACATTATCTGGAAGAGGCGGAGCAACTCTGCAACCGGATCGCCATTGCGGACCACGGCAGGCTGATCGCCCTGGGCAGCACCCAGGAGTTGAAGGACCGTCTGACCGGGGGAACGTTCTACCTGATAGAATTTGGGGAGGATGCCGAACGGTATGGGGCGATTCTCAGGGCAATGGCCTGTGTGCGGGAAATCGAGGTGGACGGACGGACGGTCTGCGTGGGGCTCAATAGTTGGGAATGCCTTTCGGAGGTGGTTACCGCCTTGAACGGCGCCCCGGTGCGGCGTATCGCCCTGCGGGAGCGGACCTTGGAAGATGTTTTTATCAGCCTGACCGGCGAGAAGGTGAGGGAGTAGTGTTCAAGGGGGCCTTTGCCATCTGGCGCCGAGACATGCTGGTCCTGCGCCGCAGCATATTATCCGAACTGGTGGCGGTGGTGGCCTATCCGCTGACCATCTACCTGGCGTTCGGCATCGGCATGAAGGGGTACATCGGCCTGGTGGACGGCGTGCCCTACAGCATGTTCATCGCGCCGGGACTGATCACCATGACTGCGGTCAACGCGGCCTACAGCGAGAGCACCTGGAGCCTCTGGTTCCACCGCAAGGTGCAGTTTACCATCGAATCCTACCGGGTCACCCCCATCTCGGTCTCGGAAATCGTGATCGCCAAGATCCTGTCCGGCTTCTCCCACGGTCTGGTCAAGGGGCTGGCCGTAGGTCTGGTGATCTTCGCCATCACCCCGTTCCGCTTTTCACCGACCCACCTCCTGGCGTATCTGGCCTTTCTGATCCCTGGTTCGGCCCTGTTCTCCTGCGCCGGTGTGATCTGCGGCACGGTCATGGACAAGCCCGAGACCATCGGCAAGGTCGAGGCGGTTTTCATTATGCCGCTGATCTTCATGTCCGGCCTTTTTTTCCCGCTCTCCTCCTATCCGGCCAACGTCATTTCCTGGATCAGGGTACTGCCCACCACGGCCCTGTTCGAGGGAGCACGCCAAACCTTGGTCAGCGGCGGTTTTCCCCTGGCCTCTGCGCTCCAGGTCGCGATCACTGCCTTGCTTGCCTTTGTGGCGGCTGTGTGGATATTCCGGCTGAAGATGTCGGAGTAAATCGGCCAGGCGGCCTCTGTTGAACCAAATAGTGGTTATCCGGTTTTCCCGCCGCACTCGTCCCTTAGTATTTCAACCCTTCTCTGCAGGATGAAATCGGGTCGTTTTCCCGGTGCCATTCCCTTCAAACGGGCGTCATCGATCCCCATAGCAACGGTGGTCATTGTCGCAATCCGGACAGCCCGTTCCCACTCCTGCCATGCAAACGGCCCACCTGGTTTATCCGCCGCAGACACCAGCGGCAGTATCTCGCCAATCCGGGCCTTCACGGCTTGCTGCGCCGTTTTCAGCGCGGTGGAGTCCCGCAGTTCACCCCACCGGTTGAGCAGGCCGTGCAGCCTGCTGGTCCAGGCCAGGGCCGTGCGGTAAGCCGAGGGTAGCCGCAAACGCTCGCACAGGCTGCGGGCCAGATCAAAACCAGTGTCCTCGTGGCCGTGGTGCCGGGGATAGTTCGCCGGGGCGGTGTCCAGTTTACCGATATCGTGAAAAAGGGCGCAGAATCGGGCCAGCGGGTCACAGGTCCGCTCGGCCACCCGTTGCAGCACCAGAATTGCATGGCTGAACAGGTCCCCTTCGGGATGATGCTGCAGCGGTCCGGCGGGGATTGCCGGCATGGCAAAGAGTTCCGGCAGGTAGCCCCGGCCGACATTGAATTGGAGCATGCGCGCAAAAAAGCGCTCCGGCTGCGTGGCCCCCAAGGCTTTCAACATCTCGCGGGAAAACCGTTCCACCGGCAACAGGCTCAACGGTTGCTGCCAGTCCCGTTCCCGAATCAAGGCCTCGCTTTCAGGGGGCAATAGCCAACCGTCGGCCTCGAACCGGAAGGCGCGGAATATGCGTAGCGGGTCATCGCTGAACGAGCGGGGGGAACAGACCGTCAGCCTGCGCTGCTCCAGGTCAAGCCTGCCGCCCAGCGGATCGATAAGCTCGCCGTCAAGGGTCATGGCCATGGCGTTGACGGTGAAATCGCGGCGGGCGAGGTCTTCGGCCAGGGCGGTACGCAGGTCGGGCAATTGTGTTGCCTCGATGGAGCCGAAGGTCTGGTCATGCCGGAACCAGATGGGTCCTATGCTCCTGGGTTCCAGTTTTCGGAAGCCGCAGGCTGTCAGTTCCGTCGCATCCAGGCTGACCGCCAGGTCGATATCCGAACTCGCCCGCCCCAGGAGGTGATCCCGCACGCTGCCGCCCACCAGAAGGATGCGCCCGTGGCTGGCTGCGGGAAAAAGCTCTTTGAGAATAGCGATGGTCGTGTTCATCGGGAGAATGGCCTCATCATCGGTTCGTTTTGGTATGGCTATTCTAGCCTCTTCCGATTGAAAATACTCGTACTCATGAATTACTCCCCACTATGCTCAGTCTGAACATAGTGTTATCCGAGCCGTATCAGAGCCGCACCGGCCAGGATGAGCAGGGCCGAAACCATCCGGATTCTGCCGAACGACTCGCCGAGGAAAAGGATGCCGATCAGCACCCCCACCAAAATACTGACTTGGCGGACCGGCACGGCATAGCTGACCGGCGACAGGTTGAGGCCGTAGCGGAAGGTGAGAAACGAGGCCATGATGATCGGGCCGCTCCAGAGCACCAGAGCCCAGTGCTCGCGCAATTCCTGCCCGATGTGTGATCGATACTTGGGGCGGGCCAGATTGATGGTCATCATGGCCAGCATGGAGAGAACCAGAAAATAGGTGAAATAGAGCGGCGAGTAGTTTTTGACGCCGGTCTTTTCAGCTATGGAACCGATGGAGTAGATGAATCCGGCGGTCAGTGCCGCCTGGACCGACTGGCTGCGCAGGTTGCGGAAGGGGCGCACCAGTTCGAACAGGGAAAAACGTTGCATCTGTACCGAGAAGGTCCCGAGGATCACCAGCAGGATTCCACAGACGCCCACAAAGGATAGGCGCTCGCGTAACAGGATCATGCCCCATATGGGCACATAGATCATGGAGGTCTGGGATAGGGGATACACCACCGACAGGTCGCCACCCCGGTAGGCGCGGCCGTTAAAGAGGTGGTAGAGGACGTAGCAGACCGCGCCGATGGCGATCATGAACACGGTTTTGGAGCCGGGCCAACGGAACGGCTCGGCGACCAGCGGCAGGCAAAGGCTGAAGAGCAGGCTGGAGGCGATGAACATCCACCAGATGAAGACGGTCTTGTGGGTGCTGCGCTTCACCAACAGGTTCCAAAGGGCGTGCATGACTGCCGAAATGACGATCAGGGTAAAGGCGGGTGTGCTCATGGGGGCATTATAGTCGAGGTTGACGTCAAGGGGAAATAATCTAATTATGGCTGCTGTCTTTCCATCTCCTGCTTGCCGACCCCGAAAAGTCCGGTCAACAGGTTCTCTCCCGGCGAAGCGCCGAGGGCTCCCTTCAGGCCACCCTCAGCCTCAATCCGCTCGAACAGGGCCACGGTGCGTCGTACAACCTCCTGTGCCAGATCGTCGGGCGTTTCGATCCTCTCTTCACCTGTCACCGGGTGACGCCAGTTGCCACACGATTGGGCAGGATCGTTCCCGGACCGGATCAGGGGATAGAACAGGTGCTGTGCATGCTTGAACAGGGGGAGCGGCAGGCAGGCCAGCAGGCGGGCGGCCAGTTTCCAAAAGGTGCTGTCGTACATGGCCTGGATGCGGCAGTGGAGCGTTAGAGCCCGTTCCAGTGCCCGGCGCGGCAGTTGCCCCTCGGGATCGAACAACAGGGCGCTTGCCGTGACCAGTTCGGCCCGGATGGCGGGGGTCATGAGGGCATTCAGCCGTTGTGCCGGGAGATGATCGCCTTGGCGGGAGAAATGGCAATCGAGGGCGGTCTCCACCCGGTAGTGGCGGCCGATATCCCGCGTGCCGCTTTGGGCATAAACGAAGGGGTGAAAGGCGATGTCGGCCTGCATGTGGGAGAGCACCCCCAGCAGACAGGCGAACAGCCCGGCCGGAAGACCTATCGCCCCATAGCTCTCCTCGGCCCGAATAAGCGGGGCATAGCTGTTGCCCTCGGTATCGTGAAACCGATGTGCCAGCTCCAGGGCCGTCGGGCCATGGGGGCCACCTATGAGGTGCAACGGGGTGTCGGGCAGAACCGCGCCGGCCAGATAGAGCGCGCGGTTTTCGTGGATGAGGGCAGAGAGGCGGCTCGTGTCTTCCAGTCCGGCCAGCGATCGTTCGGCCAGTATCCAGTGGGTCAGTTCCTTGGGCATGGTTCAGTTTTCTCCAGGATGGCATGGGGAGGTGGGTCGGTGGTCCGCCTCAATCCGAACCGGTTAGGGCGCAAGAGTGCTCATGATCCGGCTCTGCACCGCAGGCATGATATCCGCCATATAAGCCCCGAATTTCTTCATGATCGAGGACCCCTCGGCGCTGGTGTAGAATTTGGTCAGCGCCTTGATTTCATCTGTCGTGAAATGTTTGGGCATGGCCGTAAGGGTGACCGATTCCAGGAACTTGGGATCGAGCGCCTTTTTGAGGGTTTCTGCGGCCATTGCCTGCTGTTCCGGTGGGACGGTCTTCAGTATCTCGGTTGTCAGGTCTTTGGCCATGTTTTCGGGCGGCACGGCCTTCAGATATGCCCTGGTGGCCGCAATCCGGTCATTTTTGGTGTCGTCGGCATGGCTAGGCACGGCGGACGCCAGGAGGGCTGCGGACAGCAGGAGCAGGGAAAGCAGGTTTTTCATGGGAGGTCCTTTCGGTAGGGTGTTAAGTCTTTGGATGGGGGGCTGGTTATTATCCCCCCTTTACAAAAGGGGGGCAGGGGGGATTTGCCTCAATCCGTTCCTGAACAGCCGAATATATATGCTCCATTACAGCATTCAGCTCCGTCAATACCTGCAAATTATCAAAACGCAGCACGGTCAGCCCCAGCGTTGCAAGCGCCGCATCACGTTCCTCATCTCGACGACGATGTTGCTTTTCATAATGTTGGCTGCCATCGACTTCAATCACCAATCCGGTTGCCGGCGCATAAAAATCAACTATAAACGGGCCGATTGGCTTTTGACGATAAAACTGAATCCCGAGTATTTGCTTCCGTCGTACGTGCGACCAAAGCAGTTGTTCCGCATCTGTCATGTTGCTCCGCAGTGCACGGGCTGGTTTGTTCAGATTTTGACCGTATGGCAGCATCAATGAATCTCCACTTGGTAGGAGAGTATGACGAAAGCAAATCCCCCCTAACCCCCCTTTGTCAAAGGGGGGATTGTCCCCAACCTTCATGCAAAGAGCTGAGGGGGGCAGCCCCTGACATGAGACATTTTGGGGGTCAATTCAAGTTTATTGTCTCGTGTCAAGGGCTGCCCCTTTAAGGCTCTCCGCCAGTTATTTTGGGCGGGTCCATACTCTTTTCGCCGATGGTTGGAAGTAACATCAACAATCGGCACTCCCTCCATGTGGCAAAATAACTTCGCTTTGCTCAATGATATCTATAAGATTTTTTTCAAGCTCAGTCATAAGGTTAATACCCATATCTATTTCTCTACTGAGGCTCCCCATTACCTTCAATGCGCGCCGTTTTGCATGATTCATCAAAGTTGTCATTCGTGGTGTTGATTCTAACTGCTGGTAAAATGAATCATTTCCGGATTTGGCGCCAATTAAGGCATCACGAAAGCCTCTCATTCCCGCTAAAGTATTTTTTATCTCTGAAACATCACCAGTAATAAATTCTTTTACAATGTTTGTTGCCTTGGTCATTGTGTTTATGCCGTTCTTTAAAGCCTCAGCGAAAATGGGCGTTTCAGCCTCAAGAAGGGAAGCGAAGAAGTCGAGATCTTCTGCTATCGAATTGGTTAGCCTCTTGATGGCCTTTAAATCTCCTGCTTGATTTGCTGCTAGTAGATCAGTATTTTTCTCATCTACTTTTTCATTTAAATTCATTGCAGCTTCGGTCATTGAGGCCATTACAGATGTCATTGCCGCAAACTTTTCACAGCCGTCTTCAACAAGGTCTAGAAAACCCTCGTCTTCGGAAGTATTTGCTACTTCCTCAACCACAGCAACTACCACCGGCACCATAGGCTCAGACTGCTGCTCTCCCCATTTATTACCCCAATCTTGTATCTGACGGCTTAAGTGCATTCGTACTAACTGTGAAAATTCTTCTTCGTTATGGTATTCCCAATAGAGGGAACCTTTTTCCCCCAATTTGTTTTTAAACTGAATTACATGACGGAATTGATCTATGTCTACAGCAGACGGACTTACCGGAGCATTGTTGAAATAGAACATAACCCTCTTCAGCCTTGGGCTCTCTTTAAACAATCGTAGCCCGATTTCAAACTCCTCCTCTGTGCCTGATCCATAATTTTTTGTAGGAGTGCCAAACCTTGTCCACATTATGCCGATAAATATGTCCCAATCCTCGCCAATCTGTTCGTTAATGACTGCCTGAGGTTCAGTTCCGACTCCCGGATAGGCATGGGTTTCCCACTTTGTAAGCTCAAGATAAATGCCCAGTTGCCTGCTCCAGACAAGATTTAGTTCCCGTACGATTTCTTCTAATATTTCTCTCTCATGTGTTACATCACCTGGAGACCCGACAAAAAGTCTCAGAATTGTCATTGTAGTTGCCATATCATTTAATCCTCGCTGAGCGATTCACGCGCGCGCGTAAATTGCCGATCCCCCCAAATGGAACAATTCACCCATGAACATGCACAATGCTGACCTCAAAAACGCAAACCGGCGCCCGGAATAATTCCGTAGCGCCGGTTTAAAGTCAAGAGCAAATCCCCCTCAATCCCCCTTTGTCAAAGGGGGACGTATGAACGAAGGCGGTTACGCACACTCCGAGTATCCGCACACGCGGCAGACGCAGCAGCCCCCCTCGTGCTCGATGATGCCGCCGCAATCGGGGCAGGCGCCCCGTTCCTGGGTGGCGGTTTCGGCGTCGATGTCGTAGCCGTTGGCCACCATGTGGGCCTGGATGGCCTTGGCCACGGCGTCGGCGCAGGAAAGTATGCGGTTGTCGCCAAAGCCGGAGGGGCAGTGGCAGGAGATCCCCAGGAGTTGTTTGATGACCTGACGGGCCTGGACGCCGCTGCGCCATGCCAGGGAAACCATGCGGCCGATGGCCTCGCTTTGGGATGCGGCGCAACCGCCGGCCTTGCCCATGGTGGTGAAGAGTTCGAACAAACCGTTGTTGTCCTCGTTGACGGTTACGTAGAGTGGCCCGCAACCGGTCTGCATCTGATAGGTCCATCCTTTGAGCGCCTTGGGACGGTCGCGCTTGATGGCCTTCTTCTCGTCTTCCACCGGCGTGGCAGCCACGGCGGCCTGCTGTTCCTCTTTCTTGCCGGTGGAAAGCACCTGCTCGTCGCGGGAACCGTCACGATAGATGGTGACACCCTTGCAACCGGACTCGTAGGCCAGCATGTAGGCCTTTTCCACATCGTCCATGGTGGCCGAATTGGGGAAGTTAACCGTCTTGGAGACCGCGTTGTCGGTGTAGAGTTGGAAGGCGGCCTGCATCTGGATATGGTCTTCGGGGGTGATGTCGTGGGCGGTGACGAAGACCCTGCGCACGTCTTCCGGCACCTCGGGGATGTCGTGGACGGTGCCGTGTTCGGCGATCTTCTTCATCAGCGCTTCGGAATAGAACCCACGCTCCTTGGCGATCTGTTCGAAGATCGGATTAACCTCCACCAGCACGTTCTTGTCCATGACGGTACGGATGTAGGAAACGGCAAAGAGAGGCTCCACACCGGAGGAGGCATTGGAGATGATCGAGATGGTGCCGGTGGGCGCAATGGTGGTAACCGTTGCGTTGCGCATGGGCGTTGCGCCCTTCGTGTCGAAGATCGAACCCTGAAAATTGGGGAAGGAGCCGCGTTGCTTGCCCAATTCCTGGGATGCCAGATGCCCCTCGTCGTTGATGAACTTCATTACCTTTTTGCCCAGTTTGACCGCCTCTTCGGAGTTGTAGGGCACTCCCAGCAGGATCAGCATGTCGGCCCATCCCATGACCCCCAGGCCGATCTTGCGGTTAGCGTGGGTCATGTCGTGAATCTGTTGCAGGGGATAGTTGTTGGCCTCGATGACGTTATCCAAAAAGTTTACCGAGTCATGCACGACGGTTTTCAGTTTCTTCCAGTCAACGGTGCCGTCCTTGACAAATTTTCCCAGGTTGATGGAGCCCAGGTTACAGGATTCGTAGGGGAGCAAAGGCTGTTCGCCGCAGGGATTGGTGGATTCGATCTCACCGATATGGGGGGTCGGGTTGTCACGGTTGAGCCGGTCCAGGAAGATGATGCCCGGTTCGCCGTTTTCCCAGGCCTGCACCACGATACGGTGAAAGACCTTGCGGGCGTTTTGACGGCCAAAGACCTTCTTGTCGCGGGGGTTGATCAGGTCGTACTCTTCGTCCCGCTCCACGGCCTGCATGAATTTCTCGGTCAACCCGACGGAGATATTGAAGTTGTTGAGTTGCTTCTGGTCGGCCTTGCACATGATGAAATCCATGATGTTGGGGTGGTCGACCCGCAGGATGCCCATATTGGCGCCGCGCCGGGTGCCACCCTGCTTGATGGTTTCGGTGGCGATATCGAACACCCGCATGAAGGAGAGCGGGCCGCTGGAGATGCCGGTGGTCGAACTGACCACGTCATTGGCCGGACGCAGGCGCGAGAAGGAAAAACCGGTGCCGCCGCCGGATTTATGGATCAGGGCGGTGAATTTGACGGCGTCGAAGATCTCTTCCATGGAATCGCCCACCGGCAGGACGAAGCAGGCCGAGAGTTGTCCCAGTTGGCGGCCGGCATTCATCAGGGTCGGGGAGTTGGGAAGAAATTCGAAGTTGGTCATCATGCGGTAAAACGTGTCGGCCAAGCCTTTGAGGTCGGTCTTTTTGTCGAATTTTTTATTGGGAGCCGCAATGGTTTCGGCGACGCGGCGGAACATGTGCGCCGGCGTCTCCAACACCTTGCCCTCGGCATCGCGCCTCAAATAGCGCTTTTCAAGGACGGTTGCGGCATTTTTCGAAAGGTCGGGGATTGTGTCGTGTGAGGATTCCTTTTTCATGGATGGTTCTCCTTGTGGCGTGAAAAAATCGAGTTATTTTGAGGAATTGGGGGTAGAATATATTACTCGCACAAAACCACAATATTTGGTGGAGCGCGCAAAATAAAACCACAACATATATGACAAGTCAATATAATATTTACGGCAAATCTAACGTACTGAAAAGAACAAAAAATTTACAGCTACCCCGCAACTATGGTAGAAGCTAAGACATTACCGAATGGAGCACCGTGTGAAGAACCTTGTTTTCAGCTGCGTCGGCATCTGCCTCATAATCCTGCCACTGATCGTTTGCCGGAGCATCTGCGCCGCGAGTGAAGAAAACCCGCTCACCAGAAGCGCCATGGCGGCACGGCTCCAAGGTATTGTCCCCCTTGAATCGGCCCGTCCCCAGGTATCCCATGCCGTTGACGGCCCCTCCTCGTCCCCCCAAAAACGCCCTGATATCCGTTACGACCATGCGACCCTCACCGAAGACGTCACGTGGCGTGGGACCGTACTGATCAAGGGAGCTTTGGTGATTGCCCCCCAGGCCACGCTTCGCATCGAACCGGGAACGACGGTGCGCTTTGCCCGGGTCGATGGCGCTCTCCGCAAGGCCCGCCTGGTTGTCATGGGGCGTATTCAGAGTATCGGCACGGCCGAACGGCCGATCCTGTTTTCTTCGGATGCCCCCATGCCGGTCACGGGAGACTGGGGCGGTATCCTGCTGCTTGCAACCGAAAAACGCAACCAGTTCGAACATACCGCCATCGAAGGGGCGGAAACGGGGCTCGAAGCGCATTTTTCGGCCTTTACCGCCAAGTCGGCGCGCGTCGCCCTCTCAAAAATAGGTCTGTCGCTGCGTGACAGCAGCGCCACCCTTGCATCGTCGAGTTTTTCAGCCTGTGAAACGGGCATCGAGGTACATGATGCCGAATTCGAATTGCGCGACAGCAGTGTGAGCACGAACCGCCAGGGGATGTCCCTGTTCCGTTCGTCGGTCGTCCTGGCGTCCACCAGCGTGACGGACAACGGCCAGCGGGGGATTCGGGCCGAGGAATGCCGTCTCAGGATCAGTTCCTGCAACATCTCCTCGAACGGTGCCGGAGCGATGGTAACGGGAGGGGAGGGGCAGATCTTCATGACGCGCTTCATGCTCAATAAGGATACGGCCCTGCATCTCGGCTCCAGCCGTATGAAGATCAATCGGTCTCTTTTCGCCGACAACGACCACGATGCCCTGCGAACCGAGGACGGCCGGGTAACGGTCTGGGGATGCGCTTTCCGCGGCAACGGTGGCTTCAATCTCTATAATGCCGGACGTGAAGATGTGGTTGCCGTGCAAAACTGGTGGGGGGGCGACGATGAAAAGACCATTTCATCCAAGGTGTTCGACGGTTCACGGGAACCGCGTTCCGGCACGGTGCAGGTCTTTCCCTGGCTTTCCAGCCAACCAGCCATTCTGCCTTGAAGCATAGCCCTATGTCCATCTATCTCGATAACGCGGCGACATCCCACCCCAAACCGGAATCCGTTTACCAGGCGGTCATGCACGCCATGCGGGAGATCGGTTCGTCGCCGGGGCGGGGGGGGCATCGGCGTTCCCTGGAAGCCGGTCGTCTACTGCTCCAGGCACGCGAAGCCATCGCCACCCTGTTCGCCATTCCCGACTCTTCGCGGATCATCATGACCCATAGCACCACCGAGGCGCTCAACCTGGCGCTTCGGGGCGTTCTTGTCCCGGGTGACCATGTGGTTACCACCTCCATGGAACACAACTCCCTGATGCGTCCTCTGACCGCCTTGCGCGCATCGGGGGTGGAGGTGACCGTGGTCAGGGCCGACGGCACCGGCATGGTGGACCCGGACGATGTCAGACGCGCCCTGAGGCCCACTACCCGGATGGTCGCCATGGCCCATATCTCCAACGTGTGCGGCACAATTCAGCCCATTGACAGGATAGGGGCAATCGCCCGGGAGGCCGGCGCGCTGTTCCTGGTGGATGCGGCCCAATCGGCGGGCAGCGAACCGATCGATGTAATCAGGACCGGCATCGATCTTTTGGCCGCACCGGGGCACAAGGGGCTCTATGGCCCCCAGGGAACCGGTTTCCTCTACGCCTCCCCGGCTGTCCACCTGAAACCGCTTCTTCAGGGGGGGACCGGCACCAGTTCCACTGCCGAGGAACAGCCCCTGACCCTGCCGGACGGTTTCGAGGCGGGCACCCATAATATGCCCGGTATCGCCGGGCTCAAAGCCGGGGTCGAATTCGTCCTGGAACAGGGCGTATCAGCCATCGGGGACAAGGAACGCCACCTGGTCGGATCAGCCGCACGGCGTTTGGCCGAGTTGCCGCAGGTCACACTCTACGGCCCATCCGACCCGGCCCTGCGTGGCGGCGTACTCTCCTTTACCGTCGCGGGAACCGACCCCGCTGCCTTGGCATTCATGCTGGACCACAACCATGATATCGCCGTGCGGGCCGGGTTGCACTGCGCACCCCAGGCGCACCGCAGCCTGGGCAGCTTCCCCGGCGGCACCCTGCGCATGAGTCCGGGCTGGTTCTCCACGGGCGAAGAGATTGCTATTTTCTGCGATGCCGTTGTAGAATGCTGCCAGCTTTAGAGAGGCATATAAATCTGCCACAGAGACTCAGAGAACTATATAGAAACTTAATTCAAAACTTAAAATATAGCTACGTAACTGCTCTTATTTAATTGAATGTTTGTACGTATCCTCAGGGTTTTCTCCGTGTCTCCGTGCCCCTGCGGCAGATTTGAATGTGTTTGGTCTCTTGTTTGATTAATCCTCCCGACAGAAAGGCCTTCCGTGAAAAACTTCATCCTCGACACCAATGTGCTGCTGCATGATCCCCAGTCCCTGTTCAGATTTCAGGACAACAACATCATCATCCCCATAACCGTGATTGAAGAGGTTGACCGTTTCAAAAAGGACATGAACGAAACCGGCCGCAATGCCCGTCAGATCTCACGCATCCTCGACACCATGCGGGAAAAGGGCTCGCTGGCGTCCGGCGTTACGCTCCCCGGACAGGGTACCCTGCGGGTCGAACTGTTCAGCGAAAACTATCTCAAGCGTCTACCGGTGGACCTGCGGGTGGACAGCGGCGACAACCGCATCCTGGCGGTAGCCCTGGATATGCGCGACCGCTTTCCCGACACCGAGCTCATCTTCGTCACCAAGGACACCAACCTGCGCATCAAGGCCGATGCCATCGGTTTGGCCGCCGAGGATTACGAATCGGACAAGATTGATATCCAGGATCTCTATTCCGGGACCCGCAGCATCGAGATGACGCCCGAGGCCGTGGACCGGTTTTACGGGCAGAACTGGCTGGAGGCGCCGCAAGGGCTTGCCCCCAATGAGTTCATCACCATTACGGACAGTAGCAACGCCTCCCATACCGCCATCTGCCGCTACGACGCGGAGAGCGGGCACATCGTCCCGGTGCGCAAGGTCCCCAAGGAGGGGATCTGGAGCATCTTCGCCCGCAACCGCGAGCAATCCTTTGCCCTGGATGTGCTGATGGACGACTCCATCAAACTGGTGACCCTGGTGGGCAAGGCGGGCACCGGCAAGACGCTTTTGGCCATCGCCGCCGGCCTGCACAAGACCGCCGAGGAGAATATTTACAATCGCCTGCTCGTTTCCCGGCCGGTTTTCCCCATGGGCAAGGACCTGGGATTTCTGCCGGGCGATATCGAGGAAAAACTGACACCCTGGATGCAGCCGATCTTCGACAACGTGGAACTGCTCATCTCGGGACACGAATCGGAGAAGCGCCACAGCAAGGGGTACAAGGAGTTGATGGCCATGGGACTTCTGGATATCGAGCCCTTGACCTACATCCGCGGCCGCTCCATCCCCAACCAGTATCTGATCGTGGACGAGGCTCAGAACCTGACCCCCCATGAGATCAAAACCATCGTCACCCGGGTGGGAGAGGGGACCAAGATCATCCTGACCGGCGACCCCTACCAGATCGACAACCCCTACGTGGATTCGTCCAGCAACGGCCTGAGCTTCCTGGTTGAGCGGTTCAAGGGGGAGAAGATCGCCGCCCACGTGACCCTGACCAAGGGGGAACGTTCCGAGTTGGCGGAACTGGCGGCGAACCTGTTGTAGAACAAAATCTAAGTAACAAAATCAAATTTCGCCACAGAGACACGGAGAAGGAAAAGTAAGTTTGTAAACTGAGGATGGCTACCACCCCCGACCCCTCCTAAACTAGGAGGGGAGGAAAAACGCCCAGATGATCCCCCTCCTTGATAAGGAGGGGGGCAGGGGGTGGTCTCCCCTTCCTAACCTCTATGTCTCTGTGTCTCCGTGACAAATTAAGAAAGGTAGTTATGACGCCCGAACAAGCACGCGATAAAATCATCTTTGCCCTGGATGTGCACGGACTGGCCGACATCGACCGCTGGGCGGCGCAATTGGCCGGCCATGTGGGGATGTTCAAGGTCGGCAAGGAGTTGTTCACCTCCTGTGGCCCCGAGGCGGTCAAGACCGTGCAGCGTCACGGTGGCAAAGTTTTTCTCGATCTCAAGTATCACGACATCCCCAACACCGTGGCCAAGGCCATGGTCGAGGCGGCCCGGCTCGGGGTGCAACTGGCCAACCTGCACGCCCTGGGGGGGGAAGAGATGATGGCTACGGCCGCCGCCACGGTGCGCAAGGAGTTCGGCGACGAGCGCCCCCGGCTCCTGGCTGTGACCATTCTGACCTCGTCCACGGCCGAGACCCTGCGCCAGGTGGGGATCGAGAGGCCGGTGGAGGAGATGGTCGTCCGCCTGGCCCGTCTGGCCAAGGATTCCGGCATGGACGGCGTGGTCGCCTCGCCCCTGGAGATCGAATCGATCCGCGCGGCCTGCGGCCCGGATTTCCTGATCGTTACCCCCGGCGTTCGGCCCTCGTTCGCCTCCCTGGACGACCAGAAACGCGTCATGACACCGGCCGAGGCGGTTACCGCCGGAGCAGACTATCTGGTGATCGGCCGCCCCATCGCCAAGGCGGGCGATCCGGTGGCCGCCAGCCGGATGATCGTGGACGAAATCGCAGGAGGGTGCCCATGAAAGGCGAACTGGTCTTCGGCGTCAATCCGGTCAAGGAGGCGCTGCGCGGCGCGCGTGGAGCCTTTGAACTGTATGTACAGTCCTCGGCAACCGACCATCGTCTCGAGAAGATCCTCAAGCTGGCCGAGGAACGGGGCGTTCCGATCCACCGGCGCGAGCGCGACGATCTGACCAAGCTGTGCGCCTCCAGCCACCACCAGGGGGTTGCGCTCATGGTTGAGCCCTTCCGGTATGCCGACCTGGACGATCTCGTGGCCCGCATTGACGAGGCGGGACGCAGCGGTTTTCTGCTGGTGCTGGACGGCATCCAGGACCCCCACAATCTGGGGGCGCTGATCCGCACCGCAGCCTGTGCCGGTTGCGACGGCATCATCATCCCCAAAGACCGCGCCGTCGGCGTTACCCCGACCGTGGAAAAGGCTTCGGCCGGTGCGGTCGAGACCATCCCGGTCGCCCAGGTGACCAACGTGGCCCAGAGCCTCCAGGTGCTCAAGGATGGCGGTTACTGGGTCTACGGCCTGGCCGGCGAGGCCGGGCAGTCGCTCTACGATGTGGATTTTTCCGGCAAGGTCGTCCTGTTGGTGGGAAACGAAGGGGAGGGGATTCGTCCCCTGGTGCGCAAACAGTGCGACGTGGTCCTATCGATCCCGCTCTACGGCGGCGTATCTTCCCTGAACGCCTCGGTGGCCGGCGGCATCGCCCTGTTCGAGGCTGCGCGCCGGCGCGGCATTCCGGCGTAACCGGATTGCCGTGAGTGAGGACATCACTGAAAAACCTGCTCCCGAACAACGCCTGAACCTCCTCAAGAACCGTGTGAAACCGACCCTGCTGCTGGCCGTGGGGCTGGGTATCGCGAGCGGCTTCGTGCTGATCGCCCAGGCCCTGATCGTGGCCGGGCTGGTGCACCGGGTCATGATAGATGGTTCCGGTTACCGGGAGGTGCTGCCCCAACTGCTCTGGCTCCCCCCCCTGATGCTGGCGAGAGCCGGACTCTCCTGGGTCTCCGAGCGGGTCGCCTTCGCGGCCTCGGCCACCATCCGCCAGGAGGTGCGTAACGATCTCTTCCAACGCCTGCTGGATGCCGGTCCTTTGCAACTCAAGGGGGATCGGGCCGGCGAGGTGGCCACGGTGATCGTGGACGGCGTGGAGGCGCTGGAAGGTTACTACAGCCGCTACCTGCCCCACCTGGCCGTGATGGCCGTGGTACCGCTCTCCATTCTTGCTGCGGTTGTTCCGGCCGACTGGATCTCGGCCGGGATCATGCTGTTCACGGCCCCCTTCATCCCCTTTTTCACTATCCTGATCGGCCGGGGTGCCGAACGGCTCAACCAGCGCCAGTGGCAAACCCTGGCCCGCCTGGGGGGATACTTTCTCGACCGGGTCAACGGACTGGCCACCCTCCGCATGTTCAACGCCTCGCGGCGCGAAGCCGAGATGATCGCCCGCATCTCGGACGATTACCGCCGGGCCACCATGTCGGTTCTCTACATGGCCTTCCTCTCCGCCCTGGTCCTGGAGTTCTTTGCCACGGTCAGCGTGGCGTTGATGGCGGTGGTTATCGGCTTCCGGCTCTTGAAAGGGGGCATGGCCTTTCAGGACGGTTTCACCGTGCTGCTCCTGGCGCCGGAATTCTACCTGCCGCTACGCCTGATGGGGAACTACTACCATGCCCGCATGGAGGCCATCGGCGCGGCCGAACGTATCTTCAGCCTGCTGGACACCCCGCCTGCCCCCCGACCCGCTGCCCCCCGCCCGCTACCCCCCATCTCGCCGCTCCGGATCTGCCTCGAAGATGTCCGCTTCCGCTACGCCCCTGACTCTCCCCCCGTGATCGATGGCGTGACGCTCAACTTGGCGCCGGGAGAACGGGTCGCTCTGGTGGGGCCGAGCGGGGCCGGGAAAAGCACCCTGGCGGCGCTGCTCCTGGGTTTTGCCCTGCCGGAACATGGACGGGTGCTGGTCAACGGCGTGGACCTGGCACAATGTGATCCCGATCAATGGCGTTGTCATGTGGCCTGGGTTCCCCAGAGTCCCCACCTCTTTCACGGCACCATCGGCGATAATATCCGCCTGGGGCGCCGGGACGCCACGGACACAGATGTTCTCCAGGCTGCTTCACGGGCCCGTTGCGGGGAGTTTATCGCCCGCTTGCCCCATGGGCTGGATACGGTGATCGGCGAACAGGGGGCCGGACTGTCCGGCGGCCAGGCTCGGCGTATCGCGCTGGCACGGGTATTCCTCAAGGACAGCCCCCTGATCATCACCGATGAACCGACCGCCGGACTGGACGCCCATTCGGAGACGTTGGTCCGGGAGGCGCTCGGCGAACTTGCCCAAGGCCGGACCGTATTGTCCATCGCCCACCGCCTGGCCACCCTGGAGGATGCCGACCGGGTCGTTGTCATGAGTGGGGGGAGGATCATCGAGCAGGGACACTATGATGAACTGAAGGGTGCGGGTGGGCTGTTCGCTCGCATGGCTGCCGCCGGGGAGGGGGCATGAGGGATATCCTGCGCCTCCTGAAACTGGCGTGGCCCTATCGCGCCTGGCTCTTGGCCGCTCTCGGGCTCTCGCTGGTGACGCTTTTTGCCAATGTGGGGCTCTTGGCCCTCTCGGGGTGGTTCATCGCCGCCATGGCCCTGGCCGGGATCAACGGCACCCCCATCAACTATCACTACCCTGCGGCCGGTATCCGCACCCTGGCGATCGGGCGCACCCTTGGCCGCTACGCCGAGCGGGTGGTCAGCCACCAGGCCTCGTTGCGGCTCCTGGCGGGTCTGCGGGTCTGGATCTACCGCCGCATCGAACCGCTGGCCCCGGCGCGGTTGGAGAGCTACGCCAGCGGCGATCTTCTCAGCCGTATCCGGGCCGACATCGACAGCCTGGACAATTTTTACCTGCGTCTACTGGCGCCGGTACTGACCGCGCTCTGTTCCAGCCTGCTGTTCATTCTGTTCCTGTGGTATTTCAGTAGCGCCGTGGCGTTGGCGACCGGAGCGCTGCTCCTCGCGGCCGGCGGTTTCCTCCCCCTGGCGGTTCATCTGCTGGGGCGCAAGCCGGGGGCACGGGTAACCCAAACCTCTGCGGAACTGCGCACCGCTGTGGTGGACGGCCTGCGGGGGATGGAAGAACTCCTGGCCTACGGTGCGGCAGGGCGTCAGAAGGAGCGGGTAGTGGAGCTGAACCGGCGCCTGCTGGCCGATCAAGCCCGTCTGGCCGGACTGGCCGGTGTCTCCGCCGGTGGCGTGGGGCTCTGTTCCGGCCTTGCCCTCTGGCTGGCGCTGGTCATCTCGATCCCCCTGGTGCGCGCCGGTTCCCTGACCGGGCCCCAGATGGTCATGCTGGCGCTCTTCTGCCAGGCCGCTTTCGAGGCGGTCCTGCCGCTCCCGCCGGCCTTTCGCCTGCTGGGGCAGACCCTGGCGGCGGCCCGGCGCATCTTCTCCCTGGCGGATGAAACCCCGGCGGTCAACGAACCCCGTGAACCGGCTCAGTTGCCGGAGACACCTCTCCTCACCCTGCGGGGAGTGGGCTTTTCCTATGGGGATGGCGCAGCAACCCTGGAGGGGATCGACCTTGACCTTGCGCCCGGTCGCAAGGTGGCCGTGGTGGGAACCAGTGGCGCGGGCAAGAGCACCCTGCTGGCCTTGTTGCTCCGTTTCCGGGAGTACGATAGCGGCTCCATTACCCTAGCCGGGCGGGAGATCAGGGAGTATGACGGCGAAACAGTGCGACGGCTCATGGCGGTGGCCAGCCAGCAACCGTTTTTGTTCAACGCCACCCTGCGGGAGAACCTGCTGATAGCCCGGCCCGAGGCCAATGAGGAGGAAATAATAGCGGCAGCCGATATTGCGGGGGTTCACGACGAGATCGCCGCCTTTGCTCAGGGGTACGACACGTCGGCCGGTGAGGGGGGGGTGAAGCTCTCCGGCGGCCAGATCCGCCGTCTGGCCATTGCCCGGGCCATCCTCAAGGATAGCCCGGTCCTGCTGTTGGACGAACCGACGGAAGGGGTGGACGCCGCCGCCGCCCGTTCGCTGCTGGAACGGGTGTTCAGCTATGCCGAGGGCAGGGCGCTGTTGGTGATCACCCATAGCCGGATCGGGCTGGAGGCCATGGACGAGGTGCTGCTCATGGACGAGGGGCGCATCGTCGAGCGGGGCAACCACGCCGAACTGCTGGCACGCAGCCGGCGTTACCGGGACATGTGGGAGTTGGATGGTGGGATGTTGGAGAGTGGCGGGCGTGAGAGGGCGGATTGTGCTGAAAATGTGTTGAACGTGGACCTGCCTCTTTAGCAGGTCTCGTTCTACTCCTACTTCATGTGGTGCACTTACGAATAGAAGCTACCTGGCGTGTATTCCATTCAAAAATGATATCCCACCAGCGTGACTATGCCGGCGTTTATGTTCGTTGCGCTGATAGGGCTGGATGCGGCGTCGCTTAGCAACCTTTTGACCCGGCCATCGCCCGATACGAACCAATTCTTGCCAATCGAATACGTTACGTTAAGCCCGACGCTGGCATCCTTCATGCCGGCTTTAGCCTTGTAGGCCGAAAACCGCGACCGTGCCGCCTGTTCAGGGGTAACGCCGAAGTAATCCTGCATGTAGTGGTCGTTGGCCCAGGTCGTACCGACCTTTGGCGTCAGTCGCCAGTCCTGGCCGAGTTGAAATGGCATCGAAAGGCCGCCCTGCACGAGTACACCGTCGTTAGTGCTGCCGCCGATCAATTTGGTAGCCGAGGCATCGAGTACGACCAAGGGTATATGTTGAAAAGGATGCACGTCATATGAAGCAAATGCCTTGAGACCCATAGCTGCTTTGATATCGCCCAATCCCGCCAGACGGTGATCGCTCGATGACATACCTAACAGGTTCTTGCCGTTTTCCTTGCGGCCCGGATCATAGGTCAGTCCCGCACCATAGCGGAACCCCCCACTCTTATGATAAAGTGACAGGCCATCGATGCCAAGGGATACGGTATCGCGCCACGTGACGGCGACCACGGGTATCGGCGAGGCCTGGTAGTGTGTGCTTCCCTCATAGACGGGGCCTGCAGCGAGGCCGAGACCAAGCGAGACATCCCAGTCGCTTTTGTCTTCATTTCCAGAATCTTCCGCCTGCGCCATCGCCGGGATGGAAAATGAGAGTACGAGTGCAACCACGGATGTAATGAGCAGATTCATTCCAGCTACGGGCACTATTTTAAACAACATTTTGTTCTCCTTTTGGTCGGTGTTGCATTTTTGGATTCACGGTTTCTTTGAACCGGTTGCTTCCGGCTCGCAGCGGTCGCAGTGCAACGTAACCTAAAGGAATATTGTGTATGAAGAATGTCTGTTTTCGTACAACGCCGATATATTGTGTCTGACTTGACACAAATTACTGATCTTCAGACATATCACCGTGGATTTATGATGGTAAACTTGAGGTATGAGAGAGATGCCGCAGCTTTTGATTGTTGATGACGATGAGGAAATCTTATCGTTGCTGACCAAGTTTTTCAGCCAACATTACCATGCCGTCACGGTCGCCGGGGGCGGGGCGGAGATGTTCAAGGCGTTGGAAAACCACACCTTCGATCTCATCATCCTGGACGTCATGTTGAAGGGTGAAGATGGGTTTAGCCTGTGTCGCCGTTTACGGTTGATTTCGAAAATTCCCGTAATTATTTTGACGGCAATGGGTGACCCGACTGACCGTATTGTCGGACTGGAAATCGGGGCGGATGATTATCTGACCAAGCCATTCAATGCCCGCGAACTTCTCGCCCGCGTCAAGGCCGTGTTGCGCCGGACATCGGAAGCACAAGTCAATCCGAAAGCTCTCTCGACCGAAACACGGCCGGTGCTTTCTTTCGGAAAATGGCGGTTGGATGTCGCCAAACGTGAATTACGATCAGCCACCAATGTCCTTATCCCTCTTTCCGGCGGTGAGTTTGATCTTTTGCTCGCCTTTGTCGAACACCCGCAGCACGTGCTGAGCCGCGAGCAACTCCTTGATTGGACGGGTGGCATTAACCATGATGTCTATGATCGGAGCATCGACACGCAAGTAAGCCGGTTGCGCCGCAAGCTGGAAACAGATGCGAAAACGCCGGAGATTATTCGAACTATTCGCAATGGCGGCTACATGTTGACAACAGCGGTGCAGCGCGGATGAACCGTATACATTGGCCTCGCGATACCATCGCACGGAGATTCGCCCTTACGATTGTGTTGGCGGCGCTGACAACGATAGGGCTCAACCAGATATATTTTAATGTCGAAGGCGTGTTGGGATTACCTCCCATCGGAAGGCCCGAACTTCTTGATCAAGCCCGCATAGTCACAAAACTTATAGAGGCTGCGTCGCCGCCGGCACGGCCTCGATTGGCGGCGTCTACCGGAATCAAAGACTTTCAGGTCGATTGGTATGCGGACCGGTCCCACGTCGTGCCTTTGTCTGAAAACGCCAGGGAAGTCACCTTTTCCCCGGAAGCAATCCAACGATTCCGTGGGGATACCAAATGGAATGTTGCGTTTTTCGAGTCTGAAGGCAACATCGCAGCACCTTCAAAAAAACAGCACGCCCTTACCAAACCGGAAAAGATCTTCATGGTAGTAGAGCTCCACGATAATAGCTTGGTCGTCTTTACGGCCCCCCGGCAGAATTGGGAGCTTGCGCATGCCAAGCGCATAGGCATTGTTTTGACGCTACTGATATTCTCTGTCGTTGCCCTGTCCCTTATCGCGGCGCGTCAGTTGGCAAAGCCGATAGAGCAATTTTCCGAAGCCGTGCGCCGGTTCGGCGCCGATACCCGCGCACCGCAGATGTGCGAGGCCGGCCCGCAGGAATTGCGCGTCGCCATTAAAGCCTTCAACGCGATGCAAGCACAGATACAGAAATTTGTTGCCGACCGCACCTCGATGTTAATGGCCATTTCTCACGATTTACGAACGCCGCTCACCCGCATGCGGTTGCGCGGGGAGTTTATCGAAGACGCTGAACAACAAACCAAACTGTTTCGCGATGTCGATGAAATGCACGCAATGATCGACGCGGCTTTGGATTTTTTCCGTGACGATGCCGAAACCGAACAGACAACGCAGTTTGATTTGTCGGAGCTACTGCGTACCATACGGGACGATTATACCGACCAGGGAATAGATATTCCCTATTACGGCCCGGAACATCAGGTGTATTTAGGGCGTCCCATGGGCTTGAAGCGCGTTTTCACCAATTTGATCGACAACACCGTGAAATATGGCACGCAGTCCGAGATCGAACTCACCTGCCTTGAAAAGGCAATCTCCGTCGCTATTAAAGATCGCGGCCCCGGCATCCCTTCGGAATTCCTCCAACAAGTCTTCACGCCGTTTTACCGGCTGGAAGGTTCGCGCAGCCGCAAAACCGGCGGAGTCGGCTTGGGGCTGACAGTTGTACGAACGGTCGTTCACAGTCACGGCGGAGATATTGTGCTCAGAAACAGGGATGGTGGCGGGCTGGAAGCGGTCATTACACTTCCATTTTCAGGTTAGGTTCATAAATTCCTTTGGGTAATCCCCGGTCTTGCCGGGGAACCCCCTAGGTTTAACTGCCCGTGATCAGGTATGCTCGATACCGCTTGCGTCGAACATGCCGTTCCAGTTCATCTTTTCCGTTATTTTCCGAAAGTGGTAGCCATAGATGGCAAAGGTGATGGCAAGCGGGAACAGGCGCGGCCGCCTGAAAAGGGACCAGAAAAAGAGCTTCCAGAACTGGAGCCGCTCTTTGCCGATTACCCCCAGCATGACGATGGATTTGAAGAACGCCCCGTAATAACCGGGCTTCACATGGAAGCTCCCCCGCTTGAGAGGCCGGTACTCGCGGAGAAAACCGGTCACCCTTCGATAGTAGTTCTTTGGGGCGTAGATGCTGGTAAGGATGCTCCGATAGCCGTTGATGAGTGTCTCCGCCTTCATGCGGGGGATAAAGTTGAGGGCGACGGCCGTGTTGTTGCCGGAGGTATCGCCCAATAACCTGCCTTCCTTGAAGAGCCGCTGGTGGAGCTTGGTGCCGCGCAACGCGGTGAGCATCCCCACCATGGCCGTGGCGATGCCGCTCTCTTGGATAAAGTGTATCTGCCGCTCGAAAATCGACAGGGGATCGCTGTCGAACCCCACGATAAACCCGCCTTGGACCTGCAACCCGGCGTGCTGGATTTTTTTGACGCACTCAAGGAGGTTGCGATTCTTGTTCTGAACCTTGCCGGTTTCGCTCAGGCAGTCCTCATTCGGGGTTTCTATGCCGATGAACACCTCTTCAAAGCTGGTCCGCACCATGAGGTCCATGAGGTCCGGGTCGTCCGCCAGATCGATGGAAACTTCGGTAAAGAAGGCAAAGGGATGGTTGTGCCGCTCCATCCATGCGAGCATGGCCGGGAGGGTTTCCTGCTTCAGCTTGCGTCTGTCGCCGATGAAGTTGTCGTCCACAAGGAATATCCCGTCACGCCACCCCCACGCATAGAGAGCGTCGAGTTCCCCGGTCAGCTGCGCGGTGCTTTTGGTACGCGGCTTGCGCCCGAACAGCTGGGTAATATCGCAGAACTCGCAGTCGAACGGGCAGCCCCGGGAATACTGGATATTCATGGCTGCATATTTTGAGGGATCGATCAGATTCCAGAGCGGGATGGGGGTTTCCCGCATCTCCGCCCATTGGTCGGAAACATAGCTATGCTCCGCTTGACCGCACTCAAGGTCGTCAAGGAAACGGGGAAGGGTGACCTCGGCCTCGCCCAGCACCAGGTGATCCGCCGAATCAAACTCGGCCGGGGCGGCGGTGAAGAGCGGTCCACCCACGACGGTTTTGGTTCCCAGGCTTTTGCAGCGTGCCAGGACATCGTTGACCGATTCCCTTTGGACCGTCATGGCGCTGATGAAGACATAGTCCGCCCACAGGATCTGCTTGTCGGAAAGCGGTTGCACATTCATATCCACAAGCCGCTTGTCCCACGCGGCGGGAAGCATGGCGGCCACGGTCAAGAGGCCAAGGGGTGGGAACGCGGCCTTTTTCCCGATGAACTTGAGTGCGTGGCGGAAACTCCAGAAGGTGTCGGGGTAATGGGGGTATACGAGAAGAATTTTCATGCTTGCTGCCTTTACGGTGTTCCGGGCGGGGGTGGTTGCGGGTGGAAGGTTAACCTTTTAAAAGGATACAGCAGTTATGGAAAATGCAATGTAAATCTATTGTAATATTCCTGAAAAAAGCGTGTGTCTCGGAGGCGCTTACGGGAGGGAAAAGGGCATGGCTGCCGCAGGGGAGAGGTGCCTCTGCGATTTGCTGTATTTTTGGCAGATGGCGATCATGAACCGCCATATCTTTCGTCGAACCTGCGGAAATACTCCTCCCGGCACCAGTTCTCCACATCCACCAGTGCCTGGAAGGCCTCTGCAAAGTCCGCACGCCCAAGCGTGAACACCCCATGTCCATAGACGATGGCCCGACCCGGCCCTCCGATGACCGGCGGAACGTTCTTTGCTATCCCTCCGGCGCCGATCTCACCCGCCACCACGGGGGTACCGCCCATGACCCTTACCCTGGGGCACTCTTTCCAACAGTCGGTTATGGGGCAGTGTTCCTTCTCGTCGCAGAGCATGCTCATGACCACGGCGAAGCGGGGGTGGCCGTGCAGGATGGCGCGGCAGTCGGCGGTTTCGAAGATGCGGCGATGGGCAACCAGTTCGCTGGAGGCGGTGATGCCGACTGTGGAACAGTCTTCAAAGGGGACCGGGTCGATGCAACCCGCCAGTTCGTCCAGGCTGGAAGCGGTCTGGGAGATGTAGAGCAGATCGCCGTTGGAATAGGAGATGTTGCCGAAAAACGAATCGACCAGGCCCCGCTCCACCGTATAGCGTCCCACCCGCGCCATCTCGTCGAGGATATTTGCCTTGTCTCGCAGGGGGCCGTTTCTGAAGATCAGCCCCTCCGCCGTAAGTCGCGCCAGCCATTTTGTGCGGAAGTGATCAAAGGCCTGGGCCTCGTCGGGCAGCTTGAAACCGTCCTGCAACACGTCCTCCAGATACTTGATGAACGTGGAGTGGAACACGGAGGACCAGTTGATGAATGCCTGTTCGACGGTCAGGGCGCCGCTGGCCACGATGCCGATGCCTTGGACGATGACGCCCTTGCGGTTGCCCAGCACGTGGGCGATGGCCCCCACGGGATCGTCGCCGAGATCGCTGTGGCGCAGGATCGGGATGTCGTGCAGAAAGGTACGGGTTTCGGTATCGCGCGGCACGATCTCCTGCTCGTTGTTCCCGGCACGCTGCAACAAAAAATCGGCGAAGGGGAGGGCCGGTGCTGCGGCGCAGAGCGCCAGGCAGTTGAGCCGTTCAAGAACAGCTGACGCCAGGCGGGCCAACCCGACGTCTCCCGCGGCGATCACGGCGTCGTCCTGGGCGGCAAAGGCGATCCGGTCCGGAAGTGCCGAGCGGTCGGAGATCAGCTTACGACTGTATTTCCCTATCTGATCGTACATCAGGGAACGGAGGTGGGGATGTTGGTAAAGAGAACCGAACCGTCGGCCAGAACCTGTTTGCGGAAACTGCTCCTGTGCTTCGCCGCCGCCAGGTGCGTCCTGGGCAGGGGCATGGTGCTGCCGGGCATGAAGGCCGGTGTGACGTTGACGCCCGCCTGCCACGCCTCGAAATGGAGGTGGGGCCCGGTTGACCGTCCGGTACTGCCGGACAGCGCAATGGTCGTATCGGCGTCAATCTGCTGTCCCTGGGCGACCAGCAGACGGCTGTTGTGACCATAGAGCGTGACCATGCCGTTGACGTGTTCGACCAGCACCGTGTAACCGTAGCCGGAACGGAGGCCGCTGTAGACGACGACCCCCGGTCCAACCGCTTTGACGGCCGTTCCCTCGGGGATGGCGATGTCGACGCCGTTGTGGTGGCGCAACCTTCCGTCGATGGGATCGATGCGCATACCGACCCCTGAGGTTATTGTCCCGCCTACCGGCGGCAGGTGCGGTTCAAAACTCGCCGGTGGCGTTTCCCGGGGATTGATCGAGGCGTTGACGGTCTTTTCCACGACCTCGTTCAGGGAAACATCCCTGACTTTTTCGTTTTTTGCGGCCTTCTTTTTCTTTTTGGCCAACGGCGTCCCATACTCCTTGATGACGACCTTGGCCGTCTTGTTCTGGGGAGCATCGGTGAACGTCTCAACGCCGTCAACCGTAACGAAACGGTAAATATCGGCGCGGCCCTGCCCGGGCAATGCCGGGATGGATGCACACACCCATAATATTACAAGGGGTTGTATCCTGAACAATGGAAATGTGCGCCGATTGTGCATAATTGTTTCCATTAGTGCTTGTCGTTCGAAGGCATTTCTGTTAAAAAAAGTCCTGCCCGTTTATACAACAGTCGCGCGTTTTCTGCAATTCAATCAATTCCCCGGGGAATTTTGTGATGTTCCAGTATTTTGACAAAATCGTTAAAGGGACCGAGCGCGAAGATTCCTTGGTAATCATTCAAAATATGAAAGAACTGATTGGGACGAGTTTTTCCTTTCTCAATTATTATAAAGAAATTCCGGTATCCTACGATGCCAAGTTGGTCAACGTTGATAATGAAATGGCTGAATTCGAAGTGCATGAGTACCAGGCAAAGGTCATTACCCTGGAGCATAAGGCCCTGATTCGCTCCCATGAAAAATTTTCCTTCCGCGAAGATATGTTCGGGGAGGCTTTTTACGTCAACGTTGCCCGGAAAAAGGTCATACTCTGCAACTTCGGCTACGCCAAGATCAGGTCGGATATGCGCCGCTTTGTCAGGGTCGTGCTCGACAGGCCGCTTGAAGCCGAAATGATCGTTGCGGAGGATATCCTCAAAGGAGGCATCAAGGATATCTCCCTTGGTGGTGCCTCCATAGACGTCATGTCCAAGGAACAACTGCCCACGGGGCTCGACATCAATATGTTTCTGAAGCTCCCCGATATTGCCAATGGTTCGATACACGAGGTCGGGGTTGCCGCAACGGTGATCAAAGTGACGGGGGATGAAGCCCCCTACAATTGCTTTGTGGAATTCTACCCGGAAAAACACTCCCAACAGCAGATATCCTACTACATCAACCAGCGTCAGGTTGAAATAATCAAAGAGCTCAAAGAACAAACGTTGTAATCTGGAATCGCCATGCTGCCTTCTTTGTGGGCATGTTCCTGTGATGGTGCTTTGTTTTTGTGCACCACGGTCTCTCCGGTCCGTGGTGTCGTTTTATCCAGTAATTGTATCTATATGATATTATTAGAATTTATATGTGTTGATTTTGGCAAAGTGTTTGCAAGAATAATCAGTGGAATGCAGCAGCTTACCGCTTGCAATTTGACTGATAATTCATATAATCTCCCCTGTCCAATTTCAAGAAAGGGAGGGTCACGCGTTTGAAAAAAGTCGAAGCTATAATCAAACCGTTCAAGCTTGATGAAGTTAAGGAAGCTTTGAATGAGATCGGCGTGCAAGGTATTACCGTCAGCGAGGTCAAAGGTTTCGGCCGTCAGAAGGGACATACCGAGTTGTATCGCGGCGCCGAATATGTCGTGGACTTTATCCCTAAGATCAAGCTCGAAATCATCGTATCGGATGCGATTGTTTCCAGAGTCGTGGAAGCCATCGAGCAATCCGCCAAAACCGGCCGGATTGGCGACGGCAAGATATTCGTGACATCGGTTGAGGCCGTGATTCGCATCAGGACCGGCGAAACCGGTGAAGACGCGCTGTAAGGCACAAAAGCGGTTTATTACATATCCCCCCGAAAGGAGAAACTGATGACCCCGAAACAAGTAGTAGATTTTGCCAAAGAAAATGGCGCACTGATGGTAGATTTCAAGTTTATGGATTTTGTTGGTATCTGGCAGCATTTTTCCACACCCATAAGCGAATTCGGTGAGGATATATTTGAGGACGGCCTTGGATTCGACGGTTCTTCCATTCGTGGCTGGCAGCCCATTCATGCTTCCGACATGATCATCATCCCCGACGCCACCACCGCCAAAATGGATCCGTTCACCGCTCTTCCGACCCTGTCGCTGATCTGCAACATTTTCGATCCGATCACCAAGGAAGGCTACAGCCGCGACCCGCGCAACATCGCCAAAAAGGCTGAGGCATACCTCAAGTCCACCGGTATCGGCGACACGGCCTTCTTCGGCCCGGAAGCCGAATTTTTCATCTTCGACGACGTGCGTTACGACTCAACCGCCAACCAGTCCTTCTACGCCGTTGACTCGGTTGAAGGCGCCTGGAACTCCGGCCGCGAAGAATTCCCCAACCTGGGCTACAAGCCGCGCCACAAGGAAGGTTACTTCCCGGTTTCCCCGACCGACTCCCAGAACGACCTGCGTAACGAAATGGTCATGGAAATGCAGAAGGTCGGCATTCAGGTCGAGTGCCAGCATCACGAGGTAGCCACCGGTGGCCAGGCCGAGATTGACATGCGTTTCGACGCCCTGGTCAAGATGGCCGACAAACTCCAGTGGTTCAAATACATCGTCAAGAACGTCGCCTACCGCAACGGCAAGACCGCTACGTTCATGCCCAAACCGCTCTACGGCGACAACGGTTCCGGTATGCATTCGCACATGTCCATCTGGAGGGACGGCACCAACCTGTTTGCCGGCGACAAATACGGCGGGCTTTCCCAGATCGCCCTGTACTACATCGGCGGTATCATCAAACACGCCAAGGCCCTGTGCGCTTTCACCAACCCGACCACCAACTCCTACAAGCGTCTGGTGCCGGGCTTCGAGGCTCCCGTGAACATGGCTTATTCCAGCCGTAACCGTTCGGCCTCCCTGCGTATCCCGATGTTCTCCACTAACCCCAAGTCCAAACGCGTCGAATACCGTACGCCGGACCCGTCCTGCAACGGTTACCTGGCCTTTGCCGCCATGCTGATGGCCGGCCTCGACGGCATCGAGAACAAGATTGATCCGGGCCAGCCGCTGGACAAGGACATCTACGGCCTTTCTCCGGAAGAGCTCAAAGACATCCCGTCAGCGCCGGGCACCCTGGAAGAGGCGCTCAAATGCCTGGAAGAAGACCACGACTTCCTGCTCAAGGGTGACGTCTTCACCTCCGACGTTATTGAAAAATGGATCGAGTACAAAACCGAAGCCGAAGTCAACCCGGTCCGTATGCGTCCGGTACCGATCGAGTTCCAACTCTACTTTGACATCTAGGCTGTGCACAGCGGTATAGCAACACCAAAGAGGCGGGATTTTCCCGCCTCTTTTCGTTTTTGCTTCAATTGACTTTACACGGTCACTCTGTTAGAAAGACAGTGGTTATCAAGTTTTAAAGGATGTTCATGGAAAATTTTCTCTTTAAGCTCTCCGTCATGCTTGTGCCGGGTATGCTGGCCATTGTCTGCCATGAGGTCTCCCACGGTTTCATTGCATGGCGTTACGGAGATCCGACGGCGCGCATGCTCGGTAGGCTGACCCTGAATCCGTTCAAACATATCGATATCATCGGCACCCTGATGATCTTCTTTATCGGTATCGGCTGGGCCAAGCCGGTCCCGGTGAATTTTTCAAATCTGCGTAATCCCAAACGCGATATGATCTGGGTGGCAGCAGCCGGACCCATAACCAATCTCATTCTGGCGACTGTTTCCGCTTTTTTGCTGCGCGGGCTGGTTGCTGTCGACAACTCGATGGTTGCACAGGGTTCGACCCTCTCCATGCTGGTTGAGCCGGTTGCCCTTATGCTGGCTTTCTCGGTCTACATCAACCTGCTGCTGGCGATCTTCAACATGATTCCGGTGCCACCACTTGATGGCGGCAGGGTTTTGGTCGGGCTTCTCCCCTATCGTCAGGCGTCTGCATGGGCTCGTATTGAACCGTTTGGGATGGTGATCATAATAGTACTGGTATTTTTCACGAATATTTTTTCCTATGTCATCTCGCCCATTCTCAACGTGGGGGTCCATATGCTGGCAGGACCGCAGAGCGGCTTGGTATTGGGTGTTACGCAACTCATGATGCGTTAGATTACGGGAAATCGCTTTTTGCCCCGGCCTTGTAACACTCAGAATTTCTTGGGTGAAGCCGCGCTGTTATGCCTCTGCATAATTCCTCGACAATCGTACCGGGCCGAAAACTCACGATTTCCATACTATAATTTCTGGGAGCACTACAATGGGTACACAGCAGCGTATTGTCAGCGGCATGCGGCCGACCGGGAAACTGCACATCGGCCATTATCACGGAGTATTGGAGAACTGGATCAAGATTCAGGACTCTTTCGACTGTTTTTTCTTTGTAGCGGATTGGCATTCATTGACCACGGAATACGACAATACCGCCGGTATCCGCACCAGCATCCACGAAATGGTGCTGGATTGGATCGGTTTTGGCCTCGACCCGGCCAAGAGCGTCATTTTTCGCCAAAGCCTGGTGCCGCACCACTCCGAACTGAACCTGATCCTGTCCATGATTACGCCGGTCTCCTGGCTGGAACGCAATCCGACCTACAAGGAGATGCTGGACAACCTTGCGGCCAAGGACCTCTCCACCTTTGGTTTCCTGGGGTATCCGGTGCTGATGGCGGCCGATATCATTCTCTACAAGGCGACCCGTGTGCCGGTGGGGCACGACCAGTTGCCGCACCTTGAAATTACCCGCGAGATCGCCCGGCGTTTCAACTATCTGTACGGCAATGTTTTTCCCGAGCCCGAGGCCTTCCTGACCGAGACCCCCAAGCTGCTCGGTCTCGATGGCCGCAAGATGAGCAAATCATACGGCAACTCCATCTACCTCTCCGATACGGCCGAAGAAACCACCAAAAAGGTCTTGTCCATGATGACCGACCCTGCGCGGATTCGGCGGAGCGACCCCGGCGATCCCGATGTCTGTGTGGCCTTTAATCTCCATCGCATCTACGTGCCCCAGGAGAAGCTGGACGAGATCATCCCGGCGTGCCGCAATGCCGCCATCGGCTGCGTGGAGTGCAAAAAAATCCTGGCCGAGTGCATGAACGAACGCTTGGCGCCCTGTAGGTCAAAGCGGGCAGAGCTGGCCACCCGCCCCGATTTTGTGAACGATCTGTTGCAGGATGGCAGCCGTCGGGCATCGGAGATCTCCGATGCCGTCATGACCGAAGTCCGTGAAGCCCTGAAGATCTGACCATGGCTCTGGATTTGGCGCACTACCGATGAATCCGGCCCGGGAGGAAAACCCCACACTTCTTGACGGCTTCCGCGATGGCTACAGCGTTCATCTCGATAAGTTCGACGGACCGCTGGACCTGCTGTTACATCTGATCCGCAAGAATGAGGTCGATATCTGCGATATTCCCATTGCAGACATCACCCGTCAGTACCTGGACTACATCAAATTGATGAAGGTACTCAACCTGGATGTGGCCGGAGATTTTCTGCTGATGGCTTCCACGTTGTTGCACATCAAGTCCCGCATGCTGCTGCCGCCGGATGATGAAGAGGAAAGCGAGGAAGAAGAGGGGGACCCCCGGGCCGAACTGGTGCGGCGTCTGTTGGAGTATCAGCAGTACAAAGAGGCCGGCATGGTCATTGGCGCCAGGGCGCTTCTGGGGCGCGAGGTCTTTACGCGCGCCTGCCCAGACCCTGCGTTGTCTACGGCCCGCACGGAAGAGGGGCCGCTGGAGGTGTCGCTGTTTGAGCTCGTGGATGCCTTCCGCGCCCTCCTGGCGCGTATTCCGAAGGAAAGCTTCCATGATGTCGCCCCCGGCGACTCCCTTAATATTGCAGACTGTATCAATGAAATACTTTCCCTGCTCCAGGATCGTGATACACTTCAATTCGATGAGCTCATCAAAGACGAGTTGACCAGTGAACGGGTCATCGTCACCTTTCTGGCCCTCCTGGAACTGTGCCGTCTTAAACTGATCCGCATCTTTCAGAATGGGGAGTACGGCGCCATCTGGTTCGTTCCTGCCGTTGCCCCGGAACAAGCGGGGAGTGCCGAAGAAGCCGTTCAATCTCCCGCGTAAAGGTGGGGGGAACCATACTGAAGGAATTCGGGGAATTTGCGCTTACGGGCAATGTTATCGACCTGGCGGCAGGTATCACTATCGGTGCGGCCTTCAACTAAGTGGTGCAATCGCTGGTGAACGACATCGATTGCATCTGCGACTCCGTGGCTCTGTGGCCCAACTCACGTCTTAAGGTTTGACCATGTCTTTGCCTGCTATTATCGAAAGTATCATCTTTGCCGCCGATGCGGCCCTGTCCCTCGACCGGCTCTGCGAGATGCTGCCAGAATACGAACGTGGCGACATCAAAACCGCCTTGACCGAACTGGCCGAGTTCCATGAGGGGAGGGGAGGGGGCTTCGGGCTCGTGGAGGTCGCCGGTGGCTGGCAGTTCAGGACCCATCCGGTATTGCAGGAATACGTCGTCAGGCACATAAAGGCCAAAACCGCCAAATTTTCTCAATCGGCTCTGGAAACCCTGGCCATCATCGCCTACCGCCAGCCGCTGACCAGGGCCGAGGTGGAGCACCTGCGCGGCGTCGATTGCGGCGGCGTCCTCAAGTCGCTTTTGGAAAAGAAATTGGTCAAAATTCTTGGCAAAAAGGATATCCCCGGCCGGCCTCTGATCTATGGAACCTCTAAAGAATTTCTTGAAGTATTTGGCCTTAAAGACTTGAAAAGTTTGCCAACTTTGCGAGAGATTCAGGCTCTTGACGAGACCCCCCAGTTCGAACGTCAAGAGGAGTTGCCGCTGGAGCCGGATCAGGTCCCTCCGGTCGATCGTTCGCTTTTATTTGACGATCCGGAATAACAGGGCATAGACAGCATGATAAACGCAGGAGGTATGCCATGCAGCGTCATGCGGCAGTTGCGGGACAGTTCTATCCTGGTACGCGGGAACAGCTTCAAACCATTTTGGCCGAGTTGGTCCCGCATGTGTCGAAAAAACGGCGTGCCTTGGGCATCGTCGCACCCCATGCCGGTTACATTTACTCCGGGGCCATTGCCGGCAAAGTCTATGGCCGGATCGCCATACCCTCTACCATCGTGATCATAGGCCCCAACCACCATGGCGCGGGAGCGGCCGCCGCCCTCTATCCTGAAGGGGAATGGTTGACACCCCTCGGCTCCATCGCCATCAACCCACGTCTCAATGCGCTGTTGCAGCACCATGTCCCCTTTGTGGAGACCGACAGTAGCGCCCATCGTTTCGAACATTCCCTTGAGGTTCAGGTTCCCTTTATTCAACATGCGCGTTCCGACGCCACCATGGCGGCGCTTTGCCTTGGCCATGGCGATTTTCCGGCAGTGCAGGCGATCGGCAAGGGGATTGCTGCGGCAGTGCGGGAGTACGGCGGGGACGTGCTGATTGTGGCCAGTTCGGACATGACCCATTACGAATCGGCCGATTCGGCTCGGCGCAAGGACGAATTGGCGTTGGCGCGTGTCCTTGCCTTTGATCCGGAAGGATTGCTGAAGATCTGCCACAGTGAGCACATTACCATGTGCGGCGTGGTTCCGGCGGCGGTCATGCTGGTGGCGAGCCGCGAATTGGGGGCCACCCAGGCCGAACTGGCTGCCTATGGAAACAGCGGCGATATTACCGGAGACAACAATCAGGTGGTGGGGTATGCGGCGGTTTCGGTGTGGTAGTCAGGGCGACTGATTGGCATCGAGCGAGCGTCGCGCATTGGCTGCGATCCTGGCGCGCAGGCGTATGGCCTTTTTGGTGGTACCAAGAGGCACGAGATGCTGCAGGTCGTGTTCGCCCGCCAAAAGTTCCAGATCAGGCTTGAAGATCGATACGATTACCAGCAGGACCAGGGCTGCTATCTGCAGGGAAACCGCAACGATTCCTTTATGGAAAAGCTGCTGGTAATCGACGCTCTGTGTCACGTCGTCCCGAAGGATGTCCGAAAAGTGCGCCAGATCCCTCATCCAGGGATTGAGGTAGGCTATCCCCACATAGATGACAGCCAGGGTTCCGATCCACTTCATGATTACCCAACCATGCTTGAAGAAACCCCATTTCGATGTGAGGCAGAGGAACGCGCCGCTCAGAAGCGACAGGGCGGCCGCCGGTCCTATGAGCACATCGTCGATGGTCGTGATGGCGGAATTGAAAGCGAACAACTCGTCGCCATTAATGGTGCGCCGGTCGTTGTTGAGGATTATCACGACGGCTGATACGCCGCCGACCCAGGCACATGAAGCAAAGGTATGAAGGGTTCTCAGCAGGAGCTTTGCCCTATGGCTGTACAGAAGCTGCATCATGCAGTGTGTTCCTTCCCGGGTGCAAACAGCGGATATGTCCCTTCGGGGTTACTAATGAGCAAGGACAGTGCCCATATTGAATGTATGCGGTTTACGTTTTAACTATCCATTATTGTTATATATTTAATTATTATATAAGTATGCCGTTTTCATTATAGAGAGACCACAATGGCACACTAATGACTGCAAGGCTTGCTTCGAAGGTTAGTAATGCATGTCTCAAGGTGGTGGTCTGGCTGGTTTTTGTTGCTTGCAATGATTTGTGAGACGTGCGTGACACACTAATCTTTGGAGTGATATTTGAAGCGATATGGGGCTGTAACCAATTGACATTGACCAATTTGAAGTGTATACAGTATGCATTTTACGAATGAGACGTGATGGCAAAGACAAATAACGACCGCAGTATATATCCCAAAGGAGGATGTCAGATGATCGAAGCCTATTTAGCTCACGAAAAAGAACGGGCGGCTCAGGGAATCCCCGCCTTGCCGCTCACTCCCGAACAGACCGCCGAGCTGTGCAAGTTGCTGGTCAAGCCCCCCAAGGGAAAAGAACAGTTCCTGCTTAATCTGATTACCAACCGAGTTTCCCCGGGCGTTGACCCGGCTGCCAAGGTCAAGGCCGAATTTTTGGCCGAGATCGTCAGCGGCAAGAAAAAATCTCCTCTGATCGATCCTGTTGCCGCTATCAAACTGCTCGGCACCATGATTGGCGGCTACAACGTGGCACCGCTGGTAGAGGCCCTGAAAGACAAAAAACTGGCCGACGAGGCCGCCAAGGCGCTCTCCCACATCACCCTGGTGTATGACGCCTTCGACGAGGTGGCGGCAATGGCCAAGGCCAAAAACGCCGCAGCCGCCACGGTGCTCAAATCCTGGGCCGATGCCGAGTGGTTCACCAGCCGTAAAGGCGTGCCCGAGACCATCAAGGTCAAGGTCTACAAGGTGGACGGCGAGATCAATACCGACGACTTCTCGCCCGCCGGCGACGCCTGGAGCCGCCCCGACATCCCGCTGCACTCCCTGGCCATGGGCAAGACCCGCTTCAAGGACGGCCTTGCCACCATCGCCAAGTTCCGCAAGGAAGGCTTTCGGGTCGCCTTCGTGGGCGATGTGGTCGGCACCGGCTCTTCCCGCAAGTCGGCCTGCAACAGCGTGCTCTGGGCCATCGGCGACGAGATCCCCTGCGTGCCCAACAAAAAGACCGCCGGCGTGATCATCGGCGGCGTCATCGCCCCGATCTTCTTCAACACCGCCCAGGACTCAGGCGCCCTGCCGCTCAAAGCCGACGTGACCGGCATGAAAACCGGCGACGTGATCGTGATCGACACCAAGAAAGGGGTCATCACCGACGAAAAGGGAAAGAAAGTCCTCTCCAAACTGACCATCACCCCCAACACCGTGCCCGACGAATTCCGCGCCGGCGGCCGTATCCCGCTGATCATCGGCCGCGCCGTGACCGACAAGGCCAGGAAGGCCTTAGGCCTCAAACCGACCACGGACTTCACCCTGCCGGACAACCCCAAACCCAAAGCCAAACAGGCGTATTCCCAGGCCCAAAAGATGGTCGGCGTCGCCTGCGGCGTGACCGGCATCCTGCCAGGCACCGCCTGCGAACCCAAGATGACCACCGTCGGCTCCCAGGATACCACCGGCCCCATGACCGCCGACGAGCTGAAGGAACTGGCCTGCCTCAAGTTCCAGGCCCCTCTGTATATGCAGTCCTTCTGCCACACCGCCGCCTACCCGAAGCCGGCCGACGTCAAGATGCACAAGACCCTGCCCGGTTTCACGGCAGAGCGCGGCGGCGTAGCCCTGCGTCCCGGTGACGGCGTGATCCACTCCTGGCTGAATCGCCTGCTCCTGCCCGATACGGTCGGCACCGGCGGCGACTCCCACACCCGTTTCCCTATCGGCATCTCCTTCCCGGCCGGTTCGGGCCTGGTGGCCTTTGCCGGCGCCATGGGCTTCATGCCGCTGGATATGCCCGAATCAGTCCTGGTACGCTTCAAGGGTAAGCTCAACCCCGGCATCACCCTGCGCGACGCGGTGAACGCCATCCCCTACTGGGCCATCAAACAGGGGCTTCTGACCGTGCCCAAGAAGAACAAGGTCAACATCTTCAACGGCCGCATCCTGGAGATGGAAGGGCTGCCCGACCTGACCGTGGAGCAGGCTTTCGAGCTGACCGACGCGGCTGCCGAGCGTTCGGCCGCCGCAGGCTGCATCCAGCTCTCCGAGAAATCCATCGCCACCTATCTGAAATCCAACGTGGCCCTTATGAAAAAACTGATCGCCGATGGCTACTCGGACAAGAAGACCCTGCAAAACCGCATCAAGGCCGTTGAGGCATGGCTCAAGAAACCGAGCCTGTTGAAGGCCGACAAGGGGGCCGAGTACGCGGCGGTGATCGAGATCAACCTGGCGGATATTACGGAGCCGATTCTGGCCTGCCCGAACGACCCGGATGACGTCAAACTGCTCTCCGAGGTGGCCGGCGACAAGATCCAGGACGTGTTCCTCGGCTCCTGCATGACCAACATCGGCCACTTCCGCGCCGCCGCCGAGATCTGGCGCGGCAGCAAATTCAACCCGGATGTCCGCACCTGGATCTGCCCGCCGACCCGTATGGATCAGCAGCAGCTCAAGGACGAGGCCTACTTCTCGGTCTTCAGCGCCTTCGGCGCCCGCATCGAGATCGCCGGCTGCTCGCTCTGCATGGGCAACCAGGCCCGCGTGCCGGACAAGTCCCACGTCTACTCCACTTCGACCCGCAACTTCGACGACCGCATGGGGGACGGCGCGCGCGTCTACCTCGGCTCCGCCGAACTGGGAGCGGTAACGGCACTCATGGGCAAGCTGCCCAAACCGGCGGAATATATGAAGATTTACAAGGAAAAGATCGAGCCGAACAAGGAGAAGATCTATCGGTATCTGCAGTTCGACGAGATGCCCGAATACAAGTAGGGTAGTGTGAGGAAATGCTTGAGGCTGAAAGGCCGATGGCGTACTATGACCCCCCGTTCCGGCTTGCCGGGGCGGGGGGTCATGTTTCCTTTTGTCCTAAATTTAACCGTGACGCCGGCAGGATTAAAAATCAGTCCTGGTTCCGCCTCAATCTCAACACGAACAGATAGGTGATGAGCAGAACCGGGAAGGTCGAAAAGGAAGCCGCCAGATTGCCCGCAAAGAGCTGCCAGGTGGCAAAGCCAACCAGGCAAAGGACAAAAACAAGAAGGATGGTCACGCTGAATTTATTCATTGGGTCCGCCGATGGATGGAATGACAGGCACGGCTAGTGATAGCACACCACCGGCAGAAGCACAAAGAGATACAACAAAACAATCCATTCGATGACAGGAGATGTGCAGTAATGAAATTTAGCTATAAAACGGACGGCACCTGCAGCAAGCGGATCGATATTGAGGTGGAAGCGGGCGTTCTCGTGAGTGCCGATTTCATCGGCGGTTGTTCCGGCAATTCCCAGGGGGTGGCTGCCCTGGTCAAGGAAATGCCGGTGACGGAAGTGGTGCGCCGCCTGAAGGGGATCGCCTGCCAAGGGGATACGTCGTGCCCCGACCAACTGGCGCGGGCCTTGGAAGCGTCTGCACAGATGGAATAGCGGCGTAACCGTCAATCCGTTGTTGCGCTGTAGAAAAAAGTCGGTGTGGAACCCTTGTCCCCATACACCTCTGCTCCCAACACCTCCTCCTTACCCTTTTTTACGTAGTGCATCGTAAAAGTGCTTGAAGCTGAAAAGATGATGGCGTAATGTGCGTACCCCCCGCGGCTTGCCGGCCGGGGTGTACGTTCGACGGTGAGGAGCTTACAAGTGCAGATCGTATTCGGTATCGACTTTGGCACCACCAATTCAGCGCTTTCGGTGTATCGGAACGGCTCGGTCGAGGTGGTTGCCGTCGATGGCACCGACCGTAGCGGGGAACTGATGCGATCGGTGCTCTATTTTAACGAGGAACACGAGATCTATGTCGGGCAGGAAGCCATTCGCCAGTATGTGAGCGATGGGGCCTGCGGGCGCTTCATGCAGTCGATCAAGACCTTCCTGCCGAACACCAGTTTCGACAGCACCGAGGTGTTCGGCAGACGCTACGCCATTGATGACCTGGTGGCGATCATCTTGAGGAAGATCAAGGCCCGTGGTGAGGAGCACGTGGGCTGCCCCGTGGAGAGCGTGGTGCTGGGGCGGCCGGTGGTGTTTTCCGCGGACCCGGAGAAAGACGCCGTGGCCGAGCAGCGCCTTGAACGGGCCGCCCGCAAGGCCGGCTTCAAGAACATCTGGTTCCAGTACGAACCGGTGGCGGCGGCGCTGGCCTTTGAAGAGACGTTACAGGCCGGACAGGAGCGGATCGTATTCATCGGTGATTTCGGCGGCGGCACGTCGGACTTCTCGGTGATCCGCGTCAAGGGGGGCGCCTTTGCCCGCTCCGACCGGCGCAGCGACGTGCTCTCCCTGGGGGGCGTCTATGTGGCCGGGGACAAGTTCGATTCCCAGATCATGTGGGACAAGGTGGCGCACCATTTCGGGCGCTATGCCCGCTACAAGACCATGGGCAAGGATGAGTGGGTCAATGTCCCCAAGAGCATCATCTATACCCTCTGCCAGTGGCACCGTATCCCGCTGTTGCGGTCGCGCAAGACCAGGGAGCATATTCGGGTGATCAAGGGCACCACCGATGACCGCCAGGCCATCGAACACCTGGAGAACATCATCGGCGACAATTACGGTTTTTTCCTGTTCCAGGCCATCGAAAAGGCCAAGTGCGAGCTTTCCGACCGGGAACAGACCCTGATCAGCTTCCGGGAACGCGATCTGTGCATCGACGAGGAAATCGGCAAACGGGAGTTTGAGGCGATCAATGCGGAAAATATTCAGCAGATTTCCGACTGCATCGATGAGGTCGTGGCTCGATCCGGGCTGGTGCCGGCCCAGATGGATACGGTCTTTCTGACCGGGGGGACCTCGCGGATTCCCCGCATCCAGGCCCTCTTTGCCGAGCGGTTCGGCCGGGAGAAGCTGGACAACCGGGACGCCTTCACCAGTGTCGTCCATGGCCTGGGGTCCAGTGTGCCGCTGTTTGTCTGATATAATTGACTGGGTAAAGCACGGCCGTTGGGGGCGCTCCGTTTGATGAACAGTTGTGCCCTTTTTACGGATGTGAGCCTGAACCCCCAGCGTAAACTGGGCGTCGGAGGCTATCTGCTCGTTCCCGCATCGTTTTTGGAAAACGAACCGTACGGCATCGGGCAGGACGATGTGTCTGCGCGGCTCAAAATAAAGGGATTTGCGGAGACGTCATCCACAACTCTTGAGGTCCAGACCGTCCTGTGGGCGCTGGAACAGGTGTCGGAGGGTCTCATTGACCCGACTGGCGGAGAGCTGGAGATCTATACCGACTCCCAGTGCGTTGCCGGGCTGTTGGGGAGAAGGGCCGCCCTGGAGCAGAACGATTTTATTGCGAAACGCTCGGGGCGGCTGTTAAGCAATGCAGCTCTTTATCGCGCATTTTACGCTGCGCACGACCGGATGGGGTTTCGGGTGAACAAGGTATCCGGGCACGCTCCTGCCTGCTCCCACAATACCATCCACCGGATCTTTTCCCATGTCGATCAAGGGGTGCGGAGAGCGCTGGGGCTTTGGCTGGATTCCCCCGCGCTCCCCGGTCCATCAGCACCCCGGCACGGCGAATACGAGGAGGCACATCATGGCAATGACCGTTGAAATCAAGAACAACAAGCTCTGTATCGAGATCGACCTGGAGAAACCGACTCCGTCGTCATCCGGCAAGACCCTGGTGGTGGCCAGTACCCGCGGCAACGCCGTCACCACCGCCCACGTGGACGGCAAACCGATCACCATCGGGCTGAACGCATACATCAGCAAACAATAAGCCTTGTGGAATGGCACGTCTACATCATCCTCTGTTCCGACAACTCCCTCTACACCGGGGTCACCACGGATGTGGAACGGCGCTTCCGTCAGCACGCGGAGGGGAAGGGCGCCAAGTATTTTCGGGGGCGGCGGCCGGTGCGGGTGGTCTATCTCGAGGGTGACCACAGCCGCTCTTCCGCTGCCAGCAGAGAAGTCCGGATCAAGGCCTTGGATCGGACAGAAAAATTAGCTCTGATATCCGGATTTACTGCGATTCCCCTGTGACTAAATGCTTGAGGCTGCGCGCCTGATGTCGTAAAATGAACCTGTCCGGGCCTGTTCGGGCGGTTTTTTGTAACATATTTCAACCAGCAAAGGTGCGTATTCCATGAATCGACAAAAATCCGAAATCCACCTCAAAGAATGGCAGAGGCAGGAAGCCGTTGCCGAGGGCATGTTACCGGTCATCGGCCGGCTGTACCGCGAACACAACATCGTGTTGACCGTCTATGGCCGCTCGCTGGTGCACGGAACGGTGATCGACCTGCTCAAGGCCCACCGCTTTGCCCGGCTCACCCTGGACGGCGAACTGACGGTGCTGGATACTCAACCGGTGCTGGAGGCCATGGCCAAACTCGATCTGGCCCCGGCCCGTATCGATCTGGGCAAACTCACCGTGCGCTTTTGCGCCTCGGGCATGCCGGTGGATGCCTTTGTGGCCCGGGAGCTCGCCTCCGTCAATACCGGCAGGACCTCGCTTCTGGCCGAACCCCAGGATATCGTGCTCTACGGCTTTGGCCGCATCGGCCGCCTCCTGGCCCGCATCCTGATCGACAAGGCCGGCAGCGGCGAGAAACTGCGCCTGCGGGCGGCCGTGGTGCGCAAGGGGGGGGACGACGATCTGGTCAAGCGCGCCAGCCTGCTGCGCCGCGATTCGATCCACGGCCAGTTCAACGGCATCATCACCGTGGATGAGGAAGAGAACGCCATCATCGCCAACGGCAACATGATCCGCATCATCTATTCCGACGCGCCCGATTCGGTGGATTACACCCAGTACGGCATCAGCAACGCCATCCTGATCGACAACACCGGCAAGTGGCGTGACCGGGAGGGGTTGTCCCGCCATCTCAAGTCCCCCGGTATCGAGAAGGTCATCCTCACCGCACCGGGCAAGGGGGATATTCCCAACGTGGTGGCCGGGGTCAACAACGAACTGATTACCCCCCAGGAGCGGGTGTTCTCCGCCGCCAGCTGTACCACCAATGCCATCGTGCCGGTCATGAAGGCCATCAACGACCGCTTCGGCATCGTGCACGGCCACATGGAAACCTGCCACTCCTACACCAACGACCAGAACCTGATCGACAACTACCACAAGGCTTCGCGCCGTGGCCGCAGCGCTCCGCTGAACATGGTCATCACCGAAACCGGGGCGGCCAAGGCGGTGGCCAAGGTCATTCCCGATCTGGCCGGCAAACTTACCGGCAACGCCATCCGGGTGCCGACCCCCAACGTCTCCCTGGCCATTCTCAACCTTGAACTGGGGCAGCAGGTCACCGTCGCGGAGATCAACGACTACCTGCGCGGTATCTCGCTGGACTCACCCTTGCAGAACCAGATCGATTACACCAATTCCCCGGAAGTGGTCTCCAGCGACTTTGTCGGTTCACGTCATGCCGGCGTGGTGGATTCCCTGGCCACCATTGCCGAGGGGAACCGTTGCGTCCTCTATGTGTGGTACGACAACGAATTCGGCTACAGCCGCCAGGTGGTCCGCATGGTGCAGAAGATGGCCGGCCTGGAACTGCCGACTCTGCCGTGCTGACCCCGGTAATGGTTGCCCTTCGGCATTGCTGAATGGACAGTGGGGGCAGGTCGCTTTTTTTGGGGGGCCTGCCCCCATCTGGTTACGAGCGGGAAAAACGGGTGCACACATGAAACGCCTCAGGCTGGAACATAGAACGTCACTGTTGCTTCCCCGGAGGGATTTTCTGGTACGCCTGGGGTGGTATTGGTTGTTTGGCTGCCTGTTTTTGGCGTTTTCGTTGGGTATCGGCACCGTCGGCTATCACATTACCGCTCATCTGAACTGGGTCGATGCCTTTCTGAACGCCTCGATGATCCTTACCGGCATGGGACCGGTCGATAAGCTCGAAAGTGCCGGCGCCAAACTTTTTGCATCCTTCTACGCCATCTTCAGCGGGGTTTCATTCCTGACGTTCTGCGGCGTTCTCTTTACCCCCATCTACCATCGCTTCATACACCGCTTCCATCTCGACCTGGGTGATAAGAACCTTTAACGGCGTCGGGGCCTTTTTTCATCAGGCCCATAATCAGTGGCGGCCCCTACGACGTTCAAAAGCCGTCGGCGACTACAGGCCGACGGCATCCCTCCGTTTGCCACATGTCAAGCATCTCTACGACGGACCATACCTCATACCCTCCATTGATTGTAATAAGACAGGTTTATACCATCGCTCTCCAGGTGAATTTTGAAAGGAGCGAGGACCTTGAGATATGAATATATTGTGCTATCGTCAATCTATGGTTTGATGGAATATTGCTAGGGAAGCACAAGGAGATATCGCCTATGAAAAAGAGTCTCGTAACAGTGGTATTACTCTCGGCCGGAGCCTTAGCCATAAGCGCGCAGGCGGACATGGAGGGGAAGCTGGATGCCAAGGCGGAATTCGAAAAACACTGCGCTGCATGCCATCCCGGGGGCGGCAATACCATTAACCAGGCAAAGCCGTTGAAAAAGGAATCCCTTAAGAAAAATGGCATCAAGAGTTGGAAGGACATTGTGGCAAAGATACGCAATCCTGGGCCGGGCATGACCAAGTTTGGCAAAAAGGAGATGCCCGACAAGGAAGCGAAGGCAATTGCCGAGTACGTTTTAAAAACCTTCAAGTAGCAAAATCAGGGCAACGGGACAGGGAAACCGCCGGGGGAACGGCCGAAATCGGCTCGTTTCCCCGGCGCGATTGAGGAAGACAACAGGGTGGCGTGTAACCCACTGGAATTATAGTATCGAGGACGCGTCAATCTTCGGACACGCCACGGCGCATCGTTCACACCCGCCGGGGCAGGGTTCGATATGCACCAGGGTATGGCTGTAGGGCAGGCATTGCTCGATGTCTGCCGTGATCTGATGGGCAAGGGCATGCCCTGCTTCAACGGTCATCTGTTTCGGCACGACCAGATGCATGTCGATATGGCGAATATGACCGGACTTGCGGGTACGCAGCTTGTGATACTCGATAAAACGACCTGCGTAGCGATCCATAACGTCGTGAATCCTGGCCTCCTCATCATCGGGAAGCTTGACGTCAAGGATGTGGAAGAAGGCTGTCTTGATGAGATCCCAAGCGGCTTTGATAATCAGGAACGCCACGGCGATGGCAACGATCGGGTCAAGCATGGCGATGCCGGTGAGTTTGATGGCGGCCAGCCCCCCCAGTACGCCGACAGAGGTGTACACGTCGGTCCTCAGGTGCAAGGCATCGGCTTCAAGTGCCACCGAATCGGTCTTGGCCGCCACGCTCAGCAGATGCCGGGAGACCAGGTAGTTTGCCAGGGCAGACACAGCCATCACAGCAGCACCCATTCCCAGACTTTCGATCTCTACGATCCCCGTTTTCAGCTTATGCACCGCCTCCAGGATGATATAGACGCCAGCGCCGAAGATCAGGACCGCTTCGATGGTTCCGGCCACGTTCTCGATCTTGCCGTGACCGAAGCGGTGATCGTCATCGGCAGGTTTGCCCGCCTCCCTGACCGAAAACCAGGCAATGATTGCGGCAATCAGGTCGATGCCGGAATGTACCGCTTCCGAGATAACGCTGACCGACTGCATCGCGATGCCGACGATCAGTTTCAGCAGGATCAGTATCGTATTGGAGGCTATGGATAGGGCCGCGGCTCTGTTTTTCGCCGCCAGGACTTCGGGGGATTGAATCATTGCGGTACTCCGGCTTGCAAGTATGGATTGGTGTTTTTCTGGGAGGATTAATGCTTCTTGTGACTTATTAGCATAATTTCGTTGACGAGATCAATCTGTGGATAACGATTTTGATGCGGAAACGTATGGGCAGACCGGGTGCCAAGATGGGAAAGCACGGCAATTGACCAAGCCGCCGCATGGTATATAATAAGAGCGAACAATCGATAATCAACGCAGTTAAGGAGAATACCATGTTGAAACAGATCATAGTTGCAGCGGCTCTCACCTGTTGTGCAGCCTCTGCCGAGGCTGCCGTCAAGACCAAGGTCATAGAATATAAGCAGGGAGACACTGTGTTGGAGGGATACCTGGCCTGGGACAACGCCAAGGTCGGTAAACGCCCCGGGGTGCTGGTGGTGCATGAGTGGACCGGGCTTGGCCCTTATGTGAAGAAACGGGCCGAGATGCTGGCAAAACTGGGGTATGTGGCCTTTGCGGCCGACATCTACGGCAAGGGGGTGCGCCCCGCAACTCCCGCCGATGCCGCCAAGGTCGCTGCCATCTATAAGGATGACCGGCCTTTGATGCGTGCCCGCGCCAGGGCCGGGTTGGAGGTTTTGAAAAGCCAGAAGACGGTTGATCAGAAACGCCTTGCTGCCATCGGGTACTGCTTTGGCGGCACTACCGTGCTGGAACTTGCCCGTGATGGTGCCGACCTGAGAGGCGTTGCCAGCTTCCATGGCGGTCTGGCTACGCCCAAACCCGAGGATGCCAGGAACATTAAGGCCAAGATCCTGGCGATGCATGGCGCCGATGATCCCTTTGTAAAGGCGGATGAGGTCGCCGCCTTTCAGCAGGAGTTGCGCGCAGCCAGGGTGGACTGGCAGTTCATCAGCTATGCCAATGCGGTACACAGCTTTACCAATCCCGAGGCCGGAAACGACAACAGCAAAGGTGCCGCCTACAACGAAAAGGCCGACAAACGATCATGGGAGGCGATGAAGTTGTTCTTCTCGGAGATTTTCAAAGAGGGCAGATGAGCTTTCCGCCAGTCGGATAGTGAAATTTTTCACGAATGGGGCGCTCAGGAGGTAAAAGATATGGAAACCATGAAAGCGGTGCGCATTCACGCATACGGCGGCCCCGAGGCACTTGTGTATGAAGATGCGCCACTGCCTCAGCCGGGAAAGGACGAGATCCTGGTTCGCGTCCATGCCGCCGCGGTCAACCCCGTGGACTGGAAAATCCGCGAGGGGCACCTCAAGGGGATGCTCGACAGCCGCCTGCCCTTAATCATGGGCTGGGATGTGTCTGGGACGGTGGAGGCGGTGGGCCCGGAGGTAGTCCGTTTCAAGGTGGGGGATGAGGTATTCAGCCGCCCGGATATAGCGCGGGACGGCGCGTATGCCGAGTTCATCGTCATCAGGGAGAATGAGGCGGCGTTCAAGCCGCAATCCATCGACCATCTGCATGCTGCCGCCATCCCCCTTGCCGGTCTGACGGCGTGCAAGTCGCTCTTCGCCGCCGCCAAACTCTCAGCCGGGCAGACCATACTCATCCATGGGGCGGCAGGAGGGGTGGGAACCTATGCCGTGCAGTTGGCGAAATGGAAGGGCGCCCATGTCATAGCCACCGCTTCCGAACGCAATCACGACTACCTGCGCGAACTGGGCGCCGACGAGGTCATTGCCTATCAGAACGTGCGCTTTGAGGACAAGGTCCGGGATGTTGACGTGGTCTTCGATACCATCGGCGGAGAGACCCAGACCCGCTCCTGGAACGTGGTGAAGCAAGGGGGCGTCCTGGTCTCCATCGTCAGCCCCCCGTCGCAGGAAGAGGCGGTGGCCCACGGCGTGCGGCCGGAGTTTGTCTTTATCCAGCCCGATGCGGCGGAGTTGTCGGCGCTCGCCAAGCTGGTGGATTCGGGAAAGCTCAGGGTCATGGTGGAGGCGGTACTGCCCCTCGCCGAAGCGCGACGCGCCCAGGAGTTGAGCCAAAACGGCCATACGCGGGGCAAGATCGTTCTGAAGGTGCGATAACTTCGAAACGGATCAAATATGCTGGGATTTGCGAAAAAATGCCCATTCTGTTCCGATGAAATACAACACCGCATCCTGATGGAGCAGGGGACGGTGTTTGCCATAGAAGACCTCTACCCGGTCACCCAGGGGCATCTGCTCGTCGTCCCCCGCCGCCACACCCTTGATTACTTCACCATGACCGACGAGGAACGTTTCGACGCGCAACAGATGTTGCTTGCACTCAGGGAGCAGATCATGCGGTATGACTCCACCGTCCAGGGGTTCAACATCGGCGTGAACTGCGGTCCGGTCGCCGGCCAATCCGTTCTGCACGCCCATATTCACCTGATCCCGCGTCGTGAAGGAATCGAACTGTTCAACAAACATTTCGATTATCTCAGAACAAGTCATTCATAATTCCGCCTACGGCCATGTCGGCCATCAAATTTCCTTCAGATTGCGGTGTAAGTCCAGGAGGCATACTCTCGTCATATAATTGTATGAATTTTTTTTAACATACTGAAATTACTATTGAATATCATACAGTTTTGATGTAAACATAATAAAAATATAAAAGTTAAGAAAGAAGACGTTTATGCATGCGCTTCAGGATTATTATTTTCGCCTCTCCATCAAGATGCGAATTGCCCTGCTCTGCTTGTGTTACAGCATCTGCATGATCGCATTGACCGTTCTGGCCCGTTCCGACTCCTGGACGGTGCGCTGGGGGGCGCTGGGGCTCTTTATCGTTCTGGGTGCTTTCTTCGGCTTACTGAATATCCTGGGCATCGGAAGCTCCATTGACCGGGTTATTGCCTACCTTCAAACCATAGCCAACGGAGACCTGTCCCAGAATATCACTGCCAAGCGCAATAATGAGATCAGCCTGATCATCAAGACCATAGGGGAGTTGCAGCAAAATATGCGTTCGATGATTTCCGCGATTCAATCCACTTCGGAAGGGTTAAACAAGGCGGCTGGCGATCTGCGCCGGACCTCCGAGGGGATGGCGGCCGGCGCCGAACAGGCGGTGGGGCAGTCGGCTTCGGTGGTGAATGCGGTTGAAGACCTGACATCGGTCAGCTCGGATATTGCCCGAAATTGTCAATTGATGTCCAGTAAAGCGACGGAGACGAAGGAATCCACCAGGGATGGCGAGCAGACCATTGACGCCATGTCCCGGATGATGACGGAGATCGGCTCGCTGGTGAGCGACACGACCCGTGCGGTGGAGTCGTTGGGTAACAATTCCCACCAGATCGGTGAGATCGTGGGTACGATCGAGGATATTGCGGACCAGACCAACCTGCTGGCCTTGAACGCGGCCATCGAGGCGGCTCGCGCCGGCGAACAGGGGCGCGGGTTCGCCGTGGTGGCGGACGAAGTCAGAAGTCTGGCGGTGCGCACGACAACGGCAACGCAGGAAATTCAAAAGATCATCGCCGTGTTGCAGAATGACGTTAAGAACGTCGTCGACTCCATGGGGCAGAGTTCACGGAGTGTCAAAAACGGTGAACAAGGGGTCCAGCTTTCCAGCCAGGCCATATCCGGCATCAAGTCCCACATCGAGGTCCTGACCGACAGCGTTGCCCAGATTGCAACCGCAATCGAGGAACAGTCAGCCACCACCGCCGGCGTCAGAAACAACATCCGGGCGATCAGCGACGTCATCGACACGGTTTCCCAGGGCACCAAGGAGACCGACCTATCGGCATCAGGGCTGACGAGTTCGGCGATCGAACTGAAAACCCTGGCGAGCAGGTTCCGGGTGTAAAGAGTCCCGGCAGCCGGGACGGTACGATATATCCCGTTTTCACTTCCAACGAAGGCGTTGCCATCCGGCACGCCCACATCACCACAAATGCAGATTAATGGTCTTTTCTCCAAGCGCAACTTGGAGTATGGCGATCACCAGCGGGATAGTAAGCAGCGAAAGCGCCGTGGACAGGAATATGCATCGTGATGCGAGTTGGGTGTCGCCGTCGAATTTTTCGGCGAACATGGCGGTGTTGGCCGCCGCAGGCATGGCCATGCTCACGACGCAAATCCCCAGGACCATCCCCTTGATTCCCAAAAGCGACAGGACCGCCAGGACCAGAAGCGGTACGATCAAAAGGCGTACCGCACTGCCGTAGTAGATCGCCAGGCCGGAGAAGAGATCGCGCAACCGCGTATCGGCCAGGGATGCGCCGACGACGATCATGGACAGGGGAGTGGTGGTAGCACCTACCAGTTCGCAGGCCTTGAGCAGGGGCGTGGGGAGTTTGATGGAGCCGATGAAGATGACCAGTCCGGCGGCAACCGCCAGAACCCCCGGATTGATGAGCGCCTTTTTGAGCGCCTGCGGCCCCTTTTCCCCGGTAAACAGCATTACTCCCAGGCTCCAGAGGGCGATGGTGAAGGGGACGCCAAAGATTGAGGCGTAGAAGATGCCGATCTTTCCGTACAGGCTTTGCAGCACCGGATACCCCATGAAGGCGCTGTTGGAGAATATGGTCATAAAACGCAGAACACTGCGCGTTTCCTGGGGATGGCGCCGGAAAAACAGGCCGCTGACGAGATAGAGAGCCACATGCAGGGCAAAGGAGACCATGAGGAGTTTCATGGCGGTGGAAAGCATCTCCCGGTTGAAGTCAAAGGTAAAGGAAACCAGGATCATCAGCGGGAGGGTCACATTGAGAATCAGTTCGGTGATGGCCCGGTTGGCGGCCGCGTCTATGAACTTTCTGCGGCGGGCGTAGTAGCCTGCTGCCATGATCAGAAAAAGGACCAGCACTTCCGTAACGATGTCGGTCTGCATACGGTACATCTCCTGTTGAAAACCACTCCTGGGGTAGTCTGCGGCGTTGCTGCCCGTTGTTCAAAGGCAGAGGCGTGCCGATGGGTACGCCCCTGCCTTTTCCCGCGCGTGCGCCTTGCATACCAACCGACTCAGAGCGATTTTCAACAACCTGCTCCTGCAACACGGTCCATGAATCAGACGATCTCCCGCAACTCTTCAATCAAGTCCTTCAGGACGTCATACCCCTTCTGCCAAAAATCCCCCGCGGTAATGTCGATCCCCGCCAAACGGGCCGTGTCGGCCGGTGGCAGCGCCCCCCCCGACTCCAGCAGACGGCGGTAGCCCGGTTTGAAACCGTCACCATCTTCGCGGTATTTCTGGAACAGCGCCAGAACCAATAGCTCGGCAAAGGTGTAGGAATAGCAGTAAAAACGGCTGTGGATAAAATGGCTGATATAGCTCCACCCCCAGCGGTAGGCGGGGATGGCCTCCACGGAATCGCCGAACAGCCGGTTGTTCTCCTCAAGCCAGATCTCCGCGATGCGGTCGTTGGAGAGCAGGCCGGCCTGCCGTTCGTTATGCAGGCGCAGTTCGAAGCGGGTCAGCACGGTCTGGCGGAAGGTGGTGGCGATGATGTCCTCGATCTTGGCGCACAATAAGGATTTGCGCACCGCCGGATCGGTTTCTTTTTCAAGCAGCATGCGGGTCAACAGCATTTCGCCGAATACCGACGCGGTTTCGGCCAGGGGCAGCGGGGCGTGGTAGTTGAGCATGTTCTGCTTTTGGGACAGGACGAAATGCAGGCCGTGGCCGGCCTCGTGGGCAATGGTGGCCAGATCGCGCAGGGTGCCGGTATAGTTGAGCAGCAGATAGGGCGGGGATTGGGGCGAAATGCCCATGGCAAAGGCCCCGCCCGATTTTCCGGTACGCGGCAGCACATCCACGCGGCGTTCGTCGAAAAAAGCCCCGACGATGCGACCGAAATCCGGGTCGTACTGGGCGTAGGACGAAACCACCATGTCACGGGCCTCGTCAAAGCTGTACTGTTTCTCCGCTTCAGCCACCGGGGCGTACATATCGCAGTTGCGGATCTTGTCCATGCCGAGCATCTTGGCCTTGAGACGGAAATAGTCCTGGGCGAGACCGTAGTTGGCCTCGGTCACGCTCATCAGGTGCTCCACCGCCTCATCCGGGATCTCGTTGCCGATGTTGGTGGGCTGGATCGGTGTGGCATAGCCGCGCAGTTCCATCTCCTGGCCGTGGTCCAGTGCCATGTTGTTGAACACCGCGTTGAACACGATGCCGTGCTCGGCGTGGCGTTCCAGAAAGGTGGTTTGGGCTCGGAAGCGCACGTCGGCAGACGGGTGGTGCAGCAGCGAGAGCAATTCCTCGCCGGTGAAATCCCGCTCCTCGCCGTCCAGTTCCATCCGGTAGCTGAAGGATGCCGACAACTCGTCGAACAGCTTGGTGAAGGCGTTCACCCCGGTCAAATCCTTGCGGGTCAGGAGCCGCTCCTCGTTTTCCTTGAGGCTGTAGGGGCGGAATTTACGGATGCCGGTCAGGAAGTGGACGTAGGGGACCGATTCCGGCAGGTTGCAGAGGGATTCGAAGCCCCGGTCGTCCAGGTGCATCAATTCCAGATCGAAGAACAACAGTTGCTGCGACAGGCTGCTCCCCAATTCGGAACAGCGCTGCGCCAGGGCGCGGTTGGTTTCGTCGGCCGAATCCGCGGCAAAGAGCAGGTGGGCGTAACAAAACGGCTTGGCCATGCGCACCTGCAATGCCTCGTACTCCTGGACGGCCGCTAGGATGGCGGCGCTGTCCTGATCGGCTATCTTTTCGAAATACCGCTCGCGGAAGGCAGCGGCCAAGGCGTCGAAGGAGGCCAGGTCGCTTTCCAGTTCGGGCGAATCCGGTGCGGGGTAGAGCAGGGCGGTGTTCCAGGTCAGATCGGTTTGAGACATGTGGGGCTCCATTGGTTGTTTTTACCTGCGCCAAATGATTTGCTAGTGAAGAAGATACCCTGTTGGACTGGCGGCGTCAAGGCGAGGCGCTCCTTCGAGGCTCTACTTGCCCGTGGAAAGGGTGATGTCGCCATACCAGGCCGTTGCCTCACCGCCAGTATTGTCGGTATCAGTCATAATGGCGATGGCGTCGATCTCGTGGGGCTCGCCCCCGAACAGGCGGCGGTAGTCGGCCAGGATGTCCCGTTCCTCGTTAATCCAATGCCCGACCCGTTCAGGGCCCGACTCCACGGCCAGCATCATGGCGTGGGAGGTAAAGGCGTTGGGGATGGCGTCCCCCTTGGCCAGGCGGTTGGCCCAGATGTAGTTGATGGCCTTGGTTCGCCAGAAGAGGCGGCTCGAAAAGACCACATAAATCCGTGCCGCGTGATCGTCTCCGTTTTTGGTCGTTTCATCGCCGTTTTTCACGATGCCGCCCACCTTCCACGACCAGCGCAGATAGCGGAACTGTTCCGGATCAAGTTTCACCTTCTTGAACAGCCCCGACGCCGTCCCCCTGCTGGCGGCCTTGACGACGGTCCGCCCGGCATCCTGTACCAGCGAATAAGCGGTGGTGCCTTTGAATATCTTGGTCTCCCAGCCGTGCAACCCCTCGGTGGAAAATGCGCCGACATGATACTCGGTTGCCTGGGCGACGGTACAGAAAGCGGTCAGTGCCAGTGCCAGCAGAATATGTCCGGTCATGGGGCGTTCCCTCCCTGAATATATACTGGATACCGGTAATTTATCTTGAAACGCACACCGGTATTTTGTAAATTACCGATTATCGTTATCGTAATTATAAATAGAGGTGATCTTCCATGACCTTAAAACAGCTCGAGGTATTCGTTGCCGTCGCCGAAACCCGCAGCTTTTCCCGGGGGGCCGACAAGACCTGCATTACCCAATCAACCGCCAGCCAGCATATCCAGGGCTTGGAGGAGGAGTTGGGCATCAGGCTCTTCGACCGGGGCAGGGGGGGGGCCCTTCTGACCGAGGCGGGCAAGCTGCTCGTGGGGCGCGCCCGGAAGATCCTGGCCGAATGCGACGAGTCCCGCTCGGCGGTGCGCCGCTTCGTCGGCATGGAGGATGTGGTGTTGCGCGTCGGTGCGAGCAATACCCCCGGAACCTGTCTGATCCCAGCGCTCCTCGACCAATTCCACAAACAATACCCCCGCGTCCGGTTGGAGGCGTTGCAAGGGGATAGTACGTCGGTCATTGAGCAACTGGTCAACGAGGAGGTCGAACTGGGGTTTATCGGCGGGCGTTTCAATGACGAACGGATTCATTTCGAAGCCTTGGGCGAAGACACCATTGTGTGCGCCGTTTCTTCCGATATCGCTACAAAGAGCAAGCACAGCCTCAGCCAGGCCGAATTGTGCAAAGTGCCACTGATCGTCCGCGAGCAGGGATCGGGAACGCAAAAAGCGGTCTATGACGCCTTTGCCGGAACTTGGATCAACAAAGAGTCGTTGCGCATCGTCGCGGTGCTCGGCAGTAGTGAAGCGATCAAGCGTGCTATCCTGAACGGCACCGGTTATGCCTTTATTTCCAGCATGGTCATTGCGGAAGAGCTTAACCATGGACAACTGACAACGGTCAGAATCCCCGGGCTGAATATTTCCAGGACATTCTATGCCGCCCGGCGGGACGGCAGAGAACTCTCGCCGGCCGCTGCCGCCTTCTGGGATCTTATGCTCTCCCGTTGGAAAAGATGATCGTGAAATAAAATATCTGATTTTATCGAAAAACAGGGCGCCGACTGGTTGATGAAGAATATCGCCGATGTGGATGCAACGCAAGAGCAGGTCGGAGCCCGGGGCGGCCCACTCGTTTGGAGCCCCCCCGGTGATGCCGGCTACTCAGCCTTGACGAACTTTCCCTTTTCGCCACATTTTTCGCACTTTTGGGGCTTGCAACGCCCCTCCTTGGTAAATCCGCAGACACATTTCCAGGTTGCCATCGTGTATCACCTCCCGGTTTTGTTGTGGTCCCGCCCGACCAGGTTTCATCTGAAAACACCCGTTGTGCCCGGATTGAAAAACGGCTGGCGAGTGCTATAGTTGTAAAATAATAGCCCGTTATTTGCGAGGAAAAAATGAGCGAACTGGCCTTCCTGTTGTTGCTGTTCGGCTTGCCTGCCGCCGTCGGATTTCATATGGCTCGAAGGCGCGGTAAAAACCCGTTTCTCTGGGGGGTATTGTCGGGAATATTCCCCTTTTTCCTGGTGGTTCTTCATATGCAGCACAAACCGCTGGACAAAAAGAATACCCCTTAGCATTTGATCTAATCCCGCTTTCCCCTGCTGGGGAGCAGGGCCGAGTACCTCTGCCCAAGCCTCTCCAGCCCCATCAAGATGCCCCTGAATCATGTCCCGTTTATTCCATCTCGCATGCGCACTTAGCCGGTATATTGCCGGTCTATAAGTCGGTGAAATGACGTTATTGGTTTTTGCATGTCATCAGGAGTATTCCCTGCTGTCTCCAGCATAGAGGTATAAGCTGAGTATGCTTATAAATAATATGCGCTATTTGACCATATCTGCGTATATTTGTCGTCCATTTCGCGCAATAAGGTCCCACACGTGGAGATGTATTTATGTGGTGAGCTGGCTGGTCATATATAACAAGCCGTAATAACTTGGTTTTAGCTTTGTTTGAAAAAATAATACACCTGAAGCGGTTTGGGCGGAATTTTGCAATATAAACAAAGCAAGGTTTCAGCAGCACCAAAGACCATACGATGGAGAGATTTACCATGATGTCGACATTAACGGCCCTTATGATGACATTGCTTACCATGGTCACATTCTGCATGATCCCCCGCATCGGCTTCGACTGGTTGCGATTCAGGGAATACGCGAAAGAGGATGATCGGGAAAAGCTCCTCATGCTTCAAAGACAGGAGAATGGGTGGGTTATCCGCCACTTGGCCTGTGCGCTTTGTGCCGTTGCGCTGGTCGTTGCCATGAAAACCTGCCCAAATCTTGGGCAGCCTGAGCGATTGGCTGCCGTCACGGCAGTCTATGCGGTGATTTCATTCTGCTTTGCCCTGGTTGAATCGATCCTGTCCCAGAGGATCTATCAGTTTACCGTGAGCCGCATGGAAGCGGTCAAGCAGCGGAGCGATGATTAGGCCGCCACCCAGCCTGACAAACAAGCCATCGCAAGACCCCCCGAAAAATTGATTCCGGGGGGTCTTGCCTTTTCAGAAAGCTGCGACATCGCTTTCACCGGCAAATCGAATGAAATCTTCCAATTTACTCTCGCAGATTTGTTGTTACAATATGCGGGGGGTGGGAAGAAACTATCGCCCGGGCTTGACGCGGAGGGCGGCAATGATACAGAATGCGGTCCAACGGTTTTCTGGCGCAGGAACAAGGCTACGCGGAGAGGGGATACATGAAATTACGGGTATTAGGGAGTGCTGGGGCGGAATTTCCCGGCTTCAGACCACCGGCCTTTCTGGTCGATGACCATCTGCTGCTGGATGCGGGCACCATCGGCGCGGTGCTGACGGCTGAGGAACAGTGGGGCATCCGGCACATCTTCATCACCCATGCCCATCTCGATCATATCCGCGCCATTCCGGCCTTGGCCGACAATATCATCGTACAAAACCTGCGCCAGACCGTCTTTGTCCACGCTATCCCCGATGTCATCGCCGCCATGCGGGAGCATCTCTTCAACGGCGTGATCTGGCCCGACTTCACCAGCTTGCCGGACCGGGACACCCCGGTTATCTCCTTTCAGCCCCTTGAGGCCGGAGTGGTTTCCGTTGTCTCAAAGTACGATATACGAGCCGTTGCCGTTGATCACACGGTCCCTGCGGTCGGCTATAGTGTCAGTCACGGGGGAAAAACCCTGGCATATACCGGCGATACCGGCCCGACCGAGGAGTTCTGGCGTTGCGTGGACGGCATCGATGCCCTGATCGTCGAGGTTTCCTTCCCCGACAGTATGGAGGCGTTGGCGTTGACGACCAAACATCTGACCTCGTCTCTGCTGCGCACCGAACTGAAAAAGATCAGGAACCTGCCCCGCCGTATCCTGATCACCCATCCCAAACCGCAATACTATGATACCATCCGCAGGGAGCTCGAAAACCTTGCCATGGAGGAGATTGAACTCCTCCACGATGGCGCCGTTTTCGAGCTTTGACTTCGGAGTCGCCGTTCATGTTCACCGCACTGGGCCGCTGGGCCATCATACGCTTTTCCATCGTCGCGGCTATTCTTCTCACTCTTGGGCGGGCGGGCAAGAGTATTCTGGCCTTCGAGGGACGAGCCGCAACCCGTACGGTAATCCTGAAACAGATCTATTTCACCGGTCTGGAGGCATCGGGCATCATTATGACCATCGCTCTGATCCTGGGCACCGTCATCATCACCCAGGTGGTCAGTCTGGTGGGGGATAACGGTTTTCTGACCGGAAAGATTTTGGTGTGGGTCGTGCTGCGGGAACTTGCGCCGCTCTTGACCGCCATCGTCGTCATTGCCCGAAGCGGAACGGCAATCGCCGCCGAGCTCGGCGCCATGAAGATCAACGGCGAAATCGAGTCTCTGGAGATGATGGGGATTCCCAGCGAACACTACCTGATTTTTCCTCGCATCGCAGGAGTAACCATTTCGATGGTCATCCTGACCGTCTATTTTGTCCTGACGGCGTTTATCGGGAGCTTTCTGATCGCCTCAGTGGGCTGGCATGTCCCGTATGAGCAGTTCATCCAGGGGATTCTGACAGCACTCGGGGGCAAAGAGGTTGTGGTCCCTCTTCTCAAGAGCGTGCTCTTCGGCCTCTGCACATCGGCCACCTGCTGTTGCTTTGGCCTCAGCGTTGACCGGAGCGTCACCGAGATCCCCCAAGTCGCCACCAAGGGGGTCATGTTCAGCCTGTTCGTCGTTTTTTTCATGGATGCCCTGGTTACCTATGTTTCATCGTTGTAACTCTCCGGTGCGTCGCCCTCGGGGGGGCGTTCGTGCCGCCGCATCAATTGTGTTTGCCTCATCGCCTCATCATACGCTTGTTTTTTCATCACTTCGGCTCTTTCCCTGGCTTTTTTGCCGCCAAGGCCCGGTTCGACAGGCTTTTAGTATTGCTAAAAACGGCTATTTACAGTATGGTTCCAACGTTGCAACATTCAAATAAACGAGACTCAAAGCGGAGGTCGGCAATGCCCAGCGAACCAGGAAAAACCAAATTTCAGATAGATCTGCGCGCGCATTTACGCGAACAGAACATCAGCGATAACTTGGTTCATCTGATCTGCGAAATCGCCGAGGCAAGCAAATATGTCATCAATGCGGTGCGCACCGGCGATCTGGGGGTTGCAGGAACCTCGAACCTCTATGGCGAAGAGCAGTTGGCCCTGGATGTGCTCTCCGATCGCATCATGCGCAAACGCCTGATCCATTCCGGCGTGGTGTGCAACATCGCTTCCGAGGAGATGGAAGAAATCTATCAGGTCACCAGTAATCCCCAGGGGATGTTTTCGGTGGCGTACGATCCCCTGGACGGCTCGTCGCTGGTGGATGTGAACCTGGCCGTGGGAACCATTGTCGGCATCTACCAGGGGTGCGACCTGCTCCAGCCGGGGCGTAAGATGGTCGGCGCCATGTATATCCTCTACGGACCGCGGGTTTCACTGGTTTACTCCATCGGCAAGGGGGTCTACGAGTTCACCATGAACCAGTTGATGGAGTTCACCCTGACCAAGGAGGATGTCCAGATGAAACCGAGCGGGGATATCTACGCCCCGGGCGGCCTGCGCAAAAAATATACAGAAGAAAATGAGCGTTTCATCCGCCATCTGGAGGATAAAGGCTCGAAATTGCGTTATTCCGGCGGGTTTGTGCCGGATATCAATCAAGTGATGATGAAAGGGAAGGGAATTTTTATGTACCCGGCCCTCACGGACAGCCCCAACGGCAAGCTGCGTCTGCTTTTCGAACTCAACCCGATGGCGTATCTCATCGAACAGGCTGGCGGAGCGGCCACCAACGGAAAGATTCCTATCCTGGACATCGTGCCGGATGGTCTGGACCAGCGCGCCCCGGTGTATATCGGGAGCCGTGAAGATGTGGAAAAGGCCGGCGAGTTCCTGAACGGTCACGCATAAAGTAAACGTACAGAGACAAGGGAGGACGGGTCGTGCCTGGCAAAGACGACATCGAGGAAAATGTAGCGGGGAAGCCGGTACAGCGGCTGTGCAGCGAAATCCAGTTGTTCGACCTGTGCGAACGGGAGCGGTGCGATTATAAGCAAGGCCGTTTCTGCACCAACGGTGAGCTGCTGATGCGCTTTGAGCGTATCTCCGAAAAAGACGACACGCGCCCTCTGGCGGTTGACTCCTACCGGTCCGAAGGTCAGGGGGACGGTGACGATCTGGATGAAGATGTCTATGGTGAAGGCGATACCCTGGACGACCGGGAAGACGATGACCTGGACGACTGGGAGGACGACTGAGCAAGAACGCTCGGTGATAGAGAAAAAAAGAGGGGGATGGCTCGTGCCGTCCCCCTCTTTTAGTAAAATATCATGGAATCAGATGAACTTTTTGCCGGAGCATTCTTCCCACTGGCTGCGGGTCAAGGAGAGGAAAAGGTCGGCAATGTCGGGGTCGAACTGACTGCCGCGGTGGGTGCGCACCTCGCTGCTCACGGCATCGAACGGGAGCGCCTTGCGGTAGGGACGGTCTGAAGTCATGGCATCCAGCGTGTCCACCACGGCAAAAATCCGCGAACCGATAGGGATCTGCTCACCCTTGAGCCCCTTGGGATACCCGGTGCCGTCAAAACGCTCGTGATGGGTGAGAATGACCTCTGCCGGACCTTTCAGAAAACCGATCTCGGATAAAATGGCATATCCCACCTGGGGATGGCGACGCATTTCTACCCATTCGCCGTCATCCAGAGGACCCGGCTTGAGCAGGATATTGTCCGATATGCCGATCTTGCCGATGTCGTGCAGCAGAGCCCCCTTGGCCAACTGCTCAAGATCGTTTCCATGAATCCCCAGCTTTGCGGCCATGAGTGAGGTGTAGTTCATCACGCGTTCCGAATGGGAGCCGACCTCCTTTTCCCGGGCGTCCAGCGCCCTGACCAGGGCGGTCAGGGTATGGTCATAAGCCTTGTGCAACTCATTCATGGTGCGGCGGATCTGCTCGGTCTGTTCCAATACCTTGAATTCAAGGCTGATCTGGTAGTTTTTCCTTTCGATGGCAAGATCGCGCTTTTCTATGAGATTTTTGACCGTCAGGAACACGCGGTTGATACTGAAAGGCTTGGATATGTAATCGTCCGCGCCGAGGTGGATGCACTCCAAAGCGGTGTTCATATCCGAGAGCCCGGTGACCATCAGGACCGCAATGTCGGCATCGACCTTTTTGATGTCCCTCAGCAGATCGACGCCGCTTCTGCCCGGCATCATGATGTCGGAGATAACCAGAACAATCGGATGCTCGCTCAGAATGGCGAACGCCTCATCCACATTGGATGCCAGATGGCAGGTATAGCCTTCCTGAAGAAGCGCCGAGGCGAGCAGTTCTCTGATCATTTCCTCGTCATCGACAATCAGAATGTGTTCATTCATGAAAGGTCTCCGTTCGTTTCTCTCCAGGGAGTGGCTCTGATGTGTTCGGTAACGATCTGCGGCAGCTGTACGGTTTCATGATAAGGTTCAGTCGTCCGATAGTCACCGTTTTCTGGGCTTTGCCTGTCTTGACTGGTAGGCCGAGAAACGGTTTGGAAGCGTGGAGCAACTCATAGAACATGCCAAACGTCATGGAAGCGTCGAACTGGGTAGCGGCCATCTGGCTGACGCTGCCGGATTCGATACAACGCAGGTTGGCCGTGGTAATGGCTTTGGTCAAGGAGTGCCGACGTCGTTGGCTGATCTCGGCACTCCGGCAGGAAGGCCCCAGCTCGGCGGCAGCCAAAAACATCGATTTTGTGGAATGAGGCTGATCAGGGATCATGGATCCTCATGACTTTCTTCGCACCGGTAGTATTCCCTTTTACATATCTACCATCCAATCGCCATGTTTTCAAGTGGGCGGCATAATATTGTATCTCTTGCGGTATTCTGGTATCGTTTTTTGCAGCTGATCCCTGCGGTTATTGTCATGGGTGTCGGAAATCCTCTCAGGAGATGAACCGATGTATTACCGCCCACATACAGTGCCCCCTCCATGCTCCGGCGCCATCCGCTCCTGATACCCTTCTGGGCGATGGCTGTCGGCCTCTGTCTGGCGGATAGACGTGCTATTGCCGTGCCGTTCAGCCTCTTGGCCGCGGTTTTCTGCTGTTTGCTGCTCAGTTGCCTGATAAAAAACACCATCGTCTATCTTCTCTGTACTGTAGCCTTCTTCTTTACCTTGGGGCTCCATGCCCTGGGGCCTTACACAAATCCTGCCATCCCGGCAAGCGATATACGCAATTTTGCCGCACGCACCCCGGCCATTGTGGAGGGGGTCATAGATTCACGGCCAACGGCCACCTCCCGTGGGAGCAGTTTTGTGCTGCGGGCTGAAGGGGTTTTCAGGGAAGGGGGCACTGTCCCTGCCTGTGGCAGATTGATGATTTCTCTCGATGGGGGGGACGTCACCCTGGCACGGGGCGACCGGGTCCGGTGCGCCGCGCGAATCGCACTGCCGCATCGGCTCGGGCTTCCGGGGGAATTCGACTATGCGCGTTACCTGGCCTATCAGGAAGTGGCGGCTACGGGGCGGGTCGCGACACCGGACGGGATTATCCTGATTCGCGCCGCCGCCGAAGATTCGCTCCTGAGGCGTATGGATCTCATCGCGCGCCGTCTCGGCGACTTCATCAGGATTGCGGTCCCGGACCGGGAGCGATCATCGGTTCTCATAGCCCTCCTGATCGGCGATCAGAAAGGTATCCCCGACGACCTGAACGACGCCTACACGAGGGCTGGCGTAAACCACATTCTCTCCATATCCGGGTTTCATGTGGGCATCATTGCCTGGTTCATGGTCATGGCAACCCTATTCCTGGCGACCCGCTCCGAATTCCTGGCACTCCGTCTCGACCTGCGTCGTACGGCGCTGCTGATCGCGCTGCCGGCCATGCTGGCCTATCTCTTTCTGTCCGGCGCGGCACCTGCCACCTCCCGTTCGGTCATTATGTTGGCGGCCTTTGTCCTGGCGCTCCATGCCGAACGTGAAAGCGATCCGCTCAATGCCTTGCTGCTGGCAGCCTTTCTCCTGGTCGTCCTTACGCCACCCAGTCTGTTCGATCTCTCCTTCCAGCTCTCTTTCCTGGCCCTGTGGGGTATCGTCATCGCCGCCCCGCCGATCATGGAGCGTCTCAGAGGAGTGACGAGGGGCTGGCAGCGTAACCTCGTGCAGTTTGTCGTCGTATCCTGCGCTGCGTCGTGCGCCACCATGGTCCCGGTTTTATTCTATTTCGGTCAAGCCTCGCTCAACGGCATCATCTCAAATTTTCTGATTGTACCGATCCTTGGCTATGGAGCGGTGTTGACCGGCTCCAGCGCCCTGCCGTTCGTCTATCTCTTTCCGCCCGCGGCCCGGGTGCTGTTGTGGTGTGCGGCACAACTCACGGCGCTCTCCAACTGGCTGGTGGCTTTGTTCGCACGGCTTCCGCTCTTTTCCTTTCACGGCATTAGCCGTCTGGACATGGCATGTTTTATCTGTTTCATGGTGTTGGTCACCTTCCTGCACCGCTCCCGAAGGACGTTCGCACTCTGTGCCTTGCCGCCCCTGGTGGCGGTTGCGGCGCACCTGAACACCCCTGCCGCGGCCGACGGACGTCTGCACATCACCATGCTCAGCGTGGGGCAGGGGGAGTCGCTACTGATCCGTTCGCCCAACGGCGAGACCATGTTGGTGGATGGGGGAGGGTATTTGTATGACAACGGCCGTGACTTTGGCCGTCAGACCCTGGGGCCGGCTCTGTGGAAGCTCGGCGTGCGCAGAATCGACCGTTTGGTGTTGACCCACAGTCACCCCGACCATATAGGCGGCATGCCGTTCATTGTCCGCACCTTTCCGGTGCGTGAATTCTGGGAACCGGTTCAGGGTGGCGTCGGCGACCAGTATGAGCAGTTGCAGGCAGTTCTGGGCGAGCGGCGCGTTCCGAGGCGGCGTCTGGCCGCCGGCGATGCATTCGTCTTTGGCGACGGCATCGAACTGACGGTGCTCTCTCCACCGCGCGGCGCTCTTCCCTGGCGGCCGTCCGATGACGAGATGGGAATGAACGATGAGTCGTTGGTTTTTCGACTCCGTTTTCGCTCGTTCAGCATGCTTTTCACCGGCGATGCCGGTTTCCCCGCCGAGGAGCGAATGCTGGCGGACAAGGACAATTTTGCCTCCACCGTACTCAAAGCGGGACATCATGGCAGCCGCTACTCCACGTCGGAGATGCTGCTCGACAAGGTATCGCCATCCGTGGCCCTGATCTCGGCCGGCCGGGGCAACAGTTTCGGACTTCCGGCCCGGCAGACTTTGGATCGCTTGGCGCGGCGCGGCATCCATGCCTGGCGTACGGACCGGGACGGCACCATAGAATTGACCAGCGACGGCGAGGGGTGGAGCGTAAAAGCCCCCTATGGCACGGAGTAATTGTACCGCAACAAGATAAAGCAATTTGACATGGCTTGCGTAAATGCGGTAAAGAGATACTAACAGTATTTTACGCATCCACGGGCCCACTTCATGGAAAGAATCCTTATTATAGAAGACGACCGTTTCTTTCGCGAGACCTTCTCAGACTTGTTGCAGAAGGAAGGGTATGACGTGGATTGCGCCTGCGATGGCGGCGAAGGGCTCGAGATGCTTGCCGGGGAACGCTACGATCTGGTGATTACCGACCTGATCATGCCCGAGGTTGACGGCATGGAGGTACTGTCCCGCGTCAAGGGTTCCAACCCCGATATTGACGTTATCATGGTGACCGGCAACACCGACCTGGAATCAGCCATTTTTGCTCTGAAACACGGCGCACGGGATTATCTGCTCAAGCCGGTCAATCCCGACGAGTTCCGTCATTCCGTCGCTCTGTGCATACAGCAGCGCAGGCTTTTGAACGAAAACGAAGAGCTCAAGAAGATGGTGAGTCTGTTTCAAGTCAGCCAGACCATCGCCAGTTGCCTTGAGTTGGAGCGGATCTACCATCTCATGGTCGAGGCGGTGGCGCGCGAGGTCGGCGTTGGCCGCTATCTTGGTTTTTTCCAGGCCGACAATCAGCTTGAACTGAAAGAGGTACGCGGGCTTACCTCCGATAGCGCCGAGCATTACCGCACGATTGTCCAGGCCGCGCTCCCCGAAAAACTGCCGACAAGCCACCAGATCGACATGCTCGCGCTTCCTGGCGAGGCGGACGACGAGATCGAGGGGGCCTGCCTGATATACGTTTGCAACCGGGGAATGCTCCACGGGGTGATCGTACTGTTCAATGAACCGGGACATCGTCTGCCCGATATCCAACGTGAGCGGAAAAACATCCTTTTCCTCCTGGAACAGTCTTCACAGGCCTTCGAGAATGCCGAAACCTATTCCCGGGCCAAGGATATGCTTTTCATCGACGACCTGAGCGGTCTGTTCAACCACCGCTACCTGGAGGTCGCCCTCAATCAGGAGTTGAAACGGGTCGAGCGCTACTCGTCGCATCTTGCCGTTCTGTTTCTTGATATCGACTCCTTCAAGAGCGTCAACGACACCTATGGCCATCTGGTCGGAAGCCAGGTGCTGCGGGAAATGGGTGCCCTGGCGCAAAAAACGGTGCGTGAGGTCGATGTGGTGATCCGTTACGGCGGTGACGAGTTCACGATCATCCTGGTAGAAACCGGATGTGATATTGCGCTCATGGTGGCCGAACGTATTCGGAAACGGATCGAATCCCATGTATTCCTTGCGCCGGAAGGCTACAATATCCGCCTGACCTGTAGCATCGGTTACGCCTGTTGCCCCGATGATACCCTGTCCAAGTATGAACTTCTGGAAATGGCCGACAAGGCCATGTACTCCAGCAAGTCCAGCGGCAAGAACTGCGTCAGCCATTTTTCATTCACTTCCTGAACCGTTTACATCATACGTTTATCTTACTAAACCGAGGATACCCATGTCCATTACGGCAATCAAAGGATTTAACGACATCCTTCCGACAGAATCGGAGCGATGGCAGTATATAGAACAGGCCGCGCGCCGCGTTTTCGAACTGAACGGTTTTTCCGAAATACGCGTGCCGATCATGGAAAAGACCGAGCTGTTCTGCCGCTCCATCGGCGACGCCACGGACATCGTCGAAAAGGAAATGTACACCTTTACCGACAAGGGGGATAACAGCATTACCTTGCGCCCCGAGGGAACGGCCAGCGTCATGCGGGCCTTTATCGAGCACAAACTCTATGCCCAGGACCCCGTGGCCAAGCTGTACTATTTGGGCCCCATGTTCCGTTACGAACGCCCGCAAAAAGGGCGCTACCGCCAATTCCACCAGATCGGCGCCGAGATCACCGGCGTCAACGCTCCCCTGGCCGATGCCCAGGTGCTGAACATGCTGGTTCAATTCTTTCGTGAGATCGGCCTGGACGAACCATCCCTGCAGATAAACTCCCTGGGGTGCCCCGAATGCCGGCCCGCTTACCGGGCCGCACTGGTGGCATTCCTTGAGGAACGCCTGGACCGTCTCTGCGAGGATTGCAAACGGCGCTTCACCACCAACCCGCTGCGCACCCTGGATTGCAAGGTGCCGGGTTGCGTGGAGGCCACAGCCGGCGCGCCTTCCATGCTGGATCATCTCTGCGGCGATTGCTCCGACCACTTCGCCAGCGTCAAACGCTACCTGGACTCCACCGCCACCCCCTACAACATCAACCCCCGCATGGTGCGCGGCCTTGATTACTATACCCGCACCACCTTCGAACTGGTAACCAGCCTGTTGGGGTCCCAATCGGCCGTGGCCGCGGGCGGGCGCTACGATGGCCTGATCTCCCAGTTGGGCGGACCGGCCATCCCCGGCATCGGCTTTGCCATCGGATTCGAACGTGTGGCCCTGCTCCTGGGAGACAAGGATTTTTCCCGCCAGCCGGACCTGTTCATTGCCACCATGGGGGCAGGGGAGCGTGATTTTGCCTTCCGGCTGATGCATGAACTGCTGCAGTCGGGGGTGCGGGTCGAGATGGATTACGAAGGCAAGAGCCTGAAGAGCCAGATGCGACGCGCCGATAAGCTGGGCGCGCGTTACAGCGTGGTTATCGGCGAGAACGAGGTTACTTCAGGCAAGGCATCATTCAAGCGGATGGAGGATGGGGAGCAGATAGAGGTCCCTCTGAAATGCGCTGATATCGTGAACATGACGGCATAACGAAACGGCGGGGTGACCCGCCGTTTTTATTTCCAATTAATCGTCCTTCTTGATTCGCACCACCTGGCTTACCCCTGGCATGGCCTCGATTTCGTGGTCGTTCAAGGTATCCGTATCGCCGATGACGCCGATGATCGTCCGGTTGGCCCCGGTTGATTGATGAATATCGAAGTCGCGGGTGATAAGGTATTCCTTTATCCGGTCAAGGGTGTCGTCGGGCGCGCGTTTTTTCATAATAATCAGCATATTAAACCAACTCCTTTCATCTGCCACCTTAAAGAACAATGCTGTTTCCGCACAGCTTGCATTCTGCGACGAAGCGGTTATGCCTTCTCTTCCGCATGCGACATGATGCGTTCCAGCCGACGCGATTCATCCACAACCCTCTCGAAAAGCCTCACAATTGCCCCATCGTCAAGGGGGCCGGGGTTCTCGTCCTTCATGCGGGCGAAGATGCGTTTTTCGCGACTCGGATCAAAGACCGGCAGACTCAGTCCCTTCTTGAGGTGGCCGATCTCCAGGGCGAGGCGGGCACGTTCGTTGAAGATGCGCAGCAATACGTCGTCCAACAGGTCTATCCTTGTGCGGATTTCATTGATATCCAATGGTTTCCCCCCAGTACCGAAGAATAAGAGACATTCCTGTTCGGCAAGAAATCAGAATTGCTTCTTGATGAACGAATCCTTTTTGCCATTGACATCATCCCGCTCCGGATAGTCGATATTGTAATGCAGGCCGCGGGATTCCTTGCGCATCTGGGCGCAGGTTACGATCAACTCGGCGACAGTAGCGATATTGCGCAACTCGATCAGGTCCGAAGTGACAATGAAATTCCAGTAGTACTCCTCGATCTCGTCCTGGATCAGTTTGATGCGCCGCATGGCCCGTTCCAACCGCTTGTCGGAACGGACGATCCCCACATAGTTCCACATACTGCGCCGGATCTCGTCCCAGTTCTGGGAGACCACCACCATCTCGTCGCTGTTCGTGGCGGTGCCCGAGTCCCATCTCGGCAACTCCGGATGACCGTTGGACAGCTTCTTCACCGCCTGGATGGCATGGCGATAGGCTTTGCCGGCATAGACCGCCGCTTCCAACAGTGAATTGCTGGCCAGGCGGTTGGCCCCGTGCAGCCCGCTGCAGGCGGCCTCTCCGATGGCATACAACCCGGGGATATCGGTCTGCGCGTCGGTGTTGACCGCCACGCCGCCGCACAGGTAGTGAGCCGCGGGCACCACCGGCAGCCATTCCTTGGTCATGTCCAGCCCGAATTCCATACAGGTTTGGTAAATATTGGGAAAACGGCTGCGCACGAAGTCCGCCGGTTCGTGGGTGATGTCCAGGAAGACGCAATCGTCGCCGCTGACCTTCATTTCGTGGTCGATGGCGCGGGCCACAATGTCCCGGGGCGCCAGGTCCTTGAGCTTATGGTATTTCTCCATAAAGGCCGTGCCGTCCCGACGCCGCAGGATGGCCCCTTCACCGCGCACCGCCTCGGAGATCAGAAACGACTTGGCCTGGGGATGGAAGAGGGTGGTGGGGTGAAACTGCATGAACTCCATATTCGCGATGGTAGCGCCGGCCCGGTAGGCCATGGCCACGCCGTCGCCCGACGCCACATCCGGGTTGCAGGTGTAAAGGTAGACCTTGCCGGCTCCGCCGCTGGCCAGCAGGGTGATCTTGGATGAAAAGGTCTTTACCTCGCCGGCGGTAATATCCAGGGCATAGGCCCCCAGACAGCGGTTCTGTTCCACGGGGCGGCGTTCGACCTTGGCTTGGGTGATCAGGTCGATGGCTATGTGATTTTCGTACACTCTGACATTGGGGTGCTGGCGGACCGCCTCCACCAGGGCCCGCTCTATTTCGCGGCCGGTGATATCCTCCGCGTGCAGGATGCGGCGGGCGCTGTGGCCGCCTTCGCGGGTCAGGTCGTAGGCTTGGCTACCGCTGCCGGTGGTGAATTTGACGCCCCATTCGATCAGGTTGCGGATGGTCTGGGGGCCTTCCTCGACCACCATGCGCACCACATCCTCGTGGCAGATGCCGGCCCCGGCCACTAGGGTGTCGTCAACGTGGGCGTCAAAGGAGTCCTCGGAGGAAAAAACCGAAGCAATACCTCCCTGGGCATACTTTGTGGCAGATTCGGAAATATCACGTTTGGTTACAAGGACGACGCTGCCATGGTCGGCAGCCTGGAGGGCAAAAGAGAGTCCGGCAATACCGCTGCCGATGACGAGAAAATCACTTTCGATAAGCATAACGCACTGTCCCTTCTGGTTTGTATACGCGAAATTTTTGAATTATTCTCCTGCGGGGAAACTTTGTCAAGCGGAGAGGGCCCAAACAATAAAAATGGGTACAACGAACAAAGCCGTACCTGGGTGAGCAGGTACGGCTTTGTTCCCGTGTCGGTATCTCTTTGAACGCCGATCTTTTATTTGAGCCCCTTCTTGTTCAGCTGGGGGCCGTAACGTTTGTCGAGTCCCTGGATATGGTTGACCAGCCAGCTTTTCAGAAAACTCATGACCTCCTGGCTCAGGGCTGTACCGGCCCGGTACTTGTTTTGAATATCCGCGACCTGTTGCACCAGGGCTTCATGGGTGCGCTTTTGCTCATCGTAACCAGCGTATCCCGCGTCTTGCATCAGGCGCTCCTCGTGGGAAAAATGGGTCTTGGTGTAGGCGACCAGTTCATCCAGAATGGTGCCGATGGCATCCAGGCCCCGGCCGGAGCGCATGGCGCCATACAGGTTGTTGATGATTTCGATCAGACGTTGGTGTTCCTTGTCCATGGCGGGGACGCCGACACTGTAGCTGGCGCTCCAGTTGATCAATTTGTCGGTTGCGGCAAGTTTGAACTGTCCCACCAGCCGTTGCAGTTCGTCCGAAAGCCGGGAAAGCTGTTGCGCGGTGGTGGAGGTGTTGCGGGCACCTTCCACCGTATTTTGGGCCACATTGGTGATCTGGTGGATATTGGTGCTGATTTCGCCGGTAGTGGCGGTCTGCTCTTCTGCGGCCGTTGCGATCTGTTGCACCTGTAGATTGACCGCATTGATCTCGTCCTGGATCTTCCGCAACGCTTCGCCCGAACGGGCCGCCTCTTCGGTCCCCTGCTCGACTTCGGCAACCCCTTCTTCCATGGCGGACACGGCGGTCTTGGTCTCCTGCTGGATGGCCTTGATCATTTGCCCTATCTCCCGGGTGGCCTTGGTCGTCCGTTCCGCCAAGGCACGCACTTCATCGGCCACAACGGCGAACCCGCGTCCCTGTTCCCCTGCCCGGGCGGCTTCGATGGCTGCGTTGAGCGCCAGAAGGTTGGTTTGATCGGCAATATCCTCGATGGTGCCGACAATCGCACCGATCTCGTCGGAGCGTTTTCCCAGGGCTTCCACGGTTGTGGCCGAAGACTGGACACGCTCGGCGATGCGGTGCATGACGGAGATCGAATTCTCCACCACACCGGCGCCGTGGTCGGCAGCCTTATTGGCACGCTGGGCGCTTTCCGCCGCAAGCTGGCAGTTCTGGGCAATGTCTCCCGATGTTGCCGACATTTCCTCGCTTGCGGTTGCAACGCCTATAGATTGAGCGGCAACCTCCTCAGCACCGAAGGCCATTTTTTCCGCATCGGACTGCATCTCCGACGAGGAGTTCGAAATCTGGGTCGACGAATCGGCCAGGGTGCCGATCATCTCCCGCAGGCTATTGACCATCTTCTCGAAAGAACGCGCCAGTTGGCCGACCTCGTCCTCGGAATCGATCTGGACCTGGACCCCCAGGTCCCCCGTGGCGACAAGCTCGGCGTCGGACGCCAGGCGGCGCAGCGGTGAGCAGATCACCCTGACGGTGACCAAAGCAAGCACGACGCCGACGATCAGCCCGAACATGACGAGCATGATGATCCAGGTGCGCGTCATGGAAGCCACCTGATGCACCTGTTTGACGCTGTTATCGGCTTTTTTCTGGTTGTAAACCTGCTGATCGCCCAGGATCTTATTTGCCTGATCGTACAGCTTCTTTCCCTCGCCACGGGTCTGTTTCTGTGCTTCCTCGAGGTTACCGGCCCTGATCAGGTTCAGCGCCTTATTGGCGGAAGCCGCATATGCCTGCCACACCGAGTCGAAGGTGGCAATCTGTTTCTTTTCTTCATCTGTCAGGTTAAGCTTGACATAACTTTCCCGTGCCGTTTTCAACTCGTCCTGCATCTTGACCATGCGGTCGTTGTAACGTTTGAAGTCCTCTTCCGTATTCGGCAGGTAAAACTGCAACTCGGAGCGCCGGTAGGTGTCCACGGTGTTCCGCATCTTTGCCAGCTGCGACACGCTGGGCATGAGATTCTGTCCCATGTCGTCGGCCACCCCGGTTACGCTGGAAAGTCTTACAATGGACAGGATGCCGACCAAGACCATCAAGACCAGGATCGCGGCGACCGTTCCGAGGATCTTGGTACCGACACTGACATTTTTGAACATGGGCTCTGTTCCTCCAGGCAACTCAAGTAAAAAACGGCAGACCAGATTGTATAACCATTTTTAAAAATATCAAATCAAATAGAAGGTAATGATTCGGAATCCACTTCGCTTTCCCCGCTGACATCCAAGGCGCCATCCTTGACCTGCACCCGCAGTTTGCTCCCCTCCGCCACATTACCGGCAATGATGGCGCGCGCCACCCGGGTCTCCAGCTCCCGCTGCAGGTAGCGCTTGAGCGGCCGGGCGCCGTAGACCGGGTCATAGCCGGCCTGGGCGATGAAGCGCTTGGCCTCGTCGGTGATCTCAAGGGTTATGTGACGGTCCTTCAGTCGTTCCTTCAACTGCTCCGCCAGGAGGTCGGCGATGCGCACCACCTCATCCAGGTGTAACGGCTTGAAGAGTACGATATCGTCCACGCGGTTCAAAAATTCGGGACGGAAACTGGTGCGCAGTTCGTTCATAACGGCCTGGCGGGCGTCTTCCCGAATATCCCCGTCGGGGGTGATGCCCTCCAGCAGGTATGGGGCACCAATGTTTGAGGTCATGATGATGACCGTATTCTTGAAGCTGACCATGCGTCCGTGGCTGTCGGTGACCCGGCCATCGTCCAGGATCTGCAGCAGGATATTGAAGACGTCGGGATGGGCCTTCTCGATCTCGTCGAACAGAAGAACGCTGTAAGGCTTGCGCCGGACCGCCTCGCTCAACTGCCCCCCCTCCTCGTACCCCACATAGCCGGGAGGGGCACCGATGAGGCGCGATACGGCGAACTTCTCCATGTATTCCGACATGTCGATGCGCACCATGTTGTCTTCCGAGTCGAACAGGGCAGCGGCCAGGGTGCGGGCAAGTTCGGTCTTGCCGACCCCGGTGGGTCCCAGAAAGATGAACGAACCGATGGGACGCCGCGGGTCCTTGATGCCGGAACGAGCGCGCAGCACGGCATCCGTCACTAGCCGGACCGCTTCGTCCTGGCCCACCACCCGTTGATGAAGGATATCCTCCAGGCGCAGCAGTTTTTCCCGTTCCCCCTCCACCAGTCTCGTAACCGGGATACCGGTCCAGTGGGCCACGATCTCGGCAATTTCGTCTTCGGTGACCTCCTCCCTCAGCAGTTTCTGCCCCCCCTGCTTTTCGCTCAGGGCTGCCTCTTCATTCTTCAGAGCGGTTTCCAGCCCCGGCAGTTCGGAATATTTGAGCTTGGAGGCCTGCTCCAGATTGTAGGAGCGCTCGGCCTGTTCAATGTCGCGGCGAGTTTTCTCGATCTGCTCCCGCAACCCCTGGATGCGCTGGATGGCTAATTTTTCCGTGTCGTAGCGGGCCCGCATGACAGAGGCCTTCTCCCGGTCAGAGGCCAACTCCTTGCGAAGCGCCTCCAACCGCTCCCGGCTGGCTGGGTCCTTCTCCTGTTTCAGAGCCTGTTCCTCGATCTCCAACTGCATGACCCTTCGGGATATGGTATCCAGTTCGGAGGGGAGCGAGTCGATCTCGGTGCGGAGCATGGCACAGGCCTCGTCCACCAGATCGATAGCCTTGTCCGGCAGAAACCGTTCGGTGATGTAGCGGTTGGAGAGGGTGGCGGCCGCCACCAGGGCGTTGTCCTGGATCTTGACCCCGTGATGCACCTCGAACCGCTCCCTGAGCCCCCGCAGGATGGAGACCGTGTCCTCCACCGAGGGCTGCTCCACCAGGACCGGCTGGAACCGGCGTTCCAGGGCGGCATCCTTCTCGATATGCTGACGGTACTCGTCAAGGGTTGTGGCGCCGATGCAGTGCAGTTCACCCCTAGCCAGCATCGGTTTCAGCATGTTGCCGGCATCCATGGCGCCTTCGGCCTTGCCGGCCCCCACGATGGTGTGTAGTTCGTCGATAAAGAGGATGATGCGTCCCTCGGCCTCCTTGACCTCGTTCAGGACCGCCTTGAGGCGCTCCTCGAATTCGCCGCGGTATTTGGCCCCGGCCACCAGGGAGCCCATATCCAGGGCAAAGACCGTCTTGTCCTTGAGCCCCTCGGGCACATCGCCACGCACGATACGCTGGGCAAGGCCCTCGACGATGGCGGTCTTGCCGACCCCCGGCTCGCCGATCAGCACCGGGTTGTTCTTAGTCTTGCGCGACAGGATACGGATTACCCGACGGATGTCCTCATCCCGGCCGATGACCGGATCGAGCTTGTCGCTTCTGGCCATTTTGACCAGATCGCGGCCGTACTTTTCCAGGGCCTCGTAGCTGGCCTCCGGGTTGGCGGAGGTCACCCGCTGGTTGCCGCGCACGTCGGTCAGGGTTTTGAGAAATTTTTCCCGGTCGATGCCGGCCTGCTTGAGTATCCGGCCGGAAGGGAATTTGTCCCCTTCACCCAGAAGCGCCATGAAGAGGTGCTCTACTGAGACATACTCGTCCTTGAGCCGCTTGGCCTCGTTCTCGCCGGCAACCAGGATGCGCGACAGCCGCTGGGAGACGTAAATCTTACCCGGCTCCGCTCCAGGGCCCGAGACGTGGGGGCGGCGGTCCAGTTCCGCCTCAACCTCCTTTTTGATCGTTTCGGGGCGGATATCCATCCGGGTCAGCAGGCGGGGCACCAGACCATCCTGCTGTTCCAGCAATGCCCAGAGCAGGTGTTCGCCGTCCACCTCCACATGGCCGCTGGTTACAGCCTTGTTCTGGGCCTCTGCAAAGGCTTCCTGGGATTTTTGCGTCAAACGGTTAAAGTCCATGATTCGTTCCTTCGGATAGAAATGGAATGTGCTGCTCTCTACATAGTTTTAGGTAAGCACGGAAGCGGGGAATGTCAAGAAGGGGAGGGGGAGATTACGAGGAACGACGCGCATCAACCATGCGCTTGAGTATATTCAGAAAATTTCGGGCCAGGAGGGGGTGAAAATCGCTCCCGGACCTGTCCATGATCTGGCCGACGATGGTCCGCAGGTCCACCGGGGCGCGGTACGGGCGCCGGGTCCGCATGGCATCGAAGAAATCGGAGATCATGGTGATCTGGCTGCATAGATTGAGGCGTCCCCCTTCAGGCGCAGCGGGATAGCCGGAAAAATCGTATTTCATATGATGCTCGTAGGCGGTCACCACCGCCAGGCGGGGAACGCCGGGAACTTCCAGGAGATGCCGGGCGCCCCGCACCGGGTGCTCCTCCAACAGTTTGAACTCCTGGGGGGTCAGTTTGTCCTTCTTGATGAGAATCTCCTCGGGAATGAAGAGTTTGCCGATATCGTGCAGCATGGCGGCAATGCCGATGTCGTGCAGCATCTGTCCCTCGATGCCCAGGGACATGGCCTGGGCCAGATTGAGGATGCAGACATTGGCGGAATGGGTGAAGGTATACTCCTCGTCGCTACGCATGGTTGCCATGACCAGACGGGATTCGCCCTCCTGCCGGAAGGCGGTGATAAAACCGGACACGATCTCGACGATACCGGTCACCTTCATCTTCTGCTTCTTTTTCAGCGCCCTGTAGATCTCTGTGAAACGGGCCAACTCTTCAGCCGGCATGTCCTGCAGGGGAATCGGGCCCTGAGCGCCGTCTCCGTCGGGCGAAGCGGCATATCCGCCGCCGCTTCCCTCACTGAGTTCCACTTGGCCGAAACGGATGTGTTCGCTGGAGGTTAAAGCTGCTCTCCCCATTTCCTGACTGGCTAAAGCAGCGATGAGGGTGGTGATCTCCTCGCGCTCAAGCCCCTCGATGAATTTCACATGACCGACCCCCCTGGATTTGAGTACCTCGGCAAATCGGTTCATGAAGAGGCTGAAGGAGGGCGGTTCGCCGTTGATAATCAGCTCATCCTCGATAACCGTTAGCGATATCTGCCGGGAGATGCCAAGGGCCGCGCTGATGCCTTTAAAGGCCGATTCGGCCAGACGGGCCACCTGAGGATGCCCCATGGTGTAGAGCGCGGCATTGGCGGTTGCCGAGAGTAGCGAGCGGATGGATTCCTGTATGATGAGGCTTTCACTGTCCATCGGATTTCATCCTAACGGTCCGTAGGGACTCTTCGGCCTGCCGCGCCAATTCGTCGCTCCCCTTGGCGATCTTTTCCAGGATCGGCAGGACGCTGGGAGGGGGATACCCTTCAAGGGAACGGACGATATCGAGCTTGAGGCGGGTGAGCGCCTTGGCCCGGATCAGGTTCACGGAGCCCAGAACCTTGAGTAATTCGGGGAGGGCCTCCTCCCGCCCCATCTCTTTCAGGGAGGCAATGGCGGTACTTTTCAGCTCGAGATCCAGTTGCGAAAGACCGCTTTTGGCGACAATTGCCAAAAGTTTCCTGAAGACATCAGGGGAACGGCTCTTCTCGGCCATGCCGATGGCCGCAAGCCGGACCTCCTTGTCGTTGCTTTCCAGGTCCCGCAGAAGCTGGCGTTCCGCAACCGGATCGTTATAGGAGAGCAGGGTGCGCAGGGCATCCTGCCGGACCTTGGGATTCCTGCTCATAACCAAGGGCCGGATGTGGGGGACGATTTCGGGATCGTCCAGGGAACGCAGCATGATGAGCAAATTGCGCAGATAATACCAGCGCTGGTCGTCAAGGCGCGCCAGGATCGACTCCTTGGCGGCAGGGCCGAATTCCAGGAGGCAATCCATCATGAAACGCCGCAACGACATGTTTTCTTCCTCGGCCAGACTATCCAGGAGCGGCCCGATGAACGGGGTTCCGATCGTTTCGACCAACAGGCGGATGTCCTCAAAGCGGCTTTTGCCCCAGGTGGTAAGACCATTGAGAACCTCTTCCAGGAAATCGCGGCGGCAAAATCGTTCCGTGAGGTGCTCCCTGAACGCCGGAGGAAGGGCCGGGGAGTTTGCCTGCTCAATGATCCCGAGCAGTTGATGGTAATCGCCGGTCTGGAGCAGATACCCGCACATATCCCCCAGGTTCTGGGCGAGGCTCTCCGTTTCCGCCGGGTCGTCCGCGGCAGTCACGAGACGCAGAATAATCTGGCCGACGCAGTTCTCCAGCCAACCGGCCTGCATGGTTTCCCGCAAGAGGCAGAGTTCTTGGCGGGAGGAGGGTAACGCCACGCCGGAAGAGGGACGTGGCAGAGCCGTCACCCCATCGTTCTGGGATCTCGGTTCCTCCGCAGCATGTTCGCTGAAGATGATGCGTAATTTTTCCTGTGCATTTGGGGAAAAGGGCAGCGAATCGTGGGCCCCGCTGGCCGAGTGCAGGGACAACCGTTGCAGGAGCGTCATGATTGCCGGCGAAACAGTGACCCTGTTGCTGCCGATATCGTCCAGAATTCCTGCAATCACATGGTCTGGCATGTGCCCGAGGATGTCTTCGAGTGCTGAGTGTGTACCCAACACGCCGATATCGAAGGATTTGGATAGGAATGTGCGACGGAGGCCGGGGTCCAGGTTTGCCACAAAGGCTGCAATCCGGCTACCGGGAATGTGACGGTTGGTGGCATCTTCCCGGCCCCCCTCTTCCGGTTCGATCAGGTCGGCGAAGATGTCGATGTACTCGTCATCCTCTCTGGCACCCGATTCGCGGTACCGGCGGTTCAATGCCTGGGCCAGCTGTTTCGGGTCAATCCCGGCCGCATCGTCCGCATCGCCGAAGCCGAGCGAACCTCCCAGCAATCCGCGGGCAAACCGTTCCCAGAGCCCTTCGCCGGATTGTTCCATCTTCAAGGAGCCGGTCAGGGCATCATCATCGGTGGCGCTGAACAGGTCATAGCGGATGGCGCGCATGTCAAGGGCGGTGATGTGCGACTGTTCCCAGACCTTTTCGATCCCACCCTGAGCGCTGAGTTCCTCCCGTTTGAGTCCCAGAATCAGGTTAAAGCTCCTGAGTTCTTCGACGTTCAGGCCCTTGTGAAAGATCAAGGCGCCGATGCCGTGTTCGAAAAGCGCGCCGGCAAAATCGCGAAAGACCAGATTCGATTTGTCGAGGGAGGCGTTTTCCACCAGCAGGGCATTTTTTGCGGCGGCAATGACGATTTCGTCATGCGCATTCATTAATTGTGCATACAGAGCAACCACCTTGTTCAAGGAGGCGTTGATGATAGGGTGTCCGGCGGGATAGGACTTGAAATAACGGAGCGAGATATTGAGCTCGATGATCAGGGACGCCAGAAGTTTGGTATCGATAGCGCGTGCCGGTATGTCCAGGGGTTGCTTATTCATGAGGACCGTAGAAGATGATAGTGAAATGTTTACTCTTTGTAGAACTATACCCGAAATATGCCGACAATTGAATTGTATTTTAATGCTTGGCAATATATTGATTTTATTTGCAAAGTCATGTTGTATGTGGCTTAATCGCACCAATACGCTTCAGGGGGCACACAATGCTGAAGAGACGGAGTTGCGGGGTCCTGCTTCATCCAACGTCGCTTCCAGGACACGACGGCATCGGCACGCTGGGAGACAATGCGCGAAAGTTCGTGGATTTATTGTCAACCATGGGGATGAGTTACTGGCAGGTGCTCCCCCTTACCCCGCCCGCCTGCGGCAACTCCCCCTATTCATCATTGTCGGCCTTTGCCGGCAACCCCCTCTTGCTGGACCTCCATCAGCTTGCCCAGGAAGGCGACCTGCCGCTTGAGGTGGCCTGCAGCCTCTTTCCCAAAGAGCGGGTGGACTATGGCGGCGTTTCCGATGTGAAGCTCGGCCTGCTCCATCAGGCCGCGGCAACCTTCCTTGCCGCCGAAAGAAGCTCTCGGACCGAGGAGTTCTGGCATTTCTGCAATACGACACCCTGGTTGCACGATTTTGCGCTCTTCATGGCGCTCAAACAACATTACAAGGGGAAAAGCTGGCAGAAATGGCCCAGGGAAGCGGCGCTGCCGACGGCGGAAACCTATGAAAAGGCTTCGCTGAAGCTGGGGCCTGAAATTGGAGCCCAAAAATATCTGCAGTGGCAGTTTTCCCGCCAGTGGCAAGCTTTGCGGTCATATGCCGCAAGCCGGGGGGTCTCGTTTATCGGCGACATACCTATCTTTGTGGCCTATGATTCGGCAGATGTCTGGCGCAACCGCGACCTCTTCCTGCTTGACGGCCAGGGCAAACCGACCGCCGTGGCCGGCGTACCGCCCGATTATTTCTGCAGGACCGGCCAACTCTGGGGTAATCCGCTTTATGACTGGGAAATATTGGAGCGGCAGGGATTCAACTGGTGGGTCGAACGTTTCCGCCATGCGTTTGCGCTGTTCGACGGCGTGCGCATCGATCATTTTCGCGGTTTTGAGGCGGCTTGGCAGGTGCCGGCCAATGAACACACGGCAGAGCGGGGCGTATGGGGGGCCGGGCCGGGCGGACGCCTGTTCGAGGCGGTTCGGTCGGCACTGGGAGAGTTACCGATTATTGCCGAAGATCTGGGTGTCATCACCCCCGAGGTTGAGGCATTGCGTGACCGTTTCGGCTTTCCCGGCATGAAGATCCTGCAATTTGCTTTTGATTCCGGTCCGGCCAACCCCTACCTGCCCCACAATTGTGTCAAAAACTGTGTTGTCTACACCGGCACCCACGATAACGATACGACCCTGGGATGGTATTCCAGCCAGGATGAACACCACCGTAACCTGGTACGGGACTATGTCGGCTCGAACGGGCGCGATATTGTTGCGGATATCATCAGGATGGCCCTGATGTCCGTAGCCGATACTGTTGTCATACCGTTCCAGGATATCCTCGGCCTGCCGGGTACAGCCCGCATGAATCTTCCCGGTACGGCATTCGGAAACTGGGAGTGGCGTTTTTCCTGGGATATGATCCACCGGGGCTTGGCGGGCGAGATGAACAGCCGGCTGGAGCGCTACGGCCGACGGCGCGGGAGCATGTCGTGACCGGTGCCATGTCGATTTATTCTTGAACAATTCATACTTATTTGGGATTATGAAAAATTATGCGACTTGATCGAATCATCAGCAGGAAGAGGATAGCCCTCTGTGTAGTGGCAGGACTGTGGTTCGCTAAGCTCCCGGTCATGCCCGCCCATGCCGATATCTACCGCTATGAGGATGCGGAAGGGATCGTCCACTTTACCGATGCCCCCACGGACAAACGCTTCAAGGTCTTCATGCGCGACCTCAAAAAGGACCGGCAATTGCGCACAAAATTGAAATTCGCCGCCTCGGTCAACCCGGCGGAATACGATCATATCATCAAGACCTATGCGGATAAATACGGTGTCAACCAGTCACTCATCAAGGCGGTCATCCATGCCGAATCCGGATACAACCCCAACGCAGTTTCTCCCAAGGGGGCCAGCGGCCTGATGCAACTCATGCCGGGAACCGCCAAATCCCTCAAGGTCAGCAACAGCTTAGACCCGAAGGACAACGTGGAAGGGGGGGTGAAATACCTCCGTTTTCTGCTGGATACGTTCCGCGGTGATGTTTCCCTGGCCGTGGCCGCTTACAACGCCGGACTGAACAAAGTGGCCCGATACGGGGGCATCCCTCCGTACGCCGAAACCCGCACCTATGTCAACCGGGTGCTATCCTACATGCAATCCTATCAGGCGAACTGAATCCATGACGACGCGCACCTCCCATCCCATACTCAATATCCCCAATATCCTGACCATGCTTCGGATCGCTGCCATTCCGCTCATGGCGTTTCTGCTCCTTGTGCCGGACAAGCAGGCGGGTTTCTGGGCCGCGGCGGTTTTTGCCCTGGCGTCCATCACCGACTGGCTGGACGGTTACTTGGCGCGACGCATGGGGATTGTCACGGTGTTCGGCAAATTTCTCGACCCCATCGCCGACAAGTTGATCGTGATGGCGGCCCTGATCATGATCCTCCCCTTTGGGAGGGTTCCCGCCTGGATGGTGCTAGTGGTTTTGGGACGCGAAATCATCATTACCGGACTGCGGGGGATTGCCTCGAGCGAGGGGATCGTCATTCCTGCCAGCGATCTGGGCAAGTTCAAGACGATCTTCCAGATCGTGGCTATTCTGGGGTTGGTGCTGCATTACGATTACAACTGGCTGTTCGGGATCGACAACCCGTTGGTGCATGTCAACATGCATAATGTGGGGATGTTTTATCTCTGGATCGCGACCCTGCTGACCATTTGGTCGGGGGTGGACTACCTGGTGAAATTTGTCAGGGTGATCGTGCGCTGACGGGGATAAACCGGAAAACGCCCCGTTCTGCTACAGAACCGCGAAGACACAGGGGAAATCACAGAGTTTTTTCTGCTCGTCTCAAATCTGGAATGATGAGGGAAGTGGGACCGGAGTATCGTCGCTACCCCTTTGAAATATGTAACTCCGTGCCTCTGTGGCGCATGCTTTTTCCGGGTTAATTGGACTTGCCCAGGGGGACATCGAACTTCTCCCCCCCATAGCTGAACCGAATGTGATCCTTCCCGATATCTTCGACCTTTACCCCTTCAACCGTTGCCCCAACAAAGACCGTGTTCCCGTTGACCACGGCAAGGCTGTCGGCGCTGCCGAAATGGTAAGCGATACCGTCCACCCTGAGGGTGGGGATACGCCTGGACGGCGCTGACGGCACGGTAACGACCGGCTGCGCCACGGCTGACGGCTGCGCATGTCCCGCTGTTGCGGGCATGGCGGCACGGGTATGTTTGGGAGGCTTGGCATGGGGCACGGCCACGGAAACCGGGACCGGTGCATCTTGTGCCTGACGGCGCGGCCGGCCGGCCGGTACGACCTTCCCCGGGTCTTCCGTAACAGCCGCCCTGGGGGGGATGGTGCGCTCCGGCGACGGGACATTGGGTGCTGCGGTGCCGGCCGGATTGGCCCCGCGCTTCACATACAGGTACGTAAACAGGGAACCGCAGATAAAGAACAGAACCGCCAGCAGGGTAACGTTGCGATAGGGGAACCGGGACGAGCTGCCGCCGCGCAGGATCTCCGTATCGATCTTGAGGGCGTCCGGTGTCCGGGCCGATTTTTCTTCTTCCAGCTTTTTCAGCGCTTTGAGAATGGAACTCATCTGTTTACCCGATCAATTTCCCTTAAGGGAAGGGATGTTGGCGTTTTTATCGTACGACACAAGCGCAGCCAGGGTCAGTTCCCCCACCAGATCGTCCACGGTGATGCCGTGAGAGTGCTGAAACTCCCGCACGGCCGCGGCGGTTGCATCGCCGTAGATGCCGTCGAACGGCCCATGGTACGCCCCGGCTTGTTTGAGGAGCCGTTGCAGGGTTCCTATTTCATTCCGACGTTCTCCGGGCGTAATCGTGACCGGAACGCGGCCGATATTTTTCCAGACAAGATAGAAGGTCCCGTTTACCAGGGAGGCCAACTCCTTCTTCTCGATAGTGCCCTTGCCGAACAGGGCGGGGGAAACGGTGACGCCATCGCCGCGAACCGCTGTCACGGCAAGACAGTAGGGCCCCAATTCACCCGATACCCTGGTGACCGCCAGGAAGGGAAGACCAAAACGGATAGCCTCGTCAAGCGTTCCCTTGAAGAGGGTCAGGCGCAGTCCCCGCTTGGCGGCAAGACGCGAAAAGGTATCCGGGGTTGTCAGCCGGACACCGACCGCGTCGTAGGATTGCCCCCGCCACCGGCCGATGAGGGCATTCAGAGCATGCAGATGGGTGCTGACCTGATCGTAGGAGAGGAGTTCCTGCTCCACGCTGGAGATCCGGCGGGCAGCCGCTGCCGATAGCGGTGGTGCCTTGACGAACGAACCGCCTGCTTTGGCCGGTGTCTTTGCATCGGGCGGCTCCGTCGGTGCCGGGGCAGGGGAGCGGGACAGCAGGCTCTGCCCCACGTGCAAAAGGCGGCCGGACTGCCACTGTGCAGCCCAAAGCGCCAGGAACACTACTATAATGACGGCAGCGATCATCGTTGCCAGGTGCCGTGGCGCAAACCGATTCCGCGGCAGATTGAGAATCTCCCTGATGGCTCTGCTGATGATGCCGGCGCTGATGTCCCGGCGCTCGTCACCGTAGGCGATCAGGAGAGCCCGGTCGCAGAGAATGTTGATCATGCGGGGGACGCCGCGGGTATAGAGATAGATGTATTTGATGGCGTAACGGCTGAAGGGAACCCCTCCGCTCTCGCCGGCCACCTCCATGCGATGGCGGATATAGGCGCGGGTTTCATCCATGCTGATCGGGCTGAGCCGGTAGCGAACGGCGATTCGCTGATTGATCTGACGCAGTTCCGGTTTGGACAACAGGCGTTCCAACTCCGGTTGCCCGGCAAGGATGATCTGGATGAGCTTATCATCCTCGGTCTCCAGGTTGGAGATCAGCCGGATCTGTTCCAGGGTTGCCGGGTCGAGGTTCTGTGCCTCGTCGATGACCAGAACAACGGTCCTGCCGTTGGTGTTTTCCTCCAGCAGAAAACGGTTCAGGACCGCCAGGAGTTCATTGGCGTAGTGACTGCTGGCGTCGATACCGAACTCGTTGTTGATGCTGCGCAGCAGTTCCACGCCGGTCAGGCTGGGGTTGAAGATCAGGGCTGTCCGGTAGTTCTTGTCCTGAAGCTGCCCCAACAGGGTGCGCAATACCGTGGTCTTGCCGGTGCCCACTTCGCCGATCAGCTCAATAAAGCCGTAATGGCTGTTGATGCCGTACAGAAGATGGGCGAACGCTTCCTTGTGATGTTTGCTGAGGAAGATAAAACGGGGATTGGGCGTCAGGGTAAACGGTTTTTCTTTGAATCCGAAATATTTGGTGTACATGGATACCGCCGTCGTGCAGCACAACAGATGATTTTAATCTGTTGTATATTTCACATAATATGGTTATTTTCAAGACAATTCGGTCTTGCAGACGGATTGCCGTTCCCCGCGAATCGATTCAACCTCAACCGGAAAGTACAATCTCATGAAATACATCAACTACTCAAGTGTAACCATTGACAAACTCAAGATAAATAAATCACAACTCCCGGCTATACGGTCGGTGGCGGTCCGCTATCCGTTCCTGGTCTCCTCATCCTATGCCGGACTGATCCAAGAGCCGGGCGATGCCATCTGGCGCCAGTGCATCCCGGATGTGCGGGAGCTCGAGGATGACGGCCAGCTTCCCGACCCGTTGGCCGAGGTGTCCCTCAGCCCGGTCCCCGGTTTGATCCATCGCTACCCCGACCGGGTCGTGTTGCTCGTATCGAACCGCTGCCCGGTGTACTGCCGTTTCTGCATGCGAAAGCGCCATGTGGGGTGCGGGGATCAACCTCCCGACAATGAGCGCTTGGAGCAGGCAATGGCCTATATCGGGGCGACCCCGGCCATCCGGGATGTGACGCTTACCGGTGGCGACCCGCTCATGCTCGACGATGCTTCCCTGTACGACATCCTCACCCGTCTGCGCGCCATCGCACACGTTGGCATAATCCGCATCGGCACCCGCATGCCGGTCACCCTGCCGGAGCGCGTGACTCCGGAGTTGTGCGCCATGCTGAAGCGTTTTCACCCGCTCTACGTCAACACCCATTTCAACCATCCCGCAGAGATCACCGCCGCATCGACGGCTGCCTGCGGCCTGCTGGCGAATGCCGGCATCCAGATGGGCAATCAGACGGTGCTCCTGAGGGGGGTCAACGACGACATAGCGACCATGCGCGAATTGATGACGGGACTGCTGGGCATCAGGGTGCGGCCATACTATCTTCACCAGATGGATCTGGTCAAAGGCACGGCTCACTTCCGCACGCCCCTGGCCAGCGGTCTTGAGATCATCAAGGCGTTGCGTGGTCATATCTCGGGCTTGGGGGTTCCCCACTACGTGATCGACCTGCCGGGGGGCAAAGGAAAGGTTCCCCTATTGCCCGATCAGTTTGAGCGGGACGGTGACGTGGTATTTCTGACCACCTACCGTGGCGAGCGGGTTGCCTACCGCGACATTACAACTCCTCCGGCGTAAAGGCGACAACATCGTCGATTTTGTCCGCGTCGGCGCAGAGCATGACCAGCCGGTCGATGCCCAGGGCAATTCCGGCGGCAGGCGGCATATCCCCCAGATCGGCCAGAAACGGTTCCGGGAGGGGGAGGGGCGGGAGCCCGGACCGGAGCCGTTTGTCGTTGGCCTCCAGAAAGCGGGCCCGCTGTTCCCGGGGATCGTTCAGCTCGCTAAAACCATTGGCAAGCTCCAGGCCGCCGGCGTACAGCTCGAACCGCTCCCCGACTGTCGGGTCGCCCGGTTTGAGGCGGGCCAGAGAGGCCGCTTCGGCCGGATAATCCATCAGGATGGCCGGCACATCCTGCGGCAAGGCCGGTTCTATGGCGGTAACCATGATCTCGTCGAATGTGCCGTCATGGAGAGCCGCCTCCATGGTTGTTCCGCCGAAACGCTCGAACGCCTCGCGGACCGTTATCCGCCCGACGCCGTTATGTACCTCGATCCTGCGTCCCTGGTACGACAGTGTCGTCCCCCCGCTCATCGTTTCAACCACAGATTTCAGCAACTCCTCGCAGTCTCTCATGAGAGCGAAATAATCGCTATCGGCCCGGTACCACTCCAGCATGGTGAATTCCGGCACATGCCTCCTGCCACGTTCATCGCTTCGCCAACAACGGCAGATTTGGAAGATATTCCCATACCCGCGGCACAAAAGCCGCTTCATGCAGATTTCCGGCGAGGTTTGGAGGTGGCAGGCATCGGACCGATAGGGCTCGATATGCTCTTCGGGGGCGTTGGCCGGAATACGGTGCGGGGTCTCGACCTCCAGAAATCCGCGTGAACGGAAAAACTCCCGGATAGTTTGAATTACGCGGGCCCGCAGGTGGAGATTAGCCAGACGAGATGACGACATGATCCATCCTTTTTGTGGAATCGGTTAGGCCACAAGACTAGCACAGCCCGCCCAACAAGCTCAACCGGTCATTCGATACCGTAAACACCAGCAATCAGACAAAGTGACATTTTTACATGCATTTAGCTTGAAATGCCGTCATTTCTAGTATAATTTCTCATTAGATTGTGTGGGCCAGGTCACCGACATGGTCCAGCGTATTGCGGTAGCCACGGAAGAGCAATCATCCACCTCCGAGGATGTATCGAAGAATATGAACGACATAGCGGGCATCACCCGGAATATTCAGGGCTCATTCACCGACATCAAAAATTCGTCGGTGAGCCTTTCCGCACTCGCCTCGGAGCTGAATGTCATGGTCGAGTGGTTCAAGGTGTAGCTGTTTTGCAGGTGAGAGCGCAACAAAAGCCCCGTCTTTTCAGGCGGGGCTTTTGTTGCCGTGTGCTAAAGGGAAAATTTTGCGCTGTTGTACGGTTATCCTTTAACGCGGGTGGAATACTCACCGTTCCGGGTGTCGATGGTAATCAGTTCACCCTCGTCGATGAAAGGTGGCACCCTGAGGACGTATCCGGTTTCCACCGTGGCGGGCTTGGAATCGTTGCCGCTGGTATCCCCCTTGGCCCAGGTCTCCGTCTGGATGACGCGCAGGTTGACGAAGTTGGGAAGCGCAACGCCGATGGCCTTTTCACCGAACAGCATGACATCCACCTTGAGATTTTCCAGCAGAAAGTTCTTGGCATCGCCCATGGCCTCTTCCTCCATGACGACCTGTTCGTAGGTCTGCTGATCCATGAAGGTATAATGGGTGCCCTCTTTGTAGAGGTACTCCATCTGGCGTTCCTCTAGGCTGGCCGGTTCGAAGGTCTCTCCGGAACGATAGGTGCGGTCGAGGATGGTTCCGTTGATCATGTTACGCATCTTGGTCCGATAGAGCGCCTGTCCTTTACCCGGTTTGGTAAAGTCAAAGGCGATGACGATGTAGGGATCACCGTCGAGAGTAATCTTCAGCCCCTTTTTCAGATCTGCTACTGTGTACATTCGTTCCTCACTGAAATAAATTGGGTATTCGAAATACGACAAAGCCCATCTTAAGGACGGGCCATCGTACCAGCCGGCTCGTAGGGGGGGTTATTTGGCGCGATAGGTGATCCGGCCGCGGCTCAAGTCGTAGGGGGACAGTTCTACCGTTACCTTGTCGCCGGGAAGTATTTTGATGAAGTATTTTCGCATCTTACCGGAAATGTGGGCAAGGACCACATGGTCGTTTTCCAATTTGACACGGAACATGGCGTTAGGCAGTGGCTCGATGACGGTTCCTTCTACTTCAATCGCTTCTTCTTTGCTCATACCGAAGGGGACTCCTCATGTGTTCATATGTTACGAAACTTTCTTACATTACTGACAGTCTCGCAAAATTGCAAGTCCAATTACGCTGATTTGCTCAATTATCGATGCTTTTGCTGAACCCTTACGGGAGGTTAATGGTCAATTGAGTGGTGATCGCCGGTTTTCCGCCGGGTATGGCGCCGTTGTCCGCCGGGGAAAGGCGGTAGAAAGGATTGAAAATAACCATGCCAACCAGCAGGGTAACCTGTTTGGAAAAGGCCCAGCTGCCGGCAAAGCTCATCTCCCCATTGGGGTTGTTGCCCCCCATATATTCCACGCCAAGCCAGAGCTTATCGGAAAGTTCCGTGATTGTGCGATCCCAGGACACCAGAATGCCGCTGTTGTTGCGCCTGGGGTTGGCCGGCGTCGCCAAGGCACGTTCAGACCCGTAATATCCGCCGCAGGTAAGCCGGCCAACCAAGGGCAGGGTTTTGGCAGCCAGGAGGTAGGCGATGTTCTGCCGCGTGGAGATTCCATCCTTGATTTCCGGCTTGTCGTATGTCCCGAGATTGTACATACCGACGGCAACGGCGGGCGAACCATTGACAACCGCATTCTCGACAGTGGCCAGCTTCACGTTGAAGGAGAAGGGGTGGGTATCGGCCTTGGAACCGGTGCCGGTTGTGGTGTAATCAACCCCCGCCTCCAGTTTGAGTCGTTCCCAGGGAAACAGGCCGGTTACGACACCGACATTGTAGAGGGAACCTCCAGCATCGGGTGCGGCCGACAACCGGGCATAATTGCTGAGATTGACAGCGACTTCCCTGAGCGCCTTGGCATCGGTTGACGGGATATTGATCTGCGCCGTGGGGCCGGCCAGGGCAGGGCTGCACGAAAGAGACAGAACCGTGGCGGCCAGCGTCATCAGACGTGCCAGGCGTATCATCGTGGCCGGCCTATCGCGTATGTTCTCGTTCATGCTGTTCCCCCTGTGCCAACGGCCGTCCGTTGGCAACGTCCATACCGAGTGTGATTTCACGGATAATTCCCATGCGAACATAAATCGGACGGATCTTCTCCCGGATTTTGGGGAGGTTCCGGGCAAAAATCCCCGCACCGACCAGACAAAAACCTGCCCCGATCAACAACGTGTACCGGACGCCGACAATGTCGGCCATTGCCCCGGCGCCGAGACTCCCGAACGGCGCCATTCCCATGAACGCCATGGTAAAAAAGCTCATGACCCGCCCTCGTTTATCCTCTTCAAGGATGGTTTGGAGTATGGTGTTGCACGACGCCACCAGTGTGATGGAGCCAAACCCCGCCATGGCGAGTGCGGCAAGGGAGAGAGGGAGGTAGCTCGACAGGGCGAACAATGCGATGCCCACGGCGAAGAGGATGACGGCCAAAACGATTATCCTGCCGAGCCCCACAACATTCCTGCGGGAAGCGAGGTACAGCGTGCCGATGAGCGCGCCGCAGCCGGCCGCAGTCATGAGGAAGCCAAAGGTATGGGCGCCGCCATGGAGGACCTCCTTGGCAAAGACCGGGATGAGAACGATATAGGGCATCCCCATAAGGCTTACAAAGGCTACAAGCAGCAGAATACTCCGTATCGGGCTAAACCCGAAGGCATAGGTGAACCCTTCACGGAGCTCTTGTATGACCTGCCGTTGCCGGAGGCGGGGAGGGCGGGGCGCGATGCGCATGGCTGCGAGCGCGATAATGACTGCCAGATAGCTGATGCCGTTGATAATGAAACAGACCCCTTCGCCCGCCGACGCAACGAGGATTCCGGCAACGGATGGCCCAATGAGGCGGGCGCCGTTCACCATGGAGGAATTGAGGGCAATGGCGTTGCCAAGATCCTCCCGATGTTCGACCAACTCCACGACAAAGGATTGGCGTATGGGAATCTCGAATGCCGTGATGGTGCCAAGGAGAAGACTGAGCAGAACAATCAGCCAGATTTGAGCGAAACCAGCCAGGACGGCGGTTGCCAAAAAAGCGGCCTGGAACATGGCAAACGTCTGATTGATCATGAGAAGGCGACGCCGATCCCAGCGGTCGGCCAGTACGCCGGCGACAGGAGCTATGAGGAGGGTGGGGATCTGGCTGGTAAAACCGATAACACCGAGGAGAAAGGCCGAGCCGGTCAGGCGGTAGACGAGCCAGCTCATGGCCACCTGCTGCATCCAGGTGCCAACGAGGGATATCCCTTGGCCGGCAACGAAAAGCTGGTAATTCCTGGAGCGCAATGCCCTTAGCAGGCCATGTTCACGGGAGTTTACGCCCACGATTAGCAACCCTTAGGGGACATGATAGCCCCGCATCCTGTACGTCTGTACGTTGGCGTCGAAAGCGTTATTTTTTGAATATTTTCTCAATAATATCGACTTGATCGACCACGGCTGCGGCCAGTTTGCCATATTCATCGGGGGTTTTCGCCAATTCAAAACGCTTCATGATTTCGGCAAACTTCTTTACTTCCTTTATCCCTCCGCGTGCTGTGATTTGCGGAATCAGCTGTTGCCACGCCAAGTGCAGCTTGGAAACCGTTTCGGAAAGCTCGAAAACGCTTTCAGTTTCCGCAAGTATCTCCAGCTTGCGGCCGCAAAAGCCAATGACCGCAACGTTTATCGGCGTAGCGGCACTACTGGTTTCTGCCAACCGTGCGCCGAGCAGCATAATCTTGTTTGCTGATTTCATTGAAACTATTCGGTCTTGTGCGGCAACGGCCCGCTCAAGGTCCGATGTGGCGCCCATAAGATTTTTATAGTAGGGGATATCCTTGTCGTGCATCATACCAGAGATGGATTGTTCAGCTTTAATAATGGGATTAATTTTTTTATCGAGATGTTTCCAGTGGTTTGTTTTGGATTTATCGTAAATATCCCTGGCGTTGCCGATCAAAATTTCAAATTCGTTCACAGAGGCGTTCGGTACTGGCAGATTGGCGGCAGTGGTGGTCCTGAACTGTCCGGCAAAACAGGCCGGTACACCAACGAAAGCGGTCAACAACAAAATTACAACCACTCTGGGAATGCCATAAACTTGAACCAACTGTTTCTTATTCATATATCTTTCATGACTATTCTGCCAAGGCAGATAATTTTAGTGGTTGGTGTAGCCGTACAACGAAATGTCGATTGTGATTATTATTACGCTCAATCGTCGTATTTTTCAAGGGGGGTGATATTCTCTGCGAGGCCAGGGTGCGTCGGTTGACGTTACAGTCTCACTTTCAAATAAATGCCCCACAAGCTATAGCATTTAACCCTTATATTTCAAATAGTTGAGCAGAATTCCCCACCCAAGAACATCACAAGTTGTCTGGCAGCCATTTAGTACGAATTGGCAGCCAAGTCAATCGGTTTTTTCGATACTACCCCTCCTTTCTGGTCTGGATTTCACCCGGCAAGGTGCCGTAAACGTAGAGCGGTTGCCGCTTCTTGAGCAGGTCCAAAAATTCTTGGTCAAGGACGTAAAGCGCATCCCATCCGTCATTACTCCCACCAGCTACACAGGTGAAGCCGTCCTCTTCCGTCACATCAAGGCTGGAAACACGCTCCACACGGGCCACAAACACAGGCGGGTTGAAGCTCTGCACACGGTCGATCATGTCGTTTTCCTCTCTTTCTTCCCACGCTTTTGAAAACGCCCCTCAGAACGAAGGACGGTTGAAACAAGGTGGTAGGTCGCCCAAGGGTGACTTATCGCTTTCAGGGCCTAATTTGTGAGCCGGGCTGCCTCGTTGACTTCGTGACCTTCGGCAACATAGCCGTCGAAAATGTCGCAGACCTCGGCGGTATACTCCTGCTTGCGCGTTTCTCTGGCCGCAATCTCCATGGGGGTCAATGTACTTGACCTGAGCCGCAACGGAGCGGGTCATGTCCTGGGGCAGGGCGACATGCAGCATAACGCGACCGTCCCGGGCCTCGACGGCGTGGCAGTCAAGCAGGGACTCGCGGTGCAGCGGGTTTGAAGAGGGTGCCGGCGGCATCGAACAGCAGACGGTCGATATTGAGGGACAGACAGCCGGACGCAGCCGTTGCGCCTAACGGCTCCACTTTCGGCGGGCAGACACCCGCCGAACTGCCAAAAGCCGCCTAATACGGGAGTTCCCCGCTTTAGTTCTATGTATCAAGAAGTACAGGCTCAAAACCGTCCGTTCACAGCGACAAATCACAGTTCCGTTTCTGCGTTTCCCTCCGTTCGCTGCGCTCACTGTGGGAAGCCTCCGAAACTCCACGGCACGAGACTCAAGGGCGCTTTTCGACGCCATCAAACCACTTGTGCACTCACGCCAAAAAATGTCCCATAAGTTATAGCTTATGTATTTGTTTTTACTCATGTTTATGCACTTTCCCTTACCCGGCTTGTCACGGTTTTGACGGCGGCCAAGGTTAGCTTGTTGGCAGCCAAGTTAAATCGTTTTTTCCGATGGGTCTACTCCTTTCTGTGAGAACTCGTTTTTTTGCCCCTGAAACGTCCCTTGGCGCGAAGGGTCCGTTGGATGGTGTCGTATGTTGCCCAGGGGTGAGAAACGGCTTTGAGTGCCAAATTTGTTTGTTTGAGCGCTTCTTTCACGCTAAGGCCTTGTCCGGTGAAGCCGTCGAAGATCGTGCAAACTTCGTTGATAAAGTCGGCCTTGAAGTTTTCCCGCTCGGCGATCGCCACCGGGTCGATGGTTTTGTGCTGGGCCGAGGCGACCCTGGCCCTGTGGTCCATCACACGGAAGAACCCGGTCATGGACTCCAGGAAGGTCACGAAGAACCGGGTCATGTCGCGGGGCAGGGCGACGTTGAGCAGGACATGATCACCCTGGGTGCCGACAGCCTGACACTCCAGCAGCGAATCACGGTGCAGCGGGTTGAATGAGGTGGCCACGTCGAACAGGAGTCTGTCGATGTCCAGAGCCTCGATAGTCCCTCCGACCCCGCAGAGCGTAGCCGGAGGGACCACTTCTCGGCTAGTCATGGGCATACCCCCTTTCATCAACGGTTTTCGTCCGCAGGTCGCTGGCGACGAAACGGGCGACAAGGTGGCGGATGATGGCGGCAGCGTCTGTGCCTTCATGCTCGGCAATCTGCTGCAACCGCCAAAAGTGGATCTCGGAGAACCGGACGGTGAGTCGCCTGGACAATGAGGGCCGTTTCATGAAACCATCCTCCCGGAACTCTCGTAACAGGCGTCGCAGAGCAAGCGAACGCAGCCGTCCGGGTAATCGCAATCAGACAGGTCAATCTCCTCACTGCCGAAGCCGTTTTCCGGTTCACTGAGCACCAGGGACATGTGAACCGGCGTGGTGATCGGGCCACCGCAGGCGGGGCAGTATTTGAAGTCATATTCGAGCTTTAATCCTTTCATGTGCGAAACCTCCGTAGGTTGTACGTCTGTTGTGCTGACCACAGGGTCCACAGGAGTCGCCGGAGAGCCGAGCGGCGCCGGGCGCGCTCTCCGGCGTCCTGTGGACTTGTGGACAGCAATAGGACCTTGTATGTCATCCTTTTTCACAAACATTCTTGGCTGCCAAATCTTTTCGCAATTTCGCCCGCGAAGCCGCATAAAATGCGGATGCGGACAATTAGTTCTATGTATCAAGAAGTACAGGCTCAAAACCGTCCGTTCACAGCGACAAATCACAGTTCCGTTTCTGCGTTTCCCTCCGTTCGCTACGCTCACTGTGGGAAGCCTCCGAAACTCCACGGCACGAGACTCAAGGGCGCTTTTCGACGCAATCAAACTTCTTGTACACTCACGCCAAAAATGTCCCATAAGTTATATTATGTAAAGTACAATCAGTTGTCGCTTGTTATCCTGTCTCCTCCGGGGACATGTTACTTTTCATTGGCAAATGTGGCGAAAATATGGTGGTATGCGGGAAACAAGAAAAGGAGGCAAACGGTAGATGACTACTAAACAACCAAAGGATAAGGACCTCATTCCGTGTAAACGGATTGCTCTCGTCGCACATGACAATAAAAAGCATGATCTCATCGAGTGGTCCCTCTTCAACCGGGACTTGCTGGCCCAACACAAGCTTTACGCCACGGGGACCACGGGGACTTTGCTGGAAGAAGCGCTCCGAATCCCCATCACCAAATTTCAAAGTGGCCCTCTTGGCGGAGACCTACAGATTGGCGCGAAAATCGCCGAGGGCGAAATTGATTTGATCATTTTTTTCTGGGACCCGCTCGAACCCCAACCCCATGACCCGGATGTGAAGGCGCTCCTGCGGATTGCCGTTGTCTGGAACATTCCCGTGGCATGCAACCGCACCACTGCCGATCTCGTTATTTCATCGCCCCTCATGTCGTCAGGCTATAAACGGACCATCCCTGATTTCAAGGAGTACCGGGACCGTTTTCGCAACTCAAAGGGGATCTGATCCGGGTTATTTTTCATTTTTGCCCACAAAAAAAGCGGGTCATGTGTATATAGAACATGACCCGCTTGTATTCAACAATGGAAGAAGAGTATCAGACCATCACAACTGGCGCCTGTCAATGACGCGGTTGGCCTTTCCCTCGTTGCGTGGCAGACTGTTGGGCTCGACCAGCTTGACGGTGACGCCGACCCCCAACACCGTGTCGATCTTCTTCTCGACCATCTCCAAAAAAGCCCGCTGTTTTTTCATCTCATCAAAGAAGATATGCTCCGTGACCTCAATACTGACCTCAAGGGTATCCATGGCGCCCTTGCGGTCAACCACCAGTTGATAATGCGGTTCGCACCCCTCGATGGCTACCAGTACCTCTTCGATCTGCGACGGGAAGACGTTGACCCCCTTGATGATCAGCATATCGTCGGAGCGGCCCATGGTCTTCTTCATCCGCACCGTGGTCCGGCCACACTCGCAGACGCCATAGTCAAGACTGGTAATGTCCCGTGTCCGGTAGCGGATCATGGGGAAGGCTTCCTTACTGATGGTCGTCAGCACCAGTTCGCCCACACTTCCCGGCGGCAGTACTTCACAGGTCTCGGGGTTGATGATCTCTGGGATAAAACCGTCCTCGGAGATGTGCATGCCGCATTTGCAGCGGCATTCCCCGGCAACGCCGGGGCCGATGACCTCCGACAAGCCATAGTTGTCCGTAGCGCTAAGGGAAAGACGTGACTCGATCTCCCGACGCATGGCCTCGGACCAGGGTTCGCCGCCAAACAGACCTACCTTGAGGGATAAGGTCTTGGGATCGATGCCCAGCTTTTCAATGCGGTCGGCAATGTTGATGGCATAACTCGGCGTGCAGACCAGAACCGTGCTTTTGTAATCCTGCATGATCATGATCTGTTTGTCCGTGTTGCCGCCGCTCATGGGGATGACGGCGGCGCCGATGGTTTCCGAACCGTAGTGCAGGCCAAAGGCGCCGGTGAACAGGCCGTAACCGAAGGCGATCTGCACCACATCGTCAGGGGTGACGCCGGCCGCAGTCATGAAACGGGCCACCAGGTTCGACCATATTTTGAGGTCGTTTTTGGTATATCCCACCACCGTCGGTTTGCCGGTCGTACCGGATGACGAATGGATGCGGACCACCTCTCTGAGCGGTACGGCAAACATCCCATAGGGATAATTAAGCCGCAGGTCCTCCTTGGTGGTAAAGGGGAGCTTTGCCAGATCGGAAAGGGAAGTGATATCCTCGGGAACAATACCCCGTTCGTTGAACTTCGTCCGGTAACAGGTTACGTTTTTATAGACGCGGTTGAGGGTCGCCTGGAGCCGCTCAAGTTGGAGCTGTCCTATCTCGTCCCGGGGCATGCATTCATGCTGGGGGTCCCAAATAGTATTCTGCATCACAACCTCATAACCGTTTAATTTCAGACCAAGGCCGCGTCGACAAGTTGCTTGATCCTGGCGATACCCTCTTCAACCGGCAGCAGGAGCACCTCGCCGGTTTTGCGGATTTTGACCTCGACCTTCCCTTCGGCCAATCCCTTGCTACCGACCACAATGCGCAGCGGGATACCGATCAGGTCGTTATCCTTGAATTTGACGCCCGGACGTTCGTCACGGTCGTCGAACAGCGTCTCCACCCCCAATTGTACCAGCTTTGCGTAGATTTCTCCGGCCGCGGCCATGACACCGCCATCCTTGGCGTTCAGGGCCACAACGGAACAATGGAAGGGCGCCAGGGGCAACGGGAAGATGATGCCGTTCTCGTCATGGTTCTGCTCGATGGCCGCTGCAACCGTCCTGCCGATGCCGATGCCGTAGCACCCCATGAAGATGACCTGCTCCTTGCCGTCGGCATCCAGGTAGGTAGCATTGAGGGCGGTGGAATACTTGGTGCCCAGCTTGAAGACATGCCCCACCTCGATACCGCGCCACATCTCAAGTTTCCCCTCCTGGCAGCGTGGGCAGGCATCGCCGGCCACGACCATGCGGATATCGGCAAAGCGCTCAACCGAGAAATCCCGTCCCGGATTGGCATTGATGAAATGCATATCCTTTTCATTGGCGCCCATGGCGACATTGGCCATGCCCTCGACGACCAAGTCGGCAATAACCGTCACCTTTTCCTTGAGCCCCAGCGGGCCGAGGAAACCGATCGGCGATCCGGTGATGCGCAGGATATCCTCTTCGGTCGCCATTTCGATTTCGTCCCACCCCAGACTGTTCTTGAGTTTGATCTCATTCAGCTCGTGGTCGCCCCGCAGCAGCGCCATGACGAAGTCGCCACTGCCCGAAGCGTACACTAGGGTCTTGACCGTCTTGTCGGCGGTCAATTTCAGGAAGGCCGCAACATCGGCAATGGTTTTCATGTCCGGCGTCGCGATCTTCTCCAACGGCAGCAACTCGCCGGCCGGCACCGATGGCAGCGGCCGCGCCTCGGCCTTTTCCACGTTGGCGGCATAGCGGCAGGAGTCGCAGGAGGCGATGCCGTCCTCGCCCGAATCCGCCAGGACCATGAACTCGTGGGAGAACGACCCGCCAATGGTGCCCGAGTCCGCTTCAACGGCACGGAAATTCAGTCCGCACCGTTCAAAGATGCGGATATAGGCCTGGTACATACGGTCATAGGACTCGTCCGCGGCGCTGCTGTCCACATCAAACGAGTAGGCGTCCTTCATGATGAATTCGCGGCCCCGCATGAGGCCGAACCGGGGCCGAATCTCGTCGCGGAACTTGGTCTGAATCTGGTAGAAGTTGATCGGCATTTGCCGGTAGCTCTTGATCTCGCGGCGGATCATGTCGGTGATGACCTCTTCATGGGTCGGCCCCATGCAGAACTCGCCTTCCTTGCGATCCTTGAAACGCAGCAGCTCTTTGCCGTAAAAGCTCCAGCGCCCCGACTCCTGCCAGAGTTCTGCCGGTTGGACGCTCGGCATGAGCAGTTCGATGGCTCCGGCGCGGTCCATCTCCTCGCGGACGATGTTCTCGAACTTGCGGATGGAGCGCAGCCCCAAGGGCAGGTAATTGTAGATACCGGCCGCCAGCTTGCGGATCATGCCGGCACGGAGCATCAATTGATGCGACACGACCTCGGCATCGGAAGGGGTTTCTTTAACCGTGGGGATGAAATAACGTGAATAAAGCATTGTCACCTCAGAGGATGGTATAGTCGAGCAGGTTGTATTTTTCGAGCAAAGCCTTGAGCATCTCCTGACGGAACGGCTTTACGTCGTTCTCCGGCTGGGAGTTTCTCAGAGCTTGTCTATCTCTTCCAACAGGGCGTCGGCCAACTTGTCTTCCGGCACCTTGCGGACGATCTCGCCGTTGCGGAACAGGAGCCCCTCCCCTTTTCCACCGGCAATGCCCACATCCGCCTCGCGGGCCTCTCCGGGGCCGTTGACGGCGCAACCCATGACTGCGACCGTAATCCGCTTGTCCACCCCCTGGAGCCGGCGTTCAACCTCTTCGGCGACCTTGATCAGGTTGATCTGACACCGGCCGCAGGTGGGGCAGGAAACAAAATTGACGCCGCGCTGGCGCAAGCCGAGACTTTTCAGGATCTCGTACCCTACCCTGACCTCGTCCAGCGGATCACCGGTCAGGGATACCCGCATGGTGTCGCCGATACCGTCGGCGAGCAGGATGCCGAGGCCGACCGAGGACTTGACCGTCCCGGAAAAGATGGTTCCGGCCTCGGTGATGCCGATGTGCAGGGGATAGTCAACCCGTTCCGAAAGCAGGCGGTAGGCGGAAACCGTCTTCATCACATCCGAAGCCTTAAGGGATATCTTGATCTCCTGGTAGCCCAACTCCTCCAGAATGCGCACGTGGCCAAGGGCGGATTCGACCATGGCCTCGGCCGTGGGATGGCCAAAGCGCTCCAGCAGTTCCTTTTCGAGAGAGCCGGCATTGACGCCGATCCGGATGGGCACTTGGCGTTCAGCCGCCGCCTTGACCACCTCGGCCACCTTCCACTTGTCGCCGATATTGCCCGGATTGAGCCGCAGCCCGTCTATGCCGCCATCAAGCACCTGCAAGGCCAGCTTGTAGTCGAAATGGATGTCGGCGATGACCGGGATGGGGCTCTCATGCTTGATCCTTCCCAAGGCCACGGCCGCATCCATGTCGGGAACGGCGCAACGGATGATCTCGCACCCGCCGGCAGCCAAACCGGCAATCTGGGCAAGGGTGGCGGTGACGTCCCGCGTATCGGTGGAACACATGGATTGGACCGCGCAGGGGGCGTCGCCACCCACGGGAACCGATCCGACTCGTATCTGTCTGGTTAGCTTTTTCATAACTGTGCATACTAGCCAAAGAGCGGGAACAAAGTCAAGGAAGACGAGAGAATCAGGCGCCACTGCCCCCCTATTCGAACAAAAAAGACCCGCCGGTTGCCCGACGGGTCTTGACCCCAGAAAATAACGGTCCCTTCCCTACTTCAGCCGGTTGGCATAGAGCGGGAACCGCTTCATCATGGTATTGACCTGCACCTTGATGGCGGCCAGTTTTTCGTCGTTGTCGATATTGGCTATGGCATCGGCGATAAAGGTAGTCACCTGCTCCATTTCCGTTTCCTTCAGGCCGTGGGATGTGGCGGCCGGCGTTCCGATCCGGATACCGGAGGTGACGAACGGGGAACGGGTCTCAAAGGGAACGGTATTCTTGTTGACCGTAATACCAGCCTTGTCCAAGGCCGCTTCAGCCGCCTTGCCGGTGATTTCGGTACCGGAGAAATCAACCAGCATCAGGTGGTTGTCGGTACCGCCGCTGGTCAGCTTGAAACCGCGCTTCATCAACGCCCCGGCCAAGGCCTGGGCATTCTTCACGATCTGCTGCTGATAGACCTTGAACTCCGGCTGAAGGGCTTCCTTGAAGGCCACCGCCTTGGCGGCGATGACGTGCATCAACGGGCCGCCCTGGATACCGGGGAAGATCTGGGAGTTCAGCCCCTTGGCGAGCTCCTCACGGCAGAGGATCATGCCGCCGCGCGGGCCGCGCAGGGTCTTGTGGGTAGTGGTGGTCACGTACTCCGCGTAGGGGATCGGGCTGGGGTGCAGCCCTGCCGCCACCAGGCCGGCGAAATGGGCCATATCGACCATGACCACCGCTCCTACCTTGTCGGCAATGGCGCGGAACGCGGGGAAATCGATGATGCGGGGATAGGCGCTGGCGCCGACCACGATCATTTTCGGTTTGTGTTGTTCTGCCAGGCGTTCCACCTCGGCGTAATCGATGGTCTGGGTCTCGGGGGAAACACCGTAGGGCACGATGTTGAACAGTTTCCCGGAGAAGTTGACCGGGCTGCCGTGGGTCAGGTGGCCGCCGTGGGAGAGGTTCATGCCCAGGACGGTATCTCCCGGCTTGCAGGCGGCAAAATAGACCGCCATATTGGCCTGGGAGCCCGAGTGGGGCTGAACATTGACATGTTCGGCGCCGAACAGCTCCTTGGCGCGCTCGATCGCCAGATTCTCGACCACATCCACCTGGTCGCAGCCGCCATAGTAGCGCTTGCCCGGATAGCCCTCGGCGTATTTGTTGGTCAGGATGCTTCCCTGGGCCTCAAGCACCGCCTCGGAGACAAAGTTTTCCGAAGCGATCAGCTCCAGGTTGTACTCCTGACGTTCGGTCTCGTGGCGAATGGCTTCGGCAACCTGGGGGTCAAATTGGTCGAGAATCGACATGGTGTGTCTACTCCTTCATGGGATGGATTCAGTCAGCAGGGGGTTGAAAAACAGGGAGCGGGACTTGTGGTCAAGTCCCGCTGTTATCAATCACTATCACATTGTATCGAAAAGAGAATCAACTACAACGATATTTTTGTTCCAATTGGGCGATCTTGTCCAGACGTTTCTGATGCCGCCCCCCCTCAAAGGAGGCGTCCAGCCAAGCGGCTACCAATTCCTGAGCGGTTGTTTCGTCAATCACCCGCCCCCCCAGCACCAGAACATTGGCGTTATTATGTTCTTTTGCCATGCGGGCCATGAAGGCATCGGTCACCAGTGCGGCGCGAATACCGGGCACCTTATTGGCTGCAATGGAGATACCGATGCCGGTCCCGCAGACCAAAATGCCGGCATCCGCCTCGCCGTGGGCGACCAGGAGCGCCACCCGCTCGGCAAAATCGGGATAATCCACCGAATCCTCTGAATTGGTGCCGGCATCGGCAACCTCGATATCCCTGCCCTGCAGGAAGGGGATCAGAGACTGTTTCAGGCCATAGCCGCCATGGTCACTTCCCAGTGCGATTTTCATGTCAGGCCTTTTTGAAAAGCAGTGAGGCGTTCGTGCCGCCGAAACCGAAGTTGTTGCTCATGGCGTACTCGATCTTGGCCTCGCAAGCGGTGTTGGGGGTGTAATCGAGATCGCATTCCGGGTCCGGTTCCTCGTAGTTGATGGTCGGCGGGATCACACCCTTTTCAAGTGCCAAACAGCTGAAGACCGCCTCGATGCCCCCGGCAGCCCCCAGGAGGTGACCGGTCATGGACTTGGTCGAGGAAATTTTCACCGCACCGGCATGGTTACCAAAGACGGTCTTGATGGCCATGGTCTCGTACAAGTCGTTCATGGACGTCGAGGTGCCGTGGGCGTTGATGTAGCCTACTTGTTCGGGGTTGACGCCGGCGTTGGCGAGCGCCATTTTCATGCAGCGCGCCGCCCCTTCGCCATCCGGTGCCGGAGCGGTCAGGTGATAGGCGTCGCCGGTCAGGCCATAGCCGACAACCTCGGCATAGATCTTGGCGCCGCGTTTTTTGGCGGCCTCGTACTCCTCCAGGATCACGATGCCGGCGCCTTCGCCCATGACAAAGCCGTCACGGTTTTTCTCAAAGGGGCGCGAGGCGGCCTGGGGGTTGTCGTTACGGTCGGAAAGAGCCTTCATGGCGGAAAAGCCGCCGATGCCGAGCGGGGTTATCGTTGATTCGGTTCCCCCGGCAATCATGGCGTCGGCGTCGCCCCGTTTGATAATGTGGTAGGCATCGCCAATGGAATGGGTGGCGGTTGCGCATGCCGAAACGGATGAGATATTGGGGCCTTTTGCGCCATATTTGATGGAGATGTGGCCGGGGGCAAGGTTGATGATCAACATCGGGATGAAGAAGGGGGAAATTTTCTTGTAGCCCCCTTCAAGCAGTGCCGCATGGTACTTCTCGATGGTCGGCAGCCCGCCCAGGCCGGCACCCACGAGCACCCCTACCCTCTCGGCGTTCTCCTCCGTGATGGCCAGACCGGAGTCCTCCATGGCGAAGTGAGAAGCTGCCAGCGCATACTGAATAAAGAGATCCATCTTCTTGATCTCTTTCTTTTCAATGAAATCCTCGGGGTTGAAGTCCTTGACTTCACCGGCTATGCGCACCGGCATGGCCGAGGCGTCAAAGCGGGTGATCTGCGCGATGCCGGAACGGCCGTTGATAAGCGCATCCCAGTTTTTGGCATTGCCGCATCCCAGAGGAGAAACGACCCCAACACCGGTAATTACGACTCTTCTCATAATTGTATGCTCCTGGTAGATAATGACGGGTTGGAACCGGATAAACAAAAAGAGGGGAGTGTCTCCCCTCCCCTGTTTCGCAGTCGGTCTTCCGTATTAGCCGTGCTCGGTAATGTAGTCGATGGCGTCCTGTACGGACTGGATCTTCTCGGCATCCTCATCGGGGATTTCAATATCGAATTCCTCTTCGAGTGCCATGACCAGTTCGACGGTATCCAGGGAATCGGCACCCAGGTCATCCATGAAGGATGCCTCGGGAACGACCTGAACCTCTTCCACACCCAGCTGTTCTGCAACTATTTCCTTTACTCGCTTTGCAATGTCAGACATCTTTCACCTCCGTGTTGTAGTAACCCGTAACAGGTCGTAGTCGATTTGAGCTACAGCTTCTTAACAATGAACGAATCAAAAGTCAAAGATTTATTTGGAAAGGGTTCTTTTCCGCCCATGCGGCGTCAATCTTCAGGCTTGCTTGTGCGGCGTACCGATGTACGCCTCCGCGCAATCCCTTGATTTACTTGCCTGGACGAAAAATCCCTCCTTTCCATTACATGTACATTCCGCCGTTGACGGAAAGCACATGCCCGGTGATGTAGCCAGAAGCCTCGCTGGCGAGAAAGACCACCGCATTGGCGATATCGTCGGCGCTGCCCAGGCGTTCCAGGGGGATCTGAGCGGTCAGTTCGGCCCGCACCTTGTCCGAGAGGGCGTCGGTCATGGCGGTGGCGATGAAACCAGGGGCAACGGCATTGACCGTGACGTTGCGTTTGGCCAGTTCCCGGGCATTGGACTTGGTAAGCCCGATCAGGCCGGCCTTGCTGGCGCAGTAGTTCGCCTGGCCCGCATTGCCCATCTGGCCAACCACCGAGGCGATGTTGATGATCCGGCCGTAACGCTGCTTGGACATGACCTTGAACGCGGCACGGGTACACAGGAACGCACCCTTCAGGTTGACCGTAAGCACGGCATCCCAATCCTCCTCCTTCATCCGCATGAGAAGACCGTCACGGGTAATGCCGGCGTTGTTCACCAGGATATCGACCCGACCAAAGGCCTCCGTGGCGGCATCGATCATCCGCTCCACATCCGCAGGTACGGTAACGTTCCCCACAACCCCCAGGGCCTTCCCACCGGCAGCTTTCAATTCGGCAACAATGGCATCGGTTGCGGCTTGGTCCATGTCAACGGCAACGATCGTAGCGCCTTGTGCGGCCAGCGCCAGGGCGATACTCCGGCCTATTCCACGGGATGCACCCGTGATGACGGCGATTCTGTCCTTCGGCATTAGTAGCTACTCCTTTCTTCTTTCAGCAGCGCAGGACGCTGAAGTGAGTACATAGTGTCTATTTATCGGCAAACGTCGCCTTCAAGTCCGCCTCGGCGACAAGCTTGTCCGCGACCAGCACCTTGCCGGTGAACTTCCATATGCCCCGTTTGCAGCCGACAGCCTCAAGTTCAAGGCGGAGCTGATCGCCGGGGACAACCGGCTTGCGGAAACGGGCATTGTCGATACCCACGAAATAGGTGACCTTGGAGCGGGCGCTTGCGTCGGACGAGACATAGGCCAGAACTGCGGCTACCTGGGCCATGGCCTCGATGAGCAGGACCCCCGGCATGACCGGATGACCAGGAAAGTGCCCCTGGAAGAACGGCTCGTTGATGGTGATATTCTTGATGCCGACGATACGCTTGCCCGTTTCCACTTCTTCAATGCGATCCACCAGCAGAAAAGGGTAACGATGGGGCAAGATCTTCATGATTTCGTTGCAATCGAGCATAGCTTCCCCTTGAGTGATTAGCTTACTCGGTCAACGTCTTCAGGCCGGCACTATCCTCAATATTTGCTATTTCCACCTCTTTTGAAATCCGCTTCACCAGCCCCGACAGGACCTTCCCGGGACCGATCTCCACAAACCGCGTAACCCCCAACTCGACCATACCCGTCACCGACTGCTGCCATAAAACCGGAGCGCAGACCTGGGTCACCAGGAGCGGCTTGACGCGGTTACTGTCGGCATTCGGGGCGGCATCGGCATTGGCGACCACCGGTAACATCATCGGGTTGGCCGGTACGGTCTCCAGCACCCCGGCGAGGCGTTCGGCAGCCGGTTGCATGAGGGCGCAATGGAACGGGGCGCTGACCGGCAGCAACAGGGTTTTTCGGAAACCGCGCCCCTTGGCAATCTCAATGGCGCGCCCCACGGCGCTGCTGTGGCCGGCGATCACGATCTGGCCGGGCGAATTAAAATTGGCCGGCGCAACGACCTCTCCCTGAGCCGCCTCACGGCAGATATCCTCGAGCACCTCTCGTTCGATGCCCAGCATGGCAGCCATGGAGCCGGTGCCGACCGGCACCGCTTCCTGCATGAAGGTACCCCGTGCCCGGACGGTCCTGACGGCATCGGCAAAGCCAAGCGCCCCGGAACAGACCAAGGCCGAATACTCGCCAAGGGAGTGACCGGCCAGATAGTCGGCCCGGAGGCCGGTTTCCTGCTCGACCACCCGCAGTATAGCGATGCTGGCGGTCAGTATGGCCGGTTGGGTCGTGGCAGTCAGCTTCAATTCTTCTTCGCTGCCGCTAAAACAGGTGGCGGACAGCTTAATGCCGAGGGCGTCGTCGGCTTCTTCAAAGACCCGGCGGGCAACGGGAAAGGCCTCGGCCAATTCTTTGCCCATCCCTGGATATTGCGATCCCTGTCCTGGGAATATGAAAGCGGTTTTACTCATGAGAAATACCTTTCAATGAATAAAAAATCCTTTTTCCCGCGTCTGATCCGTATTCGAGTGGGGAGCAGCCTACCAGCGAACCAGGGCGGAACCGTAGGTAAAGCCTCCGCCAAAGGCATCCATCAAGATGATGTCGCCAGCCTTGATGGCGCCGGAACGGTTTGCCTCGTCGAGGGCGATCGGAATTGATGCGGCCGACGTGTTGCCATAATGGTGGAGATTCACAAACACCCGTTCCTCGGGAAGCCCCAGGCGTTTGGCGGTTGCGTCGATGATGCGGCGATTGGCCTGGTGGGGAATGAACAGTGATATATCGGAAGGCGACATGGCGTTTGCCGTAAGGGCGGCGGTGGCGGCCTCTTCCATGGCCCGCACGGCGTGTTTGAAAACGTCGTTCCCCTCCATACGGATATAATAGAGACGCTCATCGATCGTGCGGGGATTGGAAGCGGGGTTCCTGCTCCCGGCGCCGGGCAGATAGAGTTGGTCCCAGTGGGAGCCGTTACTGAATATGTGGGTGGAGAGGATGCCGTTCTCACCCTCGCTGGCCTCCACGACCGCGGCCCCGGCACCGTCTCCGAAGAGGATGCAGGTGTTGCGGTCGCTCCAGTCAACCACGCGCGACAAGACCTCGGCTCCGATGACCAGGGCCTTCTTTGCCATACCGCTGCGGATATAGGTCGTGGCGATGGAGAGGGCGTACAGAAAGCCGGAGCAGGCGGCAGAGAGATCGAACGCCGTTGCCTTATGCGCCCCAAGCTCTTTTTGCAGGATACATGCGGTTGCCGGAAAAGGGAAATCCGGGGTCACGGTACCGAGGATGATCAGGTCGAGCTCATCAGCACCGATCCCGGCCATGGCAAGGGCACGTCTGCCGGCTTCGGCGGCAAAGGTAGAGGTATATTCGCCTTCGACGGCGATTCGGCGTTCTTTGATGCCGGTCCGGGTAGTGATCCATTCGTCACTGGTTTCAACCATCTGTTCCAGGTCGCGATTGGTAAGAATTTTATCCGGCAGAGAGGAACCGGTTCCGGTTATCCGGGCTCCCGACATGGTATGCTCCTTCATGCGACTGCCTGCGTTTTCAGGTTGTCGCGCTGCATGTTGACCATGCTGTTTTCCGACAGTTTTTCCGCCACCCGTTCGGTGACGCCGCTTTTGGCGTAGTCATGGGCAAAGCGTACGGCGTTTTTGATCGCCTTAACATTGGAACCGCCGTGACAGATCATGCCCACGCCATTGATGCCCAGCAGGGGAGCACCGCCGTATTCGGCATAGTCAACGATCTTTTTGAAACGACGGAATGCGCCGTGCACGAAGAGATACCCGAGTTTCGACACCCAGCTCTTAACGATCTCTTCCTTTAACATCCTGGCCGCTGCTTCCGCAAGCCCCTCGGACAGCTTGAGCACGACATTCCCCACAAAACCGTCGCAGACGACCACCTCCACCGTTCCCTTGAAGATGTCGCGCCCCTCCACATAGCCGGCGTAATTGAGCGACGTTTCCCTCAGGATGGCGTTGGTTTCACGAGTCAGTTCATTGCCCTTGGAATCCTCCTCGCCGTTGGACAGCAAACCGACGGCCGGGTTGGTGATCCCCATGGCATAGTGGGCATAGACCTCGCCCATGATGGCAAACTGGGCCAAGTGTTGCGGTTTGCAATCAACGTTACCGCCCACATCCAGCACGAGGGTCTGCCCCTTGAGGGTAGGAAAAATCTGGGCGATGGCAGGCCGCTCGATACCGTTGATACGCTTGAGCACGACCATGCCTGCCGCCATGGTGGCACCGGAGTTTCCGGCGCTGACTGCAGCGCAGGCCTTCCCCTCCTTGACCAGTTCGAACGCCAGACGTACGGAAGAATTTTTCTTCTTGCGGACGGCATCAGAGGCAGAGTCGTGCATCCCCACAACTTCACTGGCATGGAAGATGTCGATATCCAGACCGTTTGTCTGATGCTTGGTCAATTCGGCCTCAAGCCTGGCACGATCACCCACCAGGGTTATCGCTATTCCAAACTCACGGCAAGCGGCAACGGCTCCGGCGACTTCCACGGATGGGGCGTTATCCCCTCCCATTGCGTCAACGGCAACTCTCATCATTCCCGGTAGTAACACGGATGGCTGCTTACTGGGCCGAAGAGAGATCGATAACTTCTTTGCCCTTGTACGTGCCACACGTCGGACATACCCGGTGGGGAAGCTTGGGGGATTTGCACTGTGGGCAGGTCGAAACCGACTGGGTCGTCAGGAAATCGTGAGCCCTTCTCATATTTTTCCGGGATTTGGAGGTTTTCTTCTTGGGTACTGCCATGTCGATTCTCCTTTTTTCGGTGGAACGGCAACGCCGTCACCGTGGTAATTATCGGGAAACCTTGAAATCCTTCAGGGCGCTGAACTTGAAATTAACTTCATCGCTCCCGCAGGAACAGTCTCCCTGGTTCAGGTCTATCCCGCACGTCGGGCACAACCCCTTACATGTTTCACTGCAAAGCGGCTTGAACGGAACCTCCATGGCGACCTGTTCTTCGATTTCATGGGTAAGATCTATCTCGTCGCCGCTGTAGGTGGCCGAGACAAGGTCCTGATCATTCAACTCGGTTTCTTCTTCATCGTTTTCCTGGCTTGCTGGGCCTTTGCGGAAAAAAATCGTAAAGTTCGATCCGATCTCTGTTCCATAGGATGCGAGGCACCGGGAACAGGTAAATGTTGCCGGCACCGTGACGTTGCCCGCAACCCGCAGATGGTCATATTCGCGCACGGCACTGATCTGGCCCCTGACAGGGCCATTGAAAATGCACGTCCCGTCGGCCTGCATCCCCGAAAGCACCGGAAAGGTATCCACCGGCTCATCTACCTCTATAGTAAGCGCTTTCTCCTGAATATGGTCAACACTGATTTTCATGTATCAATCCGTATGCATCGCCAAACAACAGCGCTTAAAATAGAAAGCTAGTTAGTATATGCAACGCGACTGGTTTGTCAAGACAATTACAAAGAAGCCGAGTCAGAATGCGCATATTCCGGCCAGGATGTGTTTCATCAAACCCGGCGGCGGCAGATTCCCGGTCCAGATACGGAAAGCCAGTTCCCCCTGGGCCGCCAGCATCCCCAGCCCGTTGGCGTGGCGCAAGCCCAGTCGCCGGGCTTCTTGGAGCAACGGCGTGATCGGCGGCGCATAGACCATGTCGTAGACCACGCCGGTTGGGGGCAACGCCTCAAGGTCAAGACCGGCAATGACTTCGTTGTTCATGCCCAGCGACGTGGTATTCACCACCAGTCCGGCATCATGAAGCGAAGTCGTCATCTGCTCGCCGTATTCAGCGGCCATGAGGGCGACATCGGGGTAGCGCGCACCCATGGCTGCGACCAAGGCCGTGGCCCGCTCTCTGCTGCGATTGGCAACGATGATCCGCCGGGCGCCGGCCCGGCAGATGGCGGCCACGGCGCCGCGGGCCGCGCCACCGGCGCCGATAATGACGACAGTACTCTGCTCGGGAATAAAGGCACATTCCTCGGCCAGCGATCTGACCAGTCCGTCGCCATCGGTGTTATAGCCTATCAGGCGGCCATCCTCGTTGTTGACGGTGTTGACGGCACCCGCAGCAGCGGCGCTTTCGTCGAGTCCATCAAGATACGGTATGATGCCGATTTTGTGGGGGATGGTCACGTTAACCCCCTTGACGCCGAGGGCGCGCAGGCCGGCGACAGCCTCACCCAGGTCTTCCGGCTGAACATCGAACGGGACATAGACCCCGTCAAGGCCGCCCGCTTGCATGGCTGCATTCTGCATGGCCGGGGAGAGGGAATGGCGCACGGGGTGACCGATAATGCCGAAAACCTTGCTGGATCCGCTCAGAGAGACAACCACACCGTCACCTCGCCATGCCGTAGCGCATGAGCACCTGCCGGATATTGGGCTGCATCTCGGGCGAGATCTGTCCTGCCATGGTCAGCATCCGCATCCCCTCCGTGGGCCGGCCCACACTGAGCAGAAAATCGCCGGCCTCAAGATAGCTGTTGGCATAGATCAGGATTGCCTTGCCGGTATCCAGATCCAGGAAGGATATCTTCTCCAGAATCCCCCGGTTGTTGTAATTTTCCCAAACGGAGATGTCGGGGAGCCCCCCGGGTTCAGAACTACGACGCATACGGTAGACAAGCCCTTTTTGGACCGGTATGAATTCACTGGATGTGATCGAGTAGCGGGTCGAAAAATCTATATACACCGGCCGTTGGCCGATCTGCTCGGCAATGGCTATGCGCAGGCAGGCTTCGGGGTCCATGGCCTGAACATCCATTCTTTTCAGGGTGGAATTCCGAAATACCCGCGGCATGGAGTCAAGATACCAGCCGAACACCAGATGGGGCGTATGGGGCAGGTCCACATCCTCGCGCATCCGCTCAACCCCTTGCAGATACCAGAGCGGGAAGGCGCCGCTGTCGCCCCAGGTGAACATGATCGTATTCTGGGGCAGTGACCGCAGGGAGTTGGTGGCATAATCGTAGGCAATATAGTTGTCGTGCTGGTCGTTCTCGTAATAGTTCACGGCGCACAGGGATACCGGCAGCGCAAAATACATCACCGTCACCAGGAGATACACCCGCAGGTCGTAGCGTTCGGGAAGTTTTGCCCTGTGTAGCGCAAATCCGAGCAGGTGAAACAACCCGATACCGATCAGCACGGCGGTCAACAGGTAGAGCGGGGTAAAGAATTCCTCGGTCAGGAAGATGGTTTCATTCGGCGTATTGAAGTACCCGGCGATGACGGCAAGGAACGTAATAACGCCGGCTAGATAGGCGATGGCCACATCGCGCTGCCGTCGCCAGAGGCAAACCAGGGCCAGGATCGCCAATGCCCCCCCAAGCCAGGTGAATTCGTGGGGGATGTTGAATGCCTTGATTTGAGCCCACCACAAAGAGACGTCACGCGGATGGGGTTCAGCCGGGTACCCTTTGCGCAGGAAATGCCACATGAACTGCCCATAGGTTTTGGGGTCGCCCCAGTTCAGGAGAGGATTCTGAGTTGCCCGCAATGGCAGGTAGAGGTGTATGGAAAACCCCAGCAGGGCAAAGGCCGTGGCCAGGATCAATTCCTTGACCCTCAGAACCATGCGCCAGTCAGTCAGCACAATCAGCAAAAACCATGACGGCAGGAGCAGAACGACCGACTGGTGGGCCGCCATGCTCATCCCGGCCAGAAAGGTGCACGCATAGACATAGGCCGGCCGTTCACTGCCGTTTTTGTAGTGCTCGCGCCACTTCAACAGCAGGAGAAAAATAACCGCCGTGATAAAGGCGAGCAGGGGATAAGGCTTATCGTGATTGGATTGGAGCCAGAGCCGCGGGGTGACGCCGAAGGCGAGTGCTGCGGCCAGTCCAGCGGCTTTGACGGCAAAACCGGCAAAACGCTCCTGTTCCACAATCCGCTCATCCTTAAGAATGCGGAGCGTGAGAAGATAAACGCTCATGCAGGCCAGGGATGACGAAAAGGCCGTGGCCATATTGATGCGAAAGGCGATGTTGCCGAACGGCAGCCAGGTAAAAGGCTTGGCATACATGAGAAACAGGGGGTAGCCGGGCGAGTGGGCCGACCCCAGGGAGTAGGAGGCGGTCAGAAACTCACCGCTGTCGAAAAAGGTCACCGAGGGGGCCAGGGTCGCCATGTAGAGCCCGAACGGTATGGCGAAGGCCAGAATCAGATACGGGTCCACGCATTCCGGGAGCAGAGATCTCCAAAAAACGAATGAGAATTTTTTCTTCATGAAGCCTCACCAGCCTTTCGAACCGAATTAAGCGATATTCCGCCGCTCCAGAGGTGGTAAAATCCGGCGATGATAACCGGGAAAAAAGCCGTGCCGTGAATGATCAGGGCAATGCTGACCGAGGTGACGTCGGCAATGCCGAAGGCCGAAAGCCCCTTGAAACAGGCATAATGGTAGGTGCCGATAAAGCCGGGTGAGGCCGGCACCATGACGGCAAACACCAGCAACACCAGAATGAACATGGAGGCGGTAATGGGGAGATGAATACCGAACCCCCGAAGCGTCATGTCCACCGGCAGCACCGCAAACATCCAGATGAAAAACGATGACGCCAGAATGGCCAGGATATGCCCCCCCTTGCTGGACAACCGGATACCGGTGATGAACGAGCCCAACAGCGGGATGAGACGCTCGCTCACCCTTTTGGGAAACGGTTTCAGCAGCCACGCCACCAGATTAAGGGTCCGCATGGTCTGCCGCTTCAGCAGATACAGGAACACGAGCACGCCGCAGTAGAGCAGGAACATGGCCACACCGCCGGCCCGCAGCGCCGTTTCGGCGTCGGCCATGTTGCCGGGCAGGCGCAGGGTGAACAGGGTCGCCAGAAGAATCAGGAGCACCGTGAATCCGTCGAACAGACGGTCAATGACCAGGGACGCGAAGACCGCCGGCGTCTCCAACCCCTCACGCCGGGCCAAGACATAGGCACGCACAAACTCCCCCAGCCGGGCCGGGAGCAGGTTGTTGGCCATATAACCGATGATGGTTGCCGGATAGAGCGATGCCAGCGGAATCGGCTTTTCGGAGATCAGCAGATAACGCCAGCGCACCGCTCGCAGGAAATAACTGATAAAGGTAAACAGCACCGCCAGCGCGATATAGCGGTAATCCACCATCAGCAGGGCTGCGCCCAATTGCTGGAAATTGATTTTCCTGAAGAGCAGCGCCATAAAAAAGGCGCTGATGCCGATCCCCAGCCAGAACTTCACATCAAAGGTGCGTTTCACGTCATTCTCCGATCCGTTCCGGGGAAAACAAGGGCTTGATCAGGCTCTGATCGGCCGCGGCCAGGATTGATTTGGTGGTAGCCACATCCTGCTGAATGGCCGTGATGAGCGCAGCGACATCCGGGAATTTCATTACCTCCCGCAAACGCTGCACAAAGCAGATAGCGATTTCATGGCCATAGAGTTGGCCGGAAAAGTCGAGCAAAAAGGCTTCGATGGTCCGCGCTCCGCCTTCGAAGGTCGGGTTGTTGCCGATGTTGCAGGCGCCTTGCAGGATGCGGCCATCCACGGCAACCATGACCGCATACACACCATCGGGGGGAAGCAGCTCATTGCAGGTCGAGATATTGGCGGTGGGGAACCCGAGGGTCTGGCCGATCTCCCGACCATGCACGACCGTCCCCGAGATGACGTGATACCTCCCAAGAATGCCGGTGGCCGCCGGCATATCTCCGCGGCTGATGAGGCGGCGAGCCAGACTGCTGCTGAAAATGGTGCGCCCCTCCCCGACCGGGCTGATATCCTCCAGGGTAAATCCGTATTCTTTCCCCAGCCGTTCCAGGGTTTTCTGGTTGCCCTGGCGGTCCTTCCCAAAGGCGTAATCATGGCCTATGATGATATGGCGCATCCCCAGGCACCCCATGAGGATGTCGCGCACGAACGCCTCAGCCGGCATCCGGGAAAATTCTGGCGTGAAGTCGATCGCAGCCAGGCAATCGACACCCGTTTCGGCGATCAGGGCCTTCTTCTGGGCAAACGTGGTGATCAGCGGAGGAGCATTTTTAGGCGCCAGCACCGCCAGCGGGTGCGGCTCGAAGGTGACCACCACCGAGGGAAGGCCCCGCTGGACGCACGCTGCTTTCACCTGCCGAAACAACTCGGCATGGCCTCTATGAACTCCATCGAAATTACCAATAGTTACAACAGAACTATCAAAGTTTTTCTTTAAAACGTCCGAACCTGTCAGTACACGCATACCGCAAACATCCTATTCACCAGCGAGAAGTAAAAACTACCCGATCAACGCCAACTCCAGCCGCTGTCCCCAGCGGCGGAGCAACTCTTCCTTGAGGGGGCCATGGCCCACCGCCGACAGCTCGGGGTCCTGCTCCAACAGCCCGAACGCCGCCTGGCGGGCCTGTTCCAGGATGCCCCCGTCCCGCAGGATATTGGCCACCCGAAAATCGGGCATACCCGACTGGCGGATACCGAGAAAATCGCCGGGACCGCGAATCTCCAGATCGGCTTCGGCAATGCGAAAGCCATCGTTGGTCGATTCCATGACCCGCAGCCGCTTTTCGCCATCATCGGAGAACTTGCCGGCGGTCAAAAGGATGCAGCGGGACCGTGCACTGCCCCGCCCCACCCGCCCCCGCAACTGGTGCAGTTGGGAGAGGCCGAAGCGTTCGGCATGCTCGATGACCATGACCGTGGCGTTGGGGACATCGATTCCCACCTCGATAACCGTGGTGGACACCAGGACGTCCAATTCCCGGGCCTTGAAGGCCCCCATAACGGCTTCCTTCTCATCCGGCGCCATGCGGCCGTGCAGCAGGCCGATGCGCAGATCGGGAAACACCGCCTGGCTCAAATGCTCGGCCATCTGGCTGGCCGCTTTGAGGTCCGATTTCTCGGATTCCTCCACCAGGGGATAGATGACATAGGCCTGCCGTCCCTGGCGTACCTCCTCGCGAATCGCGGCATATACCTGCGGCCGCCGCGATTCGAAGGCTATTCGCGTCTCTACCGGTGTGCGGCCCGGCGGCAATTCGTCGATCACCGACAACGACAGGTCGCCGAACAGGGTCATGGCCAGGGTTCGGGGAATCGGGGTGGCAGTCATCACCAGGATATCGGGGTTGGCGCCCTTCTTCTTGAGAATGCCGCGCTGCAGGACACCGAAACGGTGTTGCTCGTCGATGACTCCCAACCCCAGGCGGGCAAACTCGACCTTATCCTGGATGACGGCATGGGTGCCGATGACGATCTGGGCACTGCCGGACGCCACGCGCCCCATGGCTTCCGACTTGGCCTTGCCCTTCATACCTGCGGTAATCAATGCGGTTTCAACGCCCAATTCTTTGCAAAAGCGATGGATGGTATGCCAGTGCTGTTCAGCAAGGATCTCGGTCGGGGCCATGATGGCCACCTGATAGCCGTTTTCCACTGCGATCAGCGCCGCCATCAGCGCCACCAGCGTCTTGCCGCTCCCCACGTCCCCCTGCACCAGCCGGTGCATGGGATGCGGCGCCATCATGTCCGCCTTGATCTCGGACAGGACCCGGCGCTGGGCACCGGTCAGCTCAAAGGGGAGCATCTTGGCCAACTGTTTGGTGTAGCGATGGGTTACCTGGAAGGCAATCCCCTCCTCCAGGGTCACGCCGCGCTTTTTCAAGGCCAAGCCCAGTTCCCAGAAGAAGAACTCGTCAAAGGCAATGGCCCGGTGAGCGGGGGTGCGCCCCTGATTGAGGTCATCCAGCCCGGCTTCAGGCGGCGGCAGGTGCAGCTCCCGCACGGATTGCCGCAGGCCGGGCAGCAGCAGCGGTTTCAGGATGGGCGTGGGGATCAGTTCCTGGAGCGAACCGAGGAAACCGTCCACCACCTCCTTCATCACTCGCCGCATGACCTTCTGGCTCAGCCCTTCGGTCAGGGGATATACCGGTACGATCCTGCCGAAGTTGACCGGATCGGCATCCAGGATATCCTGGATGTCCTTGCCCTCCGCAAGCCACTCGACGTCCGGGTGGTGTACTTCCCGCTGGAAGCCAAACTGAGTGACCTCGCCGACGAAGACGCCGGTTCGGCCCGCCTTCCAAACCCGCTTCATGAAGGTGGGGTTGGCGTTGAACCACTTCAAGGTAATGGAACCGCTGTCGTCCGCCACCAGGGCCTCGAAAAAACGTCTTCCCCCTTTGGTGGCCGCGATATCGGCCGACAGCACCTTTCCGGAAAAGACCGCACTGAAACCGGGCTTCAAACGGGCAACAGGGGTCAACTCGCGGCGGTCCTCGTAGCGATGCGGCAACAGGTACAAGGCATCCTCGACGGTCGCAACGCCGCGTTTTTCCAACAGTTCCGTGAGCTTGGGACCAACACCCTTGATGAACTGCATGCGGGTCTGGAGGTTCTTGCGGGCAATAGCCTCCTTCAGCGTAGCGCCATCATCTTTGGGGTGAGACCTCACCGGTGCAGGACTTTCCACCGCCTCTTTCGGGGGCGCGGCACAGCGGGAGGCGTCCCCTGCCCCACGAAGCACCAGTGCCCCTCCAGCCTCCAACTCAACGGAAACAACGCCGCCCGGTCCGATACCGAGATGGGCGAGCAAATCGGGGGGGATTACCAGGGCGTTATTGGACGAAAGCGTTACCTTCGGCACAGGACAACTCTCAACTCCGGTGCGGTTCGGGCCGCCTTTCCGGAAAGGGGTGCGGGGCTGGCAATGGTTATGGATGCTGAATAGCCTGGGCCGATATCCATGGTGAGATGGCAACTTTCCAGAATCGCGCTGAAGTTTATGGAGTCAGAGATAATTCGGCATTTATACACCATAACAGCGCCAAAATCCACATCAAACGGGGCACGCCCGCCTCCCCGACCGGAGAGGGCACACTCCCGGCAAAAACCGGTGGGAATCAAGGCACGGGGAGATCAATTTTCCTGCAGGGCCCCGCTGGACGCCGTGTTCGCCAAGAGGGTAAACCCTTTTACCGGCGTATGAATGGCCCCCTGGGGCGTCAGTCGGCTCTGAAAGAGCAAGAACTCCCGAACGTCAATCGGCGGGAACTTCAGTGTGCGGTGACGCGCAAGAAACGCCTCCACCTCGCGGGGAGCGGGCAGCTTGAGGCGAGCAAGGGTGACGTGGGAGAAAAAGGGGCGCTCCTCCTGGGCGATAGCGCAAGCCACCGCCGCTTCACGCACCAGAAAAGCCAGATCGTCCAGCTTTGGCTCCGGTTCCAGCCCGGCCCAGAGTACCCTGGGCCGACGCAGGTCGGGAAAGCAACCGGTGCCGCTGAACCGGAGGGTGAAACCGGGCACCCGAATCCTTGCCAATGCCCCGGTCAACTGCCTGAGCGTGCTGTCGTCAACCTCTCCGAGGAATGCCAGGGTCAGATGGATCTGGTCAGCCGGCACCCAGCGGCTACCCGGTATCCCGGCGCCCATTCCTTCCAGTTGCCTCTTGATCTCACCAGGCAGTTCGATGGCGATAAAGAGTCGCATGGCGACCTCCCTTACGCTCAGTCTTTACTGTTTTGATTGTACACACTTCATTCCGGAAACGCAAAAAGCCCCAAGGGAAATGTTCCCCGGGGCTTTTTGCAATAATCGGCCTGGCGGTGAATCAGGCGATGGCCGCGTTCAGGTCCTTTACCAGCGTCTCCACATCGATACCGTGGGCATTGGCCCCCTGTTCGAGGCTTTCATTCTGGGCGCCCATGCAGCCGATACATCCCAGGTTGTACTTCTGCAACACCGCGACGGCGTCGGGATACATGCGCATAACTTCAAAAAAGGTCATATCCTTCGTAATCGTACCAGCCATTGTCGTCTCTCCTCGCAAGAAGGGGGATGCCCCGCCCTTTACTCGTACTTGATGTCGATGATTTCGTATTCCTTGGTTCCCGATGGGACCATCACCTTGACGGTATCGTCAAGCTTGTGGCCGATCAGCGCCTTGCCAACGGGAGACGTGCACGATATCTTGCTCAGCTTGATATCCGCCTCATCCTCGCCGACGATCTTGTAGCACACCTCTTCCTCGGAGGCGGTGTCGTACAGGGTGACGGTGGAGCCGAACACCACCTTGTCCGGTTTCATGCCGGAAAGGTCAACCACATAGGCCCGGGCCAGCTTGCCATTCAGCTCCTGAATGCGTCCTTCGATAAAGGCCTGACGGTTTTTAGCGGCGTCATACTCGGCATTTTCCGAGAGATCGCCGTGACTGCGTGCCTCGGCAATGTCCTGAATGACCTTGGGGCGTTCCACGCGGATCAGGCGTTTCAACTCTTCCTGGAGCGCTTCAAAACTTTCTTTTGTCAACGGTATGGAATGGGACATCTACTATCGATCTCCTGAACACATAAATTAGTGCCACTATTGCACAAGCACACAAAACAAATCGGCGGGAGGACATGCCTCCGGCCGCTATTCTTCCAGATATTCCTGCAGGGTCTTGACGGCCACATCCTGGGCTTTCAGGGCAAGGATGCTGTCCACTGCCGCCTTGGCACCAGCCACCGTGGTGTAATAGGCAATGCCGTGCATCAGGGACTCGCGGCGAATGGAAAAGGAATCTGCCACGGCCTGAGCTCCATGGGTCGTGTTGACCACCAGGTTGATCTCGTCGTTCTTAATGGCGTCAACCACATGGGGACGCCCCTCGACAACCTTGTTGATCCGGCGGACCGGAATCCCCTTTTCTTCCAAAAACGCGGCGGTGCCGCCGGTCGCCCAGATTGCGAAACCATTTCTATACAACTTTTCAGCTGTGGTTACAACATGTTTCTTGTCGGCGTCCCGCACACTGATAAAGGCATTGCCGGTCAACGGCATCTTCACATTGGCCCCCAGTTGCGACTTGGCAAAGGCCTTGGCGAAGGTGTCGCCGATACCCATCACCTCACCGGTGGACTTCATCTCCGGCCCCAGAATCGTATCCACGCCGGGGAACTTGACAAAGGGGAACACCGCCTCCTTGACCGATATGTGCTTCGGCACAATATCGCCGTGCACACCCAACTCCTTGAGGCTTTTGCCGGCCATGATCCGGGCCGCTATCTTTGCCAGGGGGCGTCCGGTTGCCTTGGAAACGAAGGGCGCGGTGCGTGAAGCCCGGGGATTGACCTCCAGGATGTAGATATCGCCATTCCTGACGGCGTACTGCACGTTCATGAGCCCCTTGACGTTCAGTTCCAGGGCCATCAGGACGGTCTGGCGGCGAATCTCGGCCACGGTATCGGCGGAAATGGAGTACGGCGGCAAGGAACAGGCCGAATCGCCGGAATGGATGCCGGCCTCCTCGATATGCTCCATGATCCCGCCCATGACGACCTCGCTGCCGTCACAGAGGGCATCCACGTCGATCTCGATGGCCTCGTCCAGGAACTTGTCGATCAGGATGGGGTGCCCGGGCGAAGCCTGGACGGCGGTGGTCATGTAACGCAGCAGGTTTTCCGCGTTGTAGACGATCTCCATGGCGCGTCCGCCCAGCACGTAGGATGGGCGCACCACGACCGGGTACCCGATACGGTTGGCCACCTTCTCGGCCTCCTCAAAAGAGCGGGCCGTGCCGTTCTCGGGTTGGCGCAACCCCAGTTTATGGAGCATTTCCTGGAATCGCTCCCGGTCTTCTGCCCGGTCGATGGCATCCGGCGAGGTACCGATGATCGGCACGCCCGCTTTTTCAAGCGCCACCGCCAGTTTGAGCGGTGTCTGGCCGCCAAACTGCACGATCACGCCCACCGGGTTTTCCTTGGCGACTATCTCCAGCACGTCCTCCAGGGTCAAAGGTTCGAAGTAGAGCCGGTCCGAGGTGTCGTAATCCGTGGAAACCGTCTCCGGGTTGCAGTTGACCATGATGGTCTCGTAGCCGTCCTCGGCCAGGGCAAAGACGCCGTGCACGCAGCAGTAGTCGAATTCGATCCCCTGGCCGATGCGGTTGGGGCCGCCCCCCAGGATCATGATCTTCTTGCGGTCCGTCGGCTCGGCCTCGCACTCTTCCTCATAGGTCGAGTACAGGTACGGGGTATAGGCTACGAACTCGGCGGCGCAGGTATCGACCCGCTTATACACCGGGCGTACCCCCAGAGACCAGCGCAGGCCGCGCAGCGCATCTTCGTTCATCCGCCAGAGCTGCGCCAGGAATTTGTCCGAAAAGCCCATCTGCTTGGCTTCGCGGATGATCTGTTTAAGATCTTCTTTGCTAGAATTCTTCGGCTCAACCAGCTTCAGCCGTTCCTCCATCTCGATGATCTGGCGAATATTGTGCAAAAACCAGGGGTCGATGGCGGTGTGCTTGTGGATCTCGGCAACGGTCATGCCGCTGCGCAAGGCGTCGCCCACGTACCAGAGCCGCTCCCAATTAGGGGTGCGCAGCTTCTCTATCAGCAGTTGCTGCTCCTTGACGGTCAGAGCCCGGCGTGTTTCGGCATTCAGGTCGAACAGGCGCGACTCGAAACCGGAAGAACCGATCTCCAAGGAACGGAGCGCCTTTTGAAACGACTCCTTGAAGGTACGGCCGATGGCCATCACCTCCCCTACCGATTTCATCTGGGTGGTCAGGATGGCATCGGCGGCCGGGAACTTCTCAAAGGTGAAGCGGGGTATCTTGGTGACGACGTAATCGATGGTCGGCTCGAAGCAGGCCGGCGTCTCGCGGGTGATGTCGTTGGTGATCTCGTCCAGGGTATACCCCACCGCCAGTTTGGCGGCGATCTTGGCAATGGGGAAGCCGGTGGCTTTGGAGGCCAGGGCCGATGACCGGGAGACGCGCGGGTTCATCTCGATCACCACCAGGCGGCCGTTCTGGGGATTGATGCCGAACTGGATATTGGAGCCGCCCGTATCCACGCCGATCTCGCGGATGATCTTGAGGGCCGCGTCACGGAGAATCTGATATTCCTTGTCGGTCAGGGTCTGGGCCGGGGCGACCGTGATGGAGTCGCCGGTATGCACCCCCATGGGGTCGAAGTTTTCGATGGAGCAGACGATCACCACGTTGTCGGCCGTGTCGCGCATCACCTCCAGTTCATATTCCTTCCAGCCGATGACCGACTCCTCCACCAGAATTTCGTCGGTGGGCGATGCGTCGATGCCGGCCAGGGCCATCTTTTCGTACTCTTCCATGTTGTAGGCAATGCCGCCGCCGGTGCCGCCCAGGGTGAACGAGGGGCGGATAATGGCCGGGAATCCGATCGCCTTGACGACTTCCATGGCCTCCCGATAGTTGTGGGCCAGGCCCGAGGAAGGAACGGCCAAACCGATTTTTTCCATCGCCTGTTTAAATAGAGTGCGATCCTCGGCCTTCTTGATGGCCGGCAGCTTGGCGCCGATCAACTCCACGCCGAATTTGTCCAGGATACCCGCTTCGGCCACCGCCACGGCGGTGTTCAAAGCCGTCTGGCCGCCCAGGGTGGGCAGAATAGCATCAGGACGCTCCCGCTCGATGATCTTGGCCAAAATATCGGGGGTCACCGGTTCGATGTAGGTACGGTCGGCAAAATCCGGGTCGGTCATGATGGTGGCAGGGTTGCTGTTCAACAGTACCACCTCGAATCCCTCCTCCTTCAGGGCCTTGCAGGCCTGGGTGCCGGAGTAGTCGAATTCGCAGGCCTGACCGATGACGATCGGTCCGGCTCCGATGATGAGAATTTTCTTGATGTCGGTACGTTTCGGCATATATGCATGACTCCTTCTCGTGATTAGCGAAATATGAAAAAAACGGCTCCAGCCAGGCAAAAACCGGCCCAGAGATAATTCCAGGTCAGGGTGGTGCCCATGTACAGTACGGCAAAGGGTACAAAGACCGACAGGGTGATGACCTCCTGCATGATCTTCAACTGCGCCAGGGAGAAACGGCCGTAACCGATGCGGTTGGCCGGCACCTGGATCAGGTACTCGAAGAAAGCGATCCCCCAGGAAACCGCCACGGCGATCAGCCAGTGCCGGGTACGCAGGTTTCTGAGATGGGCGTACCAGGCAAAGGTCATGAAAATGTTGGATACTATCAGCAGCCCTATCGTTTTCATCCGTCCCTATCCGTCCGGGACTGGGTCACGTCGGTCAGGAATCTTTTTAGCAGCTGGACATGCTCCTGGTCGAAACGCATCATCGCCTTGAAGATCTTCTGGATGGAACCATCCGCAAACCTGACGACGCTCTCCATGTGCAGGTCGGCCAGTGATTCCTCCATCTCGATGGCCCGTGACAGGGCCGTTTCGAGATCGGGGGGCTGTTGCCGGACATGGGACAAAAGCATGCCCAACTTGTGGCATACCCTTTCCGCTCGCTCGGGATCAATCGCCACGACAAAGTCCACATTACGATAGAGCCGGTCGGCAAGCTCGAACTGCCGGAGGTGATTTTCCTCCTCAAGCGCTGTCTTGTGCCACAGTTGCGCTGCATCGTGGTTCTCGCGAAAAAGCTCACTGTAATAGTGATAGAGTTCCGCGGTTTGGGCCTCTATCCTGGCGCAGATTTTAAAGATAAGGCAATGATCCGCATGGTTGCTCGTGGTGTCCATCGCCGTTATGCCCCCTTCGCTCAATCCTGCACCCAGCCGTTGTCCAGATCGAACTCTTCCAGTGCTTCCAGCGCCTCATCGTACTCGTCGTCGGTGAGCTTGCGGCCGAGTACCGGCATGCCCACGGCCAGGTGGGCCGGGAAGTACTGGCGCATCAGGGAGATATGGGTTGCCGTCCCCAGGTTCCCGGCAATCCAGGACAAGGTTTTACGCGTTTCCGCCAACCCTCCCGGCAGTACCAAATGACGGATAATCAACCCTTTGACCGCCAAGCCTTCATCGTCGAGTTCAAGGTGCCCCACCTGCCGGAGCATCTCGGCGACAGCCGACCGGTTGATGTCCGCATACCCCGGGGCCGAGGAGATACGCTCGGCGGTTCCGTTATCGGCATACTTCATATCCGGCAGAAAGACATCCACCACACCGTCCAGGAGCGCCAGGGCATCAACCTTTTCGTAGCCGCTGGAATTCCAGACCAGAGGGAGCCGGAACCCCAGGGGAATTGCCAGATAGAGCGCAGCCAGGATCTGGGGCACGTAGTGGGTGGGGGTGACGAGATTGATGTTGTGCACCCCCCGCTGTTGGAGCTTGAGCATCCGATCGGCCAAGACCTTTGTCGTTATCACCTCGCCGTTGCCCATCTGGCTGATGGGGAAATTCTGGCAGAAGCGGCATTTCAGGCTGCACCCGGTGAGAAAGATCGTGCCGGACCCCCGGCTGCCGGAGATGGGCGGTTCCTCGCCGTTATGAACATTAGCCGAAGCGATTGCCGGATGCGCCCCGGCACCGCAGATTCCCAGCTCCCCCCGGAGACGGTTCACACCGCAGTCGTGGGGGCAGATATCGCAGGCGGCCAGACGACCATAGGCCGCGCGGACACGCTCCAGCAACTCGCCCGAGTGATAAAGGGTCAGATAGTTCAAAGTCATTTCTTCTTAGGTCTTCGTTTTTTCTGTCGGTTGCCGATTTTGCGTCAGATCAAGGCTGTCGAGGTATCGCGCGGAGGCATAGCAGCGCTATGCCGCACAAACGATGCCGAAGACTTACGCCGATCTGGCGTAAAAGCGGCAACCGTGCCTCTAGCGATACTTCTCCATCATCTCCACAAACCTTCCAAACAGATACTGGGAATCGTGCGGTCCCGGCGAGGCCTCGGGGTGATGCTGCACAGAGAAGATCGGCAGGTCGCAGTGGCGGATTCCCTCTACAGTCTGGTCGTTCAGGTTCTCATGCCCCAGGCAGGCCACAGTCCCGAGGGAATCGAGATCAACGGCAAAACCGTGATTCTGGGCCGTGATCTCGACCTTGCGGGTCGTCATGTCCATGACCGGCAGGTTGGAGCCGTGGTTGCCAAAGGGGAGTTTCATGGTCTTGCCACCCAGGGCCAATCCCAGCAACTGGTGGCCGAGACAGATGCCGAAGATCGGCTTTTTGCCGATAAGCTTGCGAAGGTTTTCGATCACGCCGGTCAGCGGCTCCGGGTCGCCCGGGCCATTGCTGAGGAAGATGCCGTCCGGATTCATGGCCAGGACCTCTTCGGCCGGGAACGCGGCCGGCACCACGGTCACGTCGCAGCCGGCATCCACGAGGCAGCGTAGGATATTGTACTTGATGCCGAAATCGAAAGCCACCACCTTGTAGTTGAGGGTGGCGGGATCGACCGCAGCATAGCCTGTCTCCAAGTTCCACAGCCCCTCGGTCCAATGGTACGGCTTGTCGCAACTGACGCCGCTGGCCAGGTCCAGACCGGCCATACTGGGGACGGCCCGCGCCTTTTTGACAAGGCTCTCCCGGTCGAAATCAACCGTGGAGATGATCCCGTTCTGGGCCCCCTTGTCCCGCAGATGCCGGGTCAGGGCACGGGTGTCGAGACCCTGGATGCCCACGACACTGTTTTCCTTGAGGTAGGCGTCCAGGCTCATGGTGGCGCGCCAGTTGGAGTAGCAGTCCATATACTCCTTGACGATAAAACCGGAGAGGAAAAGACCGCGGCTCTCTATATCCTCGGGGTTGATGCCGGTGTTGCCGATCTGGGGGTAGGTCATGGTGACCATCTGCCCCTTATAGGATGGATCGGTCAGGACCTCCTGATAACCGCACATGGAGGTATTGAAAACCACTTCACCCGTGGCCTCGCCGCCGGCTCCAAATGATCTCCCCTCGAAAATGCGCCCATCGGCGAGCGCAAGAACTGCTTTCATACGTATGACTCCTTTTGATAAGACTCGATGACTTGTTTCAGAACCACTGCATTGTTCCGGTCGCAATCGCGCGCGGCAAACAGCAGGGTTATGGTTGTATCGTCCGCTTCGTTGCGCAGTTGCTCCACCAGGGGGGCATGTTCCCGGAGCTCTTCCCGGTAACGGCTGCGGAACTCCTCCCATTTTTCGGGGGCATGGCCGAACCAGCGGCGCAACTGGTCGCTGGGTGCAATATCCTTGAGCCAGGCATCTATCCGGGCCGCGTCCCGGGAGATCCCCCGTGGCCAGAGGCGATCGACCAGGATGCGCTTACCGTCCCCCGCTTCCGCTGGTTCATACACCCGCTTGAGCTGCAGCATGGCATCCTCCGACGTTAATTACCGGGAAAAAACCACTGCGCCGCCCCGGATGGTACAGGCCGCGACCCCTTTCATCTTCCAGCCGACAAAGGGGGTGTTCCGGGACTTGCTGACCAGCTTTTCCGTCTCCACCGGCCACTCGGCGGCGGGATCGATTACGGTCAGGTCCGCCACACTGCCGACGCGAAGACTCCCGCGCGAGATGCCAAGTATTTTCGAAGGATTGCATGACATTTTTTCAATCAATTGATTAAGGGTCAGAATGCCGTCCCCTACCAGCTTCAGGGAGAGCGGCAGCGATGTCTCCAGGCCGATGATGCCGTTCAGGGCCGCATTGAACTCCACGTCCTTTTCATCCAGATGGTGCGGCGCGTGATCGGTGGCGATGCAGTCGATGGTGCCGTCCCGGAGTCCCTCCTTGACGGCGGCCACGTCATCGGCCTCGCGCAGCGGCGGGTTCATCTTGGCGTTGGTGTCGTAACCGCGGACCGCGTCATCGGTCAGGGTGAAGTAATGGGGCGCGGTTTCGCACGTCACCTTGACGCCGCGGGCTTTGGCCTCGCGGATGATGCGCACCGACCCTTTGGTGGAAACGTGGGCGATGTGGAGCGGCGAATTGGTGTATTCTGCCAGCAGCACGTCCCGGGCCGTGGCGATATCCTCGGCAACCCGGGGAATCCCCTTCAAGCCGAGTTCCGTGGAGGTGAACCCCTCGTTCATGACCCCCTCCCCCACCAATGCCAGGTCCTCGGCATGGGAGATGACCAGAATGCCGATGCCTCGGGCATATTCGAGGGCGCGGCGCATGAGCTCCGCATTGGCGACCGGCCTGCCGTCGTCCGAAACCGCAACGCAACCGGCTTCTTTCAACTCGCCCATCTCGGCCATGCGCTCGCCGCCCATGCCGTAGGTGATGCAGCCGACCGGAAAGACGTTACAGAACCCGTCGGTGTTGGCCTTGTTGATGATATAGCTGGCCACGGCCTTGTTGTCGATGGCCGGCTTGGTATTGGGCATACAGGCCAGGGAGGTGAAACCACCCGCTGCCGCGGCCTTGGTGCCGCTGACGATATCCTCTTTGTACTCCAACCCCGGATCGCGCAGGTGCACGTGCATGTCCACCAGTCCCGGCACCACGTATTTCCCGGCGGCATCGACGGTCTCCACGCCGGCCGGCGCCTTCAGGTTCTTGCCGATCTCCTTCACCAGCCCGGCTTCCACCAGCACATCCGCCATCTCGTCCAACCCCTGGGAAGGATCGATCACCCGGCCGTTCTTGATCAAAAGATTCATATGGTCACCTCAAAGAGAAGTAGAATTAATTCCAAGTTACAATCAAGATGGCACTACTATCAACCACCCCCAGCCCCTCCTTATCAAGGAGGGGAGCTTATAGTCCCCCTCCTGATTCAGGAGGGGTTAGGGGTGGTTAGGTATCAGCTTGAATCCGTCTTTCTCTGTGGCAGGTGTTCGCCTTTACTCCAACTCACCGCCGCACACGTGGTAGAGCATGGCCATCCTCACCGCCACGCCGTTCTCCACCTGTTTGAGGACATGGGACTGGTTGCCGTTCACCACGTAGGAGGACATCTCCACGCCGCGGTTGATGGGGCCGGGGTGCATGACCATGGCTCCCGGCTTGGCCAGCTTGAGGTTCTCGGGATTGAGCCCGAAGTAGCGGGAGTATTCCCGGGCATTGGGCATCAAGGTCTTGCCCTGGCGTTCCTGCTGGATGCGCAGCATTACGACCACGTCGGCATCCTGGATGGCTTCCCTCATGGTGGCGCACACCGTGACGCTACCCAGCCTTTCGACCGCCGGCGGCATCATGGTCGGCGGGCCGGCCAGGTAGATGTGGGACCCCATCTTGGTCAGCCCCTGGATATCGGAGCGGGCCACCCGGCTATGGGTGATGTCGCCCACAATGGCCACCTTGAGGCCATCCAGTCGGCCGAACCGGTCCCGTATGGTCAACAGGTCCAGAAGCCCTTGTGAAGGATGTTCATGGGCGCCGTCACCGGCGTTGACCACCGAGCAGGTCACCTTTTTGGCCAGGTGGTAATGGGCGCCGGAAACCGCATGGCGCATGACGATGATATCAGGCTTCATGGCCAGGAGGTTCAGGGCCGTATCCGCCAGGGTTTCCCCCTTGGTAGCCGAACTGGTGGAAGGGGAGATATTGACGGTATCGGCGGAAAGCCGTTTGGCGGCTATTTCAAAGGAAGTCCGCGTGCGGGTCGATGCCTCGTAAAACAGATTGATGATGGTCTTGCCGCGCAACGTGGGGACCTTCTTGATGTCGCGGCTGTTGATCTCCCGCATGTTTTCGGCCGTCGCCAGGAGCAGCTCGATATCTTCCTTGGTCAGGTCCCTGAGTGCAATGATATTTCTGTGTTTGAACTCTGCCATGCCCCCTCCTCCCTATTTTTCAAGAACAACTTCAAGCGGCTGATTCTGTGCGCTGAATATGACCTGAACATTTTCCTTCAAACTGGTCGGCACGTTGCGCCCGACGAAATCGGCCCGGATGGGCAGTTCCCGGTGTCCCCGGTCGATCAGCACCGCCAGCTGGATGCATTCCGGCCTGCCGTGGTCCATCAGGGCATCCATGGCGGCCCGAATGGTGCGGCCGGTAAAGAGCACATCATCCACCAGGACGACCTTTTTCCCTTGCAGTGAAAAACCGATCTCCGTTTTTCCCACCGGCAGACGGGAGGTATGACTCTTGATGTCGTCGCGGTAGAGGGTGATGTCGATCGCCCCCACCGGAACCGCTGCACCTTCAATCATCGCAATGGATTGCGCGAGTTCCTCGGCCAGGAAGGCCCCGCCCGAGCGGATGCCGATCAGGACCACATCCTGCACCCCTTTGTTCCGTTCCAGGATCTCGTGGGAGATGCGGGTCAACGCCCGTTTGATGCCGCTTTCATCCAGCAGTACCGTCAGATTGTCCGCCATGGTCGGCCACCTTTCCCTTTAGCACAAAAAAAGAGCCTCACCACGCATGCGGCAAGACCCTTCGATATATGATTCGCTTCGGTCATCTGTGTAACCCTTGCCAACCTCTCGGGCTGGATTAAAAGGTAGTGTGTATGTTGTGGTCGGAGAGTACCACTCTCCGTAGTCAAGGTCAAGGATAATTGATCGCGGGGCCGCCCCTCCCTACGAGCCGGACCTCTTGCTCTTTTCAACCGGTTCGTCCAGTACCACCAGATAACCGTCCGGGTCAAAGCACCACAACTCCTTGATGCCGTAGGGCTTGACTTCAAGGGGGTAGAGGAGTTCCAACCCCTCCTCCACGAGGGCCTCGCTGATGCCTTCGATATCGTCAACCCGAAAATGCAGCGTCATGCCGATACCACGGGGGAACATGCTGAAACGGGGTTCAAGCATTGGATGGGACCTTATGACGTCATCCTCTTCCACGAAGATCAAGGCCATGTTGTCCATATCCATTACGAGGTAGTCCGGGGCGCCCGGGGAGGTAAAGGAACGCTGCACCGGCAACTCCAGTATGCCGGCATAGAAGGCTTCGGTCACCGATAGTTGCGACACGGCAAGTTGCATGGAGTGTCGCGCCCGGTGAATCTTCACTCAATCCCCTTGAAGAGCATACCGGCATAACCGGAAAGGCGCGCAAGGCCGTTCGTATAGATCAGGATGCCGACCAGCACCAGGAAAAGGCCGGTACAGATCTCGAATACGCGAATAAATTTTTTGAACCGGTTGAAGACGGTCAGGAATTGATGCATGGCCAGGGCTGAGAGGAAGAACGGGATCCCCAAACCCAGGGAATACAGCAGCAGCAGAATGATTCCCTGCATGATGCTGCCTTCGGTGGCGGCCACCATAAGGATCGAAGCCAGGATCGGACCGATGCAGGGGGTCCATCCGGCGGCAAAGGCGATACCCACCAGAAAACTTCCCACATACCCCGTCGGCTTTTGGTGAAGCTGCACCCTCTTCTCGCCCATCAGGAAATGAAGCGGCACCAGCCCGGTTACATGGATGCCGAACAGGACGATCAATACCCCGCCGACCTTGCGCACCACCCCGATATGCTCCTGGAGGAACGAACCGACAAAGGTTGCCGAAGCCCCCAACAGTACGAATACCACGGTAAAGGCAGCAATGAAGGCAAGGGCGTGCAGCATAGCCTTGCGGCGGACGATGTAAGACGGATGCTCGGCCTGCAGATCGGCAAAGGAGAGACCGGTGATATAGGTGATATAGGAAGGGATCAACGGCAGGACACAGGGGGAGAGAAATGAAAGCAGCCCGGCGATGAAAGCGCCTACATATGTGACATGCTGGGAATGCACGGCAAGACTCCTATTTCGCTAACCCTTCCAGATAGGACAGGACATCGGGGGAATCCCACGCCATCGGACCGATAACCTTTTTCAGCAGGATACCATTTTTGTCGATGACAAAGGTTTCAGGTACGCCGGTTATGCCATATGCCTTGGCAGCACGGTTATCCGGATCGGTATAGGCAGGCAGGCTGAATCCGCTGGTCTTGAAGAACGACTCGATCGCCGGCTGGCCCCCCTCGTCGATGGATACCGCCACCATTTGAAACGGTTTGCCGGCCATGGCGCTGTTGAGCTTCATCATGGAAGGGATCTCCTCGCGGCAGGGGGGGCACCAGGTCGCCCAGAAGTTGAGGACCACCACCTTGCCCTTCAGGTCCGAAAGGTTCAGCGGCTTGCCGTTCAGGGAGTTTACCGTGATCGCCGGGGCCGGGCTGTTTTCCTGGAGCGGAGCCTGGGTTTTGGCTGTTTCCTTTTTGGTACATGCCGTAAGCGCCACCACTGCACCCAGAACGACGAGACACAAAAACCGTTTCATGTATTCCTCCAGAAATTTGCGGTACGTGGCAGTCGGGAAAGGCTTAGCGGCTGCGGGTAACCACATAATCGGCAAGCTCCGCCAGGGCGTCCCTGAGCGGCGACGGGGCAAACAGGTCGAGGCGTCCCTGGCTTGCGGCAATGTAGCGCCTAGCCGCCTCCACGGTATACTCGATGCCGCCGTACTGCTTGACCAGGCCTGAAACCTCGCGGAATTCATCCAGCGACATCTCGTCCTTTTCCACAACCACTTCGATAACGGAGCGTTCTTCGGCGGTACACTGGCGCAGGGTGTGGATCAGCGGCAGGGTGATCTTGCCCTCTTCCAGGTCATGGCCGATACTTTTGCCGAACTCCTCCTCGGAGGCGGTGTAATCAAGGAGGTCGTCCATGAGTTGGAAGGCGATTCCCAACTCCATGCCGAAATCGGCCATGGCTTTTTGCCGGTCAGCCGGAACAGCCCCCAGGATCGCCCCCGCCTCGCAGGCAGCCGACATGAGGATGGCGGTCTTGGCGCGCACAACGCCGATGTAACGTTCTTCCGTCAGATCGAGTTCGCCGGTTGAGAGCAGCTGCATGACCTCTCCCTCGGCAATAATCGTGGTGGCGCCGGAGAGCACCCGCAGGATATCAAAACTGCCCACGCCGACCATCAGGGAAAAGGATTTGGAGAAGAGAAAATCACCGACCAGCACCGAGGCCTCATTGCCCCACAGGGTGTTGGCCGAGGCGATGCCCCGGCGCAGGGTGGCACTGTCAACCACATCGTCATGCAGCAGTGTGGCGGTATGGATGAACTCGATCACGCTTGCCAGAGGAACCGCCTTGTCCCCCTGATAGCCGCAGAGCTTGGCGGCGAGCAGCAGCAAGGCCGGACGGACGCGTTTGCCGCCGCTGGATAGCACGTATTCCCCGACTTTGCGGATCAGGGGTACGTCGGATTCCAGGTCTTTGCGAAATTGCTGCTCGACGAGCTTGAGTTCGTCTCCAATGATGTTCAGGGCGGCCTGCATCTGGTGGTTTCCTTGAAGTGAAGTTTTGTCATAGTAATGGAATGAAAAACGGTTTGTCAAAGCATTTCTGGCCGCCGCACCGCGCAAATTCTTCATGTTTCCATTGCCAGACGCTACGTCACGGTATATGGTATGGAATTAGTAGCAATCAGATATTTTTGAGTAACATGAGGAAGTAGACTAATGCGATTCGACGAGCTTTCAATCCCTGAAGAGGTCCGGCAAGGCATCCGGGACGCTGGTTTCAGCGAATGCACCCCTATTCAGGAACAAACCCTGCCGCTCACCCTTGGCGGGAAGGATGTGGCCGGCCAGGCCCAGACCGGTACCGGCAAGACCGCCGCTTTTCTGATCACCCTGTTTACCCGTCTTTTGGAAAATAAAGATAATAGTACGCACCAGCCGCGGGCGCTGATCCTGGCACCAACGCGGGAACTGGTGGTCCAGATCGAGGAAGACGCACAACTGTTGGGCCGGCACTGCGGCCTGGTCACCCAGGCGATTTACGGCGGGGTCGACTACATGAAACAGCGGAGCGCCCTGCGCGAAGGGGCCGATGTCATAGTCGGCACCCCGGGCCGGCTGATCGATTATCTGAAACAGAAGGTCTATTCCCTCAAAGGGATTGAGATGCTGGTGATCGATGAGGCCGACCGCATGTTCGACATGGGCTTTATCGCCGACCTGCGCTTCATTCTGCGGAAGCTTCCCCCCTACGACAAGCGCCAAAACCTGATGTTTTCGGCCACCCTCAGCCTGCGGGTCATGGAGCTTGCCTACGAGTTCATGAACATGCCGCAAAAGCTCTCGGTCACGCCCGAAAAGATGACCGCCGAGCGGGTCGAACAGGTTTTATACCACGTCTCCCGCAAGGAAAAATTCCCTCTTTTGCTGGGATTGCTCCGGCGCACCGGGATGGAGCGCACCATGATCTTCATCAATACCAAGCGCGAGGCCGAGTACCTGTTCGATAGGCTGAACGCCAACGGTTTTCCCTGCCGCGTCATCTCGGGCGATGTGGAACAGCGCAAGCGCATGCGCATCCTCGACGATTTCAAGCAGGGCAAGCTCCCGATCCTGATCGCCACCGATGTTGCCTCACGCGGCCTGCACATCGAGGGGGTTACTCATGTCATCAATTACGACCTGCCCCAGGACTGCGAGGACTACGTCCACCGCATCGGACGCACCGCACGGGCCGGTTCCGAAGGCAAGGCCATCTCCCTGGCCGATGAGGACGGCGCCTTTTTCCTGGAAGCCATCGAGGAGTATATCAAGGACAAGATTCCTACGGAGTGGGCTGAAGATGAGTTGTTCGTCAACGACTACGTGCGTACTCCGCGGCCCAAACGCAAGCCGCTCGAGGCCAAAACCGGCGGCAGCCGGGGCCGGGGCGGCGAGCGGACGGCTCGTCCCGCGAGGAGCGGCAGTGTAAAACCGAAACCTGCGGCTGTGGCAGCCCCCCCCTCTCCCACCGCCGCTACGGAGGGCGCAACAGGAGAAGCGCCGGCGAAAAAACGCCGCCGCAGACGCCGCAAACCGGGTGAAAAAGCGGAACCGGGAAGTGCTGCCGCCCCTCAGGCAGAGTAACAGCCCGGCCACCCCACTGAAGAGCAAAAGCCCGTTGGAATCGTCTCCAACGGGCTTTTTTTTGTTTGACCAACCAACCTGCTAAAACCTAAGGGAACTCTCCATGTGCATGCTGCCCCCCGGATAGGTGAACAGCATCACGAATCTTCCCCCTGTCAGACCTCGGCGCGCCGCTACCCAAGCCTGTGTCTGCCGATTTTGCAACTCCCATCGGCGCAGGCAGCTTTTTGCTTGGGCAAGAACCGGCGAATCCGGGCAAAAAACCGATAGCCCAATCTGGCAATGGTGGTAAAACCGGGCAGCGACAGTACGGTTGCGAGAATACCATAGCCTGTCGAAGCCGGAAAGGCCCGCCAGATAGCCCCAAAGGCGTCTACCCCCCGATAGACCACGTTGTTCCGGTCGATGGCATGCAACTGATACATGAACTCGGCCAGGGGGATGCCATAGGCCACAGGATCGAATTCCGGAGCGCTGATATCGATGAATTTCAGCTTCCCGCCTCCGCCCTTGACACGATAGCGGGCCATTGCCGAACTGCACACCGAGCAGGAACCGTCATAGAAAATACGCAGGGGAAATCGGGGAGCAATCTTCACAAGGCCTCCTACGGCACGTCAGACACCGGACATTAGCTGTCGGAGAGATCGGCCTCGCCGCGGATCTCCCGCAGGAATGCCGCCCCGTAGCGGGCCAATTTGTGTTTCCCCACCCCGCTGATACGCGCCAGGCCATCGTCATCCGTGGGGCGATAGGCGGCCATCTCCACCAGGGTGGCATCCCCAAACACAACGAAGGGGGGCACCTGCTGTTCATCAGCCAAGCGCTTGCGCAGCATACGCAACCGCTCGAAAAGCTCCCGATCATACTCCAACTCGCCCCTGCCGCGTTTCGGCTCCTTCTTCGCCACCACCCTGACCCGCGGCCGGGCCAGCACCACCTGCTCTTCCCCCCGCAGGACCGGCTTTGAACGGGCAGTCAGGTGCAACACCGAGTAATTGCCCACATCCTGCTCCAAGTAGCCCAGGTGCAGCAGTTGGCGCATGAGCCCGCCCCAGGCGTCCTGGGACAACTCCTTGCCGATGCCGTAGGTGGAGAGCCGATCATGCCCCAGACTCTGGATGCGTTGACTGCGTGAGCCGCGCAGCACCTCGATGACATGCCCCATGCCGAAGCGCTGTCCGACCCGGTAGACGCAGGAGAGTGCCTTCTGGGCATCCTCGGTGGCGTCGTAGCGTTCCGGCGGGCTCTGGCAGACATCGCAGTTGCCGCAGTCCTCCTCCAGATGCTCGCCGAAATAGCCCAGGAGGACGCGGCGGCGACAGGTCAGCGCCTCGGCAAAACCGACCATGGCATTCAACTTGTGGAGCTCGATCCGTTTCTGGTCCGGGTTGCCGCCATTTTCGATCAAGGCCCGGGAGATGGCGATGTCGCCGTAACCGAACAGGAGCAACGCCTCGGCCGGCAGCCCATCCCGGCCGGCGCGGCCGGTTTCCTGGTAGTAACTCTCGATGTTCTTCGGCAGGTCATAGTGCACCACAAAGCGCACATTGGGCTTGTCGATCCCCATGCCGAAGGCCACGGTGGCCACTACCACCCGCAGGTCGTCCCGCTGAAAGGCGTCCTGGGTCTGCTGCCGCTCCCTGTCCGAAAGGCCGGCATGGTAGGGAGCAGCCTTGATACCGGCCTCGGCCAGACGTCCCGCCAACTCCTCCACCCGCTTGCGGGAAAGGGCATAGACGATCCCGGCCTCATCGGCACGTCCCTTGAGAAAGGTGCTCAACTGCTGGAACGGTTTCTGTTTTTCCAGCACCGTGTAGCGGATGTTCGGGCGGTCAAAACCGGCCACGTGACAAACGGCCTCCGTCAATCCCAAACGCCCGATGATATCGGTGCGTGTCTGGGGGTCGGCGGTGGCGGTCAGGGCAATCAGCGGAATTCCGGGAAACAGGTCCCGCAGTCGGCCGAGTTGCACGTATTCCGGCCGGAAGTCATGTCCCCACTGGGAGACGCAATGAGCCTCGTCAATGGCGAACAGAGCGATGTCCAGATCCTTCAAACGGTCCAGGAAACCATCGCTCATCAGCCGTTCCGGCGAGACGTACAGCAGGTCCAGTTGGCCGCCATGGAGACGGGCCAGCACCTGCCGGGCCTCAGCCTCCTTCAGCGAAGAGTTGTAGAGCGCGGCAGCGACGCCGTTGGCCGTCAGGGCGTCCACCTGGTCCTTCATCAGGGAGATGAGCGGCGAAACCACAATGCCCACCCCGGCCCGGTGCAGGGCCGGCACCTGGTAGCAGAGGGACTTGCCGCCGCCGGTCGGCATGAGGACAAAAGCATCCTCACCGGCAACAATAGCGGAGATGATTTCCTGCTGGTGCGGCCTGAACGACGTGTAACCGAAAATATTCTTCAGGGTTTCCTGCAAGGACGTGGTCATGGCGCCACCGGGTGTTGCGGAGGGCTACTCATCAGCTTATCACCATGCCACCGGAAACCACGAACTTCACGGCTTCCTCCACGGTCATGCCGCTGTCGAAGACCTCATCCTCCCGAAAGAACAGAGCAAAGCCGGAGGTGGGATTGGGCATGGTCGGCACGTAGACCACCACCAGCGGTACCCCGTCACGCACGACCTCGGCCGTCACAAATCCGATGGCGCGTACGCCGGGACGCGGCCACTCCACAAAGACCGCCCGGCGATAGGAGGTTTTTCCTTCCCGGAACACCTTGAGCAGTTGTTTGCTGGACGAGTAGATCGACTTGACGAGCGGGATGCGCTCCAACAGTTTATCCCCAAGCTTGAGGAACTGGTTTCCCAGAACATTGGTGGCGAAGATGCCGGCAAAGTAGATGACGACCGCGCCGGTAATCATGCCGAGACCGGGTATATGGAGATCGTGGTGGATAAAGAGACTGAACAGGGTGTCCAGGTAACTGCCCAGGATGCCGTCGGCAAAGTTGAACAGGAAGGTCAGGATAAAGATCGTGATCCCCACCGGGATCACCACGAACAGGCCGGCGATGAATTTTTCCTTCAAATGATCGACAATGACTTTCATGAAACCCCTCACGATGATGATGTGCCGAGCATACCTTTTGCTTTGATAAAGTCAATAGCGGAGGCACGGTCAGGACATTCAGCATGAAGCAGTCATAGAAACGGCCTGCCGGTAGGGACAGGCCATGGGGAGAGGGGAAGGTTTCTTCATAGACGCATGGACAAAACAAAAGCCCCACCAGGGTTTATTATTAAAAAATCAGCAAAAACGGTCAATTAAATACTATATCGTAAAGCGTTACACCAGTCTACCGACTAATTCAGCCGATCCTGACCCCTTTGATCGTTTCGCCTCCCTCTTCCCTGGCAGATGTGAGACAACGATCCGCATTATCAATCAGCACATCCGCGGTCATGCCGGTCTTCTGCTGGCTGGCGGTAAAGCCGGACACGCCGAAACTGGCGCTTATCCGCACCTCTTTGTCGTACATCTTGATGACCTGGGAAGCGATCCTGAGGCGCAAACGCTTGGCCACGATCATCGCTCCGGCCATATCGGTTTCCGCCAACACCACCACGAACGAGTCCTCGCCGTAGCGCGCCAGCCAGTCCACGTCCTTGCGAATCGACTCCGCCAGGCAATCGGCGCAACTTTTGAGCACCACGTCGCCGGAGTAGTGCCCGTAAGCTCCGATAACATCCCTGAACTGATTGATACTGACCAATATCAGGGAAAGCGCACGTTCATAACGATACGCCCGCTTGATCTCCTGGGGGATATGATCCTCCATGTAGCGGCGATTGAAGATCCCGGTCACCGGGTCGATGAGGGAGAGGTTTTTGATCTCTTCGATGTAGCGCTGCTGGGAACTTTCCAGTTCTAACACCCGCTTGGCCGTTTTCAGGCGGGAAACCAGTTCGGCCTGATGGGCCGGTTTGATCAGGTATTCATCGGCCCCGGCCTCAAGCCCGGCAATGATGTCGTTTTTGGAATCCTGGGAGGTGAGAAGGATAATATAGGTATAGCGGCCGGAATCGTCGGCGCGGATGGCCCGGCATAGTTCAAGGCCGTTCATTTCGGGCATCACCCAATCGGTCATGACGATCGGATAATACCCTTTCCTGAAGATATCGAGACCCTCCTTGCCGTTTTCAGCGACAACCACATCGTGCCCCGCCGCTTTCAGGCCGGCTTCGAGAACGGTTCTTTGCAGAAGGTTGTCATCCACGACAAGGATGGGAAACGGTTTGGGCGAATTCTGTTGGGGTTCTTCCATTGGCGAATCTCCCGGCGGATTTTACCGCCCTGCAGCCGGTGCAAGATACTGACTATTGACCACGTTGGCCGGAGCTCCTGCAAGATATGATGCGACATTGGCGGAAACGATACTCATGAGCCGCTGCCGCGCCGCCAGCGAAGCCCATGCTATATGGGGCGTAAAGATACAGTTGGGAGCGTCAAGAAGCGGGTTATCGGCGAGCATCGGCTCATGGGCAACCACATCCAGCCCGGCGCCGGCAATCCGGCCGGTTTGCAACGCCTGGGCCAGATCGGCTTCGTTCACCAGCCCTCCCCGCGCCACATTGATCAGGAACGCACTGGACTTCATCATCCCCAGAAGCCGCGAGTTGACGAAGCCGGCATTGTCGCCGGTCTGGGGACAGTTGAGACTTACGACATCCGCCGTAGAGAACAGTTCTTCCAGACCGACGAACCGGACCGGTATCGGCCCCGAATCCTGTGGGATGCGGGGGGCATGGGCGATGATCCGCATGCCGAAAGCAGCGCCGATACGGGCCACCGCCCGCCCGATCGTACCATACCCCACGATCCCCAGCGTCAGGCTGTCCAACTCGACGATCGGCGCCTTCCAGAAGGAGTGGTCGGGACAACGGGTCCATTCTCCGGCCTTGACGGCGGCATCGTGAGCCCCCACCTGCACGGCCAATTCCAGCAGCAGGGCAAAGGCGGTCTGGGCAACCGATTCGGTGGAATAGGCGGGGACATTTGAAACCGGAATACCAAGCCGGCCGGCGACGGCAATATCGATATTATTGTATCCCGTGGCCAGAAGCGAAATGTATTTGAGTCTCGGCAGGGCGTTCAGGATGGCTGCATCCAGCTTGACCTTGCTGGTCAGAATTATTTCCGCTTGAGCGGCGCGCTCCAGGGTGAGTTCAGGCGGGGTTCGGTCGTAAACGGCACATATCCCCTGGTTCTCAACCGGGGTCCAGGGATTGTCGCCGGGGTTGATGGTATAGCCGTCAAGGATAACGATCCTGGTGGTTTCAGACATGAATATTCACTCCTTTTCAGAATAACCGTCATTTTCGACAAGCCGGCACAGGAGAACATTACGTGGTAAACGGCAGGAGTCCCCGCCATCGCCGCGCTCTTTACTCGATACCCCACGTGCGAACCATTGCCGCAAAGCCATCGGCAGGCAGGGGCCGGCTGAAGTAGTATCCCTGGATCATCTCGCAGCCGTGCTCAGCAAGAAAATCCAACTGTTCCCCGGTTTCCACCCCTTCGGCCACGACCTTCATGTTGAGGTTGTGCGCCATAAGGATAATGGTCCGCACAATAGTCGCGTCATCCGGATTAATAAGAATGTCGTCCACAAAGGATTTGTCTATCTTCACGACGTCGATGGGAAACCGCTTCAGATAGCCCAGGGACGAATAGCCCGTTCCAAAGTCGTCCAGGGAGAGGCCGAGCCCCATCCCCTTGAGCCCGTGAAGTTTTGCAACCGCCTCATCGACATTGTTCATGAGATAGCTTTCGGTAAGCTCCAATTCCAGGAGGCCGGGGGCAAAACCGGTTTCGGCAAGGATTGCACCTATTCGCTCCACCAGGTCCTGCTGCTTGAATTGACGTGCCGAAATATTTACCGCCATCTTCATCGGCGGCAGCCCCGCTGCCTGCCACTTACTGCTCTGCTCGCACACCGTGCGCAACACCCACTCGCCGATCATGATAATCAGGCCGGTTTCTTCCGCCAGGGGAATGAACGTATCCGGCGGGATCAATCCACGCTCAGGATGATTCCAGCGCAACAGCGCTTCCATACCCTGTATCCGCCGGGTGGCCAACTCGACCTTTGGCTGATAATGGATGACGAATTCCCCGCGTTCAAGGGCACGTCTCAGCCCGACTTCAAGTTCCATACGGTCCACAACACGGGTATTCATCTCGGTTGTAAAAAACTGGAATCCGGCCCTTCCCTTGTCCTTGACGTGATACATTGCCGTGTCGGCCTTGGTGAGTAGGGCCGCTGCGCTGTCGTCGTCGTTGGGGTAAAGCGCAAGCCCAATACTGGGCGACACAAAGAACTCATTGTCATTGACCACAAAGGGATTGAAAAAGTGTTTCAAAAGGTGCTCCGTCACCAGGATAACGTCTTCAATCCTGCCGATACGGGCGAGGATAATCACGAACTCATCACCGCCGAGCCGGGCAATGGTATCGCCGCTCCGGACAACGGATTTCAGCCGGTTGGCAACGCTTTTCAGAAGTTGATCACCAACCGGATGGCCGTAGGTATCGTTGATGATCTTGAAATTGTCCAGGTCCAAAAGCAGGACCGCCACGATATGCCCTTCCCGCCGTGCCGCCGCCAGGGCCTGTTCCAGGCGGTCATGGAGAAGATAACGGTTGGGAATACCGGTCAGAAGGTCGTGATTTGCCTGAAAAAACAACGTTTCCTCAAACTGTTTTCGCTCTCTGATATCCTTGACCATGATGCACAGGGCTTCCCTGCCGTCATAGGGTATCAGGCCGGCGCTCAATTCAGCATCAAGGGCAGAGCCGTCTTTACGACGGAGGCGATACTCCCGTTTTTGCTGCAAAAGCCTTTCTATCAGGGTATCGGTTATGGCGGCATCGCCAAAGGCAAGCTGGCCGAGATACAGGCCGATCAACTCTTCGGCGGTGTATCCCAGATAGTTCTGGATCGCACCGTTGGATTCTATGATCGCCCCGGTTGTCCGCTCCGTGATAAGGATCCCCTCGTTGGCCCCCTCGATAACCAGACTGTAGCGCTGCTCAAGCTCCTTACCCTGTTGCTGCGACACGGCGAGTTTTTTCAGCAAAAAATGCACAATGGCCGCAAACCCCAGAACCAGGCCAAAAAAGCAGAGCAAGAAATATCCTACGGCCCGCATCCCCCTCCCATAGATGGTGCGCCGGTCGGTTACTTTGACGATAAAGGCCTTGTGGCCGTAAATATCCTTTACCAAGGCATATCCGTTAATATAGCGGAATCCGTCCGCCACGACCGTACGTGGGCTGGCCTCGCTCAGCATAACCCCGGCCTCGCCCAAGACGCTCGTTGCCCCTCCTGGCAACAGGCACAGAGAAAGACGGGCCATCGTCGCCAAACCGGCAACCTCCGTCGCATTCAGGTACCGCCCCATGATCAACGTGCCCCGGATTGGCCCCATGTACTCACTGGTCAATATCGGCCGAGAAGCGACTATCATCAAGCCTTCCGGCAGGTTTATGACTCCTTTGACTGTGCTGTCGGGCGTCGTGTGGCTCAGCAGCAGGTTCCCGGGGGCGATGTGGCGAAAAAATCCTGCAGGAACTGGCGTAAATCGGCCTTTTTCAAGATCAAAGGCCTTGCCGAAGATTACATCCCCGGCACTGTTGAGATACATGATCAGGTTGAGACGTTGTTTGGCAAAGGTGGGGGCGGTCAAATTCGATTTTTCAAAAGCATGGTTACCATCCCTCACATAGCGGTAGACATCATCCCAAGCGGAATAATCACCACAGACTATGTTGAGGTTATTGGCTTCATCGTTGATCAGGTTGACTGCTCGTTCCACGTTCTCTGCGGCTTCCCGCACTTCGATCCTGGCAAAGCTATCGAGCAGGAACACCTTGGTAACAAAATAGAGCAACAGAAACATCCCAGCCAGAGACACTGACAATATCGGCAAAGATTTGGAGCGCAACTTCATAGAGGAGCCCGGTAAGACAAAATGGATGGAATAAGAAAATGATCATAAAAACGCGGCACAGCGTTTCAATTGTACTGTGCCGCAGTTTCAATCACTATATATAATTAAAAATCAATGGGTTGCAAGTAAAAAAACATGTAATTACTGTGGGGTTGGGTTAAGGAAGGATATTGGAGGGGTCTCGTTTATGTTAGCGCCGCCCCCGCTCTGCAAAATTTGCAACAAATTCGCTGACAGCGGGCAGAAAACAACGGAAGTCCTCGCGCAACTCGGCATAGTTCCGTCTCAGTTCCCGTTCACCGCCGGCCAGAGGATTATCTCGCGTCACCCGGCGCGACATGCGCTCAAGGGCTAGGCCGATGCCGTCTATCTCGCAATAGGATGGGAGCAGCTCATCAAATACAACCGGCAGCAGCCCCTGCAGACGTTCCGGCAGCCATGCACGCCGTGCCTCAACCATCTTCTTGGCTCGGGTCAGATAACTCGTCAAGGATTCATCCGCCCACTCGTCCCAGCCCGCAGATAAAAAGTGATCATAAAACAGATCGACAAATACCCCACGCCATAACCGGTACTGCGGCGCAATCCGGTCATAGCTCCGGCGAAAGATGATATGCTGTTGCGCAAAACTGTCAATACGACGGTGCAGCATAATTCCAGCCGCCACACCGGGAGGGTAGTTTTCACCTACCCTTCCCTTGACAAAATCGCCCATAAAATTGCCGGTCAGCAGGTCCGGATCATTGCCGGAGAGATAGAGATGAAAGAGGAAGTTCATGAAAATAGTCGGCCCTAAAAAATCATAACTAGCCGTATTCAAGTACTTAATATCCAATTACAGCATGATAAAATCACCGGAAAACGAAGTAGTAACTCCAATATAGGTCACAGAAAGAAAAAATGTGCCAACATGGATGTGACTGAACTCGGAAAGCCGTCTCAATCGGAAGAAGAGAATCGCAAGTTTGAATCATTTCAGCAAGTCCGCCCCCCCAAAAAAATCAGTGCCATTTTCAAAAAAAGCTGAATCCAGAATGCTGGTAAATGACATTCAGCCTAAACATAGGATCAGCAATTCCACCATCTAAAACAGGAAATAGAAACTACTGCAGCAAGGATGCCTCCAGTCTCAAACAAATGTATATCTAGTCCTTTATGCGGGCGGGCATGACTATTGCTATTAAGTACTAAGCACTTGTTTGACCAATATGTTGTGCCACCACCATACCATAGATGACGGCACCAGAATAAATTGTAACTGACGGAGCGCTGACGGTGCTATGTTTCTCCTTACTGCCAATTATTGAACCTTGCCCAATACTTATTCCCGCCTCTGCAATGAGCGGCCCTTGTATTATGCATAATTTTTCGATATTGATCGTTAATCTGGTAACAACACTACCGTCTATCTTGCAATTTCCTCCCACTTTTATATCCTTATATGCCTTCATACTTCCCTTGACATGTGCCCCATAACCAACATTTATTTGGCCTGACACAACAATATTTCCAGTAAACAAGGAATTTGCTGGTATTGAAATATCTCCCTCAAAGCGATAGGTTCCATCCGCCATGACTTTTAGACCAACTTGGTTGAACACTACGCGCCGTAATTGCATCGGGCTTGTATCACTATGTATTTCTGTTTTTCCAACAAAAATAACTGGAGCGGATATCCATTCAAATGTGACGCCGATTGCAAGACAAAGTTCTTCATCAGAGCTAGCTCTACCATGAAGTATCGAGCCTTCTTGAACCGTAAGTTTTCCTATGCTATGTACCCATCTTAAAACTATTGATTGTTCAAGAAGAGTCAAGCTCTTGTCTGCAAGAATAGCACGGTATGCGCATCCAACCCCACCAGTCAACCCTCCAACTCCATACACTTCCCGCAAAAAGGTTACATCATCAGGCAAGGTCGTTTCCGGACCTGCAATGACAATATAATCGACTGGCGCTGAAGCATGTTTCTGATTCCACACATTGCCCCGAATGCGAATAAATGGCGATCCATCAGGTAATTTAGACAGTTCTGTGTCCTGTATTGTAGTAAAATCGAATTTTTCTGCTTGGGTAAGAAAATAATTCCGAAAATTATTAGCAAAAAAAGCGATGTCACCGGAATCACGAGAGACAACCTTGAGCGGATCAATGTCCGTTGGTCTCACAAATTCGAGAAGAGACGGAATAAGTGGAAACAGCAACCACAAGAACGTCAGTGTCAAAAAAACAAAGAAAAAGATCATACACCACTACGTCCAAAAATATGTTCCACAATAGTGCACCCGCCTGCAATCAAATACGCATATCCATGTCCTCTATTGGAATAATGTCCATTTTCATAATCACAATCTGACGAGCTATCATTGCCCCCCACATCCCCATTTCTGTGGCGGTCTGTTTTGTCCCATTTTCGGTGATTGTTGAAAGGTGAAGATAATATCTGAGATATGGTAGCCCATGACACGGTAACAAAGCTCACAAGAAAACCAAGAGAAAGAAAAGGAAGAAGAAGTATTCGTTTTCCACTACCGTCCAGTCTCGTGGCCGAAGCCACCTCAAAAAAAGTTGCAAAATTACCAAGTGTGTTATAGGTTGAAATCACAAGGATTAACATGAACAAGTTACCAATCTGATTACCCATATAAAAGAGTGTTAAAGAAAGTGTCCACCCTACAAGTAGCAATGGTGGCATAAGAAACACTCCCAAAAGCATCAGCCCATCAAGCACAGCAAGAGTTGGGAGCTTACCTAATTGGCGCAATAATGGGAAAAAGTAGCGTGCACAGGATTGGTTGTGGCCTTTAGCCCACCTTGTTATCTGGCGAATGCGCGCAAACCAGTTTTCCGGTACTTCTTCATAACATTCCGAACGATTCTGATAGGCAACTTTCCACCCTTCAAGTGTCATCCTCATGGTGACATCCGTGTCCTCAGCCAACGTATCACTTCTCCATCCCCCGATGCTCTTGAGAGCACTTGTCCTGACTCCCCCAACAGTACCGCCAAATTGAGGCACCATATGGAGATTCATGCGTGCCTGCTGGTCAACCTGGTAACCGCCTGAACGTTCAAGATCAAGAATTCTTGTTAACAATGAAGGCTTAATATTATAAGGCACCACACGGCCCATTACCGCCCCAACCTCGGGATCAAAGAATGGCGCAACAAGCTGTTTAATCAGTCCTTTTCCTGGCAAATAGTCTGCGTCAAAAACCAAATGTATTTCCGATTTGTACAAAGGTTCAACTTCTTTAAGAGCTGAGGACTTACCACATTTTCCACTAACACGGTGATAAGGCTTGATCAGCACAGGAAATTCTTTGGCGTATTTATCTAAAATATCCTTTGTTCTGTCTTTAGAACGATCATTAATAGGAACAATGATAAGACGGTCATGGGGATAATCAACCTTGAGCAGGTTTTCCATCATATCGCCAATCACCAGTTCTTCGTTGTGTGCAGGTACAAATATTGTCACAGTTGGCCAATCTGCTGTCCCAATATCAACATATGGTTGACGTGGCCGAGAAAACAGTCGATTTAACGTAAAAATATAGTGTCGAATGGTGTAGAGCGCAATAATTGATACAACACTGTACAGCAAATTTATTAGAACTGTCTGCATAATATTCACCCCCATTGATCACACATAACAGGCAATATTTGCGATAAAACCTTATAATTATTACTTGTTTACAATATCGACCCAACTCATAGCCCAGCCGTAAAATGATATAACAATAAAAATTTCAAGTAAATACCCAAATAAAAAAAACATTGTTGGAAGCATTAAATAACTACACGTTTTAATTACATACATATGAATCAACGCCTGAAGGGGAATAAAAATTATCAGGTGCCCCATAGTCATTATACTTACTAGCATTTTTTGTACTAAAGGCATGTTGTACAAATAAAGCGTGATTGCAAAGAGAATTGGTACAAGAAGTACAATAACGACTCCTCCCCTAAGAAGGTTTGCCATATATCCTGAGAGGTCATAGGGAAATGGTTCGATAGCAAATTGGAAATATGCAAATGCCGTCATTTGAACGAAACATAGAATTCTTAGAAAGTAAGCAAAGGGAGTCAAGTTTTCACTAAAAAGAAACGATATAACAAAAAGGGCAATGAAGACTATGCCAGCATTGTAAAAATCAACCATTTTAGGCCACTCTGCGTTTACGCTACAGGAAGGGATATCAAGGTAATAGTGTGGAATTATCTTTAAAGTGTATATATGCACATCAGTTCCCAGGCCCATATGCTCAAAAGCGTATGAGAAACAAACCTTCCATAGGAACATGATGTGCGGCAATCCCAGCAAGGTAACGGAAATAAGAACCAGTGGAATACCGATCATACTCAACAAACTATTCGGAAGGAACTGAAAAGCTGTCATAGAACGATGGGGTTTAATTACTGAGCCGTATACCCCAATATTCCGAAATTGTTTTAGTTTCTGGTCGCGCTGACCGGTAAGTGAAGAATTACCATTCATAAAATAATCCAAATGTTAAGCCATCCCTCGAATAAAAAGGATTTTTGTAGTATTCGGCCTTTGCAACTGTTCCATAATTACCGCCTATCCATTCGCGCCAATTTAGGGATGCCTCGTGACTGGAAAAACCAACTATAGTCGTCAAAGTTCCTATGGGCTGATATCCCTCTTTTCCACCTTCATAACGAAGTGTTATGTACCTGTTCCGATCCGCCCCATAAGTAATGACACAAAAACCCCGCTCCGACTGTACTGTACCTGGATTACTCCAAGTTATTCGAGTGCCGGCTTCCGCAATGAAATTATTCTCAAAATAGACTGTCATTGAAGCCAATATGTACATATCACGGTGTATATCTTTAGCTTCTGAAAAGCCACCGCCTAATGTCGTGACCAGACGGCGAGAGTTAAGCCATTTTTTGCTTAATGAAGCGTCAACCCTAACATCGGGAAAATAAAATTCTCCAGACCCAGCCCCAGCAGCTAGTTGTGAATACCAATCTTCATTCCATATATGAGTATTAGTAACAGAGCCATATACCCCATCATCACCAAATGTTTTTTGGGCTAGAAAATCAAATAATAAAACATCATTTTTACCGGCCCCGATGTTAGCCTTAGCTTCTCCACCTTTCCAGTCGCCATAACTATTGCTAAGAAAATGATACCTGCCGGTAAGTTCTACCCAGTTTCGTTGAGCCAACAACTCATCATTTGCAGCCGCAACTATTGGAAATAATTCATTTATCAAAAGACAAATGATGAGTAAGGATGAACTCAATAATTTTTGAATGATTGCCATGTAATCCCAATATGCCTATTTTTTTTATGTTTTACAAATTTGTTTAGTGAGTGCAATTCTGCCTTCTGAACCAAATGAAGTGTCCCATCATGAGAAAAGCGACCCCCAATACCATCAACAATAACGGCGAAGGCTCTGGAACAGGAATTTCAAAGTTGTAATTCTCCTCTGAATCCGAAAATGTCAGATGAATGTCGTCGACATAACCGGTATAATCCTTAGGCCAGTAACTACCAACACCGACACCAAACCCGTACACAAAAGCCTCGGAAGAATAAAATGAGTTGGAAAGCCATTGAGAAATATTGAGTGCCAGCAAAGGATCATCAGGATTAAGAGTTGAACTAACCCCGCCAACAAGCGTATATGTGCCACGCCCATCGCTACCGAATGTGTGCTGCCAAAGGTTTTGATTCATTAAATTCTGATTAATCCACGTATCGGTTATAGTCAAACTGGAGTTGGTATAATACTTTTCCCAAACCAACTCAGATAACACACCATGATCATTAATATAAATGCGCATTACAGGGGTTTGCGCTTGCCACGGAACGTCACTGGTGGCAATATTAGTCACTCCAGTGCGGTACCAATCAAAAGAAAAATCTTTTAGATTACTCAGAGTTCCCAAACTGAGATTAGTTCCAGCATAGTAATTCCAGAATGCCCAGTCATTAAGATTTCCACTCGTTGTAAGCTTAAGCGATGCATTTCCATCCCTGGGTTTATCAGTTTCAATTGAAGCTGTGCCGCTAGCCTGTAAATCTTTCTGCCAGTCAGGGCTATCTGGATACACAATGGTTGCATACCCTTTGCCACAAAACAATACCCAGACGGCCACACTGGTTAGAATGGCTATTTGCAGATAATTTTGTTTTCTCATATTTTCAAACTCCTCTATGAGTTGACTTTGAATTGCATACATATTTGTAATGCAATTTAAATGCCACAGGCGCCAGACACAACCAGAAGATATTCCTAATTGTATTTTAAGACCATAGAAGAATTTGTCTTATTAAATTAGCAATATAACAATCAGCATAAAGCTGCTTGATGGCTGATATTGGCAAAAGGATAAACCGCAATTCAACACAAGCCTGTCGATTTTATTTACACAACTCTTTGCATTTCGATAGGTCGTGTCGGATATATTTACAACAAATTTACTGTAACCTGTTAGGTGCTTCTTAATTCCTAACTTCATCCAGAATAAATGATGTTCGGCACTCAATAAACATACCTCTCCCGCAGCGCCACCTTATTAATCTTCCCCACACTCGTCTTATCAATAGTCTCCACCATCCGCGTCCTGAGGAGGACCACCTGTTTGGAAATCATCCCCTTGTCGGCATATTCCCGAACATGGTGCTGAATCTGCTTTTCCGCGACCACAGTGCCCGGTTTGGGCACCACCAAGGCCAGGGGCCGCTCGCCCCATTTTTCATCGGGCAGACCGATCACCGCCACCTCGGCCACAGCGGGATGATGGGCGATAATATCCTCCAATTCCAGAGAGGATATCCACTCTCCACCGACCTTAATGACGTCCTTGCTCCGGTCGGTTATCTTCACGTATCCTCGCTCATCCCGCACCGCCACGTCACCGGTGTGCAGGTAGCCTCCCTCCCAGAGTTTCTCGGAGGTTTTGTGATCCTTCAGGTATCCCTGGGTCAACCAGGGGGCACGAACGACAATCTCGCCCGTGCTGCGGCCGTCGCGAGGCATCTCGTCCCGCCCCTCCCCCACCACTTTCAGATCAACCAGGGGAAGCGCCAGACCAGTCTTGCAGCGGATCTCGGCCTGCTCTTCCGGGCTTAGCTTCAGCATATCGGGGGTCAATTGGGCAAGGGTCAGGATGGGGCAAGTCTCGGACATGCCGTAGCCGGTAAAAATATCTATGCCGTGTCCCAATGCCGCCATGCACAGCGCCTGGGACATGGCAGCGCCGCCGATGATCAGTTTCCAGTTGCTCAGGTCGATCTTGGCCGCATGGGGATGTTTGAGCAGCATGTGCAGGATGGTCGGCACACAATGGGAAAAGGTGACCTTTTCGCGTTCGATCAGTTCCAACAGCATATCCGGTGCGTAACGACCGGGGTAGACCTGTTTGAGCCCCAGTGAAGTGGCCACATAAGGCAACCCCCAGGCATGAACATGGAACATGGGGGTGATGGGCATGTAAACGTCGCCACGGTGCAGACATCCCTGGACAACCGAGGAGCAGAGCGCCGCCTGGACCCCCAGGGTATGCAGCACGAGTTGGCGGTGGCTGAAGTAGACCCCCTTGGGCATGCCGGTGGTGCCGGTGGTATAAAAGGTAGTGGCACGGGTATTTTCGTCGAAGTCGGGAAATTCGAATTCCGGTGGGGTCGAGGCCAGCAGTTCCTCGTACTCGGCGGTGAATGTCAAGGTTGTCTCGTGGGGATGCGGTTCGTCGCCCTTGAGGAGAATGAAGTCGCGCACCGTGTCGATCCGGCCGCGAATCTGTTCCAGGATTGGCAGAAACTCGGAGTTGACCAGGAGCACGTCATCCTCGGCATGGTCGATGGTGAAGAGTATCTGTTCCGCGGAAAAACGCACATTGATGGTGTGCAGCACCGCGCCGATCATCGGCACGGCAAAAAAGCACTCCAGATAGCGGTGACTGTCCCAATCCATAACCGCCACGGTATCTCCCGGTTTCACACCCATCCGTGTCAGGGCCGCCGCGAGGCGTTGGACCCGCTCGCGGAACTGGCGGTAACTATGGCGGACTTGGTCCCGGTAGACGATCTCCTGGTCCGGCGCATCCACTATAGGGTGTAGGAGCAGTCGTTTGATCAGTAATTGGTAGTCATGGGCGGATTCGGTGCGGGGAATGGGGATGCATTTCATGAAAACAGTGTCCTTTCAACATCATTGTTCGCTTTCGCTACGGGCCGGTCCGGCCGCAGACAAACGGTCCCATACTACCGACGTGTTCTCCAAAAGTCCACCCCGCTATGTTATATTTATGCACCCTTCTGTGCCTTTTTGCCCCCCTGCTTTATTCCGTTGCCCTTTTCAAACTCTTTCCTTAGCCGCTCCAACCCTTTGCGATAACTTTCGGCGTCGCCGTACTCAAAAAAACGAGGATAGCGATCATGGGCGGCCCGGATACGGCGAGCATGCTTGATCGGGCACCAGTACTGCTCGGTGCGGGCGGCGATCTCCCGGAAATAGGCTGCCAGTCCATTGCCATAGGAACAGTAAAAGCAGTTCAACTTTTCTATGATGTTGAGATAGGGGAGGTCCTCACGGTCAAAGGTCAGGTATTCCGAACGCTTGACCTTGGGAATGTCGTAGATCGGGAAGCAGACCGCCTGGTAGATCAACAGAAAAAGATCCAACGCCAGAAAGGGGATAAATCCGGCATAGATGATCGGGGCGGTCAGAACGTTCAGCGGCCGAGATTCCGCCAAATAGCGGAAGAGCCCGGTCTTGAGGCGACGCTGCTGGCGTGCCACCTCTTCGGCGAAACGGACGCGCTTCTCCTCGATGATGAACTGGAACTGCTCCCGTTTGGTGCGGAACTCGACCTCCAGCTCTTCTTCAAGCTCCCTGATCTTCTGGATCAGTTCATCGATTTTTGGTGCCATGATGGTCTCCCGGCGGGCAGCATTTCAAAAAAAAACGCGCAGCCTGACCATATTCAGACTGCGCGGTATGATAACGAGAGATACTACTAATGTTTTCATCCTGCATTATTGGGGGATCAAGCGACAGCGTTTAGCGCTCACCGTGGTTCCCTCCTCCCTTCATCTGGTGCCTCGCAACTCTGCCATCATCCGGTGGATCTCCAGAAGGGCCTGGTCCTGGGCTGCCAAATGATCCAGAATGGCACGGATCTCCTTTTCAGCCTTTTGATTGATCAGGTAATCGTTGTGGGCTTCCAACCGGTCCCTGGCCGCCTGCCGGTTCTGGCTCATCATGATGATGGGCGCGGCATAGGCCGCTTGCATGGACAACACCAGGTTCATCAGGATAAAGGGATAGGGATCCCAGTGCCGCGCCCAGGCGGTCACGTTTACCACGATCCAGACGCTCAAGATGATGGACTGGATGGTAATGAACCACCAGGAGCCGAGATTCAGGGCGACCCAATCCGACGCCTTCTGGCCGAACGTCAATTGAGCTTCGAGTATTTCGTTGACGTTTTGGACCGGTTCGTGCTCATGCTTGAACGGTTCAGGGAATCGCAGTGAGCTCATGTGTTCCTTTCAAAATCAAACTTAGGCTTCAACAGATCGTTTTCACCGGTCCTGTCCCTCCTGCATCACCGCAAGCTAGAAGTAGGTGACCTGCAACAGCGGTGCGAGAGTGCCCCGGTTCGTTCCGGTAGCATCGTTGATTTCAACAAGCCCCGGCGAAGCTATCCCCAAATCCCGCAGGATACGGACCTGGAAGTTGAGCAGTCCCAACCGCTGTGCTTCCACCATCAAACCTGTCACATCCACCGTTACATGCCCTCCGAAGTCTGATTGGGAGATGGGAGGGATGATCGTGGTGGTTGCCAGCGCCGGTTGGAGCGTTCGATCAAAATCCGTTCCCACCAGGGTTGGCGGCTGGAAGGAAACAAGGTCGATGCGGATCGGGATCGTACCGCTCAGGGGTTGGGGCTGGATACTGGTGATAACGATATCCAGGAACGCCGACGCAATGACGGCATTCCCCGGAACGCCGCCTGTCCCGGTCAGGGGGAAGTCGAGGAATGTGCGGTATTCGGCTCCGGTAGCCGGATCTATACCGGCAAACACGCTTTGGACACTTGGCGACATGCCCTGTGTTACCGTGAAAACGCTTGTGACGGAATCCCGGGCGATATCGCCGTCAGAAGTAGAATCGCTCAGAATCCGGGCGACAAATGTCGGTTGCGCGTGACCGCCGTCATTGCCGCACCCTGCCTGGATCAAGATCGTAAGCCCCATCAGTGCCGCCAGGATAAGCCGTTTCATAGCCACCTCCCGTTGTGCGATGCGAGAAACCAAATCATCCTTTCCCTTGTCCTAGGGACATACTATCACAACTGAGGTACAAACTAAACACAACGTCACAGTGATAACTTTACGCCACGCGCCGCACGACGACCTTTTCGAACTCCAGGACGGCAAACAGCACTATTCCCGGGACAAATACCCAGGCCAGCGCCTCGGCAGCCAGGGAAGTGGTTTTGAAGAAGGCCTGCATGGCCGGCAGATAGACGACCATCCCCTGCAGCAGGATCACCGCTCCGACCATGGCCAGGAGCAGGGGGTTGCCGAAGAGCCCCATGCGGAAAAAGGAATGCCGAAATGAGCGCAGGGCCATGGCTTGGCCGATCTGGGCAAAGGCCAGGGAGGTGAACAACACGGTCTGCCAGTTTTCAGGATGGAACCGCCAATGGTGATAGGTCAGCAGAATGGTCGAAGTGCCGATAATCCCACCGGTCAACAGGGTATGACGCACCATGCGGCGATCGAAGATCTGGGAGGTTGGAGAAACCGGGGGACGGGCCATGACGTCCGGCTCGGAGCGCTCCACTCCCATCCCCAGGCCGAGCAGGCCGTCGGTAAGCAGGTTGAGCCAGAGCAGTTGCAGAGGGGTGAGGGGGCTGGGCAATCCCAGAAATGGCAGGGTCAGCACGGCCAGGATCTTGCCCAGGTTGCCGGCCACGGAGAATTCGATGAACTTGCGGATATTGTCGTAGATGGTGCGCCCCTCACGCACCGCAGAGACAATGGTGGCAAAGTTATCGTCCAGGAGCACCATATCGGCTGCCTCGCGAGCCACATCGGTACCGGTCATCCCCATGGAGACGCCGATGTCGGCCTTTTTCAGGGCCGGGGCATCGTTGACGCCGTCCCCGGTCATGGCCACCACCTGCCCCTGGCGTTGCAGGGCATCGACGATCATCAGCTTGTGCTCCGGCGAGACCCGGGCATAGACCGACACCTCCCCGCTCGCCGCAACCAGACCGGCCGTGCCGATACGCTCAAGTTCGGCAGCGGTCATGACCCGCCCCCCATCCCCCATGCCCAGCCCGTCGGCAATGGACCTGGCGGTCAACGGGTGGTCGCCGGTGATCATGACCGGCCGGATGCCCGCCTGGCGGCAGAGTTCAACCGCATCCCGCGCCTCGGGGCGCAAGGGGTCCATCATGGCGACCAAACCGATCAGGGAAAGACCGCGAACAGCGTGTGTGTCCCGGACGCCGACGCCGCAGGCAACGGCCAGTACACGCCTTCCCAGGCCCGCCAGGCGGTCGACGGCCGTCATGGCCGCCTGACGTTCCGCTGTCGCAAGCGGATGGTCGCCGACCCGGTCGCACAGCTCCAGCACCGCCCCCAGCGCCCCCTTGCCGACCACAAGACATTCACCGGTTTCCAGATGGGCGGGAAGTCCAAGCGATGTTGCAACAGCAGCATCTCCAACCGTATGGAAGGTGACCATGCGTTTGACCGTAGAATCAAAGGGAATCTCGGCAACGCGCGGCAGACGGGCCTCCAGTTCATGGCGCAACAGTCCCTCATGTGCCGCGGCCGCAAGAAGCGCTATCTCGGTCGGGTCCCCTACCCCCGGCCCCTCTCCTTCCGCCAGCACAGCCTCGTTGCAGAGCGCAACACAGGCCAGTATTCCACGACGGGCAGCTTCAGCTTCCGATCCCGCCCCGTTGAGAGGCGGAGCGGCCTGTTGCAGGACTTCTGCGCTGGTGACGACCTCAGTGACCGTCATGCGGTTCTGGGTCAGGGTGCCGGTCTTGTCGGAACAGATCACGGTTACCGAGCCGAGGGTTTCAACAGCCGGCAGCTTGCGGATCAGGGCGTGACGTTTCAGCATGCGTTGAGAACCGATGGCCAGGGTAATGGTGACTACCGCCGGCAATCCCTCCGGGATGGCGGCCACCGCCAGGCTGACGGCGGTCATCAGCATCAGACGCAGGTCCTCGCCACGCAGCAGGCCGATGGCCAGAAACAACAGCGAAACCGCTACCGCGGCAAGGGCCAGAATTTTTCCCAAACGGTCGAGGCGCCTCTGCAAAGGTGTCCATTCCTGGGCCACATCCTGCAACATACCGGCGATACGCCCCAACTCCGTGTTCATACCGGTGGCCACCACAACGGCCACCCCACGGCCATAGGCAACCGTGGTGCCCATAAAGATCATATTCACGCGCTCGCCGGCCGAAATGGGATCATCCATCACTCCCAAGGCCTCGACACACTTTTCGACCTCTTCGGCCTCCCCGGTCAGGACCGCCTCCTGCACCCGCAGGTTGTAGACCTCAACCACCCTGCAATCGGCCGGCACCAGATTGCCTGCCTCCAAGAGGACGATATCGCCCGCCACCAGATCGACTGCCGGAATTTCAACCGGCATCCCGTTGCGCCGCACCCGCACCACAGGCACGGCCAGCCGTTTGAGCGCCCGCATGGCCCGCTCCGCACGATATTCCTGTACAAATCCCAGGACAGCAAAGAGGCAGACGATGGCGAGGATAGTCAGGCTGTCTTTGAATGAACCGACAAAAGCAGAGAGGAGCGCTGCCCCGGTCAGGATCAGCGCCATGGTCGAGGTGAATTGCTCCCACAGAATCAGCCAGGGCGATGTGCCGCCCCGCTCCCGCAGTTCGTTACTGCCGAAACGGGACAAGCGGCAGGCGGCTTCGTCGGATGAGAGGCCGCGGGCGGCATCGACCTTCTGCTCTGCCAGAACTGCTACTATGTCCCGCAGGTGCCAATCCATCAGTAGACCAGGGGATCCGGGGTGTCGAGCATCGGGTTGAGGCGGACAGCCAGGGAAAACAGGTAGGGGTAGTCAACCTTGAGGTGTTGCATGTACAAGACCCATTCACGGGACAAGTGCCCGAAGACACGCTTGATATCACCATTGATGTGTTCGGTGTCGCTCGGAGACATTGTGTCAAAGGATGACCGCGCCTCCAGCTCCTCCACCAGGTGGAATACGGCCCACAACAGGTCGGTAAACTGCTCGTGCTCCAACAGGTTCTGATTTTCCAGGAGCCCAGCCAGAAACGTGCGCTTTTCGATCAGGAATTCCTTCAGCCGGTTCTTGCCTCCTGCATCGCAACTGACCTTGATATCGGTCCGGCCCAGGTAGTCCAGCGCCTTTGCGAATTCGTCATTTTTCCAGTCCCCGCCCACCAGGAGGTGGCCTTTCAATTCTCCACAGGTCGCCACACAGGTCGATAGCTCCCTGAGCAGGCGGTTGCCGACCTCGCTGAAAAAAACACCGATCACCATATTGAGCTTGCGCATGACCGCCTGGCGTTCCCGCTCCCGTACAATTTGCTCAACAATCAGTGTAATGAATATGACATAAAGTGGCAAGAATGCCAGATTTCCCAAAAAGCTAGAAGCGATGTCGCGGCTGTTGCCGAGAACAGAGTAGTCAATCAGGTACAGGGCCAGCGATGCCCCGGCCAGAGCCGCCAATACGATGTGTTTTTTAAGGAACAATCCGTTCATCCACGCTTCTCCATTTCAACCTTCCCGCAGGGCATCGACGATATTCAGACGGCTGGCCCGCACGGCCGGGATTACGCCACCCACAAACCCCATGAGTAGTGAAAACAAGAGTGATTTGTAAATAATTTCGACAGTAAGGGTAAATGAAAAAGCAAGCTCGGAAAAGGTCTGCCAGTTCATGGTCGAGATGGTGATAAATTGCATGAATGACGCCATGAAAAGTCCGGCGACACCGCCGATCAGGCCGAGTAGCAGGGATTCCATCAAAAAGGCCAGCATGATGCTGCTGCGTTGGAAACCGAGGGCTCGCAGGGTGCCGATCTCTCCGACCCGGTTGGCAACGGCGGCATACATGGTGATCATGGCACCGATGATGGCGCCCAGGGAGAAGATCACCGTTAACGACATGCCGAGTATGCGTAAAAACTTGGCCATGGCCTCGGACTGATCTCGATAATAGCGGGTTTCGCGGCGCACATCCAACGTCAGGCGCGGGTCGGCATCCAGCTTGGCCTTGACCGCAGAAAAATCACCGCTGTCGTGCAGCCGGAAGGTGACCGAGGAGTACACCGGACGTCGGAAAGCCTGCATCAACTGGATGGCATCACCCCATATCTCGGAATTGAAACCGGTAGCGCCGGCATCAAAGATACCGACTACCGTCCAGTCGCGCATGCCGAAGCGAAGCGATTCGCCGATCCCGCCGCCTTTGAAGCGCTGCGCGATACTGCCGCCCGCCATGATTTCCGCTGAACCGGGACGTGGCATACGCCCCTCCACCAGTCGCACCTGGGGCCGGAGTTTGAGGGACGCCGGATCAATCCCCCTGATGACCACATTGGCCGGCTTGTCGCTGCCCCGTTTGGGAAGGCTTATCAGTACGACCAGTTCCTTGGCCGCCAGGAGGGTGCCGTCGCTTCCGGTAGCGATATCCGGCAGACTCTCCACAATGGCGGCCTGGGAGCGTTCCACACCGCTTTGCACCTCCGAGTTGGCCGCCTTGCGGGTGACGATAACATTATCGTCGGAACCGGTTTCATTCAGCGTTTTTTCCAATCCCGCCGACAACATCAGGATCGAAGCGAAAACGAACACCACCAGCGCCATTCCCGTTGCAGTCAAAAAGGTTGTCAGGCGGCGGGTGAAAAGATTGCGAAAGCTGTAGGAAACCGGAATGGGCATCTCAATCGGCCTGTTCGTTACACGGGGAGCATGATGGTAAAACAGCAGCCTCCCTCGGGAGGTGACTCGACGGTGATGGTCCCACCGTGGGCTTCGATAATACGGTAGGTAACGGCCAGCCCAAGGCCGGAACCCTCCGCTTTGGTGGTCCAGAAGGGTTCGAACAGGTGGACCGCCGTAGTGTTGTCAATGCCGCAACCGCTGTCGGTTACCGTAATAACCGCTGCCGGGGTTTTGTTAAAACCATCCGCTCCGCTGAGTTGAAAACGCGATTCGATCCCCACCACGCCCCCCTCCGGCATGGCCTCCGCGGAATTACGGAACAGATTCAGCAGGACCTGCCGCAGTTGATTGATATCGGCTTGAATCAGTATATGCGCGGCAACGAGATTACGAAAGGAAACCGTACTGAAGTGACTGTCTGAAGACAGGAGCATAATCAGATCTTCCACCAGCGGCCGCAACTCGAACCGCTCCTTGCAGGGAGAGGAAGGACGGGCGTAGGCCAGAAAATCGGTAATCAGACCGTTAAGCCTTCCCGCCTCGCGCAGCACGATCTTCAACAGCCGCTGATCGTCTTCTGATACGGAACCGTGCTCGGCCAGCATCTGGACCGAACCACTCATGGCCGCCAAAGGGTTCCGGATTTCGTGGGCCATGCGGGCGGATATCTCACCGAGCGCCGCCAGCCTGTCCGCCCTTTTCAGGGCCGTTTCCATCCGTTTCATGGAAGTGAGGTCCTTGAAGTTGACAATTGCCCCTGCCGATACTCCCTGACTGTCGCAGAACGACACGGCGTTGTAGCCGAGGGTCATCGTTTCGTCGCTTGGCAGTTCATATTCGAACTCCCCGTCCATCCGGGAGTCCATATTGCCGGCAATATCCGCAAGCGCCGGAAAGATGTCCACAAGTCGGGTATTATAGGCATCAGCCTGCGTCATGCCGGTAATCATTTCGGCATAACGATTGAAAACCCTGATCCTGCCGGCCGGGGTAATCGTAAGCAGGCCGCTTTCCAGATTCGATACGATGCTCGTGCTCAAACGCTCCAGCTCATCATAGTTGACGGTTTTCTCGCGGAGTGCTTCCTCGCTTTCCCTGGCGCGCGCCGAAAGAAAACTGGTGATAAGGGCCGTCAGATAAAAGCCCATGAGGTTGAAGAAAATCGTGTAAAAAATGTGCGATGCACCAAGTTGCTGGGCATCGGACCGGCTGAGGCCAATCGAGGCCAGCAGACCGAAGTATTGCAGATCAACTATGGAACCGTAGAGTATGCTACAGAGGGATGCTGCGTAGAGCGCTTGCCGACCCCCCAGCAACAGACCGGCGCTCATGATGGAAAGGAGATAGAGAAAGGAATAGGGGCTGAGTATGCCGTTGGTAAACAGCAGGAGAACCGTTACGAAGAGCAGATCCCAGATCGTCTGGAGGTAGGCGATAAAGGCGTGGTATCTCTGGAGCCGGAGAAAGAGCAGGCAGCAAAGGGAAAACAGAAACGAAAACGCCATCAAGCGGATCAGACCGCTCTGAAGGTGCCCTTCAGCCGAGGTAAGGTCCTGATAATTCAGTAGTACGGTAGACGCCAGGAACAGGAATGACACCACGATCCTGGCATAAATGAAAAGCCTGAGTTTTCGTTCAAGCCCCATATCTTACCCGCCGACGGTCCCCGCCAGCTTAAAGATCGGCAGGTACATGGCAACGACCAAACCACCGACAGCCGTCCCCAGGAACACCATCAACAGCGGCTCCATCATGGCGGTCATGGCCGAAACGGCATCGTCCACCTCATCATCGTAGAAATCGGCGATCTTGCCCAGCATGGCGTCCATGGCGCCGGTCGCCTCGCCAACGGCGATCATCTGAACGACCATGGGGGGGAAAACGCCGCAGGAGGCCAGCGGCTCGGCCATGGTCTTGCCCTCGGAGATGGCTTGGCGCACGCCGTAGATTGCCTCTTCGACGATCTTGTTGCCGGCGGTCCTGGCCACGATATCAAGCCCGTCCATAATCGGCACGCCGGAACTGACCATCGTTCCCAAGGTCCTGGTGAACTTGGCAACGGCAACCTTCCTGATCAGCGGCCCGGCTATCGGTGCCTTGAGCGCCATGCGGTCGATCTTTTTCTGCCCACCGGCCGTGGCGTAGTATTTCTTGATGGCGGTAATAATGCCGAAGAAGACGGCAATGATGACAATGATGTACTTCATCAGGAAATTGCTCAGGCCGATGACAAACTTGGTCGGGGCAGGCAAATCGCCGCCGAAATCGGCAAACATCTTGGCAAAGGTCGGGATGACGAAGATCAGGATGACCCCGACGACAATAACCGCGATGGACATGATGGTGATGGGGTAGACCATGGCGCCCTTGATCTGTTTCTTCAGTTTCATGGCCTTTTCGATGTAGGCCGCCAGCCGGTTCAGGATGGTGTCAAGGATACCGCCGACCTCGCCTGCGGCCACGAGATTGACATAAAGCTGGTCAAAGGCCTTGGGGTGTTTGCCGAGGGCATCGGCAAAGGTGGAACCGCTTTCCACACTTTCTTTCACCTTATAGAGTATATCCTTGAAGGTCTTGTTCTCCTGCTGGCCGGCAAGGATCTCAAGGCATTGGACCAGCGGCAGGCCCGAATCGATCATGGTGGCAAACTGGCGGGTAAAGACGACCAGGTCCTTGGTGTCGACCTTGCCGCCGCCAAACTTGGGAAGTTTGATGGAAAACGCCTTGACCTGTTCATTGATGCTGATATTGGTAAAACCATACTTTTTCAACTGGGCTTCAACGATGTTGGTACTTGCAGCCTCGATGACGCCCTTTTGCACGCCACCGGTTCTGGTACGTGCTTCCCATGAAAATTTTGGCATTGTCCGATACTCCTCGCTTTTAGTGAACAGGCGGCCGTCTCTGCATATTCAGGCCGGCAGAGGGGTTATTGATCATCTGCTTGAGTTCTTCCGGGTCCTGAGAGCGCCCAAGGGCCTCTTCCAGGGATATCAGCCGCTTCTGGTACAGGGACAGGAGCGACTGGTTCATGGTCTGCATGCCGTACTTCTCCTGCCCGACCTGCATCTGTGAATAGATTTGATGGACCTTGTCTTCACGAATCAGGTTGCGAATGGCGGCATTGGGAACCATGATCTCCAGGGATAACGCACGTCCCCGCGAGTTCATCCTCGGGATCAGCGCCTGGGATATGACCCCTTCCAGTACAAAGGAAAGCTGCGCCCGTATCTGGGTCTGCTGATACGGAGGAAACACATCCACAATACGGTTTATGGTCTGGACACAGGAGTTGGTATGCAGGGTAGCCAGACAGAGATGCCCGGTTTCCGAGAGGGTCAGCGCCGCCTCGATGGTTTCGAGATCGCGCATCTCACCCACCAGAACCACGTCGGGATCCTGGCGCAGTACGTACTTGAGGGCATTTTTGAACCCCTTGGTGTCGGCCCCTACCTCACGCTGGTTAACGAGGCAGCCTTTGTGGGGGTGCAGGTACTCGATCGGGTCCTCGATGGTGACGATGTGCTCGCGGCGGTTGATATTGATGTAATCGATTATGGAAGCCAGGGTCGTGGATTTGCCGCTGCCGGTCGGACCGGTCACGAGAATCAGTCCCCGGGACTTGGCTGCCAGTTCGGAAACGATGGGGGGCAGCCCAAGCTCTTCGAACGTCAGGACGCGGTAGGGGATAACCCTGAATACCCCGGCCACGGCCCCACGCTGGACGAATATATTGCCCCTGAAGCGGGAAAGCCCCTTGACCCCGAACGAAAGGTCCAATTCATTTTCTTCTTCGAATTTGTGCTTCTGGGCATCGGTCAGGACGCTATAACAGAGTTGCTTGGTCTCAACCTGATTCAGCGGCGGAAAATCGAGCGGTGTCAGCTTGCCGTCAACCCTGATCTGGGGTGAGGTGTTGGTGGTGATATGCAGGTCGGAACCATTGTTTTCGACAAGAACCTTCAGCAGTTGGTGCAGATTAACCATTGAGCCCGTCCTTTCTAGTCGTCAGCAACAGTTACCCGAAGGACCTCTTCAAAGGAAGTGACCCCTTCCTTGAGCTTGGTAAGCCCTGACTGACGCATGGTCTTGATACCCAGCCGCATTGACTCCCGCTTGATCTCGGCGGTGTTGGCACCATTGAGGATCAGTTCACGGATTTCATCAAGCATGGGCATAACCTGATAAAAACCGACCCGCCCCTTGTAGCCGGTATTGTTGCAGACGGAACACCCTCTGCCGCGCATGCAGACAAAGGAAGGCGCCTCATCGGGTGAGACGCCGGCGTCGATCAATGCCTGGACCGGGATATCTTCCGGTTCCTTGCATTCGGCGCAAACCCGGCGGGCAAGGCGCTGGGCCGTGATCAGGTTGACGGCCGACGACACCAGAAACGGTTCGATACCCATATTGAGCAGGCGGTTGATAGTGGCCGGGGCATCGTTGGTATGGAGGGTGGAAAGCACCATGTGGCCGGTCAAGGCCGCCTTGGTTGCTATTTCAGCGGTCTCGAAATCTCGAATCTCGCCGATCATGATGATATCGGGATCCTGGCGCAGAAAAGAGCGGAGGGCCGCGGCAAAATTGAGGCCGATATCCTCATGCATCTGCACCTGATTGATGCCGGCAAAGTTGAATTCAACCGGGTCCTCGGCGGTCGAGATATTCTCGGATACCTTGTTGAGCTCGGCCAGTGCCGAATAGAGAGAAACCGTCTTGCCACTCCCGGTGGGACCGGTGACCAGCACCATGCCGAACGGCTTGTGAATCTCGCGCAAAAAGTGCGCCAGGGCCTCAGGTTCGTACCCCAGCTTGGTCAGGTCCGTTTGCAGGTTGCTCTTGTCCAAGAGCCGCATGCAGATCTTCTCGCCGAACAGCGTCGGCAGCACCGAAACGCGAAAATCCATGTCCTTGCCGCCGCCCAGCTTGATTTTGATACGGCCATCCTGGGGCAGCCGCCGTTCGGCGATATCCAACTCCGACATGATCTTGATACGGGAAGTAATGGCGTTTTTCAGCTTGAGCGGCGGCTTCATCACCTCGTAGAGGACACCATCGATACGGTAGCGGACGCGGAACACCTTTTCGTAGGGTTCGATATGGATATCGCTGGCTTTTTTCCTGATGGCGTCCTGGAGGATGGCATTGACCATCTTGACTACCGGAGCGTCTTCGGTGGCTCGCTCCAGGGAGTTGACATCCACCTCATCGGTATCGCCGACGACCTCCACATCCTCAAAATCCATGTCGCCCATGACATCGGCCAGCGACGCGGACTGATCGTAATTCTTGTCGATGGCGTTTTTGATGTCCGATTCGGACGCAACCACCATCTCCACATTATAGCCGGTCATGAACTTGATGTCTTCGATGGCGAACAGATTGGACGGATCACTGACCGCGACGATCAGCGTTGCGCCGGCGCGGTTGACCGGTATAAGCTGGTATTTTTGGACAACTTCCTGGGGAATGACCTTGATGACGGCAGGGTCTATGTCATAATCAGAGAGATTGACGGCAGGAACGCCGTATTGCTTGGAGAGAAACGAGGTAAGATTTTGATCGCTGATGGCATTTTGCTTGATCAGAACCGTGCCGAGACGCATCTGGCCACCGGAAAGCCTTTGCTCCTCAAGCGCCTTGGCAAGCTGTTCCTTGGTGATCAGGTTGTTTTTTACCAGGATTTCTCCCAGTCGGCTCGACTGCATATACCCCCCGCTCATGTCAGCGTCGTGAGATATTATGCGGAGTACCCAGTATTGTCAAGCTGTTGTTGCTGCCAAACCGGTGCATCTCCAGAACCGAACAAAACGGATTTCGCAGTTTGAAATTGACATTTTACGGTCCGTGTTTTACAAAAGTTTCTTATCTAAGGAGGTGGAGAATTTGAGCGAACGAAGGATAACCTACAAGGATGCCGGGGTTGATATAGCGGCCGGCAACAGCTTTGTCAGCATGATCAAACCGCTGGTCAAGGCCACGTCCCGCCCTGAGGTCATGGCAGATATCGGCGGTTTCGGCGGCCTTTTTTCGTTAAATACGGCCAAATATAAAAACCCGGTGCTCGTGTCCGGGACCGACGGCGTCGGCACCAAACTCAGGATCGCCTTTATGGCCGACCGCCACGATACCGTTGGCATCGACCTGGTGGCCATGTGCGTCAACGATATTGTGGTACAGGGAGCGGAGCCGCTCTTTTTTCTCGACTACCTGGCAACCGGCATGCTCCTGCCCGAGAAAGCGGCGGACGTCGTCAAGGGGATTGCCGAAGGGTGCAAACAGGCAGGCTGCGCCCTTATCGGTGGCGAAACGGCTGAAATGCCCGGTTTCTACGCCGATGGCGAATACGATATTGCCGGTTTTGCCGTAGGGGTGGTGGAACGGGACAACATCATCGACGGCTCGGGCATATCCGTAGGCAACCGCCTGATCGGCATAGCCTCCAGCGGACTCCACAGCAACGGCTACTCGTTGGCGCGCAAGCTCATCTTCGAACGCATGGGGCTGTCCCTGGACTCCCAATTGGCCGACACCGGCCGGACCGTCTGTGAAGAGTTGCTTACGCCGACACGCATCTATATCCGTTCCATCATGAACCTGCTCAAGGATTTCAAGATTAACGGCATTGCCCATATCACCGGAGGCGGACTGCTGGAAAACATCCCCCGTATCCTGCCCAAGGGGTGTAAAGCCACCATTCACTTGGATCGCTGGGAACGACAACCCCTTTTTCATATCTTGCAGGAGGCCGGCAACGTTGAACGTGCGGAGATGTACCGCACCTTCAACATGGGGATCGGCATGGTGGTGGCTGTCTCGGAGGAAGAATCCGAGGATATCGTCTACCGCCTGAAGGGGCTTGGCGAGCAGGCTTGGGTTATCGGCGATATCACCACCTGCGCGGACGGCAGCGAGTGCGTCGAACTGGTGGAGGGGTAGTGACTGACGGAAACCCGGTCAGGCTGGCGGTTCTGGTTTCGGGAAACGGCACCAATCTCCAGGCCGTTATCGACCGTATTGCGTCAGGCGGGATCAATGCCACCATTGCGTGCGTGATCAGCAACAGACGTGATGCCTTTGCCCTGAAACGCGCCGAGAAACACAACATTCCGGCAATCATCCACGAGAGCAGCGCTTACGCCAACCGCCGGGAGTACGATGCCGTCCTGGTGGATATGTTGCGGGACCATGGCGTTGCACTGGTGGTCCTGGCCGGCTTCATGCGGATTCTGACCGATGTGATGGTCACGGCGTTTCCCCATGCCATCATGAACATTCACCCTGCCCTTTTGCCGGCTTTCCCGGGCCTTCACGCCCAGAAGCAAGCCCTTGACTACGGTGTCCGCTTTACCGGCTGCACGGTTCACTTCGTGGACGGAGGAACCGACACCGGTCCGATCCTCCTCCAGGCGGTCGTTCCCGTCCTGGAAGACGACACGGAAGAAAAACTTGCGGCCCGCATTCAGCACGAGGAACATCGTATCTATCCCGAGGCCATACACCTCTTCTGCGCGGGTAAGTTTAGTGTGGACGGCAGACGGGTACGGCTGTCGCCATAATTTATCTTGACAACGCAACCGCAGTAGTGTTAGTAAACTAGCTTCAATTTAGATATTACACGCGGAAAGAATCATACGGAGGTGCAGCTTGGCACATCACAAGTCGGCAATCAAACGGATCAAACAGAACGCCAAGAGGAATGCCCGCAACCGGCACGTTACCTCAACGCTGAAGACATATATCAAACGGGTGCGCGAGGCTGTCGAGGCCAAGGACAAGGAAGCCGCTACCGCAGCCCTGAAGGCCGCCATTCCGGTCATCGATGCTTCTGCTTCGAAAGGTGTGATCCACAACTCCAATGCCTCCAGAAACGTTTCGCGCCTGACCCGGCTCGTCAATACCCTGGGCTAACACCAATCACGCACGACATAAGGTCACACAAAGGGGACTCCCATGCAATGGGAGCCCCCTTTGTTTTTAGCGGGAGCAACAACGCTTTTCCCCAAAGGGTCCGTTCAATGAACGCAAACGACTATCAGGAAATCCGTCACCTGTTTGACGAATACCTTCGGATGTACGCATCCCGCGATGACCGTCTCACCACATGTTTCAGCAATGATTTCTCCGGCTTCACAGGAGGCGGAGATTTTCTCGTCAAAGACCGGGAAGAATGGGTGGCGATTACCCGTCAGGACTTCGCCCAGGTCAAAGATCCACTCCGTATCGAACTCAAGGACCTGGCAATCCAATCCCTGTCTGATACCATTGCTGTAACTACCGGATTCTTCACCATTCACCTGCCAATCAAAGACTACATCCTGTCACGCGAGACCGCCCGCCTTGTGCTGATATTCCGCAAGGAATCCACAGAGTGGAAAATTGCGCATAGTAGTATTTCCATTCCCTACTACCTGGTCCGTGAGGGCGAAGTATATCCGATGGAGGGGTTGGTGGAGCGCAATCAGCTTCTGGAAGAGCAGATTGCCGAGCGGACTCTGCAACTTTCCGAGGCAAATGACAAACTTCGACAGACAAATGAAAAGCTGGCGAGAGAGGTCGAAGAACACAAACACACGGAATTGGCCAATACGAGATTATTGCTGCAACAACGCGCCATATTGGACAACCTTCCCATGATAGCGTGGCTCAAAGACTCGGAAGGTCGCCTTGCAATGGTTAACGAGCCGTATGCCGAGGCCTGTGGTCATGCGGCAGATGATTGCATCGGCAAGACGGACCTTGAGTTATTCCCCCTGGAAATGGCCACGAGCTATATCGCCGACGACCGTGAGGTATGTACCACCGGCCGGAAGAGACAGTTGGAAGAGCAAGTCGCAACACCGGATGGCACAAAGTGGCACCTTACGTATAAGACGCCGCTCTTTGACGAACTGGGTAGAGTCGCTGGTATAATGGGAATTGCCTTGGACATCTCGGATCTCAAAGAACATGAAAAAGAAGAACTGAGGGTTCAGAAACTGGAATCGCTGGGAGTACTCGCCGGCGGTATTGCCCACGACTTCAACAATATTCTTACCGGGATCATGGGGAACATATCCCTTGCCAAGATATCCCTTGATGATACGCACACGTCATACAAAGCCCTGGTTGGGGCTGAAAAAGCATCGGTGCGGGCCACCGAACTGGCTCGTCAACTCCTGACCTTTGCCCGCGGTGGCGAACCTGTCAAGAAAGTTGTTTCACTCCAGCATCTTGCAAATGAATCACTGTCACTGGTTCTTCACGGTTCCAATGTCAGGGGTGTCGTTGACATCCCCGATTCAATTCACGCGATAGAAGCGGATGAAGGGCAGATCAGTCAGGTATTCCACAACATTATTATAAACGCTACGCAAGCGATGCCGGGCGGCGGGCTCTTGACCGTCTCTGCTCGCAACGAGACGCTTGCCGGCAGGAATACTATGGCACTTCCTCCCGGCCCATATATCTGCCTTACCTTTACCGATGAAGGCTGCGGAATATCGGATACTGATCTGGAAAAGATCTTTGATCCCTATTTCACAACCAAGGTCAGCGGGAATGGGCTGGGGCTTGCTTCAACCCATTCAATAATCAGCAGGCATGGCGGATATATCAGCGTGAGTTCTCTTGTAGATAAAGGTGCTACCTTCACAATCCATCTGCCGTCAATCGGAGAGACTCTTCCGAAATGTCAGACCGAATTCGTTACACAAACCTCCAAAGACCATCGTGGAGGTTCAATTCTTGTCATGGACGATGAAGAGATGATCCGGGAACTAGCGACGGGAATGCTTGAAGAAATCGGGTATCACGTCACAACCTGTGGCGCAGGGTCAGAAGCCATACGGTACTATGAAGCGGCAAAGGAATCAGGATCGCCGTTCTCGGCGGTAATTATGGATCTGACCATTCCGGGAGGCATGGGCGGCAGGGAAGCGGCTGAAAAAATCCTTGATATTGATCCGGCGGCACGCCTGATAGTTTCCAGTGGTTATTCAAATGATCCGATCATGTCCGACTATCGTACCTACGGTTTCACCGGCGCTATCGCAAAACCATACCGGATCAATGAACTGGCGGAAATACTCCGTTCAGCACTATCCGATCATTAGATAAAGATCATTTTTCAAACACGAAAGCGTGCAGAGAAAAGAGAAGGGATCAGCGCGTTGGAATGGATGTGAGTGCACGCCCGATTGGCGAGTATGCGCTCGCATTAGTTTGATTTGGTTTTGGTTACGGTACCATCGACGACGTACAGATCCCGACCACAAGGCCATGCATCAGGGTCGCGGGCTGCCCTCCCCCTGTTTTGGACGCAACATCGCAACGATAGAGCTCTTCAAACAGCCTTTCCAGATCGTTCCGCGAGAAGTTTTTCGCCTGCTGGACCACTTCCCCCAGAAAAAACGTGTGGATGTTGAGTTCCCGGCCGATATCGGCCTGGGACACCCTGCGATCCAGCAACTCCCTGATCCGCCACAACTGCCGGAAATGCCGGGTCAGGGCCCCGATCATCATCGGAGCGTCTTCGCCGTTGCGAAAGAGAGCCCCCAGGCTCTTGAGGGCGTTCTGCAAATCGCGCATCCCGAGGAAGCGGGCAAGTTCGAAGGCGGTAAACGCCTTGCTGCTGCTGGCGATGACGCGTACGTCCTCTACGGTTATCCGCGACCGCGTGCCGCAGTACACGGCCAGCTTTTCAATCTGGGACGCCAACTCCTGGAGATTGTTGCCGATCAGAAGAGAGAGCAACCCGGCGGCGGCCGGATCGATCGTCTTTCCCTGGACAACCGCTTCGCTCTGGATAAAGCCGCTCAGCTTGTTGTCGTAGAGCCGCTTGTATTCCACCAGGCACCCCTGTTTCTTGAGCTCCTGGAAGAATTTTTTGCGCTGGTCGATCTTGGCGCCGGTAAACACGAGGCAGGTGGTTGCAGCCGGGTTGCGGACATAGGGCAGCAGACTCTCCAGGACATCGGCCTTGAGCGCATCCGCGCGCTTTACCAGCACCGCCCGCCGCTCGGCGAACATGGGCAGGGTCTGGGCGGCATCGAGAATTTCAACCCCTTTGGTTTCATTGCCATAGAAGATATTGAGGTTGAAATCCTTGAGTGAAGGATCGATGGCCCGCTCCAGCAATTGATGGACAGCCCGTTCGATCAGGAACGTCTCTTCGCCGTACAGATAGCTGAGCGGCGGGATGGTCCCCTTGTTGACGGCGGTTTCAAATTCCTGAGCGGTCATGATCAGTACGCCTGTTCCACGGTCACGAGAAACCTGTCGGCCAGGGTCCGGGAGGCCGCCTTCAGGGCAGCCTCCTCGGCATTATGCTGCAGGGCCAGGTCCGTGGACGCGGGGAAGTCCTGGAACGCCTGGACGGTTCCCTTCCACACGGGGGCCGTCCCGCCCTTTTTATGCAATTCCAGATCGACGGAGATGGTCAGACGATATTCCTTAACCTGGTCGGCGGCAGAATAGGAGACCGCCTTGAGGGTATAGGAGGCCAGCTTGCCCCGCACCCTGAGGTCGGCCGCCGCCTCCTTGTCCGCCGGATACAGTCCCCGCATGGTGTGACTTTCCTCGTACAGCGCGCGACGGATCACGGTCTGCGCAGTTGGGCTGACCGTTTCGTTGACAATGAACGCCACCCAGATCGACTGGCCCGTTGCCAGCGTGTTGCCAGCCGTTCCGGCAAAGCGATAGCCACACCCCGCACATAACAACGTGCAGCAGAGCAGCAGGAGCAGGAAAGAGCGGAATAGACCTCCAAAAGACATGTCCTCTCCCCCTACGCCACCACGATATTGATCAGCTTGCCCGGCACGCAGATAACCTTGCGCACCTGTTTGCCCTCGAGAAACGGGAGCACCTTTTCGTTCGCCAGGGCGCACTTCTCGAGCTCCTCCATGCTGGTCTCGGCACTCACCGTGATCCGGGTACGGAGCTTCCCGTTGACCTGGACAACAACCAGCACCTCTTCGTCCACGACCGCATCCCGGTCGTATTCCGGCCAGGCAGTGCGGGAAAGGGGCGTGGTATTGCCGAGGCGCTGCCACAACTCCTCGCTCACGTGCGGGACAAAGGGAGCCAGCAGCAGCACCGTGGTTTCCAGGGCCTCTTTCATGACGGCGCCGTACTGCGGCGTTTGGAGATCCGCGGGCTGGAGCGTATTGAGCAGTTCCATGATCGATGCGATGGCGGTATTGAAATGGAAACGCTCTTCGATGTCCTCGGTCACCTTTTTGATGGTCTTGTGTACGGCACGGCGCAAGGTGCGCTCCTCAGCCGTAAGCGTTGCCAGGTCCGGCGCAGCGGCGTTTTTCACCAGGTCGAGGCGATCATGGACCAGCTTCCACACGCGGTTGATGAAACGGAACGAGCCGTCCACCCCTTGGTCGCTCCAGTCCAGATCCTTTTCCGGCGGCGCCGCAAACAGGGAAAAGAGGCGGGCCGTATCGGCACCGTAACGCTCGATGAGGGCATTGGGATCGACCACATTGCCCTTGGACTTGCTCATCTTGGCGCCATCCTTGATGACCATGCCCTGGGTCAACAGGTTGGTGAACGGTTCGTCGCAGGAGACGTACCCCAGGTCGCGCAAGACCTTGGTGAAGAAACGGGCATACAGCAGATGCAGGACGGCGTGCTCGATACCGCCGATATACTGGTCAACGGACATCCAGTAATCCACCCGCTTGCGGTCCAGGGGGCCGTCCTGGAAGTCGGGACAGCAATAGCGCATGAAATACCAGGACGACTCGACGAAGGTGTCCATGGTGTCGGTTTCGCGCCGCGCCGCCTTGCCGCATGTGGGACAGGTGCAGTTGACAAAGGAGTCCAGCTTGGCCAGCGGGCTCCCCCCTTCCCCGCTGAACTCCACGTCCATGGGGAGCCGTACCGGCAGGTCCTGTTCCGGCACCGGCACCACGCCGCAGTTTTCGCAGTAGATTACTGGGATGGGGTTGCCCCAGTAGCGTTGCCGGGAGATGCCCCAATCGCGCAAACGGAAATTCACCGTTTTCTTGCCGATCCCCTCCTGCTCCAGATAATCGGCGATGGCCTCTTTGGCGGCATCGCTCTTCAGACCGTCGAACCGGCCCGAGTTGACCAGTGTTCCGACCTCGGTGAAGGCGGCCTGCATGGAGGCGGTATCGAGGCTCTCCCCTTCCGGCTGGATCACGACCTGGAGCGGCAACGAATATTTACGGGCAAATTCGAAGTCGCGCTGGTCGTGGGTCGGCACCGCCATGACCGCGCCGGTGCCATAGTCGGTCAGGACAAAGTTGGCCAGATACACCGGCATGCGGGCCTTGGTGAGGGGATTGATGCAGTAGGAACCGGTGAAGACCCCCTCCTTTTCAAAGTCATCGGCGGTCCGCTTGATGCGGTCGGTTTTTTTGACCTTTTCGATAAAGGCATCGACCTCGGCCTTCCGGTCGGGAGTGGTCAGTTGCTGGGCCAGGGGGTGTTCGGGGGCCAGGGACATGAAGGTGGCGCCAAAGACCGTATCCTGGCGGGTCGTGAAGACCTTAACGGACTCGCTGCGCCCTTCCAGGGGAAAATCGATCTCACAGCCGATACTCTTGCCGATCCAGTTACGCTGCATGGTCAGCACCCGCTCCGGCCACCCGGGAAGCTTGAAGGTCCACTCCAGCAACTCCTCGGCATAATCGGTGATGCGGAAGAACCACTGGTCAAGCTCCTTCTGCTTGACCTCGCTGTCGCAACGCCAGCAGGCGCCGTCCTCCACCTGTTCGTTGGCCAGCACGGTCTCGCATTTTGGGCACCAGTTGACAAAGGAAGTCTTCTTGTACGCCAACCCCTTGGCGAGCATCTCCAGAAAGATTTTTTGCTCCCAACGGTAATATGCCACGTCGCAGGTGGCAAGTTCGCGGCCCCAGTCGTAGGAAAGCCCCATTTTCTTGAGCTGGCCGCGCATATAGTCGATGTTTTCATGGGTCCACTTGGCCGGGTGGCTCTTATTCTGGATGGCGGCATTTTCAGCCGGCATCCCGAAGGCATCCCATCCCATGGGGTGAAGCACGTTGAAGCCGCGCATCTTCTTGAACCTGCCGACCACGTCACCGATGGAATAATTGCGCACGTGGCCCATATGTATCCTGCCGGAGGGATAGGGAAACATCTCCAGCAGATAGTACTTCTTCTTATCCTGATCTTCGGTGACGGCAAAGGATGCCGCTTCTTCCCAACAGCGCTGCCATTTTTGTTCTATATCCTTGGGGATGTACTTCAGTTCCACAATTATGTTCCTTTCTGGACAATAAAATTGGATTACGTTTAAAGAGCGCATGTGCGTACAGGCGGCGATATGAGATTATGTAAATGAGCCTTTAGCCAGGATCTCCCGGTGCACGCAGTGCATGGGGGCAACCCTGTCCACAAGGCCGGTCGCTACGGCTTCGCGCGGCATCCCGTAGACAACGGCCGTTTCATCGGATTCGGCTATCACAAAGCCGCCCTGGTCTTTGACTTTGCGAACGCCCTTGGTGCCGTCATTTCCCATGCCGGTCAGGATGACGGCAATCATGCGCTTTTTGTAGATATCGGCACAGGATTCCAACAGGACGTCCACCGACGGCACATAACGGTCGGCACTCGTGGGAGGGACGACCCGCGCAACAGCCCGCCCGTCGTGCCGTTCCAACACGAGGTTCGAACCTCCGGGCGCTATCAGCGCCCTGCCCGGCAGCACCAAATCGCCATCTACAGCCTCCTTTACCTCGAACAGGGAGGCGCGGTTCAAGCGTTCGGCGAAGGCGTGGGTGAAACCTGACGGCATATGCTGGGCCACCACGACGGCAAAGGGGTACGCCCTCTCGAATGCGGAGAAGAAAAATTGCAGTGCCGGCGGCCCTCCGGTTGAGGCGCCGATGGCGACAAGATCGAAGGGCGATTGGCCAACAACGCCGGGCTTCGCCGCTCCCGCATCCCCCCGCCCCCTTTCATGGGACGGCAACTGTGGCTGCTTTAACCGCGGTAAGCCCTGATTGACAAACTGGAGCACCTTCTGCTGAAGGTCTTCCCTGATGAGCAACAGATCGTTGGAGGCCCCGCTGGAAGGCTTTGCCACGAAATCCAGGGCGCCCAGTTCCAAGGCCTTGAACACCTTGTCTGCACCGCTCAGGGCGCTCACGACAATCACTGGGGTCGAATAGCGGACCGTCAGGATGCGCAGAAGCGTAAATCCGTCCATTTTCGGCATTTCAAGGTCAAGGGTGACAAGGTCCGGCTTAAGGGTTGCCACCTTGTGGATCCCCTCCTCGCCATTGGTGGCGTAGCCGACCACCTCGACACACTCAAGTCCCTCGAGCATCTTGGTGATGGTGCGTCTGCTGAAGGCGGAATCGTCTACGACAAGCACCTTGAGCCTTCTCATAAACCATCTCCCAGTGCAGAACGCTCCGGCTTCTGATAGATCATATCATTCTTGAAGTGGCGCAGCGTAAAAAGCGTGGTGACGTTCATGAGCGACTCGGAATGCCCCAGAAGCAGGAAACCTCCATCATGGAGGGATCGGTGAAACTCTTCGACGACCTTCTTCTTGGCCGCCAGGTCAAAATAGATGATCACATTGCGGCAGAAGATGAGATCCATCTTGCCGAGCATCATCATGCGGATCTTGTCGAAGAGATTGAGGTGGCTGATGGTAACCATCTCCCGGATATCGTCCGTCACCTTGAGCCCACCGTCATATTCGTAAAAGAACCGTTTGATATAGCGTTCATCAGTCGCCCGGAACGACGATTTCGTGTAGACTCCACGTCGGGCGTGCTGAAGGACCCGCTGGCTGATGTCGGTACCGATAATCTCGATCTTCCACCCCCGCAGACTGGGCATGTCCCGCAGCAGCATGGCGATGGTATAGGGTTCTTCTCCCGTTGAACAGCCTGCGCTCCAGATGCGCAACGTGCGGTCACCCCGAGCCGACTTGACGCTGATGAGTTCCGGAATGACTTCATCCGTGAAAGCGGAAAGCTGGAACGATTCCCGGAAGAAATAGGTTTCATTGGTCGTAAGGACATCCATGATGTCCATCATTTCCTGGTCTTTATTCCGGTCGTATTTCAAAAAGTGATAATATTCGCGGAAATTATTCAGACTCAGGGCGGTCAGACGGCGGGCAAGACGCTTCTCCAGAAGGTATTTTGAGTCGTCGTCGAAAAAAATGCCGCAATGACTGTAAATACTGTCCCGTATGATCCGGAACTCATCATCGGACATGGGCTGTCCTGTATCCAGGGATAAAGTCATGCTCCCCCTTTCAACAGACGTTTCATCAGGTCCCTGACCAGATTGTTCCCTTCATTCTTGAGGGCGTTTTTCAGAACGGCCCGGGGTCGTTGGCCGGGAAGTCCCGCCAGAGTCGCCGCCGTGTCATACCTGATGCCGGCATGGTGATGGGCAAAAAGCCGCTCGGCATTCCGCAGGATGCGTTCTTTGTCGTGACGGGAGAGGATGTTGAACGCCAATATGACCAATTCTTCATCCTCGTTATCCAGGACCGCCTCCACCAGGTCCAGGGCGGCGTTACCCCCTAACGACTCAAGCACTTCAAGGCAGGTGATCATGAGCAGTCCGCCGGCAGTGGGAAGCAGGGGTTTAATCACGTCGAGAATAGCCAGCGGTTCCAGACGGGTCATGCTTTTCAGGGCCGCGCATTGCACCCGGGAGTCGTCATCGCGCAGGGCCAGCCTCAAAGGCTCAAGGGCATCGGCGTTCCCCGATTCCCCCAAGGCCTCGGCAGCCACCATGCGCACCTCCGGGGTCTCGTCCACCAGGGCAATTTGCAACACCCCCTGCAGGGAGGGAATATGAAGTTTCCCAATGGCAGCCACCGAGGTCTGCCGCACGGAAGGATCCTCATCCTTGGCGAGCCGCGACAGGTAGTCGCCATCACGCAGGGCGGCAAAGAGCAAGGCCGCATCACGGCGGCGCTGTGGCTGCTCGGAATCCGCCAATTGGCGCGCAACCGTTCTGACGGGGTGGCTGTCCTTTTGGGCCAGGAGTTGAAGGCAGGAGACGATGGCGCCGCTGAAGCCATCGTCCGCCTCTTCGAGCAGCCCGATGATCTCGGGGATGCAGTCCGATAGTCCCCGCTGGCCGGCGGCCTGTACCGCGGACCTGCGCACCAACGGCGAAGGGTTGCGCAGGGCATTGCGAATCAGGTCGTCTCCCCCGGGGTAGCCCAATTTACCAAACAGCGTACAGATGGCGCCGCACACCTTTTCGTCGGCGCGGGGATAGATTTCCCGCAACGTATCCATGCCGGCGGGGCCTAAAGCTGAAAGGGCGTTGAGCGCCAAACTCGAAAGCCGCTCGGTGAGATATGCCGCCAAAAGAGGCACAGCGGCGCGTGGGTCGCCGATAACCCCCAGCAGGTTCGTCACCGCTTCTGCCAGGGCAGTATCATGCCCTTCCACCTCCAGCAGTTCCATGAAAGCCAGCACGACCTCGCCGCCCGACAAGCGGCGCATTACCCCTTGGAGTTGCTGACGTTCCATGGCACCGGAACGCAGCAGGATACGGTTGAAGGCCTTGACGGCAGCGCAACGGGCGCTCTTCTGGCTGGAGAGAAAGCCCTCCAGTAGAATGGGTGCGGCCGTATGGTCACCGATGCTCCCGAGGCAGTCATAGAGCACCTTGCTGAAGATATCCTGCCCGACAAGCTTCTTGATCTCCTCCGGCACCGGCCCCGGGGTCCCAAGTTTTCCCAGGGCGGACAGGACGCTGAAACGAAAAAAGGCATTTTCATTCGCGGCAATCGCCGCGAGCAGTTCCGGCACCACCCCGGCGTCGCCGATGGTGCCCAGATGTTCGGCTGCAGCGGCGGAAACGTTCACATCTGAGTCATGAAGGGCGGCAAGCAACACCGGGATAAACTCGACGCCCCCGATTCCCCCCATGACATCGACCACGAACTTCCGCACGCCGGCATCGGGGTCGCCGGCAAGTTTTTTCAACTGGAGGGCCGCCCGCTCCCCTAGCATGACAATAGCCTCGGCAGCGGAATTTCTCAGCCCGGCATTGCCCTCATCGCGCAACAGTTCCAGCAGTTCGGCGATAAAATGACCGGAGGGCTCTGCCGCCACAAACACATTGACCGCTTCCTTGCGCACCCGCCAGCTGCCATCGCCCATGGCGGTAAAAACAAACTCGCCCACATCCCCAAGGTCCTTGCCGCGCAGGGAATCGATGACCGCGCGCCGCAGTTCTTCGTCGGCTGATTTGAGGGCGTTGCGTATATCTTCCCGATTATCCACGAAGAGACTCCAGGCGAATATCAGAGGGGGCAAGCAGGGAGTCGATGTCCAGGATCATGAACATCTGCTCATGTGAAAGGCACATCCCCAAAACGTATTCCATGCCGATTCCCTCGGTGATATCAGGAGCGGGTTTGATCTCGCCCGCCGGAACGGTGATGACCTCCTGGACGTTATCCACTGCCAGCGCCAGCATCTGCCCTTGAAGAGAGACGATCAGGAGCCGGCCCGGGACGCGCTCGCGTTCATCAGCTTTCGGCATGCCGAAACGATTCCGCATGTCCATGACCGGAATCAATTCACCGCGTAGGTTGATGACCCCTTCCAGCAGGTCCGACTCCCGGGGCAGACCGGAAAGTTTCTGTGGCAGGATGATCTCTTTGATGCGCATGATATCCACCGCAAAGAGCCTGTTCCCCAGGCTGAAACACGCCAGCTCTATGTTCTGCAGATCTGTTTTCATAATCTATTCGTGCGGCTCCGTTCAAACAGCCATAGTGGTGAGCAGCGACCGGCAGGACTGGGACCGGGGTGCTTCAGCAGAGGTTGATATCGGTAATGCTTGCCACATTGAGCAGAATGATCATCATAGTGTCGGTGCGGCCGATGCCGCAGACAAAATCGCGGTCAATCCCCTCAAGAACGGCTGGAGCGGGTTCGCGTCCCTCTTTCCCGATACGCACGACCTGGATAACCTCGTCCACCAACAGGCCGGTGAACCCTTCGTTGCGCTTTGCGATCACAATACGTTCCCGGCCGGTGCGGTCCCCCAGAGGGAGGCCAAGGCGTTCACGCATGTTAAAGACGGGAATGATGACGCCGCGCAGGGAAATCACCCCCATGATAAACACCGGGGCGCGGGGGACCTCGGTCGTCTCACGGGGTTTGATGATCTCCTTGAGCTCCATGATGTTGATGCCGTATATCTCGTCCGATATCCGGAAACAGAGTATTTCCTCGTACTCCGATACCTCGGCAACCACTTGGCCTTCGGACGCCAGCGGCAGGTCGTCGTCGCATCCGGCCGCTGCCCGCCCCGCGAGGATGATGTCGAGAGGATCGATATGCCTGGCCCGCCTCGGCAACGGGTTTTGTCGGCTTTCAGGCATCACGGCGACCGCCGTATCGGCAACGGATGGGCGATCATCAGCGGCAACGGGAGAAGGGGCGGCGGCGACCTGGAGTGAAGGTGCCTCCAACGGCGGCGCGTCCAGACTGACGCGCTCCGCTTCGACAGCCTGCTCCCGGGCCTCTCTGTTTTGGACTTTTTGCCGAATCTTTGCCAGGTTCATGCGGTTGGAATCCTTCTACATCATCAGTTCGTCTTTAATTTCATCGATGACCGTCGAATCGATCAGGGCGGCGTCGTTGCCGTAGGCGACCAACAGGGCATTGGTTGCAATGGAGTTGATCTTGCGCGGGACGCCGCCGGTAATCTCGAATATCTTCTGGACAGCATCGGGGGTGAATAAACCGGGCATGCCGCCGGCCTTTTCAAGCCTGAAATCGAGATATTCCATGGTTTCTTCCAGCGTTAGCGGCTCCAGGTGGTAATTGAGGGCGATCCGCTGCCGCAGGGGCTCGAACCGGGATGAAGCCAGCATGGGACGCAATTCCGGCTGCCCCATGACGATCACCGCCAGTAGATTGCGGTCATCCAGCTGAAAATTGGTCAGCAGGCGAATTTCGTCAAACACCTCCGCATCGGAGATCATCTGGGCTTCATCGACCACGATGACCGGGCAAATCCCCCTCTGGTAGCTGTCGTAGACGACCCTATTGATCTGCTCAAGCAATTCGTCCTTGAGCGCCGCCGGTGCCTCGATGTCGAGCAGGCGGGCCGTGGTCCGCAGGAATTCCAGTCCCGTCAGGCGCGGATTGACGATGTAACAGAAGCGGTAGCCATCACCCAGCCGGTCCATAAGCGCCCGGGAGAGCGTTGTCTTGCCGCAACCGATCTCGCCGGTAAGCACGGCTATTTCCCGTTCCTCCAGCACAAACTCCAGGCGAGCCAAGGCCTCCTCATGCCCCGCGCTGAGAAAAAGAAAACGGGGGTCGGGGGTCTTGCTGAACGGCTTCTCCCTGAAGCCAAAAAAGGCTTTATACATGGCCTCAGCTCCCGGATCTCAAGGTATCGTTAACCATGCCGCCCACATCCAGTACCAGGATCGTGCGCTGATCCCCGAGATCGGCCGCTCCGGCGATGCCGGGAAACCGCCTGAAGCCATCGCCCAAGGACTTGATCACGATGTCCTGCTGGCCAAGCAGTTCGTCCACCACGACGCCCAGCCGCTTTTCGGCTACGCCGACCACCACGACATAGAACTCCTCGGGACGGTCCGACCGGCGGTTCAGGCAGAGAAACTCCTCCAGCCGGAGAAGCGGCAGGGTCGTATCACGCAGTTGCGTGACTTCACGGCGCTCCACGGTCTTGATATCACCGCCGGTCAAAAGCAGCGATTCCAGCACCGAGGTCACCGGCAAGGCGTAGGTTCTGCCGGCACAGGAGATGATCAGGGACTTGATGATGGCCAGGGTAATCGGCAGGGTGATGATGAAGCTGGTACCCCGCCCTTTTGTGGTCTCAATATCGACCATGCCCGAAATAGCGGCGATATTGTTTCTGACCACGTCCATACCGACACCGCGGCCCGAGACCTCACTAACCTGGTCGGTGGTGGAGAAACCGGGAAGGAAAATGAAATCGAGCGCTTCCTTGTCGGAAACGCCGCTCAGATCCTGCACAAAGCCCTTCTGGAGCGCCCGGTCCTTGACCTTTTCGATATCGATCCCGCCACCATCGTCCTCTACCTCGATAACGACGTGGTTTCCCTTCTGGAAGGAGGAGATTTTTATGACGCCCTTTTCAGGTTTACCAGCCGCCAGCCGCTTTTCCGGGCTCTCGATGCCGTGGTCGATGGCGTTTCTGATGATGTGCATCATCGGGTCGGAGATGTCCTCCACGATCAGCTTGTCCAGTTCCGTATCCGCTCCGTAGAAGAGCAGTTCCACCTTTTTGCCCTGTTCGCGGGAAATGGTGCGGACAATGCGGGACATCTTCTCGTAGAGTTGTCCTACCGGGATCATGCGAATATCCATGACCCCTTTCTGCAGGTCGGTCAACTTGCGCTCCAACACCTTGGCGGACTTGCCAAGTTCGACGGCGATCCGGGAGAAACGCTCGTTCCGCAACCGCTCCGCCAGGGCGGCAATGGAGGAGTGGGCCAGGACAAGCTCGCCGACGATGTTCATCAACTCGTCAAGCTTGCCGATATCCACACGGACCGTGCGGCTGATGCTCTTGGCGGACAGGGGCGGCGTCCCGGCGGCAGGGCTTGCCGGGGCGGGGTTCGGCATGGCGTCCGGGAGCGCGGGCAGGTTTACCGGTTCTTCGTCCCCGTTTTTTGGGGGGGCGGTGACCGCAACAGCGGCTGGCGGTTCCGGACCGCCGCTCAAAAGCGCCACGGTCACACTGTCATGCTGTATGGTCAGCGCGAATTCTTCCAAGGCATGGGCGGAACCGGCCAGGATATCGAAATCGATGTTGGTTTCCATGTTGCTGCTCATGCTGGGCAGGGTACTGATAATTTCGCCGCAGGTCTTGATAGCGTCGGAAATCGTCGCCAGGTCCTGGTCAAAGGTCGCCAACTCGAGGGAGGCATGGACACGGTAGATGTTCTTGCCCTTGGAGAGATTTTCCAACAGGCGATGTTCCTCATATTCCGTGAGGGATTTCAACACCTGTTCGGAAAGCCCCAGGGCCTCCAGGGGCGAAGCCTGGGCCGCATCGCGGGTCGGTTCTTCCAGGCAGGCATTGATCCTGGCCGTGCATGCCGAGATCTTTTCGTCAGGCTCGCTCCCCCCCCCTTCGGGCAGGCTCCGCACGAGGGAAAGCAGAACATCGTGGGATTCGAGCAATACTCCGATCACTCCGGCATCGAGCTTGAGTTTGCCGAGCCGAAGCCAGTCCAGAAGATTCTCCATGTTGTGGGACAATTCGGAAATTTCCGCAAAGCCGAACATGCCGGCCAACCCCTTCAGGGAGTGAGCTCCCCGGAAGATGGCATTCAGCAGGTCGGGGTCCACATCTCCATTGTCGGCCACATCGGCGAGATCGGCCAGTTCGGAACCGAGGTGTTCGACAATTTCCTCGGCTTCGGCCAGAAAGTCCCGTACGGCCTTGTTTATAAGGGGGTTATTGTTGTCAGTCATGAAGGGTGTCCGTCATCTCAGGTGATCATCCCAGATACTTCACGATGATATTCTTCAGGTCAGAGCAATCCAACGGTTTGACGACATATTCATTGGCGCCGAGCAATCTGCCTTTTTCTATGTCGCCCTGGCTTCCTTCCGTGGAGATGATGATGACCGGTATGTGCTCGTAATTGGGGTTATTGCGCAGATAGCTGATCAGTTCCAGACCGTTGATATCGGGCATATTGATGTCCGTGAAGATCAGATCAACGTGTTCCCGCGGCAGAAGACGCAGGGCCTCGAAACCGTTGGCAGCCTCTACGATGCGGAAATCGCCCAGGGATTCGATGATGGACACCAGCATGGCCCGAAGCGCCGTGGAATCGTCCGTAATGAGTATTGTCTTTCTGTCCACCACTTCACCTGTTGTACCCACAAGCATCATACCTCAGCGCCACACGTGGTTGGTTCATTAAAGCTCTTCACCATAATCGATACGATATCCTCTCGCTCGCCACAAAACTGCGGCATCATATCCGTGCCGCTTCACCCGATTCCGAGCGTTGCAACGCTTCCAGAAGTGACGGCAGAAATGTCTGCAGGCTTTCAGGTGAAGAACATTCGGCACGATGGGGCTTCATCACACAATGGTAGCCCATGTCACTGACTTTCTTTTCCGCTTCCGCGTGATGGTAGTCGGTCATCATCAGTATGGGGATGTCCGTGAAATTGTTGTGAAGAAGTTCCAGCAGTTCAATCCCGCCGAGGACCCCCGAACCGTCCATCCGGGGCATGATCAGGTCCACGAGAACAACGGGATGCTGGCCGCCGCGATGAAGAGTATCGACCCTGATCAATGTATCCTCGCTGCTGGTCATGGCATGGACTTCGTAGCCGTTTTCCCGCAGCAACTCCGCCAGTGCCTTTAATGTTGTGCCGTCATCGTCAACAATCACCAGCGGGCGGGTGATTGCCTGCTCGGGCGTGATCTCCGGCGTGTGGACCACATCGGATAGTTCGAAGGGGTTTTCCACCTCATCGGTGTCGCTGCTATCGGGGCTCGCTTCGGCGGCGGCGCGGCTCTCGCTGGCGACCCGGGTCCCCTCCATGGCCAGAAACTGCGGGTTAAGCCCCTTGGAAAGCATGAACTGCAGCGGATCGACAATGCCGGCGTCAATGGCCTCGATATTTTCCTGGGGCTCAAAATCGAATGTGCCATCAAGCCAGGCAAAAAGTGACAGGACTACCTGTTCGATCTGTTCGCGGACGACCACTTCAATGGTTTCATGAACTACGGAGAAACGTTTGGTCAGGATGATTCCCAGGTGTTCGCTGAACCCCCGTTCCTTTTGAAGCTCCAGGGCCTTGCGGAGGGTATCAGGGTCTATGACGCCCCTCTGGATAAGCAATTCCCCCAGCCCCATCCTGGAGGTGGACGAGAGCGCCTTTACCACCAGCCCATGCTTGAAGATGATCGTCCCTTCGCGCCCACCGCTGTGAAGGGAAAGCACCCCGGTCTTCCGGCTGAGGCTGATCAGTTGCAGAATCTCGCCCAGCCCAAGTTCTTCAAGGTTTCCGACAAGACTCATACGGAAATGCCCCTACCTGTGTGGAAATGCAAAAAACGGACTAAATTGTAAACCATCGATATTGGCAAGTAAAGCCTTTATCAATGCCGCTCGCGCTTGGCCAAGGGGTGGCGGGCAGCGCCGTTTTTTTCGCGCCCTCTGAAGATGAGCCGGATCGGCACGCCGTCGAAACCAAAGGCTTCCCTGAATCGGTTGACCAGATAGCGTTCATAGGAAAAATGAATGCTGTCCGGCTGATTGGTAAAGATGACAAAGGATGGCGGACGGGTAGCGACTTGGGTGGCAAAGTAGAACTTTACGCGACGACCATGGGCCAAAGGCGCATGGTGAGCATCCGTGGCCTCGGAAAAGACCCGGTTTAAGTCCGAGGTCGTCACCCGGTGTATGTACTGCCCCATGACCTCGTCCACGGTGGTCATGATCTTGCTGATGCGCTGGCCGGTCTTGGCGGATACGAAGACGATCGGGGCATAGGCCAGGTACTTGAAGCCGGTCCTGACCTTGTCCACGTAGACCCCCAGGGTGCTGTTGTCCTTTTCCAGGGTATCCCACTTGTTGACTACAAAGACGCATCCCCTGCCCGCCTCGTGCACATAACCGGCGATGCGCTCATCCTGCTCCGTCACCCCTTCCTCGGCATCGAGGACGACCAGAACGACGTCGGCCCGCTCGATGCTGCGCAGGGAGTCCACCACGCTGTATTTTTCCAGTTTTTCAGTGGTCTTGCCCTTGCGGCGGATACCGGCGGTATCGATCAGCAGGTAATTCTTCTTGTTGCAGGTGAAGAGGGTATCCACCGAATCGCGGGTCGTACCGGCGGTCGGATTGGCCACCATTCGCTCGAAACCGAGCAGCCGGTTGACCAGGGACGATTTGCCCACATTGGGACGCCCCACAACGGCAATCCGGGTGATCTCGTCATCGGGTATGCCGGCATCCGCCTCGGGAAAGACATCAAGCAGATCCTCCATCAGGTCGATGACGCCCCGATTATGTTCGGCCGATATGGTATGGAGGCGTTCTATCCCTAGGGAGTAGAACTCGGCCGACTCATTCTCCAGCTTCTCGCCGTCCACCTTGTTGACCACGTAGAAGATCGGCTTCTTGACACGGCGCAGCATCGTGGCCACTTCAATGTCGGCCGGGGTCAGGCCGCTCCTGGCATCCATCATGAAGATGATGACATCGGCCTCTTCCATTGCCAGACTGGACTGTTCCCGCATCTGTTGCAACAAACGGTCCTCGGTCACCGGTTCGAATCCGCCGGTATCGATCAGGATGAACGGCTTGTCGAACCGGGTGATGGTGGCGTAGTTGCGGTCGCGGGTTACGCCGGGCAGATCGTCCACAATGGCGCGACGATGGCCCAGCAGGCGGTTGAACAGGGTGGACTTGCCCACATTGGGGCGGCCGACTATGGCAACAATTGGTTTCATTCGTATCCCAGCTCCCTCAGAACGGCCGTCCGTTCGGTCCAACGCTCCTGCACCTTGACGAACAGCTCCAGAAAGACCCGGGTCCCCAGCAAGCGCTCAATATCGCCCCGGGCCGCCTGGCCGATCTTTTTGAGCATGGCCCCTTTTTTGCCGATGAGAATCCCCTTTTGCCCCTCCCGCTCCACCAGGATGGTGGCGCTGATGGCGATCACGCCATTCTCCCGTTCCTGGAAGGAATCGACTATAACTGCCGTAGAATAGGGGACTTCTTCGCCGGTCAGACGAAAGATCTTCTCCCGCACCAGCTCGGCGCAGATCACCTTTTCCGGCTGGTCGGTGAGGATATCGTCGGGGAAATAGGCCGGCCCCTCGGGGAGACGTTCGCGGATCAGCTCCACCAAGCGCTCCACGTTGCCGCCGGTCTGGGCCGAGATCGGTACCACCTCGGCAAAGGGGTGCAGGCGCGAAACAGAGGCGATCAGCGCCAGAAGCCGCTCCTTGGGCTCAACCAGATCGACCTTGTTCAGGATCAGGAAGATCGGAGCGCCGGCCTTGGTCGCGACCTCCCGCACAAAAACGTCATCCCGCTGCGCCGTGGCGTCCACCACCAGCAGGAGCAGGTCAACGCCCGAAATAGCCCCATAGGCCGCATCCACCATGGCCCGGTTCATGCGGCTCCGGGCGGCATGGATGCCGGGCGTGTCCACGAACACGATCTGACTCGCCTCATCGGAGACGATACCGCGAATAACGGTGCGGGTCGTCTGCGGCTTGTCCGAAACCGCCACGATCTTCTCACCGAGGATGCGGTTCAACAGCGTGGACTTGCCCACGTTCGGACGGCCGACAATAGAGACGAACCCCGATTTAAATTCTTTGTTTTTCATATAATTGGATCACACTCTTTCATGTATCACTTTTTAGTCCAGGCATCCCTGAGGGTTACGATCCGGTTGAATACCGGTTTTCCCGGTTGCGAATCCACGGGGTCAGGACGGAAATATCCCTGGCGTTCGAACTGGAAACGGGTCTCCAGGTCGGCGTCGGCCAGGCTCTTCTCCAGCTTGGCGGTCCCTATGACCTCAACGGAGAGCGGATTGAGAAACTGCTTGTAGTCTGCCCCGCCCCGGTCGGGATTCGGGTCGCTGAAGAGGCGGTCGAACAGGCGCACCTCGGCATCCATGGCATGGGCCTGGGAAACCCAGTGGATGGTGCCCTTGATCTTCCTGCCATCGGCAGCAGAGCCGCCCCTCGATGCGGGATCGTATTCGCAATGCACTTCGATTATGGCGCCGTTCTCGTCCTTGACCACACCGGTGCAGCGAACGATATAGGCGTAACGGAGGCGCACCTCGGAACCGGGGGTCATGCGGAAGAACCCTTTAGGCGGCTCCTCCATGAAGTCGTCCTGTTCGATGAACAGCTCACGGGAAAAGGTAACCCGGTGGCTCCCCATCTCCGGCTTCTGGGGGTGGTTGGGTGCTTCGAATTCCTCGGCCTGCCCTTCGGGGTAATTGTCGACCACGACCTTGAGCGGCCTGAGCACAGCCATGGCGCGGGGGGCACGCTCGTTCAGATCGGCGCGGACGCATTCCTCCAAAATGGACATATCGATCCAGGAATCGCTGCGCCCCACCCCGATCATTTCGCAGAAGGCCCGAACAGCCTCGGGCGTATAGCCGCGCCGCCTGATGCCCATGAGGGTCGGCATGCGCGGGTCATCCCAGCCGCTGACGATCCCCAGATTGACCAGCTCGTGGAGCTTGCGCTTGCTCATCACCGCATAGGTCAGATTGAGCCGGGCAAACTCGTACTGCCGCGGGCGGCTCGGCACCGGCAGGTTGTCCAGGAACCACTCGTACAGCGGTTTATGGTCCTCGAACTCCAGGGTGCAGATGGAGTGGGTGATCCCCTCGATGGCATCCGATTGCCCATGGGTAAAGTCGTACATGGGATAGATGCACCAGGCGTCGCCCACGTGGGGATGGGTGGCGTGAATGATCCGGTACAGCACCGGGTCGCGCAAGTTGATGTTGGGAGAGGCCATATCGATTTTCGCACGGAGTACCTTGGCCCCGTCGGCGAATTCGCCGGCCCGCATGCGGCGGAACAGGTCAAGGTTCTCGTCCGTGGAGCGGCTGCGCCAGGGGCTTTCCTTGCCCGGTTCGGTCAGGGTGCCGCGATAGGCGCGCATCTCGTCGGCGGTGAGGTCCTCCACATAGGCCTTACCCTGCTGTATCAGGTACTCGGCCCATTGGTAGAGCTGCTCGAAATATTCCGAGGCGCAGTACATATGCGTGCCCCAGTCAAAGCCGAGCCAGCGGACACTCTCCTTGATGGACTCGATGTACTCCATCTCCTCCTTGGCAGGGTTGGTGTCGTCGAAACGCAGATGACAGCAGCCGCCGAAATCCCGCGCCAATCCGAAATTGATGCAGATGGACTTGGCATGGCCGATATGCAGGTAACCGTTGGGCTCCGGCGGGAAGCGGGTAACAATGGTCGTGTGTTTCCCATTTTTCAGGTCGTCTTCGATAATGGTCCGCAGAAAATTGTTGGCTACAGGTGTTGGTGTCGATTCGGTGGACATGCTTGCCTCTCAAATTCAAAATGACTTCTGCCACAGAGACACGGAGGCGCGGAGAAATTCCTAGACGTTTAGCGGGATAAACAGGATAACATCTTAAAACTGTTTTGGAAAATCAAAAAAACGTTATCCCGTTGATTCCTGATCTTGCTTTTTCCTCTGTGTCCCATGTCTCTGTGGCGGATTTATGGTTACGGGTTTCGCGCTAATTCTCCCAGCAACGAGTTCTGGTAGGCCGCCACGATGCGCACCGTGACGAAGCTCCCGATCAGGGCGGGATCACCCGGGAAATTGACGATCCTGCCGCTCTCCGCCTTGCCGGACACCTGGCCGGGCCGTTTCCCTTCCCCTTCTACCAGGAGCTCCTGGAGCGTGCCGAGATACGACCTATTGATCTCAAGGGTGATGCGTCGTTGCAGCGCCAGCAAGCGTTCCAGGCGCTCTACCTTTTGCTCCCGGGAGAGTTCTTCAGGCAGTTCCGCAGCCTTGGTACCGGGACGCGCTGAATAGACAAACAAAAAGAGGTCGGCGTAGCGAACCTCTTCCATCAGGGTCAGGGTCTGCTCGAAATCCGCCTCACTCTCGCCGGGAAAGCCGACGATCATATCGCCGGTGATGGCGATGCCCGGTCGGGCCGCCTTGAGGGCGCGAATCCGGTCCAGGTAGGCCGCGCGGGCATAGCCGCGGTTCATGCGGGACAACACCACGTCGCTGCCCGACTGGGCCGGCAGGTGAACTTGGCCGCACAGCTTGGGCACATCCGCAAAACAGGCGATCAGTTCATCGGACATATCCTTGGGATGGGAGGTGGTAAAACGGATACGGCGAATTCCCTCCACTCCGGCAACCTGCCTGATCAATTGGGCAAAAGTCGGCTCGTTGGCGCTCTTGAGGCCGTAGGAGTTGACATTCTGGCCGAGCAGCACCACCTCCTGAACGCCCTCGTCGGCGAGTTGCCTGACCTCGTCAAGGATATCGGCCGCGCGTCGGCTGATTTCACGGCCCCGTACATAGGGCACGATACAGTAGGAACAGAAATTGTCACACCCCTGCATGACGGTCACGAAACGGCTCAAGCGGCTCGCCCCCTTGACCGGGGGGAACAGGTCGAGGCGCTGGTCGTTATCGATAAAGGCCGTCTCGCAACGCCGCTCGCCCTTTTCCGCGCCTCGCACCATGTCGGGGAGCAGGTGCAGGTTATGGGTGCCGAAGACCAGATCCAGAAAGGGGAACTTTTGCAGGAGATGGTCCCCCTCCTGCTGGGCCACACAGCCGCCGACCCCCAGAATAAGACCGCTGTGCGCCTTTTTCAGGCTGCGGTAATGGCTGAGGCGCTTGTAGACCTTTTCCTCCGCCCCTCCCCTGACGCTACAGGTGTTGAGCAGGATCATGTCCGCATCCGCAGGAACCGTCGTCGGTCTATACCCCAAATCGGCCAGCATGGTGACGATCCGCTCGGAATCGTTCACATTCATCTGGCAGCCGAAGGTTTCAATAAAGAGATGTTTTTCGTTCATGGTGAAGTGATTGGTTATACGCAATTAATACCTGCAAAGTCAATTAAATTGGGAAATTGACGCTGTTCCGGGCCGGGGCTGCACAACACCACATCCATGCTGCCGTTCATGCAGGGTATCACCTTTGGCGGAATGCCGCCGCATCAGCCAGACGGTATACAGCCGCCCCCCCATGGAATTATGTTTAAGTTTTAGGACATCTTCGCTACTATTGAATCCGAATCCAGCATTTCACCAGGAGATAGAGCATGCCAAAGGTACTGATTCCGTTAGCCGAAGGTTTTGAAGAGCTTGAAGCCGTTACAATCATCGACGTACTCCGCAGGGCCGGGATCGAAGTCGTTACGGCCGGCCTGCATCCGGGACCGGTGACCAGCACCCGCAAGGTCGCCGTCATACCCGATACGACCATCGATACCGCCCGGGCCGACGAATTCGACATGATCATCCTTCCCGGAGGCCAGCCGGGCAGCGACAACCTCAATTCCGACATCCGGATAGACAAACTGCTCAAGGATTTCCACGCAGCCGGCAAACCCCTCGGCGCCATTTGCGCCGCACCGATCGTGCTCGCCAGCGCCGGCCTGCTCAACGGCCGGCAGGCGACCTCCTACCCCACGTACCGGGAACGACTCGGCGGGGCATACTACCTCGACAAGGCAGTGGTGAACGATGGAAAATTCATTACCAGCCAGGGGCCGGGCACGGCACTCCCCTTTGCCCTGGCCGTCGTTTCCCGGCTGGCCGGCAACCACGCTTCGGAAGATGTCGCCAGGGCCATGCTGGTCAGCGATGCCATGAATGATGAGGTATGGGATCAACGCCTGTTCAACAGTACCATCCAGGCGCTGGTGGGGGCACTGGAATTGAAGGACACCTATACCCAGGGGCATGCAAAACGGGTTACCGAATACTCCCTCAGCATCGGCTCCAAGCTGAAACTCTCCGAAGCCAAGCTGCGCGACCTGTACCTTGGCGCCATTCTCCACGATATCGGCAAGGTCGGCACCGAGGACGATCTGCTCAACAAGCCGGGACGCCTCAATCGGCGCGAGGAGACCCTCATCCGGGAACACCCCCTCAAGGGCACGCTCTTTATCGTGGGGATCGAAAGCCTGAGCCACATCGTACCGACCATCCTGCACCATCACGAGCGCTGGGACGGCAGCGGCTACCCTGGCCGCCTCAAGGGTGAGCAGATCCCGCTCCACGCCCGCATCGTCAGCATTGCCGACGCCTTCGATGCCATGCTCTCCGTCCGTTCCTACCGGCCGGCCCAGGAAAAAGAGGCCGCCATCCGGGAGCTGCAAGAGCAGAAGGGGGCCCAATTCGACCCGTTCCTGGTGGACGTCTTTATCGAGTGCCTGAACGAAGCACCGTTTGAAATCAAGGATTTCAGCTACTACTTTTAGGCTGCAAGCAGCGCCGGACAAGGAAGGCCAGGCCGAAAAAGGCCAGATTGAGCAGTACGATCATCGCACTGGTGGGCAGGTTGGTGGCGAACGACAGGAAGATGCCGGCCACGACCGAGCAGCCCCCCTGAAGGGCCGCCAGGGCAACGCAGGACTTGAAGCTACGGGCCAGTTGCAGGGCCGACACCGCCGGCAGGATCAAGAGCGACGAGATCAGCATGATCCCCACCAGTTTCATCGCCAGGACCACCGAGAGGGCCGTCAGCAACACCAGCACCGCGTTGATGGTGGCGGTCCGTATGCCGGAGACCCGGGCCAACTCCTCATCGAAGGCGATGGCGAGCAGGTCGTTGAAAAAGAGGGACAACAGCAGCATCACCACGCAGAACAGCACGGCGGCAATACCGACCTCCTGGGAGGTTATGGAGAGGATATTGCCGAACAGGTAGCTCAGCAGGTCAACGTTGTACCCTCCCCCCGCGCTCGCCAGAATGATACCCGCCGAAATCCCCAGCGCCGACACGATGCCGATGGCGCTGTCGCCGCTCAGGCGCGCCTTTTCCGTCAGCTTGAGGATGCCCAGCGACGAGAGCAGCACGACCGGCAGCGACACCAGCAGGGCCGAGGCGGAATAGAGTTTGAGCGACAGGGCGATGGCGGTGCCGCCGAAGGTGACATGGGCCAGGCCGTCCCCGATCAGGGAAAGCCGCCGCAGCACGAGGAACACGCCCAGCACCGAACAGAGCACGGCGATCAGCGTCCCCGCCAGAAGTGCCCGCTGGATGAAACCGTATGAGAGTATTTCAATGAAATCCATGGGTCGTTAATGCCTGTGGCACATCAGGTGTTGGGAATACTCGCCAAACAGGGCGGACATATCCGTGGAGCGGCAGAATTCCTCGAAATTGCCGTAAAAGAGCATGCGCTTATCCAGATACAGCATCTTCGAGGCGTATTTCCCGATGGCGCCGGTATCATGGGTCACCAGGAGTACCGTAACCTGCCGGGAACGGTTTATCTCCCCCATCAGGGAGTAGAAGCGCTCGCGCATCTCAGGGTCGAGCGCCGCGGTCGGCTCGTCCAGGATCAACAGATCCGGGTCGTTGACCAGGGCGCGGGCCAGAAGAACGCGCTGTTGCTGACCGCCGGAAAGTTCACCTATCAGTTTAGACCGTATATCGCAAATATCTAATTGTTCAAGGATGGCATCGACCTTCGTTCTGTCGAAAGCGGTCAACCGGCGGGGGAAGCGCTTCAACGACAAGAGGCCGAGTCCGACCGTTTCGGCCACGGTGGCCGGGAATATGGGGTTGAGCAGATGCAGGCTTTGGGGAAGATACCCGATCCGCCCCCAGGCGCTGAAACGGCTGCACGGAACGCCGAACAGGGAGGCGGCGCCGTCGCTGATGGCGCTTAATCCCATCAATGCGCGCACCAGCGTGCTCTTGCCCGAGCCGTTGGGGCCGACAATCCCGACGTAATCGCCCGCCTCCACCGAAATGGAAATATCCTCCAGCACCCGGCCTGTCCGATAACTGCAACAGAGCCGCTCCGTCCTGACTATTTCGTCCGGCATGCCGCCCCCCCACGCGGGGTGCTGCAGGTAGCGCACACCCCATTGATCTGAAGGATATGGGACGTTACCCGCCCGCCCGAGCGCTGGACCGCATCGAGTGTCCCCTCGCCGAGTGCGCACTGCCCCAGGTCCTCCACCCGCCGGCAGGACTCGCAAACAAAATGGTGATGGTGGTGGTCCTGATTGGCGCAGAGAAAATAGTACTGCTTGCGGTCAGCCAAGAAGATGCGGGTAATGACGCCGGCCTCGGCCAGTTCATCGAGGATGCGGTACACCGTGGGCAGCCCGATGCTGTCCACCCGGTCCTTGATGCGGTGCCAGACCTCATCGGCGGAGAGGTAGAGCGGTTCGCTCCCCAGGCAACACATAACCTCCAGCCGCTTGGGAGTGACCTTCATATTAAGCCGTTTGAGGATGTCACGCCCCTGTTCTCTGTTCATAAAGAGTTATCCACAATTAAATGAAAATTATTTTTATTTATACGCGATAGTAACCCGGACGTCAAGCGGAAGCGCGCTTCTGGTGAAATATCGTCTGATTTCGATTAGATATGGGGAGGGAACGCAGAGGAAGATGTATGGGGCGAGCTTCCGGTTCATTCCGGATACTCGCCCCATACAGATTGGTAGCAGTGATTCCGCACAGGAACAATGAGCCTACAGGGATGTTACCGGCTATTTCCCCTTTCCCACGATTTCCAGGAAGAAGCTTTCCAGATCCTTGCGCTTTGTTTCGACCAGGGTAACCTCCACCGAATGCTGTCCGGCCAGCGCCATGAATTCATTGAAGCCAGCCACCGGCACAAAGTATTCAATAAAGGTTTCATTCGTGCGCACGACGGAAAAACCGCCCAGGGCCTCATGGTTTCCCCGGCTCAGCCGGGTCTGCACGATGTACCCCTCGATCCCTTGCCGCACGATATTCTCGACGCTGTCCAGGGCCTCGAGCTGTCCCTTGACGATCACCCCTACCCTATCGCAGACCTTTTCCACATCATCGGTGATATGGGTGCTGAAGAAGACACTCTTGCCCCGCTTCTTCAGGTCAAGAATAATATCCTTCACCAACGCCCTGCCGATGGGGTCGAGCCCGCTCATGGGCTCATCCAGGATATACAGGTCGGGATCGTGGATCATGGTTTGCGCCAGCCCGACCCGCTGCACCATCCCCTTGCTGTAGCCGCGCATGGGACGTTTGCGGGCATCCCACAATTCAAGCTGCTTCAGCGTTTCGTCCGTCCGGCGGGTCAGGAGGGCTTCCGGCATCTTGAACGTCTTGCCCACAAACCGGAGATACTCCTCGGCGGTCAGGTAATCGTAAAAGGCCGGGTTCTCGGGCAGGAAACCGATCTTGGCCCGCGACGCAACGCTGCCGATCTGCTCGCCCATGATGGTTGCCGTGCCGACCGTCGGCCGAATCAGCCCCATCAGGCACTTGATGGTCGTACTCTTACCGGCGCCGTTGGGGCCGAGGAAGCCGAAGATTTCGCCTTGGGCGATGGAGAGTGTGAGATCCCTGAGCGCTTCAACACGCAACCGACGCTTGCCAATAAATGTTTTTGACAAGCCGCGGATATCCAGCATGTTCATCACTTAACTCCTTTTTTTGCTTGCGGGAACGCAAACTTACTTGTCGTTGCGACTGCGCCGTCGGGCTGTAAATAAAACTGCCCTCCATAGGGATCACTGGGCAATGCTTCCAAAAAACCCGATTTGAACAATTCCGCCACAGATAATGGCTCTCGTCCTTGCTTTCCCCGAAAACGGTCGCGGGCGACCTCTATTTTTCGCACGCCATCAAAGGCCTTAAGTCTCGTTTCGAATGACTTCCGCGCCGTTTCGTTGCGCGAGGTCGCGATCATTGCCCTAAGATACCCGATAGCAAGGCTTGTCTGTCCCGACTCTTGCAGGTATCTACCCGCGAGGCTGATGTGCAATTCCTGGCCAGACAATTCTCCCGCCTTGCTGTAGTATTCCGCGGCTTTTTTGAAGTCCTTCAAAAAATAGGCGTAATTAAAGCCAGCGTAAAACGGAAGATACCAATCCCAGGTGCGATATTTCATACCGTATTGAAGCATGTTGTTGGCTACGTTGAATTGTTGGGCGTCCCACGTTAAAAAACCCTGTGCGAAATAGTAGGCATCCATATTATATGGATCAAGCTGCACCGCGCCATGAAGTAGGCGGGACATTCCCTGAAGATCCGGTGATTCGGCAATTATCTTGCCGCCCTGCATTTTGTCGAGAACGCCGCCATAATACATCAACACCTTCATGGCCAGTGAGGCCCCGACCAACTCCTTCTGGTCAGCGCTCAACGGTCTTAGCAATTTGACGCTCGGCACGAAGCCAAGTTTTTCTTCAATCGGCTTGTTACGCATATAGTCAGTGAAAGGGCAAACGAGAAGGCCATAGACAAGTAAACCTGCTATCACCAGACTGACAGGTGTTATATCGCGGGTCACTTTAACTCCCTCCGACTGAACAGCAATGCCGCACAACCCAATAAAATGGCAGTATAGGCCAGAAAATATGCGAATGTCATACATAATCCGCTAGGATCAGGTGCAATGCTATAAATGGCATTTACTTTCAGATCAAAACCAGCCAGATTTGGTAGGAGATAATATACCGCTGTAGCTGCTATTTTGAAAAAGGGTGAAATAGCTGCCTGTGCTACAGGCGAGTTAATATATTCGTACACTTGCTGCGTTATGCCGCCAGCGATAAAAACACAAATGGTACCGAAGATCGGCAAAAAGAAGGAAGTGCTGACAGTTGATAACAAAATAGCCACAGAAATCAACAGAATATATTTGAGGGTGGCAAATATAACAGCTAATGCCAAATACCCCAATACGATTGGCCGATCAGGGGGATAGATGCCTGACGTAACTTTAACCACCAAGCACGTTACCGCCCCCAGTGCTGCCGAAGTAAGAATCAGAAACAGAGCCAGCCCGAAAAAGCGTCCAAACAAGTAGAAGCTGCGATTGATTGGAAGACTGAGAACGCTAAAGGTATAGCGTCGCTCCACATCCCTCCAAATGGAAGTTGCACCCAAAAAAACCGCCAGCAATAACAAAATGAAGGAAATGAGCGACAAGGACAGTGTGACGGATAGTTCCGTCACCTGACGCATTGAAAGAGATGCAGCGGATGGAATGAACAGAAACAGCACCAATAGAGCCGTAATCCCCAAAAAAACACGGTCACGGAAAACCCCTTTCAGGGTAACAAGAATGACATTCATCATATTGGTCTGGTCTCCTTGGTAAATTTCATGGACATGAAAACCCTCATACTAATTCATTAATGCGCAGGGAGAGAGCCCCCCAAAAGTATACTATACCTGCCATTTTCATTATTATAAGCGCTCTGCAAGCTTCTTGGCGGCATCATGATAATAACAGTCTGGCGCTGAATTTCGCCACGCGCTCTCAAAAGATTGTTTGGCAGCCAATCTGTTCCCCTGCCGTAACTGCACCTTCCCAATCCGGTAAAAATACACCGGATCTCCTGATAATGAATGAAGTTTTTCCAGTATTGCAAGCAGTTCCATGTGTATTTTCCGGGACTGGCTCTCATTTTTTGAAGTTTTAAACCGTTGTTCGTTGATCAGGTACATAAGATCCAAAGAATCCTTGCCCTCTTTCACACCGCTTGCCTTCCGCTCCCTCATCATTCTGTATGCTTCCTCAAACCTGCCGTTGTTCACGGCAACCTTGATTTTATTTATGGATGAGGGCTGGGTATCATCACCACTGTTGGCAAGCAATATTTTATTGGCCTCGTCGGTCTTGCCTCTGTCAACCAGGGCAATAGCCAACTCATTCTTTGCAGCAGAAAAACTGGGCGATTTTTTTACGGTATCTTCAAACAGTGACACGTTATCCTGCCAAACGATATTGCGCTCGATAGTAACAAAACCGACACAAGACAGCAAAATGGTCACAAATAATGTAATTGCCTGCGGCGGCAAACGTGATTGCAAACCGCGGATAAACAGAAACGAAAGAGCGACAAGCAAGGGGGCAGAAGCAATATACGCATACCGTTCGGCAACCGGAGTCCACGTAATCTTTAACAGCGGCAAAACAAAAGCGGGCGATACCAGGCAAAAAGCGGCAATAAAAAGGTAAGAGACCGTAGTACGCGCATACAGACAATAACAGACCCCTACACACACCAGAAGCCCCAACCAGATATAATGAGGCGATATCTCAATAATTCCGAAGTTGAGCGGAAAGGGCACGATCAGCTTTTTACAATAAAAACCAGATGTTTTGAGACCGACCCGAATCATATCCCACATGCCGAACGCAGCACCGGAGCTACTTGTTCCACTCGCCATGGTACTGACAATCTTGTCGCCACCGTTTAAGGCATGCCAACGCATCGACAGATAAGCAAAACCTGACGCAAGGTACGATACTAAGAGAAACGCCCGCAGGCGTACTGAAGCTCCGCAGGCACAATCTCGTGGCGGAACAAGACACCATAACAATAGAACCGGAAGAACAAACAGGGCGGTTTCTTTCGACAGACACCCGCACAGCAAAAGAAAAGCCCCTGCGGCACCTCGCCAAAAGGATGCTTGATGAATCGACCGTGTGAATAACAAAATTGCCGAGAGGACGAATACCCCGGCCAGCAGGTCTGTACGCCCGGATACCCAGTTGACCGGTTCGGTGGCTATGGGATGGAGGCCAAACAGCAGGGCAACAACAAAGGGGAGATATTGCGTATCCCAACGCCATGCCTTGACGAACTGCCGGGCAAGACAAAAAACCAGCAGAGTATTGACAAGATGAAATAAAACATTCTCCAGGTGCATGAAACTTTCCTGCACCCCCCAAGCGAATTTATCAAACAGAAACGTAAGGAATAACAAAGGGCGGTAGTATTGTCCGCCGCCACCGGAGAAAAACAGGTCTTTAAGGGAAATGGTATCCACGTTGATGAGTTGGTTGACCATCTTGACATCATCTACAGAATTAAAGGGGGCAAAGAGTGAAGGGTAATAACTGCTCAGCAGGATAATGATGATAATGAGAGATTGATTTCGGGTCCTAGCAGCAGGGTTTTGCACAAAGAAGCTCCAAAAAAAACGGGATGCCGAAGCATCCCGTTACGGTGTAGGAGGCAGATGTTACATAGATGTCCACGATGTCATCTGGCTGGTATCAGATGCATTAAGAGTGGTCATCGCTGTGGAAGTAGCTGCAAGCTCATGGTAATACATCTTGGTATCTTGCGAAGAGGTGCCATACTCACGAACCGATTGTGAATGCTTTGTCGTAATTGAGTATTGGTCTGAAGTACTATTGATAAAGCAATGCAACATAACGTTGTTTGAGAGTTTGGCAAGGTCTTTATAATTTGTGCCATCGGTAGAGTACTGTATGGCAACGCCAGCTAACGTTGTAAATTCAGTCCCTGCTGCCGTTGCAGCAAGAGTCATGGAAGCATTTGACATAATCATGGCTACAAGTCCAGCCATTGCGAAGATCTTTCTTTTCATTAGAACGCCCCTTTCATCGTATTATTTAATTTACTGGAGATTAGTTGGGTACTTCTGGGCATCTGCCATAACGGATTCAAGTGCTGTTTTCGTGTTTTTCAGGTCACTCGATGCAGCACTGTTGTAGGCTTTTTGACGGTATGCGTTAAACTGCGGGATGGCGATAGCAGCCAGGATACCGATGATCGCAACAACGATCAGCAGCTCGATCAGGGTGAAGCCTTTTCTGTTTCTCATTTTTTGTAGCATGTTTTTCCCCTTTCGTTGTGTTGTGTTCTTTACAGATCAAGTAATAATCAATTCGAAAGTATTATTGCAAATCGAAGGCCAGTTTCAAAACAAACATAACATACTGATATTAATCATATATCAAAATAGCACTTCAATACAACAACCTGAACCGGGCCAAACACGTCACCACCCCTGACAATTTTTGTCACTCTTCCCCGTTATCCATCCCCAACTTCGCCAACCGATAGCGGAACGACCGAAACGTCATCCCCAGCAGCGCCGCCGCCTTCTTCTTGGCGCCGCCGGTCTTTTCCAGCGCCTTCAGGAGGTAGCGCTTTTCCAGATCTTCCAAGAGCGGTTCCAGGAACATCCCCTCGTCGGGGATCACGATCTCCGCGCTCAGGCAGGGCGCCCTGCCGGCGGTGACCTGCTTCGGGAGACTCCCTTCGGCAATGAGCTCGCTGTCCAGGATCAGGCTGCGCTCGACGATATTCTCCAGTTCGCGGATGTTGCCGGGAAACGGGTAATTCATCAGCGCCTTGAGCGCGCCGGGGGAAACCGTTGTCGGACCGTCGGGATGGAGCTTGCGGCAGAAATGTTCCACCAAGAGCGGGATGTCCTCGATCCGCTCCCTGAGCGGCGGCATGACGATCTGCACCACATTGATGCGGTAGTAGAGGTCCTCGCGGAAGCCCCCACTCTTGATGTCTTCATCCAGATCGCGGTTGGAGGCGGTCAATACGCGCACATCAGTCTTGAGCACCTTGGCGTCCCCTACCCTCCGGAATTCCCGTTCCTGCAGGACCCGCAGCAGCTTGGTCTGCAAGAGGAGCGGCAGTTCGCCGATCTCGTCCAGAAAGAGCGTCCCGCCGTCGGCCTGCTCGAAAAGACCGGGCCGGTCGGCCACCGCGCCGGTAAAGGCGCCCTTCTTGTGGCCGAACAGTTCGCTCTCGATCAGGGATTCGGGGATCGCCCCGCAGTTGACCGCCACGAACGGCTTGCCTTTGCGCGGGCTGCACCCGTGGATGGCGCGGGCCGCCAACTCCTTGCCGGTGCCGCTCTCTCCCAGGATCAGCACCGAGCTCTGGCTGGGGGCGACCTTCTGGATCATGTCGAACAACTCCCGCATCTTGGCGCTCTTGCCGATGATCCCGCAAAAGCCGTCCCGCTGGGCGACCTCCTGCCGAAGGATGGTGTTTTCCCGCTTCAGCCCCTGTTTCTCCAGGGCCTTGCTGATCAGGATCTTGATCTCCTCGTTCTTGAACGGTTTGGAGATGTAATCATAGGCCCCCAGCTTCATGGCCTCCACCGCCTGTTCCGCGGCGGTGAATGCCGTCACCATCAGCACGGCGGTCTCCGGGGTCGTTTGTTTGATCCGGGCCAGCAGTTCGATGCCGCTCAGGCCGGGCATCTGCACATCCGAAATGACCAGATCGAACAGGGAACCGCCAATCTGCCGGAGCGCCTCCTCGGCATTGCTCGCCACCACCACCTCGTACCCCTCCCGCTCCAGCAGGATCGCAAGGAATTCGCGCATACTCAGTTCGTCGTCGACGATCAGTATTCTGGTTTTCATTGATGCTCCTCGTTACATACAACCATTGGTCAGAAGGTAAATCTTTATCCGATTCTCCGCAAGCCGTCGGCAATCCCGATCCTGACCGCCCGCCAGGTGGGAAAGACGGCCGCCACCAGCCCGACCACCAGGCAGAAGGCCACATCCAGGTACAGGGTTGAACGCTCGACCTGGAATACGGGAAAGAACGCGCCCATGACCTTGCCGAACCTGGCGGCCACCGGAAAGGTCAGGGCAATGCCGACCGCACAGCCGGTCATGGCGATAAACAGCGACTCGCCGAACACCATGCCGGCAATGTAATACCCGCGAAAGCCCATGGCCTTGAAGATGGCATACTCGCCGATCCGTTCCCGGGCGGTCATGGCCATGGTATTGGCCACCACCGCCATGATGATGACGATCACCACGTACGACACGATACGGATGGCCACCACGATAGCCTCGGTCATGGAGACGAAGCTGAGCTGGAAGGCCTTTTCCGTCTCGGTCAGGGTTTCGGCCAGGGAGTTTTTGAACCGTGCATCCACCGCCAGGGAGGTCTCCGCCGCCGTTTGTGGGTTTTTCAGCCCCAGGATGATGACACCGAGCTGATCGGCCCGGCGCGCGACCGTCTTCTTCAGGGTCTCGTTCAGATAGTCCCACTGAAAGAAAAACTGGTTCTCATCGGTCGATTTCTCCGCGCCGCGATAGATGCCGCGCAGGACGAATTCCCATGTGCCGGGAAAGATGGTGCCCTTGAGCGTGATGCTGTCGCCCACCTTCCACCCGAAACGCTCGGCCAGCCTCCGTCCGACCACGCACCCCTTGCGGTCGGCCAGAAATGACCGTTTGTCTTCGGGAGAGAGCACGAATTCGGGATACAGCTCGAAATAGCTTTTCGGTTCCACGGCAAAATTCGGGAAAAAGTTCTTTTCCGTGATGTAGATGCCCCCGAACCAGTTGGCATAGGAAACCGACTTGACCCCCTCCACCTGCCTGATCCGCTCCAGGTAGGACAGGGGCAGGGAAAAGGTCAGGGAGATAGCGTTGCGCGAGATCAGCCGCGCGGCCGACGAGGCGTTGACCCCGGCATACCAGGCGCTGACCACCGTCCGCAGCAGGCCGAAAGCCAGGATGGCGATGGTGATTCCCAGTATGGTGAGCCCGGTGCGCAGACGGTGGCGCAAGGCGTTCCTGGTAAGCAGCTTAAGAAGGAACATCGCTGAGCACGCCCTTTTCCAGGTGCCTGACGGTATGGGCCTTTTCGGCGGCGCGAGGGTCGTGGGTGACCATGATGATCGTCTTGCCGAACGCGCTGTTCAGTCGCGCCATCAGGTGCAGGATCTCCTCGGCGGAAACCCGATCCAGATCGCCGGTCGGCTCGTCGGCCACCAGGATGGAGGGGTCGCTCACCACGGCCCGGGCGATGGCGACCCGCTGTTGCTGGCCGCCCGAAAGCTGGGAGGGGTAATGTTCCATGCGGTCGGCCAGACCGACCACCTCCAGGGCGGCCACCACATGCTCCCGGCGTTCGCGGCGGTTAAGCGGCGTCAGGAGGAGCGGCAGTTCCACATTTTCAAACGCGGTCAGGACCGGGATGAGGTTGTAGAACTGGAAGATGAAGCCGACGTGGGCCGCGCGCCAGTCGGCAAGTTCCCGCTCCCCCAGGGTGGCGATATCCACGCCATCCACTACGATAGAGCCGCTGTCCACTGAATCGATGCCGGCAATCAGGTTGAGCAGGGTGCTCTTGCCCGACCCAGACGGCCCCATCAGCGCCAGGAACTCCCCCTGGAAGATTTCGAAGGAGAGATTCTCCAGAACCGGCACCACCTGGCTGCCCCGCAGGTAGGACTTGGCTGCGTTGCGGATACTGACGACGATCCGCCGTTCCCCGGAGTCGGCCATTTCTTATTTTTCCCCGGCCAAGCTGATTCTGGCGCCATTCTTCAGTTTATCCAAAGGCTTGAGCGCAACCTTATCGCCGGACTTCACCCCGCTGACCTCCACCAGATCGCCCAGCGGAGCGCCGCGGGTAATCGGCGTGAAGACCACGCGATCCCCCGTGACGAGATAGACCCCCTGGCGGCCGCCGGAGGCGACGATTGCCGACGGTTTGACGGCGATGCGCGGCCGCTGGTCCGCTTTGTGGGCTTCCCGCTCCAGGAAGGCCACCTTGGCGCTCATCTCCGGCAAGATGCGGGGATCGGTGTCCACGAAGCGCACCTTGACCATGACCGAGGCCTTGGTGCGGTCGGCCGTTGGGACGATGGTGTGCACGACGCCGCGGAACCGGGTGTTGGGCAGCGCATCCAGGGTAATCTCGCAGGGCTGCTCCGCCTTCACCACCGCCAGGTTTGATTCGGAGACATCGGCCTCCACCTCAAGCGAACCGAGGTCCGCTATGGACACCACGGCCGCCTTGGCATTTGCCGCCGCCCCCAGGGGGGTGATGATGTCTCCCACATCGGCATTCTTGGTCAAGACAACGGCATCGAACGGCGCCCTGATCAGACTGTAATCGTAGTTTACCGTCGCCCCCCTCAGCGCGGCGAGGGCGACGTGGATGCCGGCTTCTGCACCCGCGACGCCGGCAACGGCCTTCTTGTAGCGCGCGTAGGCCGCATCGTATTCGGACTTGGCGACGATCCCCTGGTTCAGCAACTCCTTCTCACGCAGGAACGCCTGTTTGGCGTCGACAAGTTCCGCCTTGACCTGGTCAAGTGCAGACCGGGCGTTCTGGACGGCCGCCTTGTTCTGCCGCACGGCCGCATCCAGGTCCTTGTTCTCCAGCCGGGCAATAACCTGGCCGGTCGTAACCCGGCTCCCCTCCTCGACCCCCAGCCATTCCAACCGGCCGGTGGTCTTGGCGGCCACCGCCGCCTTTCGTTGGGCCACCACATATCCGCTGGCGTTCAACAGGGTAAATGACTGGGTCGGAAATACCTGGGAGACATTGGTGGTTTCGATGGAGACGGAGCGCCTCTGCACTGCCAGCAGTACGACTCCGGCGACGATCGCGACGAAAACAACGACCCAAAGACGCGTGCGCTTGCCCGCGCCCCGCTTGTGAGAGGACTGGCGGGATTTATCGATGGTGAGACGATCCAGGGAATCTGACGGCATGAATGCCTTCTCCACTAATCAGGGGAATTCTATCCGCAAACAATGGCGAGGTTATTTCATACCATTATTACAACGTAATGTGAATATCTGTATGCCGAACCGATGGGGATATTTCTGAGCAGACACACATTTTTTCCCGGCATGTCTGTATTTATTGGAAGTAATGTGATATAGAAATAGCGTTTTGTGTTTACGGAGACAACGTATCTCCATACCAACTAATTCCATGCAAGGGGGCAGCAATGAGTGAAATCGTAGATGTCTACGCTCGGGAGATCCTGGATTCCCGCGGAAATCCGACACTGGAAGTGGAGGTGTTTCTCGAATCCGGGGCCTTTGGGCGGGCCGCCGTTCCCTCCGGTGCATCCACCGGCGAACGCGAGGCCCTGGAACTGCGCGACGGCGACAAGTCCCGGTACCTGGGCAAAGGCGTGCTCAAGGCGGTGGACAACGTCAACAATCAGATCGCCGATGAGATTGTCGGCATGGAGTCCGACGACCAGATCGGCATCGACATGAAGATGCTGGAACTGGACGGCACCGAATACAAGAGCAACCTGGGCGCCAACGCCATCCTGGGCGTGTCCCTGGCGGTGGCAAAGGCGGCCGCCGAGGAGGCGGGACAGCCGCTGTACAAATATATCGGCGGCGCCGGCGCCCGCGAACTGCCGTTGCCGATGATGAACATCCTCAACGGCGGTGCCCATGCCGACAACAACGTTGATATCCAGGAATTCATGATCATGCCGGCCGGGGCGAAAAACTTCGCCAGCGCCCTACGCATGGGCGCCGAGGTCTTTCATGCCCTCAAATCCGTGCTCAAAGGTAAAGGCTACAACACCGCCGTCGGCGACGAGGGCGGTTTCGCCCCCAATCTGAAATCCAACGAAGAGGCCCTGGAAGTCATCATGGAGGCCATCGCCAAGGCCGGCTACAAGCCGGGCGAAGACGTGCTTCTGGCCCTGGACGTGGCCTCGTCGGAACTGTTCAAAGACGGCGTCTATACCCTGGAGAACGAGGCCGAGCCGAAGAAAAGCTCCGACCAACTGATCGACTTCTACGAGAACCTGGTCAACAAGTACCCGATCATCTCCATCGAAGACGGCATGGCCGAAAACGATTGGGACGGCTGGAAAAAGATGACCGAGCGTCTGGGCAAGCGCATCCAGATCGTGGGGGACGACCTGTTCGTCACCAATCCCAAGATCCTCAAGGAAGGCATCCAGAAGGGTATCGCCAACTCGATCCTGATCAAGCTCAACCAGATCGGCACCCTGACCGAGACCCTGGAGGCCATAGAGATGGCCAAACGGGCCGGCTACACCACGGTCATCTCCCACCGCTCGGGCGAAACCGAGGACACCACCCTGGCCGACCTGGCCGTGGCGGTCAATGCCGGCCAGATCAAGACCGGCTCCCTCTGCCGCACCGATCGCGTTGCCAAGTACAACCAGTTGCTGCGTATCGAGGACGAGCTGGACAACGTGGCCCTGTTCAGGGGACACGACGTGTTCTACAGCATCAAGAAATAATATGTAACCCATCAATAAAAAACGAAAAAGGCGGGGTTACCCTCGCCTTTTTCGTTCCCATTCCCCTACCCGTTCAAACCTCTATCCTGAATTCCGCGCCATCGGCGATATTGCGTGCCGTAAGCCTGCCGTTCATATTCTTTTCGATGATGGCTTTCGACATGAACAGCCCCACCCCGGTCCCCTTGTCCGGCCCCTTGGTGGTGAAATACGGCTCGAAGATCTTGCCCATGGTGTCCCCGGCAATGCCGCCGGCGTTGTCGGTGATGGTCACAATGGAGCGCCCCTCTTCCGTGCCGATGGTCACCACCACCTTGGCATCGTCGGGGCGCTTGTCCAACAAGGCATCCCTGGCGTTCAGCAGGATGTTCAGCAGAGCCTGGGAGTACTCGTTCGGATAGCCGGAAACCGTGGGGTTGGCGTTCGCCTGGGTCTCAACCGCAACCTGCTGGTTTTTGAAACTCTCCTCTACCAGCGCCAGGGTCTTTACAACCACATCGCGGATCGCAAATTCGACCTTTTCCTTGTCGGGTTTGAAGAAATTCCTGAAATCTTCGATGGTCTGGGACATGTGATTGACCAGCCCCATCGCCTTGCCGACGGTTTCGTCCAGAAATTCCTGGTTGAACTGTTCCATGCCGTAAAACAGCCGTATCTGCTGAACCAGGAGCCCCAGCACGTTCAGCGGCTGGCGCCACTGGTGGGCGATATTGTTGATCATCTCCCCCATGGCCGCCAGACGGCTCTGCTGCAGGAGCATCTGCTCCTTTTTACGCAGGGCCTCCAGGGCGTGCAGCCGTTCGCTGGTCTCTTTCCGCAGGGATGACAGCGCCGTAGCCAACTCCTCGGTGCGTTCCGCGACCCGGTGTTCCAACTCGTCGTGGGCACGGAGCAGTTCCTCCTCCGCCCGTTTGCGTTTGGTGATTTCGTGGGCATACATACGCACAACATTGAAACGGGGGATCAATTGGATCGTCTCGCCAAAAACCCGCTCCTGGATGGTAATCTCCCGATACAGGGTCGTCTCGGTGGCCCTGTCCCACTCCTCCAGAATTTCGTTGACATCCGGGGGGAGGAAACCAACGGCATCCTCCCCTGCCAACCCAACGGTCTCCAGAAACCGTTGCGCGGCCGGATTGGCAAAGACAATGCCGCCTGATGCATCCGCCTCCAGGACCGGGTGCGGATCCAATTGTGGAAACGAGGCGAGATGCCGCCCATGTTCCTCTTCTTTCTTTCTCTCCGTGATATCGCGGACGATCTGTGATGCCCCGATGATGCGGCCCGAAGCGTCCTTGACAGGCGAGGCGGTCAGGGAGACATCTATTCGCCGCCCATCCCTGGCAAGGCGTACGGTTTCCAGGTGATCAATCCGCTCGCCCGCCTTCAACTGGCCAAGTATCTGCTCCTCTTCGGCCAACAGCTCAGGAGGGAAGAGCAGAGAGATCGGTTTTCCGATAACCTCTTTAGCAGGATAGCCGAACAGCCGTTCGGCGCTGCTGTTCCAGGTACTGATGCGGCCGTCCAGTCCCTTGGAGATAATGGCGTTATCCGATGATTCGACAATGGCCGCCAGCCGGGCCCGCGTCTCTTCGGCCCTCTTGTGCCCGCTGATATCCACGAGGGTGATGACGATGCCATTGATGGCCCCTTCGTGGTTCCGATAGGGGAGTACCCTCTTGAGGTAACAGCGTCCCTCTTTCAGGGTGGTGACCTCCCGCTCGGCAATGGGATGCCCACCCAGCACCTTGAGGGCATCACGGGAAAGCGCCGGCCAGTCGAGCTTTCCCGCCAGATGCTGGAAGGGGCGGCCCAGATCGGCCGGGATCAGGCTGAAGATGGCGGCCATGGCCGGGGAAAAACGTTTGATGGCAAGCTGACGGTCAAGAAAGATGGCCGCGATCTCGGAACTGGCGAAGAGATTTTCCATGTCGCTGTTGACCAGATTGAGCTCTTCCACCTTCTGCTGCAATTCGGTGTTGACGGCAAGCAGTTCCTCATTGAGCGCCTGCAACTCCTCCTTGGAGGTTTCCAGTTCCTCATTGGTCGCCTGCAACTCTTCGTTCATCGACTGGTATTCTTCGTTGATCGTGATGAGTTCCTCACTGGAGGACATGAACCCTTCGCTTGAGGTGGCGAGCTGTTCGACGGTGACCTGGAGTTGTTCGTGGGTGATGCACAACTGCTCCTCCAACTGGCGTATCAAGGCATCCTTGGAGGAGTCGTCGCCCGGAGCGATTTCGGTTCCGGGAGCCGGCGGGGCCGTAAGGGGCGCACGTATCGGTTCAAAGATCACCATGGCCTGGGTTACGCCAAGAGATGCCGTAACAAGGGGCTCAACCAGCACATTGACCGTAGATTCCCCATCGCCGTCAACAATCTTCACACCCCGGAAGACAACCTGCCTCTGTTCGCCGAAGGCCGTATGGATCGCTGCCCGCAACGGCGGTCGCAGGGACTTCCGTGCCATCTTCAGGATATCCCGGGACGGTTCGCCGACGGGCACTTCGAGGAAACGGCCGGCGTGGGGAGAGACATGGACCACTTCATATTTCTCGTTGACCATCACCCAGGGAGGGGCATAACGCTCCACAAGTATCTTTTCTGCCCGCTGTGCGGAGATATCCTCCCGGGCGTCGGCAGACTTCGAAGAGCGGACCGCTCCGGCAGGTTTGGGGACGGGAACGGAAAAAGGGAAGATCGTTTCGCCGGACCGACCGCTCTCCCGACGCTGAAAGATCTTCCACTTCTTATGAACCGGGATGAACATATCGGTGTGCTGGCCTATCGTTTCCGATGCTCCCAGAAACAGGAACCCCTCCGGCTCCAAGATTTGATGGAAGAGGGGAATGAGTCGCGTCTGCATGTCGGAGGTGAGATAGATGAGGCCATTGCGGCAGACGAGCAGGTCGAGGCGGGAAAAGGGAGGGTCCTTGATCAGGCTATGGTGGGCGAATACCACCATCTCACGCAGTTGCCTGATCACCTGGTAGCCGCCGTTCGTTCTGGTGAACCAGGTCGCGAGCCGTTCCGGCCCCACGGACGCTTCAATGGCCTCGGAGTATTGTCCGGCCCGGGCCTGGGCAAGCGCCTCCTCGTCCAGGTCGCTGGCAAAGATCAGCACCTCGGCGGTACGATTCTGGCTTTCCAGATACTCCCTGATCAGGATGGCCATGGAGTATGCCTCCTCACCCGTGGAACAGCATGGGTGCCAGATGCGCACCGGGTCGTCGGCATTCCGCCCCGCAAAGAGACGCGGGACCACCTCTCGGCCAAGAATTTCAAACGCCTCCGGATCGCGGAAGAAGCCGGTCACCCCGATCAGGAACTCCCGGCAGAGGGCATGGGCTTCCTGGGGGTTCGCGTTCAGGAGGGCAAGGTAGTCCGCAACTTCACGCGCATTGTTCATCGCCATGCGCCGCTCGATGCGCCTTTGGATGGTATTGATCTTGTATGAACTGAAATCGTGTCCGGTCCAGGACTGCACCAGATCCAGTATTGCGGTTAAGTGCCCACCTCGTTCGGCAGAGCACGCCGGAAGGGAGGTATCGGTCGCGGACTTTCTACTCATAGCAGACCCCTATCCTGAATTCGATCCCGTCAGAACGGATGCGACCTCATACTGATTGCCCTGGAGAGGGGGCAGGTGACGGGCCGCTGTCTCTCGTGCCTTGAACCTAATAAAAACCCCGTGATGTTACAAGATAAAAGTAAGCATTCCCTGCATATTTTTTGTCCGGTCGCAACAAATCAGAGGGCAAACGGTCTGGCAACTTGACAAACGGTGTGGACAGGGCAAAATGGCTCTGACGTTTACGACCACAACCGGAGGTTATCATGGGCGATCTTACACTTTGGAAGCGTTATACCACCCATCTCTGCCTGTGTCCAAAGCTGGGGTTGTCTCTGGATATCAGCCGCATGGGGTTCCCTGAAGCGTTTCCGGATCACATGGAACCGTCCATGCAACGGGCTTTCACCGCCATGAAGGAATTGGAGGCCGGCGCCGTGGCCAATCCGGACGAACAGCGCATGGTGGGGCACTACTGGCTGAGAAACGCCGCCCTCGCTCCGACCGGCGAGATCCGGGACCAGATCGCGTCGGCCCTCGACCAGATCAAAACCTTCAGCTATAACATCCACTCAGGCACCATAACATCTCAAAATAACGAAACATTCAAAAATATTCTCATCATCGGCATCGGCGGTTCGGCCTTGGGACCGCAGTTCGTGGCCGAGGCCCTCGGCATGGCCGGAGATCGGATGAAGCCCTCGTTCCTCGACAACACCGATCCCGACGGCATGGACCGGGTGTTCGCCGAACTGGGGGACGACCTGGGTCGCACCCTGGCGGTCGTCATCTCCAAGAGCGGCTCTACCAAGGAGACCCGTAACGGCATGCTGGAGGCCCAGGCCGCCTACCGGCGCGCAGGGTTGGAGTTCGCCCTCCATGCCGTGGCCGTGACCGGCGCCGGAAGCGAACTGGACAGGCTCGCCGCCGCAGAAGGGTGGATCGCCCGCTTCCCCATGTGGGACTGGGTCGGCGGCCGGACCTCCGTGACCTCTGCGGTCGGCCTGCTCCCGGCAGCCCTGCAGGGGCTCGACATCACGGCCCTGCTGGCCGGTGCCGCGGCCTGCGACGCCGTCACCCGCCAGACGGAGACCCGACAGAACCCCGCCGCGCTGATGGCCCTGATGTGGCACTACGCCACAAACGGGCGCGGGGAGAAGGATATGGTCATGCTCCCCTACAAGGACCGTCTGCTGCTCTTCTCCCGTTACCTGCAACAGTTGATCATGGAGTCCATCGGCAAGGAAGCGGACCTGGAGGGGAACATCGTCAACCAGGGCATGACGGTCTACGGCAACAAGGGGTCCACCGACCAGCACGCCTATGTGCAACAGTTGCGCGAAGGGGTGGCCAATTTCTTCGTGACCTTCGTTGAGGTATTGCACGACCGTGAGGGAGCATCGATGCCGGTGGAAGAAGGGATTACCAGCGGAGATTTCCTGTTCGGCTTTTTCCAGGGGACCCGTCAGGCGCTCTACGAGAAGGGACGCGAATCCATGACCATCACCGTGGAGCGGATCGACGCCTTTACGATTGGCGTCCTGATCGCCCTGTTCGAGCGCGCCGTCGGCCTGTACGCCAGCCTGATCAATGTCAACGCCTACCATCAGCCCGGGGTCGAAGCGGGGAAAAAGGCGGCCGGTGCGGTCATAGCCCTGCAAAAGGAGATCGTGGGACTGCTTGGGAAGGGACAAAATCCCATGACAGCGGGCGAGGTCGCCGCAAGCCTCGGCAAACCGGAGGCGGTGGAGCAGGTCTTCGCCATCCTGCGGCACCTGGCGGCCAATCCGGACCGGGGTGTCGCGGCGGTATGCGAGGGGGATGTCAGCGAGTGGAAATTTTGGAAACAATAAACAAACTAACTTCTGCCACAGAGACACGGAGACACCGAGGTTCACAGAGAAATTCAAAACACAGGCTTTGGGTCCACGAACGACAGTTTTTGAAAATTTGCGGTTTTGACTTTCTCTGTGTCTCCGTGTCTCTGTGGCAGATTTTTGTTTTCAAATCTAGCTACCCCGTGGTTTCGCCCGCCGCGTCGGCTGGGCGCTCCAGGGGTCGTCCGGCCAGGGGTGTTTGGGATACCGCCCCTTCAACTCCTTTTTCACCTCATGGTAGGCGCCGTTCCAAAACCCCTTCAGATCCCGCGTGACCTGTATCGGCCTCCCGGCCGGCGACAGGAGGTGCAGCAGCACCCCGACCCTTCCCCTGGCAATGGTCGGCGTATCCGACAGCCCGAACAGTTCTTGCAGCTTCACTGCCAGTACCGGCCACTCCCCGGCCGCGTAATCGAGCCTGATACGGGAGCCGCTCGGCACCTCCATATACGTTGGGGCCAGTTCGTCCAAAAGCCGCAGGCGGCGGTAGTCCAACAACCCGAGCAGCAGCGGAGCGACGTCCAGCGCCCGCAACTGCTGGGCGGTGCGTACTCCGGCCAGATGGGGCCCCAGCCACTCCTCCAGCGTCTCCAGCAGGTTTTCGTTCGTAAGATCCGGCCACCCATCCTCCGGCAGGGCCTTACGCAGAAGCGCCACCCGCCCCTGTACCCGCCGGACCGTATCATCCATGTCGAGCAATTCCAGACGGGATGCCCGCACCGCCTCCAGGATCACAGGGCATAGCTCCTCATTGCCGGGGGTGTAGGGGGATGACGTGAGCCTGAGTGCTCCTATACCCTCCTCCCTGGCCGCCACAACCCGTTTTTCCCGCTCGTTCCAGGCGATTGTGCTCCGCAGAACGATCAGCCCGGCGCATTCCTGGCGCAGAAGGTCCTCACCAACCTCTGAGGCCAGGTGGATGATCCCCTCATCCTGACCGCCCCCGTCAACGTCCACCGCCACGATGTATTCGGCCTTCCGCGCCACACTGCGGGGCGAAAGCCTGGCGCCACGGCCGCTTGCCAGCAGATAGCGCCCCTCCCCGTCCCCGCGGCGCCGGGCCAGCCGGTCGGGATAAGCGGCCAACAGCAGCCGGGCCGTCGCCTCATCCGCATCGCCCGGCCGTTCCTTGCCGGCGGCGGGCTTCAACAGGCGTTCCAACTGGCGGCTCACCCGCTCCACCGCTTTCAGGCTAGCCGCGTCGGCCCGTTCTCCGCCGGAACCGCCCTTGCGCCAAGCGTGCAGGCATTCCAGACGTTCCACGATGTCCGACGGCCCCACACGGGGTGCGCGCTCGCCTCCGGCCGTGCGGAAGATGTCTCGCTCGGAGACCAGCGCCGCCAGGTCGCAGCCGAGCTGCGCGCAGCCCAGCTCCTGGGCTCGTAGCAACAGGCGGCTCAGGCGTGGATGGAGCGGCAACCGCATCATGGACCGCCCCTGGGGGGTGATGCGCCCCTGGCTATCCACGGCTCCCAGGGCGGCCAGCAATTGCCGCCCTACGGCCAGGGACGCAGCCGGGGGCGGATCGAGCCACGCCAAGTCTTTGGGATCGTGAACGCCCCAGGCAGCCAGTTCCAATACCAGGGGCGACAGGTCGGTATCCAGAATCTCCGGTGGGGTGTGGGGCGTCATGGCGCTCAGGGTGTGGCGGCTGAACAGTCGGTAACAGGCCCCCGGCCCGAGCCTGCCCGCCCTCCCCTTGCGCTGTTCGGCGGAGGAGGCGGATTCACGCACCGTGACCAGCCGGTTCATACCGCTGGCCGGGTCAAAGCGGAGCCTCCGCGAGAGGCCGCTGTCGATCACCGTCCGCACCCCCTCAATGGTCAGGCTGGTCTCGGCGATACTGGTGGCCAGCACCACCTTGCGCTGCCTGCCGGGTTGGATGGCTCGTTGTTGTTCGTCAAAGGGGAGATCGCCGTAGAGTTGATGGACTGCAATCCCCCTCTCCCCCAAGCCGCATCCGGCAAGCAGGGAGGCACAGATACGGATCTCGCCGCTGCCGGGGAGAAACGCCAACAGGTCCCCATCGGTCTCGTGCAGCGCCCGCTGGATGGCGGCGACCATACGGTCGGGAAGCCGCGCAGGCAAACGCTCATCCAGGTAGACCTCCTCCACCGGAAAGGAGCGGCCGGCAGAACTCAGCACCGGGGCCTCCCCCATGAGACGCGCCAGGGGTTCCACGTCCAGGGTGGCCGACATGACCAGAATCTTCAGGTCCGGCCGTACCTGGCGCTGCACATCCAGGCAGAGCGCCAGCCCCAGGTCGGCCTGGATGCTCCGTTCGTGAAACTCGTCGAAGATCACCATCCCCACCCCTTCCAGCAGGGGGTCGTTCTGGATGCGGCGTGTCAGAATGCCCTCGGTGACTACCTCAACCCGGGTGGCTGACGACACCCGGCTCTCGAAGCGGATCGAATAGCCCACCGTCTGCCCTGCCTCTTCCCCCAAGGTGCGCGCCATCCAACGGGCAGCCGATGCCGCGGCGATACGGCGCGGTTCGAGCATGACGATGCGGCCCGCTTCGGGCGGGATGATGTCCAGGAGTGCCAGGGGAACACGGGTGGTCTTGCCGGCGCCGGGCGGGGCGTGCAAAACGATGCACGGGGACGTGCGGGCGGTCTGGAGGAGGTGGGGAAGGATGTGGTCAATGGGGAGCGGTGTCGTCGTCACAGCCTGATCAGGTCCTCATGTTCCTCATCATGGGGGTTGATGTGGATCATCACGTCGCCCACATTGGGAAATCCCTGGAAGATGAGCTTCTTCACCCGGGTGGCCACATCGTGGGACTCCTTGACCGTCATGGCGGGGTCCATATCCAATTTGAGGTCGATGATCATATACTGGCCGGAACGGCGGGCGCGGATGCCGTGGACATGCTCCACCCGGGCCACGCTCTCCGCCAGACGGGTGACCTCACTCACAAAATCCGGCGGGGCAGCGCCGTCCATCAGGTCGTTGGCCGATTCCCGGAAGGTCTGAAAACCGATGTGCAGGATGAAAAACGAGGTCAGGCCGGCCGCCAGGGGGTCCATGATCCCCCAGCCGAAATAGGCCCCTCCTACGCCCACCAGGGTCGAGATCGACGTGATGGCGTCTTTACGGTGATCCTTGGCAACCGCCAGAAGCGCGGGACTCTCCAGTCGTGCGCCGGTTTTTTGCGAGAAGCGGTAGAGCCATTCCTTGATGATGATGGTGATAAAAGCCGCAAAAACGGCTATCAGCCCGGGCGATTTGAAGTCGCGGTCGATGACGGCATGGGCCGATTCAACCAGGATCCAGGCGCCGGTTGCGACGATAACCATGGAGACAAATAGGGCCGCAAGGCTTTCGGCCCGGCCATGGCCGTAGGGATGTTTCTCATCGAAAGGTTTGCGGCCCAGCTTGAGCGCCACCATGGTGGAGAACAGGGCGACGAAATCGCAGGCGCTCTCGATACCGTCGGCAAACACGGCGTCCGAACGCCCCCAGTAGCCGGCGGCCAGCTTGAAGACCATCAGCACCGCATTGACCCAGAAGCCGATGCGGATGATACTCTCCGCCTGATCAAAACGCTCATTGCGCTGCATGCATCACTCCGTGGGGCGCAGGTCCTTCACCCGCAACTGCAGGGTGGAGTTGCCGTTCCATTCGTTCATCTCCGGGAAAAACGCTATATCAACCATACCAGGGAGTTCCCGGGACGCAAGGCGGAAGGCGATGGCGTTGAAGTGGCACCCTCCCCCGGCCAGCCGCAGCTTCAAATGCCCGTCCCCCACCACGCGATGTTCCATGACCCGCAGCCCGCGCATGAGCAGCACCGGTTCGGGGTTGCCGGCGCCGAACGGTTCCAGCCGTTTCAGCTCCCGTGCCAGTTCCGGCGTGATATCTCCGGGCTGAGCCTCGGCATCCACATCCAACTGCGCCACGAGATCATCCTCCGTCAAGAGCCGGGCCGCCTCGGCCTCGAAGGCGGCGGCAAAGGCGGTGACCGCGTCTGCCCGCAGACCGACCCCCGCGGCGTACCGATGACCGCCGAAACGTTCCAGGAAAGGAGAGCAGGCCGTGACGGCGTCCAGCAGGTGAAAGCCGGTGATGCTGCGGCCCGACCCCTTGGCGCTGCCCTCCTCGTCAAGACTGATCAGGATCGTCGGCCGGTGATACCGCTCCACCAGACGCGAGGCCACAATCCCCACCACCCCCTGATGCCAGTTTTGGGAGGCCAGGATAATACTGCGGCAATCGGGGTAAGCCCCGGACGTCTCAACCATTTCAATCGCTTCATCCAGGATGCGCCGTTCGGTGGCCTGGCGCTCGGCGTTGGCGGCGTCCAGGTCCTCGGCGATTCCTTGGGACTCTGTTTGATCAATGCTCAGCAGCAGATCAACCCCCGGAACGGCGCTTTCCATACGGCCTGCGGCATTCAGGCGTGGAGCGAGGCGGAAGCCGACCTGTCCGCAACTCACACCGCCCGTCACACCGGCGACCCGTTTGAGCGCCTGGATGCCAGGCTTTGTGGTGGCAGAGAGCTGTTTGAGACCGTGAAAGGCAAATATGCGGTTCTGCCCGGTGAGCGGGACCACATCGGCAATGGTGCCCAAGGCCACCAGATCGAGCCATTCCCGCAGGTCCGGTTCATTGCCCCCCGTGAAAGCTCCCTCGTCACGCAGGGCCATGCGCAGGGCCACCAGCAGATTGAAGGCCACTCCGACCCCGGCCAGGGACTTGAAGGGGTAGGGACAGTCAGGTTGCATCGGGTTTACTACGGCAACGGCATCCGGAAGCGTCTCCTTGGGCAGGTGGTGATCGACGACGATCAGGTCGATCCCCTGCTCACGGCAGAACAGCGCCTCTTCAACCGCCGTAATGCCGCAGTCCACCGATACGATCAGGTTAGCCCCCAGGGCAATGATCCCCTGGATGGCCTCCCGGTTCAGCCCGTAGCCGTCATCGAAACGGTTCGGAATGAAATAGCGGCAGGAAAAGCCGGTCTGTCGCAGAAAGGAGACCAGGAGGGCGGTGCCCGAGATGCCGTCCACGTCGTAATCGCCATAGATGCAGATGGTGTCCCGGTTGCGACGCGCTGCCAACAGCCGTCCGACCGCCGTCTCCATCCCCCGCAACAGAAGGGGGTCGAGCATGTCCGAGAGTGACGGCGCCAGGAACGGGCCCGCTTCCTTGGCGGTTTCGATCCCCCTGGCCGCAAGCACGGCGGCCGTGAGCCGGTGCAGGGCAAGGTCGGTGCCGAGACGCTCAACCGTTGCCGCAGCTATTTTTTTCGCATTCCATTTTTTGTGCAAATCAGGTCATCCTTGCCCGGCGCCTTGACCACTGCCGGGGTAAAAAAAATCCCCCGTCAGGCGGGGGATTTTTTTGTCTATTTCATGGCCGGCGGTGTTCCCTTACTGTACTGCTCGATCATGCCCTTGATCTGAATGGCGGTGGCGCTGGTCGGATCCACCTCGATATATTTTTTCCAGTACGGCAGCCCCTTTTCCGGCTGTTTCATGTCGACGGCGTAGACGATTCCCATATTATACAAGCTCTGGAGATGCTTCGGGTCAAGCGTCAGAGCCTTGCCAAAGTTGACAACAGCCTTGTCGTACCACCCCACCCGGCGGTACATGACCCCCTGGTCGGTAAGAACGTTGGGGTTGTTCGGGTCAAGTTCCAACGCCTTGGCGTAGGCGCCGATAGCTTTCTGAGCCTGGTCGGTATCAAAATAGTCGTTGCCCAGAGAAATCCAGACCGTTACATTTTTGGGGTCCTGGGCAACGACTTTCTCCGCTTCGGCAATACGGCGGGCGTAATCGGTCGGACTGCCGGAGCCGGCCGGGATCGCCGGCATGGCTTGCTCTTGTTTATGGGTGGAGCTGATACTGAACACGAGATAACCACCCAAAAGACCGGCTATCAACGCTACAACAGCTATGATTATATTTTCGTTTTTCAATGGCTGTTTCTCCTTCAGAATTTCAGTCCCTGAGTTGGTCAGGCCTTGCCACCCTGTTTTACCAGAGCGCGGTTTTCCAGCAGGACCACGATGGGGCTGGCAACGAAGACAGACGAATAGGTGCCGACCAGTACGCCGACCAGGAGGGCAAGCGAGAAGTCGTGGATCACTTCGCCGCCGAACAGAAACAGCGATGCTGCAGCGAGAAAAACGGTCGTGGAGGTGACGATGGTACGGGAAAGCACCTCGTTGATACTCGCGTTGAAGATGGTCTGCATCGCCCCCTTGAGATTTTTGTGCAGATTCTCGCGAATGCGGTCGAACACGACCACCGTGTCGGTCAGGGAATAACCGGCAATGGTCAGCACCGCGGTGATGAACAGCAGGTTTATTTCCTTGTTGAACAGGTAAAAGACCGCAAACATGGCCAGACAGTCGTGGATGGTCGCCACGGTGGCGCCGATGCCGAACTTGAAGTCAAAACGCCAGGCGATGTACAGGATGATACCCAGAAGCGAAATGGCCACCGCCACCAGGGTGTCTTTGCGCAGCTTGTCGCCGATGGAGGGGCCGATTTCGGTGGTGCTCTCCACGACATAGGGATTATCGGCAAACTCGCTGGTGAAGGAAGCCTTGACCGCATCGGCGGACTTGCCGACAGCAGCCCCGGCGTTCTTGTCGATCTTGATCAACAGCTTATTGCCTTCCTTGATCTCCTGCAAATCGACCCGGGCGATGCCGTGCTTGTGAAGCGCCGTACGCGCATCCGCCATTGCTATCGGCTTGGCGAACTTGAGCTGCATGGAGGTGCCGCCGGAGAAGTCGATCCCCATGTTGGCCGCACCGCGGGTAATCTGAACGAGGCCGATAATGCCCAGAATGGCGATGATCGACGATATTACGAAGGAAATGTTGCGTTTTCCGATAAAATCTATGTTGGTCTTGCCCAGAAGATGCAAATGCATGTGCTCCCCCTATATGCTCATATTCTTGACGGTCCCCTTGTGCAGGAACAGGTCGAAGGTCACCTTGGTGCCGATCAGCGAGGTAAACAGGTTGATGATGACACCCAGGCTGAGGGAAACGGCAAATCCCTTGACCGGACCGGTGCCGAACTGGAACAGCACCGCCGCCGTGATCAGGGTGGTGATGTGGGAGTCCATGATGGTCAGGAAGGCCTTGTCATAACCCGCATCCAGAGCTGCCTTGGGGCTTTTTCCCAACGCAAGCTCCTCGCGGATGCGCTCGAAGATCAGAACGTTGGAGTCAACCGACATACCGATCAGAAGGACGATAGCGGCGATGCCCGGCAGGGTCAGGGTTGCCCCCATGGCCGCCAGGGCCCCCATCAGGTAGATCACGTTCAGCACCATGCCTATGTTGGCCACCATGCCGGACAGCTTGTAGTAGATCGCCATAAAGACAACGACCAGAACCACCCCGATCAGGCCGGCCATCAATCCCTTGTTGATGGAATCCTGTCCCAGGGAGGGGCCGACGGTCACGTTCTGAATGATCTTGACCGGCGCGGGGAGCGCCCCGGCGCGGAGCACGATGGCCAGGTCGGAGGCGGTTTTTTCGGTGAAGTTGCCCGATATCTGGGCACTGCCGCCGGAGATGCGTTCCCGGATGACCGGAGCTGAATAGATGTTGTTATCCAACACGATGGCAAAGCGCTTGCCCACGTTGGCGGCGGTCACCTGATCGAACAGCTTGGCGCCCAGGGAGTTGAAGTCAATGGCCACATAGGGCTGGTTGAACTGGGAGTCGATGCGCACCTGGGCGTCGGTCAGCAGATCGCCGGTGATGAGCGATTTTTTCTGCAGCACGTAGGGCACTTCGCTGACGGCACCGGTGGCCGCATCCACGGACTTCTCTTTCATGATTTCAGCATCGTCGGGAATGGTGGCCGCGGAGGGAGGGATATCCTCACGAACCATCTTGAACTCAAGCCGCGCCGTGCGCCCGATCAGTTCGATGGCGCGCTGCGGGTCCTTGATGCCGGGGAGTTGCACGACGATATGGTTGATACCCTCGCGCTGGATGATCGGCTCGGAGACGCCAAACTGGTCTATCCTGTTCCTGATGGTCTCCAGGGCCTGCTGTACCGCCTTGTCCTTGCGGTCCTGGGCGTCCTTTTCGTTCACCCGCAGGCTCAGGGCGACAAAACCGCCTTCGTCGTGGAGAGGACTCTGCTCATAGGTGGGGTACTTGTCCTTGAGAAGCTTCTGCACCGCATCGGCAGTCCCCTTTTCATACAGAACCACTGTAACCGCGTCGGAGCCGGTCCGGCTGATTCGCTTGAAATGGAGGTTCTTTCCGGTCAGCGTGTCCTCCAGATCGGTGGCCACGATATCCAGGGTACCTTCGACCGCCTTCTGGGTATCCACTTCGAGCACCAGGTGCGTGCCGCCCTGAAGGTCAAGGCCCAGATGAATCTTGTCCTTGGGAAGCACACTCCACCAGGATGGCAGTTTGGATACCAGGGTCGGGGTCAGGTAGAGAAACGACAGCAGGACGAAAATGCCTATAAGGCCAATACGCCAGCCAATTCCTTTCGGCATGAGGCTCATTCTCCCTTCGATGTAATTGCATTAAATACCGTGTTGCACTTCGTGCCCTGTTACGGCTGTAACATCCTATCTAGTCTTTCTTTATGGTTGCGACATAGCTCTTGGTGATCTTGATGTTGACGCCGGGCGCAACCTCCATGGTCACAATGGTGTCGTCAACCGAGGTAACCTTGCCATGCACTCCGCCGGCAGTGATGATAAGATCGCCCTTTTTGAGGGCCTCCAGCAGGGTTCTGTGTTCCTTGGCCTTCTTCTGTTGCGGGCGAATCAGCAGGAAGTAAAAAATGCCGAACATCAAAACCAAGGGAATAGCCTGCTGAAAAGCGGCCATTCCACCCGCCTGCCCTGTTGCTCCCCCTGGGGGCCCTGCCATCGCAAACGCTAATCCTAACATCTAGCTCTCCTCCTTTTTTTGAACGTGATTATCCGTTTGGCTACCGTAAAAGTCCCGGCGGAACTCAGTGAAGCGGTTTTCCCGAATCGCCCCGCGCATCCGGCGCATCAGGTCGAGATAATAATACAGATTGTGGTAGGTATTCAACTGGGAAGCCAAAATTTCTCCGGCCCGGTAAAGATGCCGCAGGTAGGCGCGGGAATACGTGCGGCACACATGGCAGCCGCATGCCGGATCCAGGGGTCCCCCGTCCTCCTCGTACGCCTTGGCCTTGATGTTGATCCGCCCTTGGCTGGTAAAGAGCATGCCGTTTCTGGCATTGCGGGTCGGCATGACGCAATCGAACATATCGAAGCCGTGCCACACCGCCTCCACCAGGTCCTCCGGAGCGCCGATCCCCATGATGTACCGGGGCGCATCTTGCGGCATGAGCGGGGCACAGGACTCCATCACCCCGTACATCTGCTCCTTTTCCTCCCCCACCGAAAGCCCGCCCAGGGCGTAGCCGTCAAAGCCGATGGCGCAGATTTCGTTCAGGCTGCGGGCGCGCAGGTCGTGATGCATGCCCCCCTGGATAATGCCGAACAACTGCTGCCCCTCCCGGCTGTGGGCCTCCTTGCAGCGTTTCGCCCAGCGGGTCGTCATCTCCAGGGAGCGGCTGACGTAGTCGTAATCGGCAGTTGCCGCAGGGCACTCGTCGAAACACATGATGATGTCCGCCCCCAGCGCCTCCTGGATCTTGATGGAAAGCTCCGGCGTCAGCACGTGATAGGAGCCGTCCAGGTGCGACTGGAATTTGACCCCCTCCTCGCTGATCTTGCGCAGTTCCCCCAGACTGAAGACCTGGAAGCCGCCGCTGTCGGTGAGGATCGGCCCCGACCAGTTCATGAAGCGGTGCAGGCCGCCCAGCGTCTCCACCAGCCGGTGGCCGGGGCGCAGATACAGGTGGTAGGTATTGGACAGGATGATCTGGGCGTGAACCGCCCACAGATCCTCGGGGGTCATGGCCTTGACGGTGGCGTTGGTGCCCACCGGCATGAAGATCGGCGTTTCAATCTCACCATGGGGTGTTTTCAAAGAGCCGAGGCGCGCCCCACACGAGGCGTCGCGGTGAATAACGGAAAAAGTGCCGGACACACGCCCTCTCATATCAGTAACATTGCATCGCCGTAACTGTAAAATCTGAAACCGCGGGTAACGGCCTCCCGGTAGGCGTCAAGAACGAACTCCCGTCCGGCAAAGGCAGACACCAGCATGAGCAGCGTCGATTCCGGAAGGTGAAAATTGGTTATCAGGCCATCCACCACCCGGAAGCGATAACCGGGGTAGATAAAGATATCGGCCTCACCGGCACCGGCCCGAATGCGACCGTCGTCATCGACGGCAAATTCCAGCGCCCTGGCGCTGGTGGTGCCGACCGCGACCACCCTCCCCCCCCGCTCCTTCGTGGAACGGATGGCGTTGGCGGTTTCAGGGGAGATTTCATACCATTCCCGGTGGATGCGGTGTTCTTCCACCTGTTCCACCCGCACCGGCTTGAAGGTCCCAAGACCGGTATGCAGGGTCAACCGGGCGCTGCCCACCCCCTTGGCCGCCAGCGCAGCCAGCAGTTCACGGGTGAAATGGAGACCGGCCGTGGGTGCGGCCACGGCCCCAGGGGTGGAGGCGATGACCGTCTGGTACCGTTCCCGGTCCTGCACATCGTCATCGCGCTGAAGATAGGGGGGGAGCGGAATATGCCCCTCCCGATCGAGCCACGTATCGAAGGGTTCGGCGCCCGAAAATGCCACCCGCCACGACTCCGGCCCCTGACGGGTGATCACCCGTGCGGTCATTCCGGCGGCAAGCAGGATCGGTTGCCCTTCCTTGAAACGTTTCGAACCGCGCAGGAGGCATTCCCACTCTCCGCCATCGGCTGATAACCGTTTCACCAGGAAGAGTTCCACACTCCCGCCGGTTACCTTGGTTCCGAACAGCCGGGCAGGAATGACCCGCGTGTCGTTCATCACCAGCAGGTCGCCGGGACGCAGATACTGCCCCAGATGGGCGAAAACATCCTCACCGATCGTTTTTGAGCTGCGGTCCAGCAGCATCAGACGCGACGCATCACGCTTGGGAGCGGGGTAGCGGGCGATCAGTTCCTGGGGCAGATGGTAATTAAAATCTTTGACGAGCATAACAGTACGACCGTTCAGCGAATGCCAGAGAGCTTTTTCAGTTCTGTGCCGGGATAGTAGTAGGAAAGAATCTCGGCGTACGAAAATCCTTCCAAGGCTCGTTGTTTGGCGCCCCACTGGCAGAGCCCCACGCCGTGCCCATTGCCTAAGCCGGAAAAGACCGCATCACCGTTAACAACCCTGACGGTGAAATTGGTACTCTTGATGACCCCGTAACCGACAGCCTTGCGGAACTGGTCGCCGGTTATGGCGATATCGCCCCGTTGAGCCACGGCAATGACGTTTTTCAACCGCCCCCGATTGTTGCGGGCCCCGCCCCGGATATCCGTCAAGCCTGCTGCCTTGAAACCGGCGGCCCTGAGCCTGCCCTCCAGCTCTTTCAGGGGCAGCCTCTGGTCCCAGGAACTGGACGACGACAACAGGCAGTACTGGCAATCGACACCTTTGAGATAGGGGATGCTTGCCCCCCACACATTCTCCGCCGCCTCGGTTTTGCCGCCGCAGTTGGAATGATAAAATGCCTGAATGACGGCGCCTTCGTATGTCAGCACCTCGCCGGCTGTTTCGGAAACCCCTCGCCGGGCACGGCTGTCCTCGATCTCGCAGCCGTTATACACCTGGTCGATAACCGATGATTCGAGATGGTACAGCGCATTGCGCCGGGCCTCTCTCCGGTTGATGGCATAGGTTCTGGCGATCACCGCCTGGGCCTTGATCGCTTCGATCGGCCAGGCGGAGGATATCTCGCAATTGATCAACCCGACGAGGTAGTCTTCGAGGGGCAACTCGTTGACGACCACCAACCCCTTATCGTTAAAGCTTATCTCGGCTATCCCGCGGTACGGTTTCCCATTGATCTGGACCGCCGAAGCCGCCGAGAAGACCAGCCGGCGATAGGTGACACCATCCACCGCCACCTCACCACGACTCGCCTTGACAGTCACCGGGGCTTTCACGGCAACTGCGGCGCCGCTTTCCCTCACCGCCAGGAGGCCTTCGCCGTCCACGGTGACACCTTGGGCGTTCTTGGCGATTGCGACCCTGATCGTATCTGACGAAAGCGCGGCATCACTCTTGCGCCCCGCTGAAACAACAAAGGCCGTGACAATCAAAAATCCGACCAGGAATATGCGTATCTTTATCAGTTGCAAAACTCGATGATAAGACCACATAAACGGGCTTCCTGTCAATTTGTTTTAATGTCCGGCCACTGTGGGGCCGTTCCGAAAATTTACCGTTGTAAAGTGGCGGGAGACTGGTTACACTGACGCCGCAATGACTCATCACGACACCACCATATCACTGTTTCGTCCAACACGGCCCCAATCACCTTCCGGCAGGGGACGCTGGTGAGCACACTCCTCTCGATCAAAAACCTGAGCACCTGTTTCAGAACCCCACACGGAGTCCTGACGGCGGTCAACGACGTCAGCATGGAGGTCGACAGGGGAAGCACCGTTGCCCTGGTGGGCGAATCGGGATCGGGCAAGTCATTGACCGCCCTCTCCATCATGCGGCTCATCCCCTCGCCAGGTTTCATCCGCTCCGGCGCGATCACCTTCGACGGGACCGATCTCGTCCCGCTCCCCGAGGATGCCATGCGTTCCATCCGGGGCAGCAGGATATCCATGGTATTCCAGGAACCCATGACCTCACTCAACCCGGTCCTGCGCATCGGGGAGCAGGTTGGGGAACCGCTCCGGCTGCACCGGGGCATGTCTCGCCGCGAGGCGGCCGAATACGGCGAGGAGTTGCTGCGCAAGGTAGGGATACCGTCCTCCGGCGACCGTATGCGCGACTATCCCCACCAGTTGAGCGGCGGCATGCGCCAGCGGGTGATGATCGCCATGGCCCTGGCCTGCAACCCGGCGCTCCTGATAGCCGACGAGCCGACGACCGCCCTGGATGTCACTATCCAGGCCCAGATTCTTGAACTGATCGACTCCCTCCGGCAGTCGGCGGACATGGGCATCCTGCTGATCACCCACGATCTGGGCATTGTGGCCGAGCGTTCGGAAAGGACCTGCGTCATGTATGCCGGCCGTATCGTGGAATCGGCGCCGACACACGAACTTCTCGGCACCCCCCGGCATCCCTATACCGCTGCGCTTCTGGCGTCCCTTCCCCAGAACGCGCAACCGGGACAGCCGCTTACTACCCTTCCGGGGCAGCCTCCCGGTCTGACGAAAGAGCTGTCCGGTTGCGGCTTCTGCGAGCGCTGCCCCGTGGCCTCCCCCCCATGCCGGACCCAGGTCCCCGAGCTGGAGGAGGTTTCTCCCGGACACTACGTACGCTGCTGGAAACGCCTATGACACCGAATCAGTCACTTCTCAGCGGAATAAAGCTCCGCAAACAGTTCCGGGTCAGTGCCGGACCCGCCTCGCAAACAGGGCTGCTCACCTCGGTTGACGGGGTTGACGTGGAGATCGCCAGGGGTGAAACCGTCGGTATTGCCGGTGAGTCCGGGTGCGGAAAATCGACCCTGGGCAAGATACTGGCCGGCCTTATGCCCCCCGACGGGGGGGAGGTCCGATACTGCGGCAGGGCGATCCACACGCTCCCTCCGGCGGAACGGGAACGATTCCGGCGGCGGACCCAGATGATCTTCCAGGACCCCTTCTCCTCCCTGAACCCGCGCATGCGCATCGGCGACTCCATCGCAGAACCGTTGATCATTGACGGAGGCAGTTCACGGCAGGCGATACGCGCAACAATGCTGCAGCTCTTGGAAACCGTCGGTCTGAAGGCGGAGCACGCCAACCGCTTCCCCGACGAATTCTCCGGCGGTCAGCGCCAGCGCATCGGCATTGCGCGCGCCTTGGCCTCGTCGCCCGAGATCATCATCGCCGACGAACCGGTTTCCTCCCTGGACATCTCCATCCAGGCCCAGATCATCAATCTTCTCCAGACCATGAAGTCCGAACACCACCTGACCATGGCCATCATCTCCCACGATCTTTCGGTCCTGCGACACATCTGCGACCGGGTGCTGGTCATGTACCTGGGGGTGATCGTCGAGAGTGCGCCGGCAGCCCGACTCTTCCAGCAGTATCAGCATCCTTATAGCGAGGCGCTGATCGCAGCCATCCCGCGCATCAGCGGCCAGCCGGGACACACGGCGGTCGTTCTTGCCGGCGACCTCCCGTCTCCCCTGGCCATCCCCTCGGGATGCCGTTTTCATCCCCGCTGCCGTTATGCCGTCGAACTGTGCCGCACCACACCGCCGGCGCTGGAAGAAAAACGGGCCGGCCACTTTGCGGCCTGCCACCTGAGTAAGGACATCTTTCCCGGCTGACCGGCGTCATTCCTTTGGGTATTATTAATCCTCCCCCCCTTTTACCCTTGACAGCATAGAAATCAATATATATATTTTTTCAATATTTATTCATGCGAGGCACACTGATGGAATTTAATATCAATAAGCAATTTGCCGCTGAGGCGGAGGTTTTGAAGGTACTGGGCCATCCGATCAGGCTCAAGATCGTGGCCGGCCTCTGCACCCAGGAATGTAATGTGAAACATATCTGGGAGTGTCTCAACCTGCCCCAAGCTACGGTATCCCAACACCTGGCCCTGTTGAAGCATAAAGGGATCATCGAAGGTAAACGGGAAGGGGTCGAGGTGCACTACAGCGTCATTCACCCCCTGGCCAAGAAGATCATCGCCGCACTGTAGCAACTCGGTTTCAAGCCGGTTTCAGTATGAGGTACATCACCTCATAGGTAGCAGGGATTTGCCCGTCCACAAGGAAACGCCGCCGGTAGGCCTCGGACATATCGTTGAGAATCCCGCGCCACCCGAGCCCCCCGGTGCCGCCCCGCGACGCCGTTCCGGCGCCGATGCCCTTGATGGACGAGAGGAGCCCCGGCACGTCGGGGTGATACTCCATCTCGATCTCGCTGGTCACCAGCGCCTCCCCGGCGCCGAGCCGCTCCGCCGCCTGCCGCACCGCCTCAATCCCCATGAAACGATGCAGACGCCCCATACGCGGGTCGTCTCCCGACGTACGCCGGGAGAGCGCCTCGCGGTAGCACTCCTGCAATTCCCACAGCGTCGTGCCTCCAAAAAAGGCCAGGGCGATCACTCCATCCCGTTTGACCACCCTCCGGCATTCTTCGAGACAACCATCCAGGGAATCGAGCCATTGCAACGTCGATGCGGAGACCACAAGATCGAACGAGTCCTCCCGGAAAGGGAGATGCTCCGCGTCGCCATTGACAAGCAGGCACTCCTTACCCCCCTTGGCGCCGGCGTGGACGAGCATATTGAAGGCCAGGTCGAGCCCGCAGCACATGGCGTCTGGGTAGCGTCGCTTCAGAGCGCCCACCAGCGCCCCGGTGCCGCAACCAATATCCAGCGCGGTGCGGGGTTCCTCTTTGATATGCGCCTCCAACAACTCCATAAGGCGCCGCACCACCCGCTGTTGCACGGAAGCGAACCGGTCGTATGCATCAGCATGCCGGTGAAATGATCTGCCGACCTTGCGCCTGTCAAACACTGCCCTGCACCTCCCGGCAGAAATCAGTAAGACGGGCATTTACCGCGTCGCAATGGGTCAGGAATGGTGCATGACCGCAGCCGGCATATGTCACATGGCGGCAGGCGGGTATCCGTTCCGCCATGTAGGCCGAAGCCGGAGCGGGACAGATCGGATCGAGTCCGCCGCTGATCACCAGGGTCGGCAGGTCGATGGCTGCAAGCTCTGACCTCACGTCGGCCTCCGCGAGCGATGTCAGGGATTGAAGCGCCACCTCCGTTTCCGGAGCCGGTATCCCTGCCACCAGGGCACGAATCTCGTCCGCGCGGTCATTCCCGACCAGTTCGCCGGGGGCGAACATGCGTGCGGCAAACCCCTCAAGGGCCCGCTTCAGGTTGCGCCGGACCTTGAGGGCCATGCCCTCGGCCTCAACCGGCGCGAGCCCATGGGGAAAATCCTCCCGGGAGGTGAAGCAAGGCGTGCCGCAGATCAGTGCCAACCCGTCCAGCCGTTCCCTGAGCAGGGGGACTGCGCTTATGGCCACCTGGGTGCCCAGGGACCAGCCCGCCAGGATGGCGCCATGCAGGTCGAGATGGCGGAAAAGCGCCGCAAGGTCTGCAACGTAGGTCTCACGGCAGCATTCGGCGGAGCCGTGTGGGGAATCCCCGTGACCGCGCAGGTCCGGGGCGATCACGCGGAAACCGTCAGAGAGCCGGTCGAGCTGGAAGCGCCATATGGCAGAGGACATGCACCAGCCATGGATCAGTACCAGGGCAGGTCCCTGCCCCTGCTCCCGATACCAGAGGCGTTCACCGCCACAACCTTCATACCACGGCATCAGATAACCCCCAAACGCCGGCCGACCGCAATGATCCGCTCCGCAGCCCAGATCAGGTCGTCGCTGCCATGGGTCGCCATGAGGGTAAAACGGAGCCGGCAGGCACCGGCAGGTACGGTGGGGGGACGTATCCCCTGAACATACACCCCTTCATCCAACAGCATCTCGGAAAACCTCATGGTGGTGTCGGCCTGCCCAGTCACGAGCGGTACGATCTGGGTTGCGCCATCGGGGAGCGTAAAACCGGCCGAGCGCATGCTGTTTCTGAACAGGTCGCTCTTGCGGCGGAGCTGCTCCCGCCGGTTCGCCCCTTCCGGCGACTGCACCAGTTCGATGGCCGCCAGGGACGCAGCCAGAACCGACGGCGGCAGGGAGGTGGAAAAGATAAAGCTGCGGGCTCGATTGAGCAACAACTCCCGCAACTCCTGCGAAACAGCGGCATAGGCGCCGTAACTCCCCAGGGCCTTGCCGAAGGTCCCCATGAGGACATCCACACCCTCCGTGATGCCCAGCATCTCGGCGGTCCCCCTCCCCTGCTCGCCGAGAACCCCGCTGCCGTGGGCGTCATCCACCATCAAGAGCGCCCCATGGGCGGCTTTGAGCCCGACCAGTTCCCTGAGCGGGGCAATATCGCCATCCATGCTGAAGACGCCGTCCGTAACGATCAGGGCGCGCCCTGAACCCCGCTGTTTTTCCAGCAACCGGGCCAGGGCGTTGTGATCGTTATGGGGATAGCGCACCAACCGGGCGCCGGACAGAAGCGCGCCGTCAATAATACTGGCATGGTTGAGCCGGTCGGAAAAGATGATGTCGCCGCGCCCGGCCAAAGCCGAAATGATACCGGTATTTGCGGCATAGCCGCTGTTGAAGAGCAGCGCAGCCTCGGTGTGTTTGAAGCGGGCAACCGCGGCCTCCAGGCGTTCATGCAGTTCCATGGTGCCGGACACGAGCCGCGAGGCACCGCTCGAAACGCCAAACTGCGTTGTTGCGTTGACCGCGGCCTCGATCAAGGCCGGATGGTCGGCAAGCCCCAGATAGTTGTTGGAGCAGAGCAGCAGCAGCTTTTTACCGTCCATCTCCACCCACGCCGATTGGCGTCCCTGGATAAGATGCGTCTTGCGGTACAATCCCCGCTCCCGAATCTGTTCCAACTCTTGCTGAATAGAAATTTCCACAGCACCTCCAATAGTCAACCAGTGCAAGTGCATGGGTTGACAAATGTGACAAAAAAACAGATGGAAAACGGTGCGGTCAGCTCACCAAACCCATGAAGCGCACCGGGCTCTAACCAAGGGGCAGGGCAAACGTAAAGGTCGTCCCTTCATCCTGACAACTTTTGAAGGAAACCTTGCCCTTGAGATAGCGTTCTCCGAACAGCTTCATGCTGTACGTGCCGATACCGCGACCCGTCAACGATTTTGTGCTGAAGGAGCGCTTGAACAGTTGCAACTGCACCTCCGGCGGGATGACACCCCGGTTGTGCACATCAATGGTTACCCAGGCGCCATCCGTATCTGCCGAAAGGGTCACCACGCCTCCCACCGGTGTAGCCTCAAGGGCATTCAGCGTCATGTTGCCGATGATCCGCCGCAGGATGGCCGCGTCGGTGGCAACGGTGCAATCGGGCCCGTCCTTCAGCACTAGGTTCCTGCCGGGCGTTTTATCGTGGTAGTCGAACAGCCGGGTGGTTTCCTGTAGTACCGTCCGGATGCTTACCGGGGATACTTCCGGCACAAACTCCCCCTGTTCCGCTTCCAACAGGTTGCGTTGCCCCCGAATCTCGTCCAGCAGATTTTCCGATAGTGCCACAAGCCAGGCGACATACTCAGTCTGCACGCGCTCCGGCACATCCTCCTGTTCCGCCAGGAGGGAGGCCAACCCATGAATGCCGCCCGTCGTGTTGATGACGTCGTGAAAAAAAAGGCGTTCCAGGACCTGACGACGCTTTTCACTGCCGATATCCTGGAGCACCACTACGGTGAACTTCTGGTCATGGATCTGCAGTGGCGTTGTCGTTGCCTGCATATCGAGGGCAAGAGTCTGGTCTCCCCGCAAGGTGACCAAGCACTCCCGCACGATCGGCCCGCCGCTTTCCTGGCTGTTTAAAAGGGCAAGCACAACGCCGCATACGGAACAATAGTCCCCCGTACCGCACCCGCCGGGAAAATCGCCGGCATGGACGCAGTTAAGCGCTTCGCCGAGGCGCTTGCCTATCAGCACGGCATCGTCGGCAGTCCCGATAAGCTTGAGCACGTTACGGTTCAAGGCCACGATCTGCCGCTGTTCGTTCACCAGCATCGCGTAGCCCGGCATGGCCTGGATGAGGGTATCCACAATCTCTTCACGGAGAACGGCGCGCCGCTGTTCCGCCAGAACCTCGTTGGAAGCCCGTCCGGCAGGGGCAAACCGGGTCACGGGAAGAGCCGAATGTTCGTCTGTCATGAACCGCCCTCCTACAGACAGGAAGTAAGTCCGCGCTCCGCCAGTTGTTCGACAACCTTTTTCACGTCCTGGGCCCGCTCACGATCGCATACTAACAGGGCATCGGGGGTTGAAACCACCACCAGCCCCTTGACCCCGACCGTGGCCACGACCTTGCCATCGGCGTAGATCAGGCAATCGGTCGAATCGATCGCGACATGGCCCGCGGCATTGATGCACACCGTACCGGAGGCATCCGGGGCAACCACCTCGGGCAACGCGCTCCAGCTCCCCACGTCGCTCCATCCCATTTCGACCGGCACCACCTGCACCTTGGAGGACTTTTCCATAACGGCATAATCTATGGAAACACTTTCAATCGAGTCGTACATCGCCTTGATCTGCGCTGCCAGGTCGGAGAGTTCCCACACATCGCTGGTAAACGAGATTCCCGACAAGGCCCTCCCCAAGTCGGGCAGATAGAAGGCGATTTCACTCAGGATCGTATCGCAGCGCCAGATGAACATCCCGCTGTTCCAGAAAAAATTTCCCTCGTCCAGATAGCGGATCGCCTGTACAAGGGGCGGCTTTTCCACGAAGCGGCGCACCGGGAACGGTCCGTCGCCCCGCAGTTCCAGATCGGCCTCGATATAGCCGTAGCCGGTCTCGGGGCGGGATGGCATGATACCCAGGGTCACCAGGTAACCATTGCGCGCCGCATGACCGGCATGGACCAGGGTTGCCCGAAGGCTCTCCTCGTCCTTGATGAAATGGTCCGCAGGCAGGACCGCCATGATCCCGGTCGGGTCATGGGCGGCAATGATGGCGGCGGCGAGCCCGATGGCCGGGGCGGTATTCCGGGCAGACGGCTCGGCGATGACATCGATGGGCACATCCCGGTACCGGGAGAGTTGCAGTTCGGTCTCTTCGGCCTGAATCTGGTTGGTGATCACCAGGATGCGTTTGGGATGGAGCGGCAGCACCCGCTCCACCGTCCGCTGGAGCATGGTCCTGTCCCCGGTGATGGAGATGAGCTGTTTGGGACGCGCAGCCCGGGACAGGGGCCAGAAACGGGTGCCGGAACCTCCGGCAAGGATCACGATGTACACGAAGAGCCCCTTCCTTACTTGTATTGAATGCGGTCTATGAAGTCGGCCACTTCCCGGGCCAGGCTGCCCAGTGTCTCGCTGGTGTCGAAGACATCCCACAGGGTTTGACGGAAATAGGCGACCTCCTGGCCGGTTGCGCCATCGTACAGTGTTGCCGTGATGGATATGCGGAAGCGCCCGATCCTGGTAAAGCGTCCCTTCAGCACAAGCGTCGTCCCGGTTACCTGACCGTCGCGAGCCACATCCTGATAGGTATGCCGTGAGCGGACGTAACGTTCTATCTGCTCGGCAAATTCCGCCGGCATCTGGGCATAGCGCCGTTCGCGCTCGCCCATGCGCCCTTCCGGGACGCTGGTGTACAATTCGCGATTCAGTTCGAAGTTGCGGATGACCAGGGATTTATAGGTTGCCATCGGTTGCTTGTTGGTGACCACCTCCTCGTCCACAACCGTCGTGGATGTGGTGGCGCAGGCCGGCAGCACCAGCAGCAAAAAGATGATAGCAATATATTTTGAATAGTTAGGCATACATAACCGCAGCAGAACGTTAAGAGGCATCGGGCAAAGAACAACGGTTGTAATCATCATCAAAACGGACGATATCGTCTTCACCGAGATACTCGCCGCTCTGCACCTCGATGATTACCAGAGGGATCTTCCCCGGATTTTCCAGGCGGTGGTTCTTCCCGATCGGGATAAAGGTGGATTCGTTGACATTGACGAAAAACTCCTCATCGCCACAGGTGACCTTGGCAATGCCGGATACGACGATCCAGTGCTCGCTGCGGTGGTGGTGTTTCTGCAACGACAAACGTTGTCCCGGTTTGACCTCGATGCGCTTGATTTTGTAGCTGGCATTCTCATCCAGTACAACGTATTCACCCCAAGGGCGTTCTCCCCGTTCCATGAACATCTCCCTGTAAACAGTTATTTTCTCAAGTTCAAATACGACCGCAGCGCATCCCGCCACGGCTGCGGCCGATAGCCGCCGTCACGCGCCAGCTTGCCGCAGTCCAGCGTTGAATAGAGCGGGCGCCTCGCCGGGCGGTTCAGCTGTTCGGTGGTCATTGCTGTGACCGTGACCGCCATACCCGCCTCCTGAAAAATGGCGCGGGCAAAATCGTTCCACGAACAGTACCCTTCGTTGGCGGCATGGTACACGCCCCGGCACCCCTTTTCCAACAGAGCCACAACGGCGTGGGCCAGGTCCACGGTCCAGGTGGGCGAACCGACCTGGTCGTCCACCACCGAGAGTTCATCCCGCTCTGAGCCTAAGCGCAGCATGGTTTCGACGAAGTTCTTGCCGTGGAGGCCGTAGAGCCACTGGGTGCGCACGATCAGGTGATCGGGGTTGACGGCCGCGTTCATCTCGCCGGCCAGCTTGGACTCGCCATAGACGCTGAGGGGGTTGGGGGCGTCGTCTTCCAGGTAGGGTGTGCCCTTGCTGCCGTCGAAGACATAATCGCTACTGATCTGGACCAGACGCGCTCCGATCGTGCGGCTCGCCATGGCCAGATGGCCCACCCCTTCCCCATTGACCCGCATGGCGGTTTCCTGATTGCTCTCGCAACCGTCCACGTCGGTGTATGCGGCGCAATTTATCACCACCGACGGACGTACCGCCGTGAGAACGCGTTCCACGGACTCCAGGGAGGTGATGTCGATCCCATCGATATCCACCCCCCGTCCCCGGTCGCCGAGCAGGGGCATCAAATCCCGTCCCAGCATGCCGTTGGCTCCAACCACCAGAATCATTGTTTGCCCCCGTATTGTTGTGTGTAGTATTCGCGGTACGCGCCGGAGGTGACCTCGGCCACCCACTCCTGATTGGCCAGATACCAGTCGATGGTCTCGGCGATGCCCCGCTCAAAGGTGTAGGCAGGCCCCCAGCCCAGATCGCGCTTCAGCCTTGAAGCGTCAATGGCATAGCGACGATCATGGCCGGGACGGTCCTTGACAAAGGCGATCAGGCTGCGATTCTCGCCGGCGGAACGGCCCAGCCGCGCATCCAGCAGGTCGCAGACCAGATGGACGATATCGATGTTCTTCCACTCGTTGTTACCGCCGATGTTGTAGACTGAACCGGGGGCGGCATGTTTCAGAACCGTCTCCACCGCCGCGGCGTGATCGCGCACATGCAGCCAGTCGCGCACATTGAGACCATCGCCGTAGACCGGCAGCGGCTTTTTGGTGATGATATTGTGGATCATGAGCGGGATCAGTTTCTCGGGGAAGTGGTAGGGGCCGTAGTTATTGGAACAACGGGTATTGAGGGTCGGCATGCCGTAGGTTTCGTGATAGGCCCGCACCAGCAGGTCCGCGCCGGCCTTGCTGGCCGAATAGGGGGAGTTGGCGGCCAGAGGGGTCTGTTCGGTGAAATAACCGGTCTCCCCCAGGGAGCCGTAGACCTCGTCCGTCGATATCTGGAGATAACGAAAATCAGGCACCGCCCCGGACTGCCAGTGTCGGCGGCTCTCCTCCAGCAGGACCTGCGTCCCCAGCACATTGGTGCGCACGAAGATCTCGGGGCCGGTAATGGAACGGTCCACATGGGATTCTGCGGCAAAATGAACCACCGCATCGGCCGACCGTTCCTTCAGAATGGTCGCCACCAGGGAGGCATCGCAGATGTCCCCCTTGATGAAACGGTAGCGGGGGTTGTTCTCCACTGCGGTCAGGTTTTTCAGATTGCCCGCATAGGTCAGGCAATCCAGATTGGTCACATCACAGCCGGGGTTGGCGGCGATGAAGGAATGGATGAAGTTTGAACCGATGAAACCGGCGCCACCGGTCACGAGAAGGGATGTGGGCTTGAATGGCATCTCGGCAGTTCTCCTCATTGAAAAAAGGTATTAACCGAAAAAATGTACCATATTTGCCGGCGGTCTGCGAATAAAAAATACTCGCCGGACCAGCGACAGAGCCCGACTCTTGCCCGTATCATGATATTAGTATATAGAAACAGAGACCATATCTCAACAAAGGAGGGAAAACATGACGACAGCAACCTGCCGTTGCGGCGCAATCACTCACAGCCACATGTGCATGCTCAGAAGCAACGGAAAAACAGAGGAGATCGCGCGCATCACCACCGACCCAAAGTTCTACTGCTTCACCTGCGGCGCCGAGGCCAACTGCGCCGAGAATCTCTGCGAACCTGCGCCCATCGAGGCCTAGGAGACGTTAGGAACGCCGCTTCCCTCCTTCTTTGTCCTGGCAACAGGAAGAAGGAAGGCCCCCCGTGGCAGCCAACAGGACGGTCACGGCGTTGCAGACCTCATCGACGGTGATGTCCCGCATGCACCGGGCAGCGATGGGGCATGGGGGCGTGGTGCCGAAGGTTGTGCAGGGGGAACAGGTGAGCCCCTTGTCGATCACCAGATGGCGATCCCCCCGCGGCGCCCATTTTTTCGCCCTTCCCGGCCCGAACAACGACACGGTCGGAACCCCTAACCCCACGGCAATGTGCAACACGCCGGAATCACCACTCACTAGCAGGGCACTTTTCTGAATCACCGCTGCGGTTTCGGACAACGAGGTCCGGCCCGCCAGGTTCAGCCCCGCCCCACCGGCAACGATTACCTTCCCCTGCCCTTCGTCCTCCCTGCCTCCCACCACGACAACCGCCATTCCCAAGGCGGCCAGCATCTCAGCTATTTTTCCGAATCTCTCCGCTCCCCAGCGCCGTTCCGGGATGCTGGCGCCGGGAAAGATCGTTACGAATGCCTTCTCTTTGATCTCTCTAAGAAGCGCGTCCCCTCGCTCCACCGCCTCGCGGGGAATGGCAAGAAAAGGGAAAGAGACCTTGCGCTGCGCAACGTCCAACGGCGTGAGCAGCCTAAAAAAGCTGTCGATCTCGTACTCGTCCTGGGAATAGGTGATGGGATGGGTAAACAGGCGTGCGCGCTCGTTGGTGGCATAGCCGATCAACACGGGCGCACGGGCCATGCGGGCGACCACGGCCGACAGGCGGTGCCACTGTTCGGTGTCGATAACCACGTCGTAGCTGCCACACAGAGCGCGGAACAACTCGGCTGGCCTGTCGTAATGGAAGACACGACGAATCTGGGGGGAGAGTCTGAAGATGGCGCTGTTGCGTTTTTCGGCGAGGACATCAATGGTTGCATCCGGGTATGCGGTCTTGATGGCGCTGATTGTGGGTATCAAGTGTACGGCATCGCCGATGCCGCCGGGACGAATGAGGAGGAATGAAGCGGGAGGCCCAGCCGGCAATCGTTGTGGAATAAACGCAGCAATCCGGACGGCAATCCTGCCGACGCACGAATCAAGCCCTTTGAGAAGTCGTAACTGGCCCACCGGCTCAAGCCCTGTCAACCCTTTCCATTGATAACCTTTTCTTCTGTTCCTGCCAACAGCCGGTCAACCACTTCAACCCCCTGCATGAAGGAGTGATCCATATTGCCGACCTCGTATTTCCAGGCGCCGAAACGACCGCGAGAGTAGACATCCCGGGATTCGAGATATGGCTGGATCAGGCTGAGAGCCCTGTCCCGCCCCAGAGCCGGCACTGGATAGGAGTAAGGAATATCGATCAGATAGCGGCTGACAATATCCTCACGCTGCCGGTTCTCGATCATGCCACTATTGATAAGCCCCTGGATCGTTTCATCCACGATGGTCGCCGGAGACTCCGGCTTGTGTGGCGAGTAGGTAGTCTCGCACATGAGGGAAAACGAGCGTTTCGCGTCGCCGTTTGGCACGTTGTGGGGAGAATAGTTGTGGAAGTTTGTCACCCGGTAGAACGGGCTGTTGCTTTCCGGGAAGTACATCCAGCACTTTGTATCCGCCCGGCCCCCGTCAAACCCTAGCCCAACGATCAGGCCGCCGTTATGGACCAGATCATCCGTGGCGGTAATAACCGCTTCCGGCATGGAGTTGCATGACCTGACAAACACGTCCAGAGGAGCCGTGGTGATCAGCACATCGTACGACTCCACCCTGCCGTTGGTGAACCTGACCTGTTTTGCCTCCAGATCGATCGCTTGCATCTCATGGTTCAGATGAATCCTGTCCCTGAACGGCTTGGCCGCTCCTTCGTAGATCGCCCCGGTCCCTCCCTGCTTCGGGAACTTGAAGGTATTGTTCGGTCCCCAACTCAGATCGTCCCGTCCATCGGCTATGTTTTTTTCAATGCGGGCGAGGTCCACCATACTGACCCGCTCGGCGATCCAGTCTTTGCTCATGGTTTCCAGCGGCACCCCCCACACCTTGCGGTTGTAGGGCTCCATGAAGTGCTTGACGATACCGCTGCCAAAGACCGTATCCATCCAGTCGCGGAAATTGGCAGTCTGTGTCGGGCTTCCCTGAAGGTTACGCAAACCGTCGACGCACGCCTGCAAAGCGTCATCCGGGAGATGACGGACATTGTTCTGAAAGGGATACGGCACCCAGGTTTGCAGGATACGGACCCAACTTTCACGCTGGTGCTCGTAATAGGAGTCGCCCAGCGCTTCGGCAACAGCTTTGTCAAAGTAATCGTAGTGCGAGAAAAGTACGTGGCCGCCGATATCCCAGGTGTAGCCTGCATCGTCCACGAACGAGGCGGAAAGGCCACCGACATGATCGTTGCGCTCGAAGAGTCGCCAGTTGGTATGGCCGAGTTTATGGAGATGGTAGGCGGCGCCCAGGCCAGTGGGACCGGCGCCGAGTATACAGATATTCATGGTGCAGTAGATTCCTCCATCTTCTGCCTGCCCTTTGCAGATTCAGGCTCATAGTTGCCGGCCTCATTTCTCAAGCTTCGGCAGGTACTGACTACCGGAAACAGATACCTTACCGCCAAAAGCTTACCGGCTGCGATGGCAAAAGGCAACTTCCAAACGGTGTAGAGCGACACCCCCAGGCGTCCAAGAACTCCTGTACGACCATCGAAGCGGAAATTCCGACGCAGAAGAAAGGCATACGGCACTACGAAAGGACCGCCGGCGGTAACGCCGCAGGAAAAATTACCTCCCAGGATAGCCAGTGCCGTCGCTATTTTTTCATGCAGACCTGATCTAAAAAGATCATACGTAATGACCGCATCCACTTCCGGGAGACGATAGACCTCGGCACGGTCGGCGGCAACGGCAACCGACACAGAAATGGAATCGCCGCACGATTTGACGCGCCTGATGGCGGAGGCAACTTCGTCAAACGAGCCGACGGCAAAAACGACAACCTTTTGGCATTTGCCGAGCTGCGTGCCGGATTCCGATGCGGCAAACGGTGCTTGCGAAACGAGTTCCGAGGGTGCGGTCGCGGCCCGTCCGAAACGCCGGCTGAGAAAATCTCCCAGTGCGGTCTGAAGGTACCGGGCAGGTTTTCGCTGCCCCAGCAGGAAAAGATAGGTCATTGAGGCGAGATAATTCCCTAGGATATTCCAGGCAGCAACCAGCAAGCTCCACCCCTGGCAATGTTTCCCCTGAAACAGCAGGGCATTCCGAAAATCATAGTACAGAGTGATGGGACTATACCCCTTTTCCGCGCCATGAAACGCCGGGGCATCCAGACAGGCAACGACCCGGTATCCAGCATTCCCGATCCGTATACAAAAGTCGATGTCGTCCCAATGAAGGAAGTAACGTTCGTCCATGATACCGACCCGACGTACCGCTTCTGCACGCACCAAGGCCGAACAGGCGGCAACACTGTCCACATCCATAACCCGCGGTCCCTGCCAGTCATCCACACGGCTGTACCGCAGATGAGGGTCCGAGGTTCCGGACCGCCAGCCGACAAATGCCCCTGCCTCGACGATCAATCCATGGTCCTCCGGACTCATGATGCACGAACCGGCGATGCCGATGCCCTTGTCCGATTCCATAAGGTTGACCAGTACCTTGAGCGTACCGGGAAGCACCTCCGCATCGTTATCGAGAAGCCACAGGTACGTTGGCTCAAGCTCTCGAAGCGCGGTGGTCATGCCGGTATTGAAGCCGCCGGTTCCTCCCAGGTTTTCGCTGTTCTCAATGAGCAGCGCGGGCAACTCATGCTCCCGAATGGACATGATCGAGTCATCGGTCGAAGCGTTATCTACAATCACGATCAAATGATTGCCGTACTCGATAGCACGGAGCGAATCGAGAAGACTTATCACACACTGCCGTTTGTTCCAGTTGACGATGATGATCGCAACCAACGGCTCCGCAGGTAGTGATTGTTCACTCCTCATAGGTTCTCCCTTCCGATGCCCATCGCCTCTTCATAGCACTCCAGAACGAAACGGAGATGTTCTTTCCTATCCGCGACGACCGCGTTACGGTTATGGATAATCCAATCGTTGAGCGGCAGAATGCTCTCCGGGGCTTTCATGACCCCCTCCATGATATCGGCCAGTTCGTGAGCCGTGCCTGTTTCGTTGACCCAGCCGGTTTTACCGTTCAGGGTGTATTCGACGATCCCTCCACGACGGTTGCCAATGACCGGGACCCCCCGGGCCAAAAATTCGATCCCGACATAACCGTAGACCTCTTCGCAGAGAGAGGGGATGATACCCACATCCGCCTGATCGAGAATTTCAACAAGCCGGTTGCGCCGATACCTGCCGTGCCAACGAACCGAGGCAGAGGAGAGCAGGCGGCGCCGGACATTCCGGTCCATATCGCCATGGATATCGAGGCGGTATCTTCCGTCATACCCCCGTTGCCGCAGGATTTCTACCGTATCCGCCATGAGCCCGGCTCCCTTATGGGGTGCGGCGGCACCATTGAGCGTCGCAAAACGAAGGGGAGCCGCGATGCTCTCCTTGCGCCTGGGTACAATCTCTTCCATATAGGCAAGGGACGAGTGGGCAACCCTGATATCGGTACGCCCCGTCCGTTCCGCATATATTTCCCTGGTCCGCCTTGACTGGGCAAGGATGATATCCACACGCCGGAGCCGGTCAATGTTCCGGCGCAAACGTTCGCGGTAGATCTCTGTCGGAGCCGGCGTCAGATCACCCTCCCAGCGGGATAACAGCAGATCCCAGCCGCACCGCAGCAGAAGGGGGGCGGCAAACAACCATTTCGGATACCCTGCCGCTTTCATGGTTCGCAGCCGATCACTGAAGCCGCCATCCCCCCCTTGGCTGCAACAGACGGCACAACCGCCGCCGGATTGGTCGCGACATAGTTCTCCCTGCGGAGTGAACAGGTTAAGGGCGGGACAGAAGGGAAAGTAATCGTGAAGCGTTACAACAAGCGAGAGTTTGCGTTCCTTGACAATATCCATAAGCGTAAAGGGGAGACCGGCCAACTCATGGATGTGCACGACCTGAGGGGTAAAATCATCCAGGGCCTCCCGGAAAAAACGTTCCGAGCAGGGTTCACCCAGTTCAGCCGCCGCCGGAAAGGTTCCGCGGGTCCCCAGATGCATGAGTGTCGAGTTACGTATCTCATAGTTGCGGATGGCACCGCGCTGCCACTTGTCGAGGACAGGCCCACCCCAGAGGCCGCGGCGGCCCGAAAAAAAAGCCGCAACGTCATGCCCGGCACCGGATTGGGCCTCCATGAGATCGTCGGCATATTGTACGAGCCCCCCTACGCGCCAAGGGCTGTACCCCCACAGAACGTGCAGTATTTTCATTTATTCTCCCAGCCGGGATACCGGGAGCGGAGCTGGCGCTCATAGCCGACGAGCCGTTTCAGAAACGGCAGCAAATATTCGAAAAGCGGATTGGCGGTAACGATGCTGAGCCAGCGTTCATAACATTCGAGCTTGGCGGCGATCTTTTCAATGGCTCGCCGCCCTTGCTTCTCGCCGCCGTGGCGCATAATCACAAATGCCGTGTCGATTTCACTGAAGTATCTGTGCGAGGTGGTCTTTGCCCCCGAGTGAACGAGGCTTCGGGAAATCATGACGGGGGACCGCGCAAAGGAGTAATGGCGGGCGATCTTCAGCCAGAGATCAACATCCATGGCAACGTGCACGGATTCGTCCAAGCCGCCGGCACGTTCCCAAGCTTCACGGGTGAAAAAGCATGACGGTTGCATAAAGTGGAAGATATCCAGCCAATCATAGAGCGACTCCAGGGTAACCTCGGCCGGCTCCTTGCTGAGGAGAACTTTGCCCTTGACATCGACATATTCACCACCACCGACAAAGGCGCCGGCAGTCGGGTTTTCCCGATACATGGCGGCTATGGTTGCCAATGCCCCGGGCAACAGGTAATCGTCGGAATTGAGCCACCCCAAAAGGCCGCCGGTTGCCTTGGAAAACCCTTTATTGATGGCGGAGCTCTGGCCGTTGTCCGGCTCGCTGACCCAATATGAGAGATGCCCTTCGTAGCGCTTTATGATTTCGACACTGTTGTCCGTGCTTCCGCCATCGATTATTATGTATTCAAGGTTGGCATACCCCTGCTGGAGAACGGAAATAATGGTTTGCTCCAAATAGGCGCCCTGATTATATGACGGGGTGACGATGGAGATACGAGGCAGTTGACAGGTTCCTTTACTGTTCATTTCTTCACTCTCCCCTGTGGTCGGACGGCTGTTTGTGGTAAAAGACGCCCAACAGTTCGTTGCAACAGGCAGCAACCTCGGACGGAGTAACCGCATGGAGGCACTCGTGCCGCTGCCTGTGGCACATCAGGTTGCAGCCGAAACAGGGAAGATGGTGCGTAATGATTCGATGCCGGGCCGGGTCTCCCCATGGGGCAAAACGACCGAAATGCCATCCCCCCATTATGCCAACCGTTGGGATACCTGCCGCAATACCAAGATGAAGCCCTGCCGAATCGACGCTGAAAAGAATATCACACGTGCCGATGCCGGCCGCAAGCTGCCGGAGCGTCGTCTGCCCTACCATATTGATGACGGCAACGGATGGGCGAGCCTCATGCAGGCTGTCGGCTAGCGCTGAGGCCATATTCCTGTCAGCCGCAGCACCAAAGATAACAAATGTTCCCACCATCTCGAGAGATTTGGCCCAATTAACATAATTATCCAGCCCCCAATTTTTCCTCGGATCGAATGAGCACGGGAAAACACCAACAATCGGTGAAGGCGCCGAGTCCTTAAATCGGGAAAAAGCGTGATCGGCGTCCGACAGCCAGACGACAGGACCAATATCCCGAACGTCTTTCACCGGACTCCCCAGAAATTCCAGGTATTCAAGATTGGTGGCAAGTTCGTGCCGCCAGGGATCCGCTCCACTGATATCATGAACATGAGTACACAGCTTGTCCGGGGCCAGAGCCGCAGGATACCCCCCCTCCGGAGCATTGACACAACAACCTGTCAGCCCGAAAACTTCCGGAGCCGCATGATTGCTCAACAGGACCAGTTGATCCGGATCGGGGGATTTAAGGGGAAAGAGCACAACTTCATATCTGTTACCGAAAACAGACCGTAACCGGTCCACTCCCCTGGCAACAGCCTGAATCGGAGCGGAGAGAAGACTCCGCCCCCGCCTCCTGACCCTGACCCCAGTCACCCGGTCCACCCAGGGGCAGAGTTCGACCAGATTGACTATGTGGGGCTGTACGGCCAAGGTGATGCGATAGTCGGGGTAGAGACGCCGTATGTGTTCAAGACAACCTGAAAACAGGACGACATCGCCGATGTTGTCGGGTCGCAGGATAAGGAGTTCCCTGGTTCGATTCACGAAATTCGCCCCACGAAATAGCCAACAGCACGCACCATCTCCAAAAAAAGACGTTGCGGTCGCATCTTGCCTTGAAAAAAATCGACGAAAAGAGTTACGAAACTCTTCTCCAAACACCGCAAGGCGCCGCCAAAACATCGCCATGCCCCGTCATTATGCGTCATGGCATAAAGAGTCCCATAGGAGTGAAGCATTTGATAATTAAGGCGGGTCAGATACTTCATGGTTACCCGGATGGCGGAGATATGATGAAATACTTTCAACTGTTCGGAAAAGACGACTCCCATCCTCAGTTTCGCCACTCCGGCAAAGATATCTTCATCCTCACACCCGACCAGGGAGTCCGGGCGGCGGGCCAAGGCGAGTCGGGCCGGATCCCGTACCACAGCGAGGTAATACTCGGCTACCTTTCTGCTGATGATCATCCCACCGCCCGGGGGACGCAACCAAGTGGCATCTTTTTCGGGCGCCCAATATTTTTCGCTGAATGCCGGTCGAAACCTGCCAGCAGCGTTGTAGCTCAGACACAGTCTTCCGAAGTCCTGCAACCACTCGGGAGGTGTCACCTTCCAATCCGGTTCTACCAAGGGACAAAGCCCGCCAAGTCCAGGATACCGTTCCACGATATCAAGGAGCGATGCGATGAATCCAGACGCGAGTGTATTATCATCATCAAGCAATACGAAATAGTCGCCACGGGCTTCTGCGAATCCTCTCCTCCGGGCAAAACCGAGTCCGGGAACCGGCTCCGACACAATGGTGAAAGCGATATAACCGTTCAGTCGCGTACTCAGTTCATCCACCCGCTGTTCGTTAAACCCATTATTGACGAGTACTAGTTCCGCGGTCGAAAGCGGGCACTGCTCCAAAATGCTTGTAAGAGTGTCATCAAGAGAGGCTGGCGCGTTATGACTACAGATTATCAATGACACAGCAGGCATCGGGGCACCACACATTATACTGTTTTCCGGGCGACAACGACGTAGCAGACAGGCAAAATGTCTCCTTGTTGACTCATTTCCGGCATGATTTTAAAAGCAACCATACCGGCCAGATTAACAATGCCGGAATAAAGCGCATACACAATCCGCTTGGCAAGACTTCGCTTGGTCCGTGCCGGATCATGCAGAACCAACAGCTGTTGCAACAGACAGAGATATCCCCGGCATACGCCTGAAATGGAAATAGTTGTAAAACTATTTTCACACATTAGTATTTCCAGACCAGAGGCGGTCCAACGAAAAAAATCGTCGTTATGCGGACCGGGGTGATAGGGCCACATTCCATGAGTTGTAAGCAGGATTAACCCGCCGGGGCGCAAAACGCGACAGCACTCCGCCAAAAAAAATGAAGGTATTTTGACATGTTCAAGCACCTGGAAGGATGTTATCGCATCAAAGCTCTCATCGTCACAGGGCAATCTTCCATCCGCTCCGAGCATCATATCATGCCGGTCATACACCTCAAAGTCTGCTCCGGTATAGCTTGTGGTATGAGTAAACAACTCACGATATGGTTTGCTGCCACAACCGTAATCGAGAAGCTGACCGCGACACTGGGTGGCAAAAGGACGGACGGCCTCCCTCAACGTGGAGAGGTGCAAGTAGTCGCAGTCAAAAAGACGCGGATATAACCTCCTGTTATGCCCCCTACCGATCATTTCGCCACCGCGACTCATGGTAAACAAGCCCTTGACTCCAATCGGACTTGAAGTTTCTCGGGAGCCGGTCCCCCTGGACAACCTCGAAATTCAAGCAATCCTGTACGTAATCGTAATCAACGTACTGATTGCTGCCGACCCAAAGTGAAACGGAATAGAGCCCCGGATATAGCCTGAGATCAGGGAATTCCACAGAGATTGATGTGTGAAGAGCCTCGGGAAAGGTAAAATGATCGTCCTCGTTAGCGACGTGGAGCGTCCTGACACCTGTTATTGTCCTGATTGCAACCGAAAGCCTGAGGTCATTGGGAGCCGTTTGCGGCAACCGTTCAACATCGAAAGAAATTATCAGAGTGTCGCCCAACGCGGGACAAGCCCGCTCCATATCGCCACTCTCCCAGGTCAAAGTGGCCCGAACAATCCGCGCGGCTCCCGAACCGGTTCGGGTTGGCCAGACAGCCAGATCGCGGACCGTCACGAGCATATCCGAAAGATGGCTCATATAACGTGATACCGACGTTGGTACATCACCGTGATAGTAGATGGCCCCTTCGCTCATAACCATGGCTGACGTACACAATTCTGCGACCGCCCCCATATTATGGCTCACAAACAACACCGTCCGCCCTTCCTTGGCCGACACATCCTCCATCTTCCCCAAACATTTCTTCTGAAACTGTGCATCCCCAACCGCCAGCACCTCATCGACGACAAGAATCTCCGGTTCCAAGTGCGCCGCTACGGCAAAGGCCAGCCGCACGTACATTCCCGATGAATAGCGCTTAACCGGCGTATCCAGAAACTTCTCGATCTCCGCAAAATCGACGATCTCGTCGAACTTCTGCTTGATCTCCGCCCGGCTCATCCCAAGAATTGCGCCGTTGAGGTAGATGTTCTCCCTCCCGGTCAGCTCGGGGTGAAAACCGGTCCCCACCTCCAGCAGGCTGGCCACCCTCCCCTTGATACGGACGCTGCCCCTGGTCGGCTCGGTGATGCGGCTGAGGATCTTCAGCAGCGTCGATTTTCCGGCGCCGTTACGCCCGATGATACCGATCCGGTCTCCCTGCTTGACCTCGAAGGAAACATCCTTGAGCGCCCAAAACTCTTCCTGTTCCGCACTGTAAGCCGTTGCCTTGCCCTGCCCCAGCAGCTTACGGCCGAGATTCCGCACCCCATCACTCAGTACATCGCGCAGGGCCACATACGGCTGTTTACCGGACTGGTGCCGCAGGAGGTATTTTTTGCCGAGATTTTCAACGGTAATGACAGTGGACATCCGCTCACACCACGTCCGCAAAGCTGCGTTCCATGCGGCGAAAATAAAACAACCCGCTGGCAAGGATCAAGGAAACCAGAACGAAGGAAAGTGCAAATCCGGGCCAGTTGACCGGAAAGGCATCGCCCAAGAGCGCCCAGCGGAAACCATCGATAACCCCGACCATGGGGTTGAGGAAGTACAGGAAACGCCACTCCTCGGGGACGATGGCGCTGGAAAAGCCGACCGGCGATATATAGAGGCCGAACTGCACCAGAAACGGCACCACGTAGCGGAAGTCGCGATACTGCACGTTGAGCGCGGAAAGCCATAACCCGGCACCGAAGGAGGCCATGAACGCCATCACGAAGAATGCAGGCAAGAAGAGAATTCTCATGTCAGGTATGAAACGGTACCAGACCATCAACCCGGCTAGGATGACAGCGGAGATAAGGAAATCCACCACGCTGACGATGACCGAGCCGGCCGGGACGATCAAGCGGGGGAAATAGACCTTGGTGAGCAGGTTTGAGTTGTCAATCAGGGAGTTACTGCTCTCGGTGAGGGAGTTGGCAAAGAACTGCCACGGCAGCATGGCCGCATAGACCATGATCGGATACGGGACGCCGTTCGAGGGGAGCTTGGCCAATTTTCCGAAGACAATGGTGAAGACCACCATGGTCAAGAGTGGCCGCAGCACGCTCCAGGCGATACCGATAGCGGTTTGCTTATAGCGCACCAGGATATCCCGCCATGCCAGAAAGAAGAAAAGCTCCCGGTAGCGCCAGATATCGCGCCAGTAGTGGAGTGCACCCATGCCGGGCTTTATAATGATTTCAGGTTGATCCATCGCCTCAATTGTACTGAAAGCCTTCCTTTTTGAAAAGGGAAACAAACACCCCGGTAAAAAAACCGATGCCAAATCGCCCCATCTCCCGGCATCGCCTCATGGGAAGCAGGTATAAGGGGGCGTGTCGGGAACAGTTGAGAATGACTATGAGCCAGATAGGCAAGGGGTATTTTGATTTAAGACAATAGAACGAATGCCCCACGGACTTTGGTTTGCGAAAATTCGGGACCAACAGCGGGGGATGAAAATAGTTCAGTTCCGAGACGTTTTCCGATCGTTTGCCGGCCATGAGAAACCTGACAACACACTCCACGTCCTCCTGGCCCACAAAGTGAGCCATAAATCCACCAAGTTCCGCCAGGACATCCCGACGATAGGCGGTACAGCGGCTGGTCATGAAATAGGGATCATGGAAATCATAGTGTCCCCGGATCAAGGCGAAGCTGGCATGGCCATGGGGTACCACGGCATCCGGGCCGGCATCGCGCCCAAATCGGTCATCGAGAACCGCGAGGAAATCTTGCTGCAAGATGACGGTATCGTCGTCAAGAAAAAGGACGATCTCGCCACGGGACCGGGACAGACCGTAGTTCCTCGAATAGCCCATTCTCCCGAAGTTTTTGTCAAGAGGAAGGTAGACGATTTGGAGTTCATCCTTAAAATGTTCCGCTAGCTGCCTGCCGCCATCCGTGCCGTTTCGATCCTCGACAAGGACGACCTCAAACCGCTCCCTGTCGTAGTGCTGCTGGGCAAGAGAATGAAGGATACCGGAAAGCAGGTCGAGCCGGCCGTAGAAATTGATAATGCAGGATATGCGGATGCCGTCCCGTGCCGGGGGTACGGAACAGTCCCCCCGCAAATCAAACGGGAATACCTTGTACAACCATGTGGGCAGATGCCGTCTCATGGGACGTATATCCCCCACCCCACCATCACCGCCCAGACGAGCCCAACGATAAAGAGCGGCATATCCCGGAGCAACGACTCGGTCGGATCGCCCCCCTTCCCGGACTGGACCCGGAGGATATAGCGCAATAGGCCGAAACAACAAAGCGGGACCGTGTAGAGGAGCAGCGAAGAGTGGCGCGAGATCACATAGAGGGTGTACGTAACCAGCACAGCCCCTCCGGTCATGAACATGGTCCCGTCCAAAAAACCTTCAGGATAGGTGGCAAGGACCTTACGGTGATTGGCGGCAGACACACCCAACCGGTTCTTTTCACTGAGGCGCTTGCCGGTGCTGAGGAATACCGCCAGCAGAAACACACTCAGGAAAAGCCACTCCGAGATCGTTACCCCGAAAGCGGCGCCCCCGGCTTCGAGCCGCAGCAGGAATCCGGCCGATATGCAAAAGATATCGACCAGCGCATATTCTTTCAATCTGATTGAATAGGCGCTGGATACGGCGCCGTAAAGCAGCAGAAACGACAGGAACGACAGGGATACTTTCCAGGCAAGGGCTATGGCGGCACCAGCAAGAATAAGGGCAAGCGCACGGGCGGAAAGAGGTGATATCCGGCCGGACGGCAACGGTCGCAACCGCTTTTCGGGATGGTTGCGATCATGTTCCATGTCCAGAAGATCATTGAGGATGTAGGTGGCACTTGACGCCAGACAGAAGGAGACGAACGGGATCAGCGCGGTGGGACGAATAACGGCCAGGAAGAACGTCCCTCCCAGAAAGGGGGGAAAGAAAATCATCAGGTTTTTCAGCCATTGTGTCGGCCGAAGAAGTTTAAGGTACCCCCGGAGGGTGGGTAAAGACATGGCGAGCGGCACCATCTTGTGAACGGACGCGTGAACGTCCGTTGGACGAGAGTTATTCAAACACGGCTTCCCGTGATTCTTCAAGCAACGCTTCAAGTTCTGCGATCTGGAAACTGCTGAGATCAAGAACTTCCGCCTCTTTGGTTGCGATCAACTCCAATGCGGGATCGTGTTTCAGGCCGAGGCCGACCCGGCGACAGGCCAGGTTGACGAAGCGGACAATGGTCAGCATCTTGTTGACCACATCCCACTGTTCGAGATGGTGATCCCGGACCACATCGCAGTACATGGCCGGGAAATTCCAGTGCAGCATCAGGCGGTAGCCCTGTTCCACATGCATGGCCTCGAAGATATCGGAGATCAACTCTTCGTCGAACAGGGAACTGATCACACCGGCATCCACCAGGCGCTCGATCGCTTTGAGCAGGTAGAGTTTACCCACATCGTGCAGCAGCGCGGCCAGATAGGTTTCGTCCGCAACGCCGCGCATGCCGCAACCATGGGCAAGCCAGCGCGCGCCGAGGGCCGAGCCGTGGCTATGGAGCCAAAGCTGCTTCATGTAACGGTTGAGCGCTTCGTTCTGAGACGAGTGAATGGCGGCTTGTGAGGCGGCTATGGCGAGATTGATAACCTGTTGCGCCCCCAGCCGGATAACGGCCTCTTTGATGGTGGCGACCTTGGTGCGCCCCATATACATGGGCGAATTGGCCATCTTCAGCATCTGGGTGGCCAAAGACTGGTCCTCGATGGCCACATGGGCGACTTCATCCACCGTAAAGTCATAATCGGAAAGCATTCGTTGCAGCTTGATGGCAACGGGATGAAAGATCGGCAGTTCGATAGGCTGCGAAGCAAGCAGTTTCCTGACAGTTTCCGGTATGACGGCGGTGGCCATAGACAAACTTCTCCTTCGCAGAAGGGGGTTGACAGCGCTCACTGTCGTTTTTCCAGCTATTTTCTCCTGCGTTTCAGGCGGGCAGACATATATCCAGATTCTTGTCCACGAGATGTGCTTGCCTTAACAAATACACCATAATATCGTTTAAAGCTACTATTTTCCGTGACTTGAACCTGCCTGGAACATCACATGCCCCGGTCAATGGGAAGACTTTTTCCGCCTGCCGTTCTTTGTCAGCCCCAGACGCCCTTCCAGGTCATCCACAAACTGGCGGGCCGAACGCCCGCTGCGGCGCGCGGAGTACAACGACCACTTCACCGCCAAGGCGCACAGTTCCTCGTCTTCCATGCTAAGCCCCCGATGGGCGGCATAATAACGGACCACATCCAGGTACTCATCCTGGTCGAGGCTGTAAAACCCGAACGACAGACCAAAACGATCGGCTAATGCCAGCTTTTCACCCACAGCCTCTTCGGGATGTATCTCCAGGTCGCCGGTGTTGTCCTCCATCCGCTCCGGCATGAGGTGGCGACGGTTCGAGGTGGCGTAGATCAGCACATTGCCGGGTCGTTCCTCGATATCGCCGTCCAGCAGGGTCTTGAGGGCACGGAAATCCCCCTCACCCTCATCAAAGGAAAGGTCGTCGCAGAACAGGAGAAAACGGTACGGTGCCTCCCGCAGCAGGGAGGTTATGTGGGGCAAGGACATGATATCCCAGCGCTTCAGTTCCACGATCCGCAATCCCCGCGAGGCAAACGGTTTCAGGAGCCCCTTGACCAGGGACGATTTACCGCATCCCCGCTCGCCCCACAGGAGCACATTATTGGCCGGCAGCCCCTCTACGAACTGGGTGGTGTTGCGCACCACCTCTTCCTTGATATCGTCGATGCCAACCAATTCGTTCAGATCAAAGAGATGGGGATTCATTACCGGCGCCAGCCGGCCCCGCTCGCCGGTCCGTTCCCAGCGAAACGCCAGGTAATGTTCGCAATCAGGGGGGGCAGCGGCAGTAGGCATCATCCCTTCGATAAGTAGATCTACTCTTTCCAGCAATGCTTCGAATCTATCCGTAGTATCGTTCATTGGTCCTGTTTCAACACCCGCAACCGCAGTTGTGGCATACCTTTCTGAATTCATTTGACGGTGCAACCGTTTCCGGGGCAAAGGCGATCCGTCGCACAGCCACCCCAATATCCTGTATAATATCCAGATGTTCACTCTTGCCGATGATGTGCCCGACGCACTGGTTGCTATGACCGTCATTGGGGGAGGAAATCCTGACACAGTTCAGCAGGTCGGCATAGCTGTTGATGGTGATGGTAGCATCCCGGTTGTGCACGATGGCAAGCGCAACACCCAGCTTCTTCATCTCCCGCGACAGGTTCTCGCAAAAACGCCGGAAATGCTCTGCCTCGAAGTCGAAGTACCAGTCTTTCCTTATGTGCTCCTGGGCCAGGATCGTTATGGTTATCCGTTTCAAACTTCTACCAGCCATGGTCCATCGGTTCCCTTTAGAGTGAAAATGTCAGCCCCGCAGGGGGCACTCCGCCTCCCAGGCAAAATAGCCATCGCCGACAATAGCAAGAAAGCTCTCGATACGCTGGCGATAGTAGTCGGTCTGGGCCGCCTCTGCCTCAAGAAAATCAAGCTCCTCCCGGGAGATCAGGTGTTGCCCGTGCAGGTAGCGATACAGCTCACGGACGCCGGCCAGGTGCCGCTCCAGGATGCGCATCTCCGGATCGAGCGTGTGGGTGATGAACCATGTCGCCGCAAAGCGCCTCACGATGCCCGGTTGCGGCCGGGACACGTTCTCACGGGCGAAATCCACCACGTAGTCCCGCAGATAGAGATCGGCGCTGAAGGCCAACTCCGATGCCTGCTCCGGCGTCATGCCTCTGCCGACCAGATAGAGGTAAAAGCGCTTGAGCAATTCCTGGCAACACCCATCCACCCGGAGTTCATCGTCGAACGACGCGCTCTCGAAATCATCATGTTCAAATTCGATCTCGGGTTGTTTCTCTTCACTCATACGAATCATTCCACCCCTGTCACGGATTCAGTTCCAACAGCTCCTTATGGACAAACACGCCCTTCTTCTGAATCAGGACGCCATCAAACCAGATTTCCCCATCGGCAAGGATTCTGACCAGGTCCCAATGCACGGCGGAGCGGTTGCCGTTGTCGCACTCATCGTAGGCCTGACCCGGCGTGAAATGAATCGAGCCGAAAATCTTCTCGTCAAAGAGGATGTTGCGCATGGGGCGACGGATGCCGGGATTGATCCCCAGGGAAAATTCGCCGATATAGCGGGCTCCCTCATCCGTATCCAGAATTTTGTTGAGCGCCCCGCTCATGCCGGCGTCGGCGCTGGCCTTGACGATCCTGCCGTCCTTGAACTCGAAGCGCACGCCGTTAAACTCCTTGCCCTGATAGATGCTGGGGCAGTTGTAGGTGATATGTCCCTGGACCGAATCCCGAACCGGTGCAGTGAACACCTCGCCGTCCGGCATATTAAGACGTCCGTCGCATTTGATCCCCGGCAGGCCGTCGATACTGAATGCCAGATCAGTATCCGGCGCAACGATGCGGACCTCTTTGGTTTTGTCGATCAGCTTCTTGAGTTTGGCCTGTTTTTTCGACTCGGCATGCCAATCGATGCAACAGGCCGAAAACAGGTAATCCTCGTACTCATCCAAACTCATCTTGGCTTCCTGGGCCGCGGCATGGGTCGGGTAGCGTGTCACCACCCAGCGGGTATGTTTGACCCGTTGGTCCACCAGCGGTCTGGTGAGTTTCTGGTAGGCAACCATGGCCTGCTGGCGGGCATTGGCCATGACCATGGAGTTGTCGCCGGCCGCGATGCCGATGTAGACGGTCAAGGTCTTGAAAAAATCCAGTTTGTGCTGGGGAAAATGCTCCAACTGCTGTTTGTTGGCCAGGTTGTAGAAATTGCAGTCGATCTCGGGGACGGAAAAGGCATATTCCACATACGCGGCGCCCCGTTTAAGGCAGAGGGCGTGGAGCTCCTTGACCAAGGGAAGGGCCTCGAGCCCTGCGGCGTTGATCAGCACCACGTCACCCTTCTTCACCCGCGTCGAATAGTCTACCAATATCTCTGCAAACTGAGTAATTCTGGCATCTTTCATCAGACATAACCCCTTTTTACCAGCAGATTTTGGTTGCGCTTGATAGCCTCTCTTGGTTATGGTAACGACCAAACGCATTCATTCTGAATTGCCGGGAAAGCTATCATGAACAGACACAAAATTGAAACCAAAATCATGAGCCCGCTAATGGGCTCGCGCATCCCTCTTCCCACCTATGCCACCGGCGGTTCGGCGGCCATGGACATGCGGGCCTGCCTGGACGCCCCCCTCACGGTGCAGCCCGGAGAGACCGTGTTGGTCCCCAGCGGCATAGCCATCAGCATCCATGACCCGGGCCTGGTGGCTCTCCTGGTACCCCGCTCAGGACTCGGCATCAAACACGGGATTGTGCTGGCCAATACTGTCGGGGTTATCGATTCGGACTACCAGGGAGAGATTGGCATCGGCATCCTGAACCGGGGCGCGACCGCCTATACCGTGGAGCCGGGCGAACGCATCTGCCAAATGCTCTTTGTGCCGGTGGTCCAAGCAGAATTGAGTATCGTCGAGGGGTTCAGTCAAGACAGTTCACGTGGTGCAGGAGGTTTTGGCCATACCGGCAGGGATTGACCAACAGGGCATCAAAAGACCAGACGGTCCCCGGTCACGTCAAGGCCGGCGACCTTGCCCATTACTTCCAGATTCAGTTTGCTGCCGTCGAAAAGCTCGCTCGCCAGCGTTATGATATCGTCGGCGCCGACGGCGTCAAAACCGGCCAGAACCTCCTCAACCGGCTGATAACGCTGCAGGTAGATCTCGTTTCTGGCCAGGCGGGTCATCAGGCTGTCGGTACTCTCCAGGGACATGAGAATCTTCCCCTTGAGCTGCTCCCGGGCGGAATCAAGTTCGTCCGCTGGAACCGCTTCGCGCTTCAGACGCCCCATCTCCCGCAGGGCGATGTCGATCACCTCCCCGCAGTGTTTCTGTTCCGTTCCGGCGTACACCACCAGAGAACCCGAGTCGGCGTGGGCAATGACATAGGAATAGACCGAGTAGGCCAGACCCTTTTTCTCGCGCACCTCTTCAAAGAGACGCGAACTCATGCCGCCCCCCAAAATGGTGTTGAGCAGAAACAGGGCATAGCGGTCGGGATGATTCTGGGGGAGTGCCCGCGTTCCCAGACAGATCAGGGACTGCTCCAGGTCCCGCTCCATCAGGTTGATGCCCCTGCCGGGAGGGCTGACCGCTCCGGCGGGGGCGGCCGACACCCCGCGTGACGAAATCCCCGAGAAAGCCTCCTCCATGAGAGTGACCAGCTCAGCGTGGTTCACGTTGCCGGCGGCCGATATGATGATATCCTCGGGGCGGTAATGGTTCTGTTTGTACGTGACGATGTCATTGCGGGAGAGCCGGCTGATCGTTTCTTCCGAGCCAAGCACCGACAGCCCCAGGGGATGCCCTTTCCAGAAGCTCTGGTGAAAACGGTCGTGGATGCACTCTTCCGGCGCGTCATCCCGCATCTTGATTTCCTGGAGGACCACCTTCCGCTCACGCTCGATCTCATCCGCCGGAAAATTAGAATGGAGAAAGATGTCGGTCAGGAGGTCCGCCACCCTGGGGAGGAATGAAGCCAGCACCTTGGCGTAGTAGCAGACGTATTCGTGGCCGGTGAAGGCATTGAGGATGCCTCCCATGGAATCGATCTCGTGGGATATCTGGCGTGCGGTACGCCGTTTTGTCCCTTTGAAGAGGAGATGTTCGATGAAGTGGGCGATGCCGTTATTGTCCGTGGATTCGTGGCGCGTGCCGTTGGCAACCCAGATGCCGATGGAAACGGTATGCATATGTTCGGCACGCTGACTGATGAGCCTGACGCCATTGGGTAAAACAGTGGAATTTATCATGCCCCCATCATACCGCGCTTTTCAGAAAAATCCACCCTGTTTCGGGGCCGGCTCTGCAAAAAGTATCTCTTGCGGCATGCCCCCAGAATTTGCTAGAACAGGTTCACCATCCTATTTCCTGCGGAGCAACCATGAACATTATTCCCACCACCATTCCCGACGTTATCATCCTCGAACCCAAGGTTTTCGGCGATGAACGCGGCTTTTTCTTCGAGAGTTTCAACGAACGGGTCTGGCGCCAATTGACCGGGCTTGACACGACCTTTGTCCAGCACAACCACTCCCGTTCGACCGGCGGGGTCCTGCGCGGGCTGCACTATCAGATTCAGCACCCCCAGGGAAAGCTGGTACGGGTCATCGCCGGCGAGGTTTTCGACGTGGCGGTGGACATCCGCCGCAGTTCGCCCACGTTCGGCGCCTGGTTCGGAACGCACCTCACCGCCGAAAACAAGCGGCAGATGTGGGTACCCCCCGGATTCGCCCACGGCTTCTGCGTCACCTCGGAGCATGCCGAATTCCTGTACCTGACCACCGATTACTGGGCACCGGAGCACGAACGCTGCATCGCCTGGAATGACCCCGACCTGGCGATCGAGTGGCCGCTTGCCGCGGAACCGACCATCTCCGCCAAGGACCGCGAGGGAAAACGATTCAAGGAAGCAGACCTGTTTCCATGACCAATGCCTCCCCCGGCACCGGCCAGGAACGGGAGGATACCCGCTGGCTCTTGCGGCTCTGCCTGTGCCAGCTCTTCATCATGCTGGTGTTTATCAACTACTCGGCCATTCTGCCCATCCTGCGGCAGGAGTGGAACATGAGCAACACCCGGGCGGGTATGATCTTCTCGGTCTACCAGTTGGGCTATATCGCCTCGGGGGTCATCCTCTCGACCCTGACCGATCGCATGAACACCAAACTGATCTTCATCGGCGCCGCCCTCTGGTCTGCCGCCGCCAACCTGCTGTTTGCCCTGTACGCCCACGACTTCACCAGCGGCCTGATCCTGCGCGCCTTGACCGGCATCGGCATGGGGGGTACCTACATGCCGGGGCTCAAACTGGTCGCGGAGCGGTTTGCCCCGGCCAGGCGCGGCCGGGCCATCGGCATCTACGTCGGTTCGCTGATGCTGGGCTCCTCACTCTCCCTGGCCGTCACCGGATGGCTGAGCGGGCTCTATGGCTGGCGTGTCGCCTTTATCTGCTGCTCTGCCGGGGTGTTTGCCGGGGCGCTTCTTTCCGTTCCGCTCTTCCGCGGTTACCGCCCCGCCCCCAGGGCGCGCAGCGCCAGCGGCTACACCGCGGAGGTGGTCAGGAACCGGCCGGCCCTCCTGATGATCTTAGGCTACGGCTCCCACATGTGGGAGATGTACGGCATGCGGAGTTGGCTGGCGCCGTTCCTCACGGCCGCCCTGGTCGGCTGGGGCTACGGCCAGGGGCGGGCCACCGGTCTCGCGTCGACCATTGCCGCACTGCTGGTCGGCATCGGCGCGTTTTCGACCGCCGTGACCGGCACCCTTTCCGACCGTTTCGGCCGCACCGCCACCATCGCCATGGTCATGTTTTCCAGTGGCCTGCTCTCATTTTCCTTTGGCTGGCTGATCAACACCAACATATGGTTGACCTTGACCGTCGGTCTGCTGTACGGTTATCTGGTAGTGGCCGAATCGCCTGTTTTCTCCACCGGGCTGACGGAACTGGTCGCCCCCGGCTATCTGGGGGCTGCCATGGGGCTCCAATCCCTGGTCGGCTATTCCCTGGCCGCGATCTCGCCGACGGTCTTCGGCTGGGCCCTGGATACCTTCCGGAGCTGGCAGCCGCTCCCCGGCATCAACGGCGCCTGGGGCCTGGCATTCGCCAGCCTGGGAATCGGCGGGTTGGCCGGGCCGGTCTTCATGTGGTGGCTCCGCCGCTCTCCCGAAAGCCTGAAAATGGCCAACGGCAGACGCTGAACAACTGAAACCCTTTAAACCGCTCCTCACTTTTCTGCCATGATCATTGATTGGAACACCATCGACACCGTCCTTCTGGACATGGACGGCACCCTGCTGGACAGACACTTCGACGACCACTTCTGGCTGGAACACGTCCCCAAACGGTGGGCCGCCCGCAACGGTACGACGGAGGAGTACGCCCGAAAGCACCTGCACGCCCTGTTCAAATCCCAGGAGCAGACCCTTAACTGGACCGACCTGGACTACTGGTCCGAGCAACTGGAACTGGACATTCCCCAGCTTAAACAGGAGGTGGAGCACCTGATCGCCGTTCACCCCTTCGTGGTGGAATTCCTACTGTTTTTGCGGCAGAACCGCAAGAACGTCTGGCTGGTGACCAATGCCCATTCCAAGACCCTGGACCTGAAGATGAAAACCACCCGCATCGGGACATACTTCGACGGCATCGTCTCGGCGCACGAGGTTGGTCTGCCCAAGGAGGACGACCGCTTCTGGGAGACGCTCCAGAGGTTCGTCAGCTACGATCCCGCCCGGACCATGCTGGGGGAAGACAGCGAAACCAACCTTGCCACGGCGCAGCGATACGGCATCGGGTATCCGGTGTACATCAGCCGTTTCAGTTCCACGATTCAACCGAAGCCTTCGCCCGTCTTCGCCTCCATCGAGTACTTCAGTGCCCTGATACCCGACGATGATGAAAAAACCATAACCATTTCCAAAGGCTAAATCACATGCAACCTTACCGGACGCTCTACATCGCTGTTATTTTTGTTTCTTTTTTGACCGCTTTCCCCGCCATGGCAGCCGAATCCGAATTGCGCATCGGCAAGTTCAGTTCGGCGGAACTCGCGGGATGGAAGGAACAGACCGTTTTCGGCTCGAAAAAATCGGCCTACACCTTTGTTCAGGACAATGGGAAGAGCGTTCTGATGGGAAAAAGCCACGATTCGGCTTCGGGATTGCTCCACAAGATCGATATCGATCCCAAGGCATACCCGATAATCAAGTGGTCATGGAAGATCGACCATACGATCAAGAAGGGGAACGAGCGGACCAAAGACGGACACGACTTTGCCGCCCGTCTCTACGTGGTGTTTCCCCGGGGATTCTTCTCCAGGACCAGGGCAATCGAGTATGTGTGGGGCAACGTCCTGCGCAAAGGGGAGAGCATCCGCAACCCCTACTCGAAGAACGTAGTCATGATTGCCGTGGATGGGGGTGATGAACTGGCCGGACGCTGGACCTCCCACCGGCGGAATTTTGTCGAAGACTATCGCGCCGCCTTCGGCGAAGAGGCACCCAAGGTCGGTGCCATCGCCATCATGACCGACAGCGACAACACCCATGAGTCCGCAACCGGCTACTACGGCGATATAACCGTACTCCCGGCGCCGCGGGAGGAGGAGCAGAGGCCGAAGGAACCGAAGCACAAGGAACAACCAGCCAAAGAGCAACCGGCAAAGCCGAAGGAGCCGTTGCCGAAGGAACAGACCAACGGCAACGGCTCTCACCCGGCGTCTCCGGTTGTACTTCCGCCCGCCCAAAACCAGCAATAGGCGTTGCTACATCCGGCTCAGCCTGGTCCGAAACTTCTCAAGGCGTGATGCGCCCTCTTCGATCAACCGCATCAAGTCCTTGCGGGCGCCACTCGCCACATCCTTGCCTTTTTCGACCAGTTCATCGGTCTTTTCGCCGAGGGTTTCCACCAGGTCGTTGATATTGGTCGTAATATCCTCCACCGCTTCATCGGCCCGGGTCTTGGCGCGCTTGGCATAGCGCGAGATATCCCGCCGCGTGCGCTGGCCGGACTGGGGCGCCCACAGCAGCGCAAGCCCTGCCCCCACGATGCCACCCGCCACCATCAGCAATGCTGCCGCAGCAACCTTTTTATCCCTGTCCTCCATGATCGGCCTCCTTTTGTACGGATCTCTGTTGTTATTATTGTACCCTACCGAAAAGAAAAATCTACCGGTCGCCCGCCCTTTCTCTCTGTGTACAATTTTTCCCTAATGCCTTTATCTTAGCCGGAAGTCATGTTATAAAAATCGCATACATAATCATTATCTCAAGATAGGGGATACGCATGAGCTCATTGTACGATGTACTCATCATAGGGGGCGGCCCGGCCGGCCTGGCCACCGCCTACCTGTGCCACAAGCATGGCCTCTCCTACCTGGTGCTTGAATCGGGCAAAGCGGTATTCCAGGGAATCGCCAATACCTATCCCGAGGGCAAGCATGTGTATGCCTCCAAACCCAAGGACGCGCCGGAACCGTTTTTGGTGGACGAACTGCGGCCGCCCGACAAGCCGGTCACGGTGGAGAGCTACATCCAGTATGTGCAGCATTTCGTGCAGCACGAGAAGATCAATGTGCAAACCGAGGTTGCCCTGGAGGATATTCGTGAAGAGCGGGACGTGCTCTCCGTGATAACCGACAAGCGCGTGTTTCGCGGACGCAAGGTCGTGCTTGCCTTCGGAAGCAGCATCCCCCGTGAACTCTCGGTATACGGCGATGCCAAGATGGTGGCCAAGAACCTGGAGGATGCCGGCAAATACGTCGGTGTCAAGACACTGGTCATCGGCGGCGGCAACACCGCGGCCGATGTGGTCATCGCCATACTCAAGGCCAAGCGGGAGGTGAACGACAACCAGCCGGTCTACTGGTCCCACACGTCGGGCAAGTTCGACGTCAACAAGGAGACGGCCCAGCGTTTGGGCGAAGAGATCCTGCTGGGGGGCAATATCCGTCTGTATCCCGGCGCCACACCGCGCATCGGCGAGGTGGATAAAGAGGGGGTTGACCGTCTGGTCATCCGCATCAACGAATTCAAGCAGGCGGACGGGATCGACCTGTACCACGCCCTGAGTTTTCCCATGGAGAACGTGATCGCCTGTATCGGTTCCCAAGGACCGATGCCGATCTTCGACAAACTCGGCATCCAGATGATCACCTGCGCGGCCGGGGTCTGCAAGATCGCCAAGGAGGGGGATCGCCTGGCGCTTTTGACCTCTGAATTCGAATCCACCCGCAAAGGGGTCTATGTCATCGGCGGCGCCATCTCCCCTTCCTACATGAAGATCAAAGAAGGGGCCATTGCCGAGGAGCGACATCCCAACCTGATCTACACCGCCATCAACGACGCCTACCACGTCGTGGAGGCCATCAGAAAGAAAACGGGGAATTAGGAAGCGTGCCGCTTGCGGCGTGCCGGAGCTCATTCCTGTGCACGGCGCGCCACACGCGGCTCCCATTTCAGACCAGTGCCCCCCCTTGAAAATTATCCCTGAGATGATTATGTTGGCTCCATATCGATTCCATCCCACAAAGGAGAGTGTATAAGTATGTCCAAGACTACCAAACAGTTCCAGACCGAGGTACAGCAACTTCTCGATCTGGTCATCCATTCCCTCTACTCCAATCGCGACATTTTCTTGCGCGAACTGATCTCCAACGCATCCGACGCCATCGACAAGGTACGCTTTGAGGCCCACTCCAACGAATCGGTGCTGGAAGGAAACAGCGACTGGAAGATCAAGCTCATTCCCAATAAAGATGCGGGCACCCTGACCATCCTCGACAACGGCGTCGGCATGAACATAGCCGAGGTCGAGGAGAACATCGGCACCATTGCCCGTTCCGGCACCAAAGCCTTCATGCAGAGCCTCAAGGACAAGGTATCCAGCGACAACCCGGAACTGATCGGCCAGTTCGGCGTCGGCTTTTACGCATCATTCATGGTCGCCGACAAGGTTACGCTCTTCACGCGCGCGGCCGGATCCATAGAAGCGGGATGCTGCTGGGAATCCGCCGGCGATGGTTCCTACAGCATCGAACCGTGCAGCCGGGAAAAGCGCGGCACCGAGATTGTCCTGCACCTGAAGGAAGAGTTCAAAGAGTATCTGGACGAGTGGAAGATCCGCTCCATCGTCAAAAAGTACTCGGATTACATCCAGTACCCCGTGGTGATGGACGTCACCCGTACCGAAGTGCCCAAGGGGGCGGACGGCAAGGAGATCGAGGGGGCTGGCACCATCGAGAAGACGGAAGAGGAAATCCTCAACTCCATGAAGGCCATCTGGGCGCGCTCCAAAAGCGATGTGACCGAAGAGGAGTACAACGAGTTCTACAAACACATCTCCCATGACTTCGAGAACCCCTTCCGCACCATCCACTTTTCGGCCGAAGGCACCAGTGAATTCAAGGCACTGGTGTACCTGCCGGCCCGCAAACCGTTCGACATGTTCTTCGCCGACCGCAAAAAGGGGCTGCAGCTCTATGTCAAACGGGTATTCATCACCGACAAGTGCGAAGAACTGATCCCCGACTACCTGCGTTTCGTCAAGGGTGTGGTGGATTCCTCCGACCTCCCCCTTAACGTTTCCCGCGAGATTCTCCAGGAGGATGTACAGATCAAGCGCATCCAGAAGAATCTGGTCGGCAAGGTCCTCTCCACCCTGGCCGAGGAAAAGGAAAAGAACTACGATTCCTATGTGACGTTCTGGAAGGAGTTCGGCCAGGTTCTCAAGGAAGGGGTCCACTTCGACTTTGCCAACAAGGAGAAACTCCAGGACCTGCTCTTGTTCGAAAGCACGCGGAGCGAGAACGGCTCGTTTGTGTCGTTGAAAGAGTACGTGGAGCGCATGCCCGAGGCACAGAAGGAGATCTATTTCATCACCGGCACCAGCCGTGAAGCCCTGGAGCAATCGCCCCACCTGGAGGTGTTCCGGTCAAAAGGTTTCGAGGTATTGTTTCTGACCGACCCGGTGGACGAATGGGTTGTCCAGGCGCTTACCGAATACGACGGCAAACAGCTCAAAGCGGTTGATCGCGGCGATATCAGCGTCGATAGCGAAGAGGAACAGAAGGAGAAGGAAAAGAAACGCGAGGAGGCCCAGAAGGAATTCTCCGACCTGGTTTCTCTCATTACGGACCGGCTGAAGGATAAGGTCAAGGAGGTACGCTTCTCAAACCGCCTGACCGACAGCGCCTGTTGTCTGGTTGCCGACGAACATGGCATGAACGCCAACATGGAGCGCATCATGAAGGCGATGAACCAGAGCGTTCCCGAATCCAAACGTATCCTGGAACTGAACCCGGACCACGCCATCCTCAAGGTCATGGCCGAGCTTCACGCGGCAGACAAGGATGCCCCGGCCCTGGGCGACTATGCCGACCTGCTCTACGACCAGGCCCTCCTGACCGAGGGATCGCCCATCAAGGACCCGCTGCGTTTTACGAAACTCGTCAGCGAACTGATGGTCAAAGCAGCCGCGAAATAGCTGAGACAACCTCCCCCGGTCCTGCCGGGGGAGTCCAACCGCCCCTCTCCGCGCCCCGCAATAAAAATTCAAATATCTCTACAAATTTGCCTGCATTATGCCGATATTGATTAAAGCACCACTCTCACACGAACGGTCCCCCTACCCTATTTCCACCGTGACGTCCATACGTCAAATAGCCAGGGATCGATCCAACGAACGGAGCTATATTCATGATGAGCGACACATCGGCAGGAGATGGAGCCAAGGAGAGCATCCCGGGCAAGGAATTCAAGAAGCTCGGCTACAGCCTGTTCATCGCCATTTCCAAGGACAAGCAGGAATGCCTTTGCAGCTATGTGCCGCGCCAGCAAGGGTCCATGATGACTCGGGACGACCTGAATGGCTACCTTGCCGCGGCCGGGGTGAAAGGGAACTTTAACGAAGGCGTCCTCAGCACCTTTGCGGTCAATGCCGCTGCCGGACAAGCGCAGCGCAACGTGGTGGTGGCAACCGGCATCCCGCCCGTCAACGGGATCGACGGCTGGCTTTCCTATACGGTACAACCGTCCGTTGCCGTCCAATCGGATGGCGACGATACCGCCGCCATCGACCTGCACCAGGTTCAGACCTTTATCAACGTCATGCCGGGCGACGAGATCGCCCACGTTACGCCCCCTACCCCCGGATCAGCCGGCAAAAGCGTGACCGGCGAGACCATCCCCCCCCAACCCGGTAAACCCCTGGCCCTCAAAATCGGCAAAAATATCACCGCCGAGGACAATGGAGAGCGGCTTGTGGCCAGTGCCGCCGGCAGGGTATGCGTGGCCTCCGGTGAAATATCCGTTGAGGAAGAGTATGTGGTGTCCGGGGATGTCAACTTCAGGGTCGGCTCAATCGTCTTCAACGGCATCGTTGAAGTGCGCGGGGACGTGCTCGACGATTTCAGCGTCAACGCCACCAAGGGGCTGCGCGTCACCGGCAATATCGGCAACTGCAGCATCCAGAGCGGTGGCGACATTTCCCTCTGCGGCATGGATGGTCAAGGAAAGGGAAGCATCGTGTGCGGCGGCAGCATCAAGGCGCAGTTCATTCATGACTGCCTCGTCGAATGCGCCGGCGATATCATTGTTGAGGTGGAGTTGCACAACTGCATCGTCAGGACGCTGGGCAGGATCATCGTCAACAAGGGGGCGATTGCCGGAGGCTCATATACCGCGCTGGGAGGTATTGAAGCCAAAAAGATCGGATCGATGGCCTCGGTCAGGACAAAGCTGACCGTGGGCGTCGATTATCACGATGCCGAAGAACTCGAAAGGCTTATGGAGGAACTTGCCCTCAACCACAAGCAGAGCGGGGAGGCGGGAACGCTTCAGGAAATCGAGGAGTTACGCCAGAAAAGGGCAGCCCTGACGGACCGGATCATGGAAATCCGCTCAAAGGTCGATGAACGGGCCAACCCAAAGGTCAATGTCAAAGGGACCCTCTACGACAACAGCCTGCTGGTGGTCGGAATGCAGAACGAAGAGGTCAAGGACCCCCATGACGGGCCTCTCAGCGCAACTGAAAACACGATTGACAGCGGACTGCGCTATCTTTCCCTGACCAGCCTGGATGTCAAGGCAGGCGACATCGAGAAGGCCTTTATTCTCGAGTATCAAAAAAGGTAGCCGCCCCAAACGGGGCGGCTCGTCACAAACTATCACCTCATCAGTGTCTAGTGAATCTGGAGTATGGTTTCCAGGGCCTTGCGGTAGGCCGCAGCAGCTTCCTGCGGTTTCTTCTGTCCTTCAAACATCCGTCCCTTGTACACGTACAGATTATAGTCCAACGGGTTGATCTTCTCCGCCTCGTCGAACATCCGCAGCGCCTGCTCCGGCTTATCCTGCTTGCCATAGGCAAAACCCGCATAGTAATAACACGGCGTGTAGGATTCGTCCGCCTTCAAGGCGCTCTCCAGCAAGCTCTGCCCTTCCGCCAGCCGGCCGTCCTCGAACAACAACAGCGCCGATTCGCACAGGGCAATGACATGGGTCGGTTCCTTGCCTAGGGCCTCCCGGAACTGCGCCTCGGCCAGGGCCTTGTCCCCACGTTGCATATAGAATTTGCCCAGGCTGATGTGGGGCAGGACAAACGCGGGGTCGGCCTCGATGGCCTTCTTGAACCACATCTCGGAACTCTCGGCCATGCGACCCGATTTCAGGGTATTCCGCCCCATGTTATAGAAACGAAGCGCGCTCTTGGCCGGTTGATACCCTTTTTTCGCTACGATGGCCGGCTTCGCCCCCTCCAGGGATGCGGTCACGAAATCCGCCATCTCCTCCGCGCCCACCAGGGGATAGCCGGAAAGCTCATACCGGATGACCCGTTCCTTGTCCACGATGACCGTCGTGGGCAGGGCAATGATGCCAAGATCATGGAAATAGTCCAGACCGCTGTCCACGAGAACCGGATAGGTCAGCTTGAGCCGCCCAACGGTCGAACGAATCCGCGCCAGGTCGGCAGCGGAGATCTTCTGCCCGTCAGCGTTGATGGCCACGACCGCCAGCCCTTGGTCGCGGTATTTTTGATACAGCTTCTCCATCCGGGCCAGGGCCTGTTCCGATTTTTTGTCCCAAGTGGACCAGACCAGGAGGATCGTCAGCTTCTCCCCCTTCAGGTTGGCGAACGACCTTTTTTCGCCGGACACCTGGTGCAGGGAGAAATCGGGAGCCTCCATGCCGGACTGGAGCTGCTGAAGCGTCGCAGCCGCCGGGGTGAACAGGAACATGCCGTACGCGGTGAACAGTGTGGCCAGAAGCGCGGTTCTCTTCAAAAAAAGATCACGGGGTGAAACTCTTTTTCGGGACATTATTCCTTCCGCTCTGCATCTCACGCCTGAGGTGGGATCGAGTGTTATTTTCTCCCCTGCCGATACTTTGCTATGCCTTCTTGGTACTCCGCCAGGGCTTTGTGGGGGTCACCCGATGCTTCGTACACGCGCCCCAATTCATAGTGGGCCCTGACCGGATTCGGATTGCGGACCAGGGCCGCCTTCAACGCCAGTTCGGCCTCCTTAAGATTTCCAGCGCGGGCCAGGAGGAGCCCCTCCCCCGTCTTGCTGCCGGGGTTCAGTTGTGTACGCCTCAGGATATCGTCGGTCTGGAAAATGGTTTCCAAGGCCTTGCGGTAGGCCGCAGCAGCTTCCTGCGGTTTTTTCTGCCCTTCAAACATCCGTCCCTTGTACACGTACAGATTATAGTCCAACGGGTTGATCTTCTCCGCCTCGTCGAACATCCGCAACGCCTGCTCCGGCTTATCCTGCTTGCCATAGGCAAAACCCGCATAGTAATAACACGGCGTGTAGGATTCGTCCGCCTTCAAGGCGCTCGCCAGCAAGCTCTGCCCTTCCGCCAGCCGGCCGTCCTCGAACAACAACAGAGCCGATTCACACAGGGCAATGACGTGGGTCGGTTCCTTGCCCAGGGCCTCCCGGAACTGCCCCTCGGCCAGGGCCTTGTCTCCACGTTGCATATAGAATTTGCCCAGGCTGATGTGGGGCAGGACAAACGTGGGGTCGGCCTCGATGGCCTTCTTGAACCACATTTCGGAACTCTCGGCCATGCGACCCGATTTCAGGGTATTCCGCCCCATGTTATAGAAACGAAGCGCGCTCTTGGCCGGTTGATATCCCTTCTTCGCCGCTATAGCCGGCTTCGCCCCCCCTAGGGATGCGGTCACGAAATCCGCCATCTCCTCCGCACCCACCAGGGGATAGCCGGAAAGCTCATACCGGATGACCCGTTCCTTGTCCACGATGACCGTCGTGGGCAGGGCAATGATGCCAAGATCATGGAAATAGTCCAGACCGCTGTCCACGAGAACCGGATAGGTCAGCTTGAGCCGTTCCACGGTCGAACGGGCCTGTGCTATTGCGGTATCGGCACTCTCCTGCACATCCGCTTTGATGGCCACGACCGCCAGCCCCTGATCACGATATTTCAGATAGAGTTTCTGCATCCGGGCCAGGGCCTGTTCCGATTTTTTGTCCCAGGTGGACCAGACCAGGAGGATCGTCAGCTTCTCCCCTTTCAGGTTGGCAAACGCCCCTTTGCCGCCGGACACCTGGTGCAGGGAAAAATCGGGGGCCTCCATGCCGGACTGGAGCTGCTGGAGCGTCGCATCGGCGGGGGTGGCGGGCAGGACCGCACAGGCCGCGAAGAGAACACCCGGCAGCACGGCTCTTCTCAAGGCACGCAAAGCGGTGGATAGGGGGATAGTCCTGATCATCGTTCCTTCTGATAGGTATCGGCCGTCAAACAGCCGGGTGGAAAGAGGCAGCGGGATGGGTTGTTACTTCCTCCCCTGCCGGAACTTCGTTATGCCCTCTTTGTACTCCGCCAGCGCCTTGTCGAGGTCGCCCGATGCCTCGTACACGCGCCCCAACTCATAGTGGGTCCTGACCGGATTCGGATTGCGGAGCAGGGCCGTTTTCAATACCTGCTCGGCCTCCCTGAGATTCCCGGTGCGGGCCAGGAGTATCCCCTCGCCCGTCATGGCGGCATGGGAGTGCCGATTGTGTTTCAGCGCCTCGTCAAACGCCGCCTTTGCCTCTGCCGGGGCGCCGGCGTCCAGCAACAGGTATCCCAGACGCACATACAGGACCGCGTCATCCGGCGCCCGAACGATCTGCTCCCTCAGGCCGAGAATCTCATTGTCCCGAGAGTGTGGGTCGGCTGGGGTGGCAGCGGGCGGCGGCACCTTTTCCGTGGTCACCTTGGGCGCGGTTCCGTCTGCCGCCCAGGAAGAAACGGCCACGAGTGCGACCATACCCACAACACCCCACAACAGCTTGCCACCAGACTGGCGGGGTGGGGTCAATGCCGCCAAACGCTCTGCGCCGCCGTCTGCCATTATTGATTTTTCACCGCATGTTTCCGGTCATAGGTGAACTGCTTGTGGCACCCCGGTAGACACCGTCCGCCATCGGCGGTCTTCTCGAAACCGACCGGCAGTTTCCAGGCGTTAAAGGGAACCGTATCCCGCACGTGGCGGGGATTGTTGGTAGCGTGGGCATCGTGGCACGCCCGGCAGGTGCGCCCCTTTACCGCCTTGTTGACATGGACGAAATGAAGGTTTTGATCGCCATTCCTGAAGGCGGTCAATTTTGTGGTTCGTTCGTCTTCAGCCAGGGATTTTTCATGGCACATGTAGCACAGCTTATAGTTTTCCGGGTTATAGCCGGCATAAAAAACGGGGGGGAAGTTTTCGCGCAGAATTCTGAAGTTCTTGGAACCGTGGGTGTTGTGGCACCCCGAGCAATCCTTCTGCTTTATGGGGCCGTGAAAATCCGTATTGCCATCCAGAAGGGCCTTCATATTTGCCACCCGCGTCGCACCGGTCCCATACTCCCTGTTATGGCAGCTCATACAGAGGTCCGCCGGTTGCATGGTCAACTGCTTGACGTAATCGGATACGTGGGGGTCATGGCAGGCAAGGCATTTCTTTTCCGTGGCAAGCCCCTTGTGCTTCACGGTCGCCGAGTTGATATCCGTCTGTTTTTCCTTGTGGCAGCCAAGGCAGAGTTCCTCCGAACCATCGGCCTTGAAGTTGTACCGGTACTCGCCGCTATGGGCATCATGGCAGGCGGTGCAGGACTTCTGAACCGGAGCATGGGTAAACTTCTTGTTTTTGAATGCCTCGGCCTTATCGGCATGGCATTCGAAACAGACGGCGTTGACGGTAGTCCGCAGCAGTTTGGGGAAATCGCCCTGGTGTACGGCGTGGCAGGTGGTGCAACTCCCCACGGCAACCGGCCCATGGACGAACTTGCCCTTCATGATGGAGCGGTCGTGGCACTTGAAGCAGAGTTCCGCGCCGGCGGCACGAAGCTGGTACTTATTGGGGGACTGGTGAGAGTCGTGGCAGGTGAAGCATTTACCCTGTTTGACCGGTGCATGGACATACTTGTGGGTATCGAGACGCTCGTGGCACTCGGCGCACAGCTTGCCCGTGTTCTCTATGGTTTCGAACGTGTGTTTCCCTGTCGGCTTGTGGCAGAAGGTGCATTCGCCCGTTGCCACGGGACCATGAACGTACTTTTCGGTACCCATTTTGCCGTGACAATCGGTGGTAACGCAGGATGCTTTGGGGGGAGCGGGTTGGCTGGACAATGCAAAGGCATCGTTCGCGGGGCCGGCGGACAAGAGGAGCAACAGACCAGCAACAAACATCACAGCCACAGCACATGGAGTCTTCCTGCGCACAGTACAATCCCTCCTTCATTCAAGTGAATCATAACATTGCAACTGTGCTTTAAAACCATGTATGTAGCTAATTGTCAAGCGATTTATCCAGAAGGCCTTCTTGCATCATATGGCTGCGCATACAAGGGGCATTGGATCGCGTCGGGGTGCAACAGGATCAGTAGGCGTACAGAACCTCGATATTAGCCTGCGCCGTGGGATTATTCTGTCGTTCCCCCTGGAGCTCCATACGGTAAATATACGGAAACGACTGTGGTGTGAGGACCGTGCTGGATTCCGCAACTCCGGAGCCCTCCAGTTGCAGACCGCTCGTATCGGAGTTGCCCTTCACCGTATCCACGATCTTGGAATACACGACAAACGGACTGCCGTTAACGGCAGACATGGCAAAACTCATATCGGGGCTCTGCTTGGGGTTGGGTGTATTACTGCACCCAGCAGGCCAATTGGCGGTCGATTTGGTTAACTTGCTCTGAATGCATGACTGGGCAGAAAGCAGCTTAGTCACGGTAACACCATTGCTAAAGGCCGTCTGAAGGTCCGCCGTCATGGTGGCGCTCGAGTAGTTCCGCATAATAAACGGCAGAATATCCTTGGCGTATATCTCTGCCCCGCCATAGGTGGCCTCGAGAGCGGTCTTGTAATGTCTGTTCATCCCTGACACCTGGACGCTCTGGGTCATCATGTAGAGCAGAGCCATAACAATCGTGAGCGATATCAGAGTCAGCATCAAGGATGTGATCAAGGCGAAACCATCTTCATTCTTTATCCTGTTCAAGGCCATCACCTCAGGTTACTCATTGGAAAAGAGATTTTTGGGACGCACCACGAGACGGTACAGCTTCCATCGATAATTCAGCAGCCCCTTTGCAGCCAGATCGTAGGAACTGGTCAAGCTTATTTCAGCCGCATTACTGTCACCGACTACAATCGGCGACGGGCTGGTATAGTTCAGATCGCGCCTGCCGTTCTGGGCCAGCACATAGATCTTCACCAATTTCAGGTTGTTCCTGATATTCGGCACAGTGGCGGCGGAGGCGTTGTTTGCCACTGAAAGCGCAGTAGCGACCGTGCCGCCAGTTGGTGCAGTACAGATGCCTGTCATGACACTACCATTTGCATTCGAATAACAATCGATTGCGCCATCACCGTCCATATCCCACCCGAGGACAACCTGCATATCGGCAACACAGTCCAGGAGAGGAAAATACGTCAGCTTGCCATCGGAGTGGTTGACCATCGCCTTGTAGAGGATGCCGACATAGGGGCTGGGATTGCCACTGGCGTCCTTGGCGCAGACAGCGGGAATTCTGCTCGCATCGGGTGAACCGGCACTACTCGTCGGCTGAGCGACAAAGTAGTCGGCACGGTTGAAGGGCATGCGGGGAGTGGAACCGTCAATTCCGTACGCCGTATAGATAGCGTTACTCGATGATGAAAACTGGGCAAAGGCCGTATTGCTGAAGGCATAGGAGAAGTTGGTCGGGGAACCTGAAGTGTTCGCCATGAGCGTCGTACTCTGACCAGTGGCGCTCACCTGTCGCTTGAGTAATACGACATTATCGTTGTTTCCCAGATTCTCAGCTGCTGATGTCCACGAATGGGGTTTAACGTTGGGTGGTGAGATTTCTAGGTAGGTCCATTTCTGGGCGGTTTTGGAGGTACTGACCGTGGTGGCCTTGATAACCAGATAGTCGGTATTGGCAAGAATCTTGTAGTTACCGCTACTGTCCGGGTCCGACGAGACAGATGCCACATTATTGCCGGCTATGATCGGCCGCGGCGGCTCGGTACCGGTATTGAAGTCGTTATAGGTGCTTGCGGGGGCATTCAAGGCTTCGCCGGTATATGCGATCGACGAGGTTTCGGTAAAGAGCCCCAAACCGGCCTGCTGAAGATCATGCCTCAGCATTTCAAGCCCTATGACCCCCTCTATATTGCTCTCCTCGCTCCGAAACACTTTGGCACTCTGTTCGAGGATCGTCTTGAATGCGCTTCCCGTTATCATCAGCACAATCACGAAAACCGTCATAACAATCAAAACCTCAATCAGAGTAAAACCTTTGTTATTCACTCGCATAGTATTTCCATTCACTGATTTGTCTTTGTGATTATCGCTGCCGCCCCATGGTTGTACGAAACCCCTCTATGGTGCCAAGAGACCGCAATATTGACCTGTTTGGAGTTCTGGAGAATTGTTCCGGACCGGGTAATCGAAAAATTCTTAAACGCATTTAAAACCGGGCGATTACTGATAACGTAGGAGCTGGTAGATGTTGAAACGAGATCATAGCCTTTGGCCATTTCCCTGGCCATTTGTTCATCCGCGACGACAACTCCCTCGTTCCGCAACTGGTTCTGGAGATTGTGATTCAGGGATACGTTTACAGCCTGCAAAAGTCCCAGAAGCCCCACCATGAGGATAACGATAGCCACAAGGAACTCGATAAGGGTAAACCCGTTGTCATTTAACATTGCAGTTGTCCGGTTGCCCATTATTGTCACTGTCCACTCCCTGCCCCATATTGGTTTTAGCCATGCCGACAGCGATACAATCGAACATGGCGCCGCTATTTACCGGGTTGATAAAGAAACTAAGCGCATTGCTCGAGATTCCCCTGATATCGAATTCAAAAAAAGTGCCCGCTATGGAACTGCCATTGCTCAGGCTCAGTTGATAGGCGGTATTTTTGGTGAAAAGGACGTGCCCTCCCGTCAAGCTATCCTCGTTGTCGCTGCTGTAATTTTTCATCACATAGCTGGTGGGTTGGAATGTAATCCTGTGTCGTCTCTTCTGATAGATGGAATGGAGCCTGGCATCATTCAGGTCGGCAAATATCTGCCGTGTCTGGCTCTCGATCCGAGCCTTGCGTTGCATGGTAGTGAAACTGAGCGTGGCAATAGAAAGTATTATCCCAATGATGGCCATGGTGACGATAAGTTCAATCAATGTGAATCCTGCTTTGGTCATCCCCTATCTCCCCGGCCGGGTCCAGAGAGAGTGCAAAAAGAAATTTGCACCCTCACCCGGCACATAACAGCATTACTTCTCTCTAACATGCAGGAACTTCTTTACCGGCGGCGGGTTCGTGACCAGTGAGAGCCCCTGGGAAACGGGGGGAACTCCGGAAATCGGGGTAGCCAGACGCCTCGAATTGTACCGTTGGTTCGAGCTGCCGAAAGCCGACTGCAACGATATCTGCGAGAAGGCCCCGGTGGAAACCTGTATCAGGGCTTTTCCCTGCATGGCCGCGGAGGGCGGCGCTCCTCCGCTATCGTAGCGCACCGCCCATATCAGGGTGTCGCCACCGAATTTGCACACATCGCCGCTCGGTTTCAAGGTAGTGAAAAACACCGCTCCGGCGGCACTGGCAATAGGGTCGGTAATCACACGTTCGGCATTGATGGAGTTGGTGCTGTCGGCCGCGTCCAGGTTGATGTACCACCCTGGAGCGGTCTTACTGATGGTCGTGGCCGGCGCAGACGAGCTTGAGCCGGATTGGTCCACCAACCCTGATGGTGACGCATCGGTGCAGGTGGGATCGATATCATTGTCCGTTCCACCAGTGATGTTGTTGAGCCCGCTAAACCGGCCATACCGGTTCGCGGTACTGTAGCAGGGCTCCTTGACGCCGTACAGGGTCCGTTGCCCCGTACCATCGTCGCCTTTGAAAAAATAACGTCCGGTTCCAAAGTACAGCCAGAGGTTTTTGTTGCTGCGATCCTGAAGCTTGGTCACCGAAGTGGTAACAGGGCCGATACCGCTGATAAGGGGCGAGGCGGCCCAGGTGCTGGGATCGGTGCTTTCCTTGGTCACCAATCGTATCACACCGCCATTGGTCCAGGTGCCATCGCTGGCCTGTTGCACATACCCGATATAGACGGCGTCATCACTGTACCAACCGGTGGACGCCGAATTCCAACGATCAGTGTCGATGACGCTGGTGGACAGGGAACCGGCAAACGCGTTAGCCGGAAGAGTCGTATTATCGGCGAATTTGTCGATCGTCCGCACCAGGGCACCGGTAGCTAGATCAACCACAAAGATACGCAGTTGCTGATCAGACTGCCCCGTAAAGTTATGCTTTACCGTATCGATGTATCCAGTGGGGCCCGAGGCGAACACGGCAAACCAGCGACCGTTTTTTGTATGGTCAGGCGCAGCCGTGTCCGTCACGCCGTCCGACGCCTTGACCTTTCCCGCAATGCGGACAAATGCCGGGCCGGTCGTGGAAAAGCCCGTTTGACCGACAGCGGAGGTCGTGCCGGGAAACTCCCACAGGTACGTGGGGGTGGTAGGGTTGGTCACGTCGAGTGCAAAGTAGGAGGAATACCCAACCCCGGTAGCGGCGGTTGTCCCCTTGATGGGCGTTTTGACGCTGTCTGTCGGAGCGTTGTAGGCCGGGTCTCCGTTCCATTTGGCCGCGCCGCCATACCCCATTCCCCCAATCAGCACGGTCTTCCAGGTAGAACCGTCCGTGCTCTTGACACAATCCCAATAGTTCGCGGACGAGGAGCATGCTGACGGTTTTATGACGCTCGCATCAATGAGCGATGGCGATTTATCCACATAATAGATATGGCAATAGGCCGGATCCTTTAGGTAGGGCAGAAAGGGCAATGCCTGTTTCGGGATAAAACTCCACTCTTCCCGGCCCAGATTGCTGCTGCTGGTAGCCGGACTGCCGGAATAATAAAACTGCGCCTTGTCGAATCTGCCGCTCAACTCCTTGAGAATCCCCAGGCGGAAGGCATGCAGCATCCCGTCGTTGCTGCCGGCGAACACCATCCCTCGATTCTGGTAGGTAGACGATTTAAGAAAGGCGGCATAGGTCTGGTCGTTATAGCCGTTGGGAACGGTGAGGTTGTAGGAGTTTTGGCTCACCGTGGAAACCACCCTGGGGGTGGATGTTACGATATCGCCGAGTTTCCAGACACGATAACAGCTATCGGTGGAGGTGGGTTCCAGATTGGTGCTGCTGACGCCGCAATTATCGATGCTGATCTTGCGGTTGCGGTAGCGGGTGCCGTCGCTATCCGCGCTCTGGTCACTGCCGTTGATGTAGTCGATCACCTTGCCGGTTTTCGTGACGTCGGACATGCCGAGCAACGACAGGATGGTGCTCTTATTCTGCAATGCCGGATTGTAGGCAGAGGTCAGAGTGGTGAACTTGGTTAAACTATTGCTATTGAAGACGTCCAGGGAAGAATCATCCGTGTGCGTATAGAGCAGCCGCGGGTCGCTGGTGGGGTTCCTGGTCCACAAGGTTTTCCCGGCCTTCCATAAACTGCTGATCGTATCGGGGTCCACCACGACGTCCGGCGTCGCCGAATCCGGCGTGCCGTCGCCATTCGCGTCGCTGTACAGCTGCACGAGGGTCTTGTTCTGGGATGAATCGAAATAGAACTGGGCAATCCTGTCATCTCTCAGGTTCAATTTATAATCTTTATTCGTATCTTCCCTGATGGAAGTCGTCTGGAGGAACGGATCCAGGTAATACCACATATTATAAAGCTCGCCGATCCAGTAACCCGACGTCCCGTTGTCGAAGTCCTTGCGCGGAAAGAAGACCGCCTGGATCAGGCTGGCGCCGCTCCCCTGGCTGTTGTTGAGGATCGACGCCGCCGTACCCGAGGCGACCCGCGCCAGGATGGAATCGAGTGCCTTGCGCAGTTGCTCCTCCATCTTGCTCGGGTCGGTCACCAGGAAGTAGTTGTCCGGGGTGCCGTTCCCCACGGTATCCCATTCGTTGCAGCGGGTATTGCGCGTGTTCGAGCCGCGGGTGGCGGGGTCGCAGGTGGCATCGGTGTAGGGCATCCCGGTCCCCTCCGAGTCTTTAAACCCGCCGTACTTGGCCGCATACCAGAGGGGCGGCTTGGGCAGTGAAACGGTTGCGGAGCTTGCATGGAAGGTCATGGACTGGGAGGTCGTGGGCAATGGGTTGGTGGTGTTGGCCCATGACGAACCCGAAGGTGGGGATGCGGTATGCTGGACAATCATGTAGGCGCCGGAGCTGTCTCCCACACCGGCAATGGTGAAACCAAACGCGTCGGGATTGCCGGCTGACGAATAGACCCGTTTGACCTGCACCCATACCTGATCGCCCGTAGGGTTTGCCGCCGCACAGTTCGAGTTGGTCGCTCCAGAGGCGCAGACCGTATATTCGGCCAGTACGTCCAGGTCATAATCGGTCCCTCCCAAATCGTCAAAGGAGGTGTTGAACTTGACATACTTGAGGTTATTGGAAGAGTCGTACTCGGTATCGAGAACATAGTAACCGACTGTTGCCATGGGTGGGCAACTGGAGGTGGTAGAGCCTGATTTCGCGTCGATACTCAGATTCGACACGAGATTCCCTGCGGCGTCAGTCACTTGTGCAACGTTAAAGTTTGTATTGGATGTGGTGCAGTTCCAACCGTAACTGTTGGACACCGACTTGCCGTAGGGCATAATCAGGGCCTGCGTGTTGGCTGCTGTCGTCACCTTGATCTCAGGTACGTTGGAAGTAAAGGCCACCACATAGGTCAGCGCGTTCGGGGTACTGGTGTTGCTCAGTAGCGAGTTGTGGCCGTACAGGGCCACGGCGGCCGGGTAATAGGATCCCTTCAGATCCCCCTCGGCCGGGCAGAGCCCGCGGATATTCCCCATGCCGCTGACATTTTTGCTGTCGCAACGGCCGGACGCATTAGCTCCTGACTCCCCAACAACCATTGAGGTCATTGAGTTATTCACATTTTCGTTATTCCAGATACGATTGGCCAGTGTCTGGACGTTCAGGTTGGGGAGGTCGCCGGTAAAGCTGCTGTTGAAGGCCGATCCGGGTAACTGGTCGTCGTCGAAGCTGTTGTAGACATCGGAAAAGACCAGATTAAAACGCATGGAACAGGCGGGATAGAGGGTCGCCGGCGTGTCCCAGGAAGGCTGGGAGGAATAGTTGCCGTTGTCGCCGTTCGAACCGTTGGAAATGCCGGAAACAAAGTCGGATGTAGGGCTGCCCTTCCCGGCCCAGTAGCGCATCCCTTCGTACAGGATCTCGCCGATGGGGTTGCCCCACTGGGTGTTCAGCGGATAGCTCGACTGGGCCTTGAACTGCTCGATGGACTTGATGAGCAGCCCCTTGCCGCTGCTGGCGGAGGTCTGGAACTGGCCGTTGCTCTGGTTGGTCTCCTCGTTGATGCTGTAGATATCCTTTCTGATATACCCGCCCGCCTTGGGGTTCTGGTAGGAACCGGCGATCATGCCGAAGAACATGTTGGCCGCATTGACGCACTGCCCCTTGCCGATGGAGGAGCAGCTGCTGTCGCTGGTGCAGGCGGTGTACATGTCCTTGCTGCAGACCTTGGCGCTGTTGGCGGTCTCGCCATAAAGCTGCATCAGCCCCACCGAACGGTAGTTGGTGCCGTAGGCCTTGCAGTGCTTCGTCTCCCAGTTGGCGTCGGTGATGAAGCCGGAGGCAGGATCGCACACCTTGACCGAGACGTTGTACTTGGTCAGTCCCGTTAGAGTGGCGGACTCGGCTTGCCCGTCGCCATTCAGATCGATGGCGTTGTCGGAGCAGATATTGCTGTTACCGTCCACGTTGACCCAGTTCCAGGCCCGCAAGCCGCCCGTAACCGTCACTCCCGACACTGCGGTGGCATCGGGGATGACCTTCAATTGCGAGATGTTGTTGCCGCCGACCGTGGTCCCGTTGACGCAGAACAGGGCGCGATTACTGCCTCCGGAGGGGAATAGTTTAGGGGCGTCGCTCCCCAGGTACTCCTTACCCCAGATATGGCCGTCCTGGGGGATATATTCGCCGCTGATCACATCGTAGGCGTTCCCCTGATTGTCCGAGGTGCGGTAGCCGCCATAGATCACCAATTTGATGACATCGGCCCGGGACATGGTGGCCCAGTTGAGGAAGTTGCCGCTCCACATGCCGGCGTTGGTGCCGGTGCAGTACTTTTGGGCGTCCACCTCGCCGTAGGGTTCGAAGCGGCCGCCGGAACTATTGTAGTTGTAGCACTTATGGGAGTCGAAATAGCCGTAGTAATCGTAGGAGTGGGTGTACCCGGTTTCGAGCTGGCCGTCGCCGTTGATGTCCGAGGCGTCGTTATAGGCAGGATAGTAGAATTTGTGGTCCTTCCCCATGGTGAACAGCACCTGGGGGGGGACATAACCGGCCAGGAACGGTGGCTGCACGCAGTAATCCGACATGCTCGGGGTATAGGTCGTCTGGCTGGAAGCCGCGTGCAGCGGAGTCCCCTCCCCCCAAAATGCCAGCAGCAACGCAGCTAAAACCAACCCAGGTATGTCCAGTCTACATTTCATGGTAACTCCTCCCACAGTGCTCCTGCGTCTTGCCGTTTTCTACATGCGTTCCAGCAAACTTTTCAACGTCACGGCATCCCGAATGCCTACCACCACCGAGCCATCGGGAAACACGATGGTGGGTGTGCCGGTAAGGCCATGGGCATAGGCAAAGCCCATGACGGCGTCAAGCTGCGCCTTGCCTTCGTCACCCACCGGTTGCGGCAGGTCTTTCCCTTCGAAGGCAGCATCCAGCAGTTCCCTGCTCTTACGTCCCAGGATGACCCGCGCCTTGTCATAGGCTCCCTGATGTATCGGCAGGGGAAAGAGCATGACACGTATCGACAGGTCGGGGGCCAGCTTCTCCAACTTCTTCAGTTCGCCATGGAGGTTGCGGCAATAGGGGCAGTCGGGATCAGTGAAGACGTAGAGACGTTTTGCACCGTCGGGGTTGCCGAGGTTCAGGGCATACTGATCCGGGACGGAAACCGGGTTAATGCTTGCAATCTTCTTGGGCTGCAAGGCCGGGGTGCCGTGGGATGCAACGGGTTCAAACGTATCCAGGTCGAGGACTAATCCCTGTATCAGGAACTTCTTGCCATAATCGAGATACACGATCCCTTCTCGACCGTCTTTTTCCACAAGTAGTTCGAACATGCCGCGATTGGGCGCCTGCTTGACGGATTTGACCGTCCCGCCCCCTTTTTTCAGGAGTTGGGTGGCCTCCGCCGGCGAGAGGGTGTGACACGAAGTGCAATCGCCACGAACAGCGCTTTCATGAGCCAACACCAACGTGGGGGTTGACAGCAGCAACATCGCACCTATCGCAATGCAATTTTTTAAACTCATGCGTTAGCCTATTTTTCTTCCAGCATTTTTTTTAACGTCTCCGCATCCCTGCCCCCAACCAAAATCTTGCCGTCCGGCAGGACCAGCGTGGGGGTGCCGGAAATGCCGTTGGCATTGCCGAATTTGATATTGGCATCCACCTGGGCCTTGCTGGCGTCTTTCGCCGGTTTGGGAACTTCTTTCCCTTCAAAGGCCTTGTCCAGCACATCAAGGCTCTTTACCTCCAGAATCGCCCGCGCCTTGTCGTAGGCGCCCGGATGCATAGGCAGCGGGAACGGGACGATGTAAATCGCCACATCCGACGTTGTTTTGGCGAGCGTCTTCAGTTCAGCATGGAACTTGCGGCAGTAGGGGCAGTCCGGGTCGGTGAAGACGTACAGCTTCTTGGCGCCCGTGGGGTTGCCCATGACAATCGAGTTTTCCAGAGGAATGGTCTTGGTATCGAGAGAGGTCACCTGTTTCTGCTGGGACTGCTCCGGTACGTGGGCTGAGACCGGTTGCAGGGTTGTCAGGTCGATGATGAGGCCCTGCATGAGGCGTTTCTTGGCGTAGTCGATATAAACGACGCCCTGCCTGCCGTCCTTTTCCATCAAGACTTCGAACATCCCCTTTATGGGGGCGGGTTTGACGGACTTTACCGTTCCGCCGGCCCCCTTGAGAAGTTCCGCAGCCTCCGTAATCGAAAAAGTGTGGCATGATGTACAGTCATTGCTATGGCCTACTTTATCCATGGCGAATAACGGGGTGGTAAAAAGAGAGATAAGTGCGGCAGCGGAAAACAGTATCTTGAACATAATACTTCCTTTCGGGGAATGTAGCGATTATCAAGCAAAATAAGTGCCTTAAATCACAAACCGGCAACACATTGTTTTTAATGAGTTTTACAATTGGCGCCCGAGTGACCCTGCATTTTTTTCATACCTGATCGGTCGTCCGCCGATCAACTATGCAATTTTTGCTTACTCAATCCCGAACTCTTTGAGCTTATACAGCAGCGAGCGGTGGCTGATTTCCAGGATGACGGCGGCCTTGGTGCGGTTGCCGCCGGTCTTGATCAGTGCCTTGCGGATAAGGTCCCGCTCCAGGGCGTCTTCAGCTTTCTTGATGGAGAGGTTTTCGTCCGACAGGTGTACTTCGGAGGTTCTCACCCCGCCCCGAAGCCTGGGAGGCAGGCACTCGGCGGTAATAGCGTCGCCGACGCGAAGGATGGTGGCGCGCTCGATAACGTTTTCCAGTTCGCGGACATTGCCGGGCCAGTCGTATGCGGTCAAGAGCCGCATGGTCTCCGAAACGATCCTGACCGGTGCGGCGCCATCGCCGGCTCCGTATTTGGCAATAAAATGTTCCGCCAGGAGGGGAATATCCTCGATCCGCTCTCTGAGCGGCGGCAGGGTGATGCTGAATACGTTCAGCCGGAAGTAGAGATCTTCCCGGAAGCGGCCGGAGCGCACATCCGCTTCCAGATCTCGTGACGTGGCCGAGACGACCCGCACATTGACCTTGCGGGATGCGGCAGCCCCCACCCGGCGGATCTCCTCCTCCTGAAGCACCCGCAACAGCTTGACCTGCAAAGCCTGCGGCATCTCGCCGATCTCGTCGAGGAAGAGGGTCCCATTGTCGGCCTGTTCGAACAGGCCGGCTTTGTCGCCTGAGGCGTCGGTGAAGGCACCCCGCACATGGCCGAACAGTTCGCTTTCCAGCAGGTTTTCGGGGATGGCGCCGCAGTTGACCGCCACGAACGGTTGCTTTGCCCTGTTCCCACAGGTATGAATGGCGCTTGCCACCAACTCCTTGCCGGTGCCGGACTCCCCCAGGATCAGCGCAGTGGTTTTGAGGTCGCCAATCCTGCGGATCTGGGAGAATAGCTCCTGCATGGCCGGATTGCGGCTGATGATGCCGCAGAAACCGTCCTTGCCGGCCACGACCTCACGCAGCCGCTGATTTTCCGATTTGAGGCGTTCCCGTTCCTCGGCCTTCTTCAACACCATCACGATCTCGTCTTTTTTGAACGGCTTGGAGATGAAATCGTAAGCCCCCATCTTCATGCATGCGACCGCCGTGTCCACCGTCCCATAGGCGGACATCATGATGAACGGCGAGGCGATACCCGACTCCAACGCCCGGGCCAGGAGGGTCTTGCCGTCCATTTCCGGCATGCGGATATCGCAGAGGATGAAGTCGTACGTAGCCGCCTGGAGACGTTCCAACCCGGCAACGCCGTTGGCTGCCGTGTCGGCCAGATATCCCTGGCGGGTCAGCATGACCGAGAGCATGTGACGCAGGTTTTCTTCGTCGTCGATGACCAGGATACGTTTGGGGCCGTCGGTCATGGGGCGTCTTCCGCAACCTGGGCGGGAAGCCAGACGGTAAAGCAACTCCCGGTGCCCGGCACGCTCTTCACGGTGATTCTGCCTCCGAAGGCCTCGACGATGCGCGCTGATATGGCCAGTCCCAGGCCGGTCCCCTTTCCGGGCGGTTTGGTGGTGAAAAAGGGATCGAAGATACGCGCAAGATGTTCCTCCGGTATGCCGCCGCCGCTGTCCATAACATCCAGCCGCAGACAGCAGGAGGAATGGCGGAGGAATGGCGGGCAGGCGTCCTGCTTGGCCCGAATGGCCAGCTTCCCGCCATCCGGCATGGCATCGCGGCTATTGAGAATCAGGTTGATCAGCACCTGCTGCAGCTGGTGAGGGTCAACCAGCGCCATGGGGAGATGCTCGTCCAGCAGGGTGGAGACCTTGATGCGCTTGAACGCCCCTTGCTGCGCCAGCAATTCGAGGGATGCGGTAACCAGCGGGCTGAGGTCGCACGCCTCGACGGCGCTGCCGCGGGGTCGGGCAAAATCCAGGAGTCCCCGCACGATGCGGTCGATGCGGTTGCAATCCCCGGAGATGCGCTGGGCGTAATCCTGAACGGCGGAGTTATGCGGCTGTTCGCCGGAAAGCAGTTCGGCGTATCCCATGATGGATGCCAGCGGTGTGCCGATTTCGTGAGCCATCCCGGCCGCCAACAGTCCGATGGAGGCCATTTTTTCGGTGTGAATCGCCTCTTCCCGAGCTTGGCGCAACTCCTCGTTGGCCTTTTCGAGAGCAGCCACATGTTCGGAAACCAGACGTTCCTTGCTGAGCAGGGCGCGGGACATGTCGTTAAACGATTCGGCCAGGCGGACGAGTTCCGCGCTGCCGGAAACATGGACCTGCTGGCTGTAATGGCCGCCGGTGATCTTTTCCGTGGCGGCCAGCAGGCTGTTGATGGGTTTCACCACGATTCTCGACAGGATATAGGAACCGAAGCCCAAAAGGAGGATGAAGTCGATAACGAAATAGGTCATGAAGAGCTTCTGCGAACGATGCAGACGTTCGTTCTCCGCAGTGAGCGACAACACGATCCCCGCCCTGCCGACGGTGACGCCGTTTCGTATCACCGGGATGACGCGGGCGATAGCTCCCCCACCCTGCAGGACAGCGCCCCGCTCCAGAGACAAGGGGGAGCCGCTGAAGGGGAGGTAGATATCGACCGATTCCTTGCCGGCAGTAAAGATGACCTTCCCATTGGCATCGAGCAGGGAGAGCCGCATGAAGACACCGTCATCGGCCAGCTTTTGGGCGAATACGGCCGGAGGCGATGCGGGCAGGATCATCCCCTCCGGAAAGGTCGGCACCACATCGGGCAATTGGGCGACAAAGGCGCTTAACAGCGTCCGTCCATAGTCACCCTTTTGCGAATAGAGGTCATTGGCGGAGGTTTTGAAGGCCAGCGTGCTGAAGAGCAGCCACGCCAACAGCAACATGCAGGTCAGAAAGGCAAGGATGGATACTGTCAGGCTGAGTCGAATCGAGCGCACCGTTTATCCCCTCACGGCGCTACCCACGTGGAGATACCACTGGATGAGCTGCCCGCCGTAGAAGATGTACAACACCGCGCCAAAGGCCAGATAGGGGCCAAAGGGGATGGCCAGTTTGGAATCCTTCTTCAGGATCAGCATCATGGCTATCCCTACCACCGATCCGACCAGGGAGCTGGCAAAGATGATGAATGGAACGGCTTTCCACCCCAGAAAGGCGCCCATCATGGCCAACAGCTTGATATCGCCCCCCCCCATGCCTTCCTTGCCGGTCAACCACTGGTAGCAGGAGGCTACCAGCAACAGGCTGCCTCCCCCCAGGAGAATGCCCACTAGGGAACCGAGCCAGGTCTGCCACGGTAGGAAGAAAGAGAAGATGAAGCCGATCACGATCCCGGGCAGAGAGATCTCGTCCGGGATAATCTGATGTTCGATATCAATGAAGGTAATCACCACCAGGGCGCCGCAGAAGAGAAACAGCGCCAGGAAACTCAGGGAAAGCCCAAATCGCCAGAACAGGGCCAGGGTCAGGAGGCCGTTAAGCAGTTCCACCAGCGGGTACTGCAGCGAGATGTGCGCCCCGCAACCGCGGCATCTGCCCCGAAGCCACAGGTAGCTCAGAAGCGGAATATTGTCGAACCAGCGGATGCGGTACTTGCAGAGGGGGCAGTGGGATGGAGGGAAAACCACCGACTCGTTTCTGGGCATGCGGCTGATGCAGACGTTCAGGAATGAGCCGACGACCAAACCGAACGCGAAGATAAACAGAGTGAGGACAAGGATAGGGGGCATCATTCACGACCTGTCTGAAAATGGATGGCTATCTGCTGCTTCAGAAACGCTTCGATCTCGACGGCGGTGGCAAAGGAAAAACAGGCGTGCGCAATCTCCGCGGCGCGCTCCCTGCTGCAACGGCGCACCATCTGCTTGACCCGGGGAATCGACGTGGCATTCATGGACAGTTCGTCAAAACCGAGCCCGAGCAGGATCGGCAGAAAGAACGGATCTCCGGCCATCTCCCCGCAGATGCACGCCGGTATGCCTGCCAGGTGGGCCGCCTCGACCACCCGCCGCAGAGAACGGAGCACGGCCGGATGCAACGGTTGGTACATGGGGGCCAACTGTTCGTTGGAACGATCGACGGCAAGAGAGTATTGGATAAGATCATTGGTTCCGACGCTGAAAAAATCAGCCTCCCGCGCCAGCAGGTCGGCCAGGGTCACTGCCGAGGGAATCTCGACCATGATGCCGGCTTGGATATCCTTGTCAAAGGGGAGGCCGGCCGTTGCAAGCTCTTCTTTGGCTTCATCCAGCAGGGCCCGCGCGCGGCGCAGCTCCTCCAGTCCGGAGATCATGGGGAACATGATACGGGTAGGGCCGCTGATGCTTACCCGCAGGATGGCCCGCAACTGTTTTTTGAACTCATCGGGCATGGCCAGCGCCAACCTGATGGCGCGCATCCCCATGGCGGGGTTCTGCTCCACACTGAGCGGGATTCCGGCCAGCAGCTTGTCGCCGCCGGCATCCAGCGTCCGGATGGTAAGCGGATGGGGGGCGACAGCCTGTTGCATGGCGCCATAGATGCGGTACTGCTCGTCCTCTTCCGGCATCTCCAGCCGATTCATGAAGAGCATCTCGGTGCGGTACAGTCCGACCCCCTCCCCCCCATGGCTGAGCACGAAAGCGCCCTCTTCCGGCACCTCCACATTGCCCTTGAGTTCGATACGATGCCCATCGAGCGTCAGGGAGGGCAATGCGGCGCTCTTGAGCAAAGCCTGTTCATTGTATTCATAGCGCTGCTTCAACTTGAGGTAACGCCGAAAGGTCGCCTGGTCGGGGTTCAGGATCAGGGTCCCGCTGCTGCCATCGAGAATGGCCGGTGCATGGTCGTAGGCCAGATCGGCAACATCGTCGATGCCCGCCACGGCGGGCAGCCGGAAGGCGCGGGCGAGAATTGCGGCATGGGTCGTTCGGCCGCCGGCCTCCGTGACCATGCCGATGATGCGCGTCTTGTCCATTTGCAGGATATCGGCAGGCATAAGATCATGGGCAACGACGATGGTCTGGCCATGCTCCGCAGAGATCGGCGCCTGCACTTGGCCGGTCATGGTACGGAGGATTCTTTCGACGACCGCTTCGACGTCGCTGATCCGTTCCCGCAGGTAGGCATCCTCTATGCCGGCAAAAAATTCCCGGTACTTGTGGAGGGTGCGGCGCAAGGCCCCTTCGGCATTGATTCGTGAGCTTTCGATGATTGCCGCCGACTCGCTGAACAGACGGTCGTCGGACATGATCAACAGGTGGGTTTCTATGAAGATGAGGTGGTCGGAACCGGCATTTTCAGCGAGTCGCGTCCTGATCGCTTCAAGCTCGGAGCGGGTTTGCTCGATGGCGGTCCGCAGGCGCTCGATCTCGGCATCGATGCACTCGTGTTCAACCGAATAGGCTTCTACCGTCGGGCTTTGGCGGTCAACAACCTGCAACCGTCCGACCGCAATGCCGGGAGACATTGCGATGCCGGAAAACAGGCGCATGTCATTCTTCACCGAAGCCATTGGCGATCAGGTCTTCCATGGTTTGCAGGGCCTCTTCCTCGTCGTCGCCGTTCGCACTCAGGCGGACCGTCGTACCCTTTGAAGCGGCCAACATCATGATCCCCATGATGCTCTTGCCGTTTACCTCGATCCCTTCCTTTTCCAGCCGAATCTCCGAGACGAACCGACTGGCCGTCTTGACGAACAGGGCCGAAGCGCGGGCATGTAGGCCGAGCTTGTTGACTATCGTACATTCCTTGTGGAGCATGGCGTAGTTATAACCTCGTGGGAGCGCGCTGCTCCGAATATGGGCGATGAATCCGGTGCCGCTATTTTTTCAGGAACTCGCCGGCAACGATGATGCCTTCGCGACCGCACCGCTGAAGTTCGGCCGCCAGTTCGGGAATACCCATACGGGAACGTTTTGCACAGAATTCAATGATCATGGGCAGGTTGACGCCGGTCAGCACCTCGACGGCGCCGTCTTTCAAAAAAGACATGGCCATATTGGAGGGGGTCCCGCCAAACAGATCCGTCATGATGACGGCACCTTCTCCACTCACCTTTTCCACCGCGGCAACCACCTTGGCCATAATCGGCTCGGAACGTTCGTCAGCCGCGACCTCGACCTTTTCGCAGGCGTCGATCTGGCCCACGATCATCTCTGCCGTATGCAGCAGCGCCTCAGCCAAGCCCGCATGAGTTACAAGAACCAGTCCTGTCATTGTTGTCCCTTTTCAATATCTCTGTGAGTAATACGCACTGCGGGGAAATTGCGTCGCAGGTGTTCCGCCGTTGCTTCGGCAATGGCAACCGAACGATGACGCCCCCCCGTACATCCGATGGAGATGGTCAGGTATGCCTTCCCCTCCCTCTGATAGGCCGGTATCAGCATATTTACCAGCGGGAAAAAGGAGTCGATGAAGCTTTTTGTCTCCGGCAGTCCCATGACATAGTCCCGCACCTCCGGATCAAGCCCCGACAGATTCTTCATCTCCGGGACGAAGAACGGGTTGGGGAGAAACCGCACATCCATGACGATGCTCGACTCCATAGGAATACCGTAGCGAAAACCGAAGGATTGGACATCCACGACAAATGGACTCTCCCCCTCCTCGCCCCTGACGATCCTCAGAACGAAATCCCTGAGTTGATGGACGTTGAATTCCGAGGTGTCGATAATCTTGGATGCCATCTGACGCAGCCCGGAAAGCTGTTCACGCTCGATGCGGATCCCTTCGCTGACCGAACAATGTTCGGCGGCGGGATGGCGACGACGGGTTTCGGAAAAACGCCGGACCAGGGTTTCATCGAGGGCATCGAAGAAGAATATATCGATGCTGTGGCCGGCATTACGGATTTTCTGAAAAGCGCTTTCGTAGCCTTTGATAAATTCACGGCCGCGGATGTCGGCGACCAGAACGATCCCCTTGAAGGTCTCGCCCGATTTCTCGATCAGGTCGACAAAACGCTTGAAGAGGCGTACCGGCAGATTGTCGATGCAATAGAAGCCCTCGTCCTCCAGGGCCCTGACCGCCGTTGACTTTCCCGAGCCGGACATGCCGGTTATCACAATGATGCGCATGGCCTACTCCACCTCGTTGCCCAAGGGGCGCAGTTCAATCCGCGACATGAGCCGTTCCTGAAAATCCCGCGCAGAATGATACCCCATTCCTTTGAGCAGGAAGTTACGGGCAGCCACTTCGATGATCGATCCCAGGTTGCGTCCCGGCCTGACCGGTATGCAGATATGGGGGATATCGACCCCCAGAATGGTTTTCCGGCGATCATCCAGGCCAAGGCGGTCGTATTCCTGGTTGGGGTCCCACTCGACCAGTTCCAGCACCATGTCGATGATCTTCTTTTCCCGGATGGACGAGACGCCGTAAAGATCTTTGATATTGATGATGCCCAGTCCGCGAATCTCCATCAGGTGCTGGATAGCCTCTTCGGCCAGGCCGACGAGGGCCGCCGGCACCTTTTTCTTGATAAAGACCATATCGTCGGCCACCAACCGATGCCCACGGATCACCAGATCAAGGGCGCACTCGCTTTTACCGATGCCGCTCTTGCCGGTCAGCAGGATACCGACTCCCAGCACGTCGACCAGCACACCGTGCAGATGGGTGGTGGGGAGCAGGCGTTCTTCAAGAAATTTGGTGATCAGCGAGATGAAGGTCGAGGATTGGTGAGGGGTGCTGAGGACCGGTATGGCGGCATTATCTGCGGCATCCAGCAGACAATGGGGGGGCAGCAGTCCCTTGGTGATGATAAAGCAGGAGATCGGAAATGCGCAGAGCGTCTTGATGCTCTCCGCAGCCAGACGGTCGTCGACCTGATTGAGGTAGGAAATTTCGGTGTTGCCGAGCACCTGAATCCGCTCGGGATGCAGGTGCTCGGTGTAACCGCTCAGGGCAAGGCCGGGCTTCTGGATGCGTGGACTGTAAATCCGGTTCCCCATCCCCGCTTGGCCGGCAAGCAGTTTCAGGCCCAGACCGTACTCGCTGTCATCCAGTATTTCCTGTATGGAAAGGCTGATTCCGTCCAATTGCATCTCCAGCGCGCCTGTCCGGCAATTACGCCCGTTGAGGCTCGATCAGGCCGAAGTTGCCGTCTTTGCGACGATAGAGAACGTTGATTTCGCTGTTGGTCGAGTCGGTAAAGACGATGAAATCCTTATTGAGCAGATCCATCTGCATGACCGCCTCCTCCACCGACATCGGCTTGGCCGTTTCCGTTTTGGCCTTGATGACGACCGGCTCGCCGCTGGCTTCAATACTCTCGGCCTGGAACACCTTTTTGGTGAGTTGACGGCCACGCTCGTCGGTAGCGGGTTTGTGGGTCTTGATCTTTTCCTTGTAGCGCTTGAGCTGGCGCTCCATCTTATCGATTACGGCATCGATGGCGGCGTACATGTCGTTGGTCGCCTCGGATGCCTTGCTGCTGACGCCTTTAGCGTTTATGACGATCTCCGCGATGTGGCGGATCTTCTTTTCGACCGTGAAGAACACCTGGGCAGTGATCGGCCCGTCGATATATTTGGTAACCCGTTCAAGCTTTTCCTCGGCATACGATTTGAGGGCATCGCTCTGTTCCATGTGCCTGAATGTCGTTGTTACCTGCATACCTTCCTCCTCGTGTAGCGTGTAGTTGAGTGGTGCCTCGGACTTTGAGGTTTAGAAATGCCGCTTTCGTTCAGATGAGGAGCCGATCCTCAAAAGTTCGCGGTACTTGGTGACCGTGCGCCGGGCAATATTGACGGTCTGCCCGGAAAGCAGCTCGGCGATTTTCTGATCTGAGAGCGGCTTACGCGGATCCTCCTTTTCTATAATCTCCTTGATGCGGTTTTTGACACTCTCCGAAGCGACGAAATCCCCCTCGCTGGTCGAAAGGCCGCTGTTGAAGAAATATTTCAGCTCAAACAACCCCTGGGGGGTCTGCATATATTTGTTGGTGGTGACCCGGCTGATCGTGGATTCGTGCATGCCGATATCGTCGGCCACATCCCGCAGCACCAGAGGGCGCAGGAATTCGATGCCCCGGTCGAGAAATTCGCGCTGGAACCTGATGATACTCTTGGCGACCTTGTAGATAGTGCGCTGGCGCTGCTGAATACTTTTGATCAACCACATGGCCGAGCGGACTTTTTCGTTGATATACTCCTCGGCCCGGGAATCGACCCCGGCGTTGCCCTTCACCTCGGTGTAATAGGGGCTCAGACGGAGACTGGGCAGCCCTTCTTCATTCAGCATGACCACATATTCTTCGCCCACCTTGTAGACGAAGATATCCGCCGAGATGTACTGCACGTCCTCGGAGCCGTAAATCCTGCCCGGGCGGGGGTCAAAGCCGGCAATGATCTTGGCAGCCATCAGCACCTGATTGAGATCGACCCCCAGGTCCCGGGCGATCTGTTTGTACTTGCGGGTTTCCAGGTCGTTCAGGTGGTTGAGCAGCACCCGCTCGACGACGCTCCCCTCCATCCCCAGAAAGCGGGCCTGGATCAAGAGACATTCCTTCAGATCGCGGGCACCGACGCCGGTCGGGTCGAACTCCTTGATGCGCTCCAGAACCGACAGCACCTTTTCGGAATCGCAGTTGCAGACCTGGGCTATCTCCTCCACCGCGGCGCGCAGGTAGCCGCTCTCGTCGATATTGCCGATGATCTCTTCGCCGACCTGGACCTCGGCATCCGAAAAGGGCCCCATATGGAGTTGCCAGAGCAGATGGTCGTTCAGGGTCCCCTTGCGGGTCAGCATGCTCTCGAATGACGGACGGTCGTCCTCCCCGCTGTACTGCTCGCCGGAACTGTAGTTGTAGCCGTCCAGATAGCTGTCCCAGTCCCGCAGGGTATCTTCGCCGGTTTCTACCTCATGGAATTCCTCGCCGGCCTGTTCCGGTTCGCTCTCCTTCTCTTCAAGTTCCAGAGATTCGGGTTCGCGAACCTCCTCGGCCTCGACGCTTTCTTCCAGAAGCGGATTTTCCTCCAACTCCAGGCGCACGACATCCTGAAGCTCCAGGCGGGTCAACTGGAGCAACTTGATGGCTTGCTGCAACTGGGGCGTCATCACCAGTTGCTGGGTCATCTTCAGTTGTTGGCGCATCTCCATTGCCATGCCGCTTCTACCTCGAACAGGATGTGATGTTCAGTGCGTACGCACCGAATCTGCAACCAAGAATCCGTGTATTTGTGCCGTCCATCAGAGACGGAAATCGTCTCCCAGGTAGATTTCCCGCGCTTTGCGACTGGACGCGATGTCGTCAGGCGAACCGAATTCCAACACCTCGCCGCCGCTCAAAATATATGCCTCATCACAGACCCCCAAGGTCTCACGTACGTTGTGGTCCGAGATGAGCACGCCGATGTTGCGTTCCTTGAGCGACACGATCAGGTTCTGAATGTCGGCCACTGCAATGGGATCAATGCCGGCAAAGGGCTCGTCCAGCAGGATAAAGGCCGGGTTTGTGATCAAAGCCCGGGCAATCTCCACCCGCCGACGCTCGCCCCCGGAAAGGGCGTATCCTTTCGCGCCGGCGATATGGCCGATCCCGAATTCATCCAGTAGTTCCGCCATGCGACGCTTGCGGCTATCACGATCCGGTTCGACCGTTTCCAGTATCGCCAAGAGATTGTCGGCCACAGAGAGCTTACGAAAGACCGACGCCTCTTGGGGAAGGTAGCTGATACCCCTGCGAGCCCTTTGATACATGGGCAACCCCGTGATTTCGTCGTCGCCCAGAAAGACCTGACCGCCATCAGGCCGGGCAAGGCCGACCACCATGTAGAAGGTTGTGGTTTTGCCGGCGCCGTTCGGCCCTAGCAGCCCAACCACCCTGCCCGCCTGGATGGAGAGGTCCACCCCCTTGACCACCTGGCGGCCGCCGTAGTTCTTGAGCAGGCCACGGGTCCAGAGCCGGAGAGGTTCAGCGTGTACCGGCATTGCCCTTTTTACCCGTCGGATGAATGACCACCTCTACCGGACGGCCGGCTCCACTTGAGACCTCGCTGCGGTCCTCGTCAATGAAATAGGTAATGATATTACCCGACATGGTATCGGCTCCCTGCATGATTTTTGGGTTGCCGGTCAAGGTGATGCGCCCCAGTTTGCTTTCATAGACCGCATGGGTGGCGGTCCCGATACGGCTTTCCTGGACGATGCGCACATTGCCGTTTGCTTCGATCTTTTCGACGTCGTTCTTCTTGTCGCCGTAATTGATGATGAGCCGGTCGGCATAGATGGTGATATCACCCTGCTTTGCCACGACCTTGCCGCTGAAGATCGCTGTTTTGCCTTTGTTGTCGGCGGCCAGTTCATTGGCCTTGATCGCAATGGGCAGACTCGACCGGTCCTTGTGGGCGGCGGCAAAGGCGGTGGACAGCGGGAGCATCATGCTAACAAATATTATAAATAATAATGATTTAATTTTCATCTTATTCATCTATGACTCTTCGAGCCGGCCACGCCGGCATCAACATCCTTGAGGAATCGGGCTTTCTGACTCTTTACGTCCAACTCCATCCCCCGTGCGGTGAGGGTCAGACGCTGTTGCCGGAACGCCACCTTGTCCGATGTCCTGAACAGAGAACGCGCCGCCACGTAGTCAACGGTCTCGGTATCGAATATGACCCCGGTCTCCGTTACCACATGAACTTTGCCGCGCAAAGCGACGTTTCGGCTTTTGCTGGAATAGGTTCCTTGTGCCGCAGTCACCGTAATGGCCCCGGCAGTGGCCGTCCGGGCAAACTCCATGCGAATATCGGACAGGTTGGCGACATCGCCGTTTTTGTCATACTCGGCCTGCTTGGCCACCAGTTCCCAGACAGCCGTACCCTCCCGTACCTCGTAAAAGCGTGCGTTGTGTATGGCCATGTCGATGTTCTGGGGAAGTTGCCGCGAGACCGGCTCCGGTAGGGCCGCCTGGTGTGAGCCTTTCAGGGCGATGGCGGCCACAATGCCGATAATCGCCGTTATGACAAGAATAGCCAGTGCCAACCTGATGTTTCCGGGCGATACCATATCGGCGTATACTATACCATCGGCCGGCAGGGCTGTCCAGCAAAAGGTACGCCATGTTTGTTTTTTGGCACAGAGATTGAATAATCAGCACAAATCATAACGCGCCGTGACCTCGCTCCACTTACCACACCCCTTGAGAATCAGGTCGCACACCTCGCGTACCGCGCCTCGCCCACCGTCGCGGGACGCAATGTAATGCGCCGCTTCCTTTGCTTCGGCAAGGGCATCATGGGGCGCAGCGGCGAATCCGACACGCCGCATGACCGGCACATCGATGACGTCGTCCCCCATGTACGCGATCTGGCTGTCGGCAAGGCCGGTCTTCCGCTTGACGTCTTCGTAGCTTTCCAATTTCTTCAGGGCTCCCTGATAAACCAACTCGATCCCCAACTCCTGGGCGCGAACGGTTACCACGGCGGAAGAACGCCCGGTAATGATCCCCACCTCGATGCCGGCACGCTGCAGCATCTTGATGCCATGTCCGTCCTTTACGTTGAAAACCTTGGTTTCAAGGCCGTTGCCATCATAGATGATGCCGCCGTCCGTCATGACGCCATCGACATCGAGGAGAAGGAGCTTGATTGTTGTGAGACGCACGTCCATGTTATGCGATACCCGCCCTGAGGATGTCGTGCAGATGAATGATGCCGCAGGGAACGCTCGCCTGTTCGTCGTCAAAGACAAACAGCGAGGTGATGGAACAGCGTTCCATGACCTGCAACGCGGCCGCTGCCAACTCCTGACGCATGATGTGTTTGGGATTGAGCTTCATGATCTCGGAGGCCTGCTTGCCGAGGATATCATAGCCGTGTTCCAGAGCCCGGCGGAGATCGCCGTCGGTAATAACCCCCTTGAGCGCCCCCCCTTCACCGGTCACGCCGGTCACCCCCAGCCCCTTGGCGGTAATGACAAACAGGGCGTCTTTCATCAGCGTATGCTCGGAGACGAGTGGTATCGCCTCGCCGCCATGCATGAGATCCTCGACACGCAACAGCAACTTCTTGCCCAACGAACCGCCGGGATGAAAGATTGCGAAATCCTCGGCGCGAAAGCCTCGCTTCACCAGAAGGGCCACTGCCAGCGCATCGCCCATGGCCAGGGTGGCGGTGGTGGATGCTGTCGGTGCGAGCCCCAAGGGGCAAGCCTCTTCCCTGACCGAAACATCCAGGAAAACATCGCTGCTGCGCGCCAGGGCAGAAGCAGGGTTACCGCTCATGGAAATCAGGTGGGCGCCAATCCTCTTGATGGCCGGCAGGATGCGCAGCACCTCTTCGGTCTCCCCGCTATTGGAGATGGCGATCACCACGTCGCCGGTCATAATCATCCCCAGATCGCCGTGGATCCCCTCGGCGGGATGGAGAAAAAAGGCCGGCGTGCCGGTGGAGGCCATGGTGGAGGCGATCTTTTGCCCGACCAGTCCCGATTTACCCATGCCGCTGACGACCACACGCCCCTTGCAGGCCAATATCAGTTCGACCGCCGCCTCGAAGGCGCCGCCGATTCTTTCCGCCATGGCCAGCAGGGCTTCGGCTTCCGTCCGTATCACCCACTTGGCTTTTTCTAAAATCATCTTGAGTCCCGCCTGTGTCGTATAATGTGCCGGACATGTTTCAGTCAAGCGAAGCAGTACATACCTAAAATCAGAAAAAATAGCAACCTTTGATGAGGCGCCCGCCGTTCCCGGCAGCCACGGACTTGGCGCCGGCGTTCTGATTTTTCTTTGAACCAACGGACGCTTGGGGGTACAATATCACAAAAAACATAACACCAGACCAGGATACTCTTTCAGACATGAATATTCTTCTCCATACCTGCTGCGGGCCGTGCGCCCTCTATCCGCTGCGCAGACTGCGCGCCGCTGCCCATACCGTCACCGGCTTTTTCTTCAATCACAACATCCACCCCTACCAGGAATACGCCCGCCGGCGTGAAGCGGCGCAACAGATGGCCGAGGGCGAAGCCATGCCTCTCATGGTCCGGGATGAGTACGATCTTGAGGGATTTTTGGCCAATGTTGCCGCAGAGCCGGAGAAGCGGTGCAGCTACTGCTACGCCTCGCGCCTGAGGGCCGCCGCGGCTGCCGCTTCCGAGCACGGCTTTGAGGCATTCACCTCATCGCTCCTGTATAGCCGCTACCAGCGACACGACGAGATAAGAACGCTGGGGGAACAGGCGGGCAGAGAGTTCGGTGTAGCTTTTTTTTATGAGGATTTCCGCACCGACTGGCAAGAAGGGATCAGATTGTCGAAGGAAATGGGGCTGTACCGCCAGCAGTATTGCGGCTGCATCTACAGCGAAAAGGAACGCTACGCCCCGCGGGAAAAACGGTCATGAACGGCATGGGGCGCCCCTTGATCATCATGGGGCTCGTCCTGGTGGCAGCGGGCCTTGTGCTCTCTTTTGCCCCGCGCATACCGTGGCTGGGAAGGCTTCCCGGAGACATTGCCATCAAGCGGGAGCATTTCAGCTTCTATTTCCCACTCGCCACCAGCATCCTGATTTCCGCCGTCATATCTCTCATCCTCTGGCTTATCAGAAAATAGGAATATGCGCGGGAAAAATGCGAAACGCTTCCGTATACTACAAAAAAAGCCCGTGTTTCCACGGGCTTTTTCAGCAACTTTGCCTCAATGCCGATTAGGCATGGATAGCATTCACGGGACAGGTATCCACGCAAGCGCCACAGTCAATACAGGTATCGGCGTCAATTGCACGCTTGGCTCCCTGTTCGCTGATGGCGTTCACCGGGCAGGAATCCTCACATGCGCCGCAATTGGTGCAATCGTCGGTAATGGTATGAGCCACGGTTTCACCTCCTTGTAAGATTCGCCTTCCTTACGGAAAACATTTTTATGTATACCATGTTGCCAATCAGTTGTCTAGTCAAGAATACGGGACCCCTGTCATTGTGGATTTTTACAAAATGTGTTGAATTCAAAACGGCACTACGGTATATATCAAAAACAGTTTTATTTTAACAGGTTATTTTAGTAAGAGTGTTCTTTTTTACTGATATTATAAATCTATCTCCGTTTATTCGAGGGAGGACACCATGATTATAATGGCGCTGAACTGCGGAAGTTCCTCAGTGAAGTACCAGCTCTTCGACTGGGAGCGCAAGGAGATCGTGGCAAAAGGCATGGTGGAGAGGGTCATCATCGGCGATTCGTTCATCATGCACGAGGTCCCCGGTCGCGAGACCCACCATTACGAGCAGGACTGCCCCAACCACCAGGCCGCCATCGACCTTGTCATCAAGACCGTCACCGACCCGGTCACCGGCGTGTTGAAGAGCGTGGCGGAGATCTCGGCCGTTGGCCACCGCGTGGTGCATGGCGGCGAAAAATTCACCTGCTCGGTGATGATCGACGACAAGGTCCTCGATGCGGTCAAGGAGGTCCAGCATCTGGCCCCGCTCCATAATCCGCCGAATATCGAGGGGATCGAGGCGGCCCAAGCGCTCATGCCGACCATCCCCCACGTGGCCATTTTCGATACCGCATTCCACCAGACCATGCCGGAGTACGCCTATATCTACCCGCTGCCCTACGAGTGGTACGAGAAGTACCAGGTCCGGCGCTACGGTTTCCACGGCACCTCGCACCTGTATGTATCCAAACGCGCGGCCGTTCTCCTGGGCAAATCCCCCAAAGAATGCAACATCATTACCATGCACATCGGCAACGGCGTTTCCCACTGTGCCATCAAAAATGGCATTTCAGTGGACACCACCATGGGGCTCACCCCGCTGGAAGGTGCCGTCATGGGGACGCGCTGCGGCGATATCGACCCGGCGATTCCCGCCTTCATGATGCAAAAGGAAAACCTGTCCGCCAAGGAGATCGACAGTATCCTCAACAAAAAGAGCGGCGTCATGGGCATCACCGGGCGATTCACCGACCGCCGGGACGTGATCGAGCACGCCCAGGCCGGCGACCTCCGGTGCCAGCTTTCCCTGGAAATAGAGGCCTATCGCTTGAAGAAATATATCGGCGCGTTCATGTCGGTTGTGGGCAGGCTGGATGCCGTAGTATTCACCGCCGGCGTCGGCGAGATGGGCGCCCCGATCCGTGAGAAGGCCATCGAGGGGCTGGAGCACTTAGGCATCATCCTGGACAGGGAACGCAACAGAAACGCCATGACCCGCAAGCGGGAGTCTCTGATCACCACGGACGATTCGCCGGTCAAGGTTTTTGTGATCCCCACCGACGAGGAGTTGGTCTTCACCGAGGATGTGGTGGCCATCCTGAACGGTACCTATACCGATCACATGCACTTCGAATACTCGTTCGGCAAGCAGGATTTTGTCCGAAAATAGCGCGTGCAGCCGTCCCCCCACCCCCCTGTCATGAAAAAACCGGCGTAAAGCCGGTTTTTTCATGACAGACGAAGCCCTGGCCGATCACGTACGATCTCACTCCTTCAGTTCATCCTTCAGCCCTTCGACCACCGCCTTTACCTCGGCGACCATTTCCTCAGCCTGAGAAGATTTTTCGCACGTGAGATACTGTTCGAAATAGTGCACGGCATCCCGGGTCCGTTCCTGATCCATGCAGATTCCGCCCAAGGTCAGGTAGGCCATACTGAAGCAGGGGTCCAGCCGCACGGCCTCGCGGCACTCCTCTTCGGCCGCTTCCAACTCTTCCACGTCGTAATATAATTCTCCCAGGTTGTAGTGAACGGCGGGATCGTCGGGGTCGATCTCGATCCCTTTTCGGTACGCTTCCACAGCGCCTTCAGTGTCCCCCTGCCCATAGAGGGCGTCGCCCAGGGCATTCCAGGCAAAAACATTGTCCGGTTCCAGTTCGAGGGCCTGGTGATAGGCACGGATGGCATCGTCGCCACGTTCCTGGCTGTTGTAGACCAAGCCGATGCTGACCAGTGCATCCGCATCCTTCGGGTCCAACTCCAGCACGCGTTGGTAGCTGGCAATGGCTTCATGGGGCCGGGCGGCCTCGAAATAAAGGTCCCCCAGGGTTGTCAGCGCATCCGGGTCGTCCGGCACACGCTTCAGCCCCTCGCGGTAGCTGGCGATGGCGTCGTCCAGGCTCCCCCCCTCAGCCAGGGCGTCCCCACAACAAAACCAGCCGTCAGGGTCATCGGGATACGCCTTTCGGTACTCCTCCAGAACGGCGACCGCCCCCGGCGCATCTCCCGACTCAAGGAGATCAATACCTTTACGCAAAAGCTCATGAAGAAGTTTATCGGGCATGGGTGTCTCCTGTAATGCATGGATGGTAACAGATACTGGCAAGATATCAGAACTGTTCACCATGTTTCCACAAAATTAATGGGATAGCGATCCGAAGTGAGTTCCCTGCCCTGTATACCGTACCATAGTTCGATTTTGCCAAACAGGATTTTTAAAGACTTTTACTTCGTACGCAAAATAATCTATTATTTGGAGATATTTTTGCACCGGAGATGTTCATGAAAGAGAGCCATCACTCAATCGGCCTGCGCACGCTGGAAGATATCAGCGCAATCATTCTCCATTCCCATGACCTGCATGAAACCTTGGACAATATCGTTACTATCGTGGCCAGACGCATGGGCACGGATGTCTGTTCAATCTACCTTCTGGAGCAGGATGGCGAAACCCTAGTGTTGAAGGCCAGCAAGGGCCTCTCCAAGGCATCGGTCAACCGCGTTTCCATGAAGGTCCACGAGGGGCTCACCGGCCTCACGTTCGAGAGCCGCGGCATGGTCATGACCGATAACGCCCCAGCCCATCCCCGCTATAAGTACTTCAAGGGGTCCAAAGAGGAAAACTTCCTCTCGTTTCTCGGCTTGCCGCTCTTCGAGCGCAAGACGCCCATCGGCGTCATCGTTATCCAAACCCGCGAGGCCCGTGATTTCAGCGAAGACGAGATCAGCGCCCTGCGCACCATCACCTTCCAGATCAGCAGCATCGTGCATAACGCCCGCCTGCTCGATTCCATCCAGCGCACCGAGCAGGAACGCGCGTGGTTTGAACAGGAACTGGCCAAAATAATGAACGGCGACGCTATCAGCGAACCACCGGCCGTGAAAAAAACCGACAAAAAGGTATCCTCTCCGCCGCGCATGCTGGCCGGCAGTGCCGTTTCGGCGGGATTCTGCCGCGGCAAGGTCTATATCCTCGACCGTTTCAACGACAAGGTCATCAAGGTGGCCAAGGTCGGCACCAAGGCCGATGAACACCACAAACTCAGCCTGGCCCTGGAAAAGGTGAAGATACAGACCCTCTACATGGAGAAGCGGGTCAGCGAAACCCTTTCCGAAGGTGACGCCGCGATCTTCCACACCCATCTGATGATCCTCGAGGACCGGGGATTTTCCAGCAAGGTCTGCGATCTGATCGATCAGGGGATGGGAGCAACCCGTGCCGTGCACGAGGTTGTCCATCATTACGTGCAGGCCTTCTCAGCTATGGAAGATCCTTATCTGCGTGAACGGTCGGCGGATATGGAAGACATCGGGCGGCGCCTGATCGACTGTCTGGAGGGGAACGACAAAACGGCGGTGACCCTGAAGGAGAAACGGGTCCTGGCAACGGATGAGATCTTCCCTTCGGACCTTGCCATGTTGGACCACGACAAGATTCTCGGTATTGTGGCCGAGAAGGGCAACATGTACTCACATGTCGCCATCATGGCAAAATCCCTGGGTATTCCGGCTGTTCTGGGAATATCGGGGCTCATGGACGCCTCCAACGTCAAGGACGAGATCATTGTGGACGGCACCTCCGGCCATATCTACATCAACCCAGATGGAGCTATCAAGAGGGAGTACGAGCGGCTTGAGCGGGACCATGCCGGACGCCAGAGAGAGCTGGAAGGTCTGCGGGGGCTGCCGGCGGTGACCCGCGACAACGTCACCATTGTCCTGAATGCCAATATCGGCCTGGTTTCCGACGTCAGGGTCGCCAATATGCACGGCGCCGAGGGGGTCGGCCTCTACCGCACCGAATTCCCGTACATGACGCGCAGCGCCTTTCCCGACCGCCATCAGCAGGCGGCCGTCTATCGCAAAATTTTGGAGGCGTTCTCCGGGCAATTGGTCAACATTCGCACCCTGGATATCGGCGGCGACAAGGCTCTGCCGTACTTTAGCTGCCCCCACGAAGAGAATCCCTTCCTGGGGTGGCGCTCCATCCGCGTCTCCCTGGAACGGCAGGACATCTTCCGGGAGCAGTTGGCCGGAATCCTGCTTTCATCCCCCGCCGGCACCCCCAGCATCATGTTTCCGTTGATTTCCTCGGTGGATGAAATCCGGCAGGTGAAGGAGATACTCGCCTCGGTGAGGGAAGAGCTGGAGTTGGAGGGGCACGAACTGCGCAAGGATATCCCGCTGGGGATCATGATCGAAATACCGGCTGCCGTCCAGATCATCGACCATCTGCTCAAGGAAGTCGATTACGTCAGCATCGGCACCAACGACCTGATTCAGTACACATTGGCCGCCGATCGGAACAATCCCCGGGTGAAGCAGTATTACGACCCATACCACCCGGCGGTGCTTCAATCCATCAAGCGGGTGGCCGATGCGGCGACAAAGGCCGGCAAAAAGGCATCCGTCTGCGGTGAAATGGCTACCGAACCGATCAACGTCCTGCTCATGGTAGGCATGGGCATCCGTGAATTCAGCCTCTCGGCCCCCAGCATCCCGGTGGTCAAGCAGGCCATTCGCTCCCACAGCATCCCCGAGTGCCGCACCCTGGCACGCCAGGTCCTTGCCTGTGCCAGCAGCGTCGATATCAGAAGGAAGCTGGACGAAGCACGCAAGAAGCTGCTTGTCTGATGTCCTGTGCGGTCAGTCCCGCACAGGACCCCTCCCCCGCCCTTCGGCCGGATTAGAACATGAACCGCCGCATGCTGATATTCTGCAGAATGCCGATCCCCACCATGGAGGTAATCATGGACGTACCGCCATAGGAGAAAAACGGTAACGGCACCCCCACCACCGGAAACAGGCCGATCACCATCCCCATATTGATGACGATATGCCAGAAGAGCATGGCCGTCACTCCCACCGCCAGTAAACTGCCGAACCGGTCGTTGCAGCGCCGGGCGATGTTGAGCCCCCACAGTACCAGGATGAGATACAGAACGATCAGCACCAGGCAGCCGATAAAGCCCCACTCTTCGGCAAATACCGAAAAGGCGAAATCCGTATGCTGCTCCGGCAAAAAGCGTAACTGGGACTGGGTGCCTTTGACGAACCCCTTGCCGAAGACGCCGCCGGAACCGACGGCAATCTTACTCTGGATTATGTGGTAGCCGCTTCCCAGGCGTGAACGCTCCGGGTTTAGAAAATCGAGGATCCGATTTTTCTGGTACGGTCGCAGCAACTTTGCCCATCCCAGCCAGAGCATCGGCACCATCACCAGGGCAAAGGTGACCACCGTCGACCATCTGAGCCCCACATAGACCGCCAGGGAAAGGGCGATCAGGAGGACCAGAACAGCGGTCCCCAGGTCGGGCTGTTTCATGATCAGAAGAACCGGCACCGCCAAAATACCGAGCGGGAAGAGCACATCCTTGACGCTCAAGCCGTTTACCGTCTGCACATTCGTGAAATACTTGGCGAACGTGGCAATGATGACGACCTTCATCAATTCAGACGGCTGGACATTGAAAAAACCGAGGCTCAGCCACCGTGTCGCTCCCATGGAACGACGCCCCACCACCAGCACGGCCACGAGGAGGATGATCAGAAATCCGTAAAACCAGTAGGAAAAATCCTCCAGGATATGATAATCAAAACTGCAGATGACCGTAACGACCAGCAACCCGAACAGCACCCAGTAGAATTGCTTGAGGTAATAGGGAGCGCCGACGATCTTGTAGGGCGTTGTGGCGCTGTAGATATTCATGATGCCCAACAGGCAGATCGCGGTCACCAAGCCGATCAACATCCAGTCGATATTTGTCAGCAGACGGCGGTCAATCATCGGCTTTTTCCTCATTCACGCCCTGTTGTTTGGCGGGCGGCTCCGGTTCGTCGTCAGTACCCTCGTCCCCCTTGCTCTTTAGGCGTACCGGCTCCTTTTTGGGCGGTTTCTTACTATCGAACCAAGCCCGCAGGATACGGCCTGCAATGGGCGCTGCCGCCGAACCGCCGTGCTCGCCATGCTCCACGATCACCGCCACGGCGATTTCCGGCTTTTCATAGGGGGCAAAGCCCACAAACAGGGCGTGGTCCCTATATTGGTACGGCGTCGCCTGCTTGCTGTCGCGCAACTTGACCACTTGTGAAGAACCGGTTTTGCCAGCCACATGCACATCAGAGAGCCGCGCCGCGGCACCGGTTCCCCCGGGCTCGTTCACCACGGCGAACAGCCCCTGTTTGACCAGCTTGAATTTATCCGCCGAGATGCCGGTCGTACCCATCAATTCCGACTTGAACTCCCTGAGCGGTTTACCGTCGGCATCGACGATACGCTTCACCAGGTAGGGACGGTACACATTGCCCTCGTTGGCCACCGTAGCGATCATGGAGACCAGCTGGATCGGCGTCATCAACACATATCCCTGGCCAATGGAGACCGGCACGGTCTCGCCGTGTAACCAGCGTTTGCCGAAGCGTTTCAGCTTCCATTCGGCGGTGGGGATGAGCCCCGCCTTTTCGTGGGCCAGGCCGATGCCCATGGGCGAGCCGAGCATGAACCGCTTCGCCATGGCGGCGATACGGTCTACCCCCAACCGCTCACCTAACTGGTAAAAATAGACGTCGCACGACTCGCGCAGCGACTTTTTAAGGTTGGTGACGCCGTGCCCATGCTTGTTCCAGCATTTGAAGGTCGAGGTCCCCAGCTCATAGGAGCCGTTGCAATTCACGGTGGTATTCTCGTCGATCTTACCATCCTCCAGGCCTGCCAGCGCGGTGATGACCTTGAAGGTGGAACCGGGAGGATACTGTCCGGTCAGCGCCTTATTTTCAAGGGGGTGGCGCTTGTCATCCAGGTATTCCTTCCAGACATCCGCTGGCATCTTCCCGCTGAACAGCGCAGGGTCGAATCCGGGATTGCTGACAAAGGCCAGAACCTCGCCGGTGTTCACGTCCATGGCGACGGCCGCTCCGGCCTGGTCTCCAAAGGCCATTTCCGCCTGTTTCTGGATACGCGCATCGATGGTCAGCACCACACTGTTGCCGACCGTGGGGTAGGACTCGGAAATGGTCCGTAAAACCCGGCCACGCGCATCCACCTCCAACTGCCGGCCACCGTCGTTGCCGTGCAGTTCCTTTTCCCAACTCCGTTCGATGCCGTTCTTGCCGAGATAATCGCCGGGATTGTACTCTTCGAACCCTTTGGCGCTCAGTTCATCCTCAGAAATCTCGCCGATATACCCCAATAAATGGGCCGCCAGTACGCCGCTGGCATACTCCCGCACCGGCTTCATCTCGATCTCGACACCCGGCAGACGCAGATGGTTTTCCTCCACGATCTCCACCTGGTCGCGGCTGATATTCGACGCGAGAATGATCGGGTAATACTTGGCCCGCCCCTTCCCTTTCTCCCATCGTTCGCTCAGTTCGGCGCGGTCCATGCCGAGCAGCGTTGTAAGGCGATCGAGCAATTCGTCCTTGTTCTCGACCTCCTGGGGCACAACCGCCAGGCTGAATGACGGTTGGTTGCTCACCAGCACCGTACCGTTGCGGTCCATGATGGCCCCGCGGGATGCGGCTACCGGTACGAAACGCAGGCGGTTGTTTTCCGACATGTTACGGTAATCATCGACGCTCAGGATCTGAAGATGCCATAGACGCAGCAGCAGCAGGAAAAAGATGCCGCCCACCACAAAGGAAAGGATCAGAATTCGTCTCTTGGACTCCGAGATCTCGCGGATAAAACGTTGTTCTTTCATGGTGTTTCCAGCGGGCGGTCGAAACCGGGAATAAGGGGGACAAGGGAGGCGACAAAGGCATTCACCAAAAGATGGGGCAGCAAACCGAGGCCCATTGAGTAGGCAATGCCGGGTGACGCGGTGAACATGACCAGGAGGAGAAGATTTATGGCGACGCAACTCAAGGTGGCCACGCTGGCGGTTATCACGAAAAGCGGCGCGCTCTCGGTGTAGAGCCGGTCGGAGATATTCTTGATAACCAGGAAGATGAGGAGAAAACTGAAGGCATTAAGCCCCAGATAAATCCCGCTGAATACGTCCTTGACAATCCCCAGTCCCCAGGACAGGGGGGCTCCCGCCTGGAACGAGCCACGCAAAGCCAGGTAGACCACAATGATCAGCAACAGATCCGGCTTAAAGGGCGAAGCGATATGAACCGGCAGCACCGATGACTGCAGTATCACAGCCGACACGATAACGATCAGCGCTCCCCCCACCTTAGTCATGAGTGTTCACCACCACGAGCACATCCTCCAGGTGGGTGATATTCACGGTGGGACGGATGGTTACAGTCTGGAAAATCCCATATTCCCCGCGCTTCACCATGGTCACCTCGCCGATCGGCAACCCCTTGAGGAACACCCCCCCGATGCCGGATGAAACAACCATGTCTCCGACCTTGACATCTTCTCCGCGGGTAGCGAACTCAAGTTGGCAGAGCCCGTCCCCCTTACCCTTGACCACGCCCCTGGCACGTGACCGCTGAATGGTGGCGGCAATGCCACTGGAATGATCGGTCAAGAGCAGTACTCGGGAGCTGGAAGGGGCTACCTTGACAATCTGGCCCACAATACCGTCAGCCGCCACCACGGCCATCCCCTCGGTGATTCCGCTGGAGCTTCCGCGATCAATGACCAGGGTTCCGAACCAGGGGCTCAGGTCCTCTCCAATCACACTGGCGGCCAAGGTTGGTGCCTTGATCGAATTTTTGACGTCCAAAAGTTGGCTCAGGCGTTTGTTTGCCAGCACCATTTCTTCCGCGGCAATGAGACGGCTGTTAAGCAGCTTGATCTCTTGAATCAGATGCAGGTTTTCCTGGCGCACATTCACCAGATCGAGGTAATTGGTCCAGACCGTCTCGCCGAAGACACTCAATTGGAAAAACGGCTTTGCAATCGGTTCGAAAACGGTCATGATCCCGCGCTCGACGATGTTGGCATCGCGTTTGTGGGGGATATTGATGGAATAGAAGATCAGGGCCGCGAGGATGGCGACCGCCGTCAGGATGAAGAGCGCGTATTTTTTTAAAAAATCCATATCTGTCAACTCGATGCGGGCGTAATAACAGACCGCCTGGCCGTCGTCTCCCGCTTCATTCCCGCAGGTTATTAGTTTCTGCCGCAGAGCTCGTTTTCACCGTATACCCGCATGAGATAGTCGCGGTAACTCGAATGAGGAGTTTTATCAATGATCTGCTTCATGTGTACGCAATCAATGAACCCGCGGCGCAGTGCAATCTCTTCCAGACAGGCGATCTTGAGCCCCTGACGCGACTCGATGGTTTCGATGAAGTTACTGGCTTCCAGGAGACTCTTGTGGGTGCCGGTGTCCAGCCAGGCGATGCCCCGCCCCAACCGCTCCACCGTCAACTCGCCACGTCGCAGGTAGGCCGTATTGACATCGGTGATTTCAAGTTCTCCCCGCGGCGATGGGGCGATGGACTTGGCCGTATCCACCACCGTGCTATCATACAGATAGAGGCCGGGGACCGCATAGCGGGATTTAGGCTCTTTCGGTTTTTCTTCGATGCTGAGCACCCTGCCCGATGCGTCGAACTCAACAACACCGTAGCGCTCGGGATCATTGACCTGGTAGCCGAAGATGCGCGCCCCTCCCTGGAACTCCGCAAAGATACGATCCAGGTTCATCTTGCCGTAGAATATGTTGTCCCCCAGGATCAGGCATACCGGCTTGCGGTCAATGAATTCCTCTCCGACCAGGAAGGCCTGGGCGATCCCCTTGGGCTCGGGCTGAACCTTATAGGTGATGGTAATGCCCCAGCGGGAACCGTCACCCAAAAGTTTCTCGAACCGGGGGATGTCGTGGGGCGTGGAAATCAGCAGGACATCCCTGATGCCGGCCGCCATGAGGGTTGCCAGGGGATAATAGATCATTGGCTTGTCGTAGACCGGTTGAAGCTGCTTGCTGGCCACCAGGGTCAACGGGAACAGGCGGCTGCCCGCGCCACCAGCCAGAATAATACCTTTGGTGATGCCGAGAGTCATGGTGGGAATCCTTTTCGGGTGATTTAATGTGAATAATAATTATGACATGCCTGACAGCAACCTGTCAAACCTCATCACACTTGGGTACCAGGGAGAGAACAGCAGCCAGCAGGTCGTCACACACCGAGGTCTCCGGCAAGACCCGCGCCTCATCGGAGGCGCCGTAGCCGCTTCGCACCAGGATTGTGCGGCAGCCGGCAGCAATCCCGGCCTTCATATCGGCCAGTTTGTCGCCGATCATGACCGACGCCGCAAGGTCGATGTTATGACGGCGCGCCGCCTCCATAAGCATGCCCGGCAAGGGCTTGCGGCACCGGCAGGGGAGCGAGTAACTTCCCCGGCCCGCCGGATGGTGGGGGCAGTACTGCCACGCGTCCACCCGCGCACCTGCTTTGCCGAGTTCGACGGCAATATGACGGTGCAGGATTTCAACATCCTCTTCGGTGTAATATCCCCGGGCGACACCGGACTGGTTCGTAACGACCACCACCAGAAAACCGGCCTCGTTCAAAAGCCTGATCGCCTCCGGCGCCCCCGGGATAAACTCGAAATCCTCGATCCGGTAGAGGTAGTCCTTCTCCACATTGATGGTGCCATCCCGGTCCACGAAGACGGCCCGTTTCTGAGCGCCGACGCCTAAAACCATTTCGAACCGCCCACCAAGCGGCGAAACTCCTTCTTCATTTCCGCAATCATGACAGGAATTCGCATTTCAAACGTGCTCCAGGATCGTTGGATATCCGCAATCTTCTTTTGTTCATCTTGGAAAATGGCGGCAGGGGTGCCGACCGTGGCGGTGATTTCCGCAACAATACCTTCATCCTCTGCCATGAAGGCATTCATGGCGGAGCAGAATTCGTCGCTGAAATAGATGCCGCTCTTCTGGTAGACATCGAAGAATTCCTGGATGGATGTCAGGAAGTTCTGGGCAAGGGAGACGACCGCCGCGAGATTGCTCTGCCCCGTTCTGGAAAGCATCCGGCCGTTTTTCCCGATGTCTATCATGATACCGTATAATTGAACCAGGGAATCCGACCTGCTGTCCTGCATGGCGCCGAAGATCATCTTTTCCTCGGTCAGGGCGTTTCTGAACTGGTCGAGCGTATGGGTGACATCCAGATGGAGTTGTTGTTTGAACAGGTCGTGCCGTTTGTTGATTTCGTGCACGATAACCGACTTGGTGGACCAGGCGACTGCCACAATAATGGCAATAGCCACTCCACCGATGGTCAGGAATTGGATGGCAACGTCACTTGAGAACATAGCAGCCCCTCCTTGGGGACACGGCATGAAAGTGGTGTAAACAACTATTTGACAAACCAAGGCTAATCATTCTATTTTGCACAAGCTGTGAGTACATTTTTCGAACAAGGCGGAACACATCATGATTAAGACCAACAACCTCAAGATCACCGCCATAACGCCTGTCATCGCTCCCTCAGAACTGCGGCAGGTCTTTCCGCTCTCCGACCGCGACCGCGAGTTCGTCAACACGAGTCGCGAACGCGTCAAGGAGATCATCCATCGCCGGGACCGGCGCCTGATGATGGTGGTCGGCCCCTGTTCGATCCATGATCCCCTGGCCGCCGTTGAATACGCCAAACGCCTGGCACTGCTGTCCCGCAAGGTTGAAGATCACCTGCTCCTGGTCATGAGGACCTATTTCGAAAAGCCGCGCACCACCATCGGGTGGAAAGGGCTGATCAATGACCCGGATATGGACCACAGCCACCTGATTTCCAAGGGGCTCGGCATCGCCCGTGGCCTGCTTCTGAAGATCACATCCCTGAACGTGCCGGTGGCCACCGAGATGCTGGACCCTATTACGCCCGAATACCTGGCCGACATGATCAGCTGGGGCGCCATCGGGGCCCGGACAACCGAGTCCCAGACCCACCGGGAGATGTCAAGCGGCCTCTCGTTTCCGGTCGGCTTCAAAAACGGCACCGACGGCAATCTGCAGATCGCCATGGACGCCATGAAGGCGGTTCAGCACCCCCACAGCTTCCTGGGCATCAACCGCGAGGGGCGGACCTCCATCATCCAGACCAGCGGCAACCCGGACGTCCACATCGTTTTGCGGGGCGGCTCCCGCAAGGTCAACTACACCCCGGAAGATATCGCCGCCACCGAAGAGAGCCTCAAAAAGAACGGGCTGTTCCCCACCATCATGGTGGACTGCAGCCACGGCAACTCCAACAAGGATTACCAGAAACAGCCGGAGGTTCTGGAAAGCGTCATCCAGCAGGTTATGGACGGCAACAGCTCCATCTCCGGCGTCATGATCGAAAGCAATCTGGAGGCCGGCAGCCAGAAAATCCCTGTCGATCCCAGCCAGTTGAAATACGGCGTTTCCATCACCGATGCCTGTATTGACTGGTCCACTACCGAAAGGATCATTCTCGCCGCCCACGACCGGCTGCGTAAGGCGAAAAGGTGAATGGTGAAATGCAAAATGTGAATCGTGAAATGTGAATGGTGAATGGTTAAAAGCCGAGCGGCAAAAAGCGTTTTTTTCACTATTCACTATTCACTATTCACGACTCACGATTCACGCCTCTCCCCTACTCCGCTTCGTACATCAAGCGCATCCCACCGGCGGCATTCCTCAGAGTGCCGCTGAATTTACCTTCCATACCGTCAGCCAACACATCCAGGTAGTCGATCTTTTTCTTGGGAGCGTGAATAACCTCGGGATCGCCGGTGATGCCGGCCAGGCGACCAGCCTCATCAATGGCGTCCTGGAGGGTTCCCAGCCGATCAACCAGCTTCAGTCCCTTGGCCTGTTCGCCGGAGAGGATGCGGCCGTCTGCAATCCTACGCACATCTTCAAGCGGCAATTTGCGCCCGGCGGCCACCGCCCGGACAAATTGCTCATGGGTATTGTCGATGACCGCCTGGAGCATGGCACGGTCTTCCGTTGAAAGCTCCCGCAGCGGCGAGCCGGAATCCTTGAACTTACCGGTTTTGAGTGTATAGGACTTGATGCCGATCTTGTCCATCAGCGTTTCGATATTGGAAAGTTTGAGGATCACGCCGATACTGGCGGTGATGGTGCCGGGGTTGGCGTAGATCAGCGTGGCCGGAGCGGAGATGTAGTAACCGCCCGAGGCGGCCAGGCTCCCCATGGAAACGATGATCTTCTTCTTGGCGGCAAACTTTTTGACCTCTTCGTAGATCTCCTGAGACGGCGCCACCACCCCGCCGGGTGAATCAACCCGCAGCACCACGGCCTTGATGTTTTCCTGTTTGAGGAAATAGCGCAGCTGGCGGATCGTGTCCTTGGAGTCGAGGATCATCCCCCGGACCTCCAGCAGGCCGACGCCCTCCTTGTCCGCCAGCTTGGTATCCATTCCCCCGATTATCACCTTGGCAATCAACAGGGAGCCGGCAAAGAGGATCAGGAAGGCGGCCACGGCGGCAAGGAAGATCACGGCAATTTTCTTTATCATGCAAGGCCACCCGGGTCGACAATTTTAGGGTGCCATGACACCCCGACTTCTGCTACACTATCACTATGAAAGTATTGGTGGTGTCCGATACCCACGGCAATTTTGTCCCTGCCCTGCAGGCCCACAGCCTGACGCAGCCTGTGGACGCCGTCATCCATCTCGGGGACGGCATCGAGGACGCAAACCTGCTTCGCAACCTGATGCATCTTGACGTCATTGCCGTTTCCGGCAATTGCGACCACGACGCCACGGTGCCGCGGGAGGTGCTGTGGGAATGTGAGGGCAAACGTGTTTTGCTGGTGCATGGAGACGCTTACGGGGTCAAGGGTGGGTTGGAAAGACTGAAACAACGGGCGGTCGAGGTTTGCGCCCACGTAGTGCTGTTCGGTCACAGTCATCGCGCCACCTGCATCACCACATCCGGCATCCTGTTCCTCAATCCCGGCACGCTGACGCGGACATCGGCCAACAAGACGTTCGCCACCATCGAAATCTCGGAAGAGTCCATCAACGCCCGCCTGCACGACATCCCCTGACCCCCTGTATTCCCTGACAGGCTATTGAAAAACTCAGGTTGTTCAAAATAGTCAGATCGTCGCACCCGCAAAAGGCCCTGCGGAGGCGTAGCAGCGCTACGCCGCACAAAGGGCCTTCGAGGAATGGCGGCGAGATGGCTGTTTTTCAACAACCTGCTAGCGTCCGGCAGCCGCTCCATGCCCCTTATGCACCGCCTTTTCCAAACGGCGGCGGCGCGGCCATCCGACCACAAACCCCAATGGGCCGGACACCACATACGCGAGCATAATGCCAAAGGTCATCGCCGCCGGTTCAGCGGCCACAACGATCAGCAGCACCACGGCCAGAAGCAGGAAACCGAAGGGCTGCCGCTTGATCAGCGCCGGATCCTTGAATGAGTAGTAGCGGAATCCCGACACCATCAGGAAGGCAAGAAGGTAGATCAGGACGAGAATAGCCAACCGCTTGTACGTGCTTGGCCAGCCGAAATGATGGAACAGAAGGACGGTTGCGGCCACCATGCTGGCTGCCGCCGGGATGGGCAACCCCACGAAACGTTTGCTCTCCACCGTATTGACCTGAACGTTGAAACGCGCCAGGCGCAGCGCGCCGCAGACCACAAACAGGAACGCCGCCAGCCAACCGAGACGGCCGAACGGTTTGAGCGCCCAGGCATACATCATCAACCCCGGGGTCACCCCAAACGACACCAGGTCGGCCAGGGAGTCGTACTCGACGCCAAACTTGCTGGTCGTTCCGGTCAGGCGGGCCACCTTGCCGTCCAATCCGTCAAAGACGGCAGAGGCAAAGATCCAGAGCGCAGCGACATCGAAATTGCCGTTGAGGCTGGCCACCATGCTGTAGAAACCGGCAAACATGCTCCCGGTCGTAAACAGGTTGGGCAGGATATAGATACCTTTTTTAATATTTTCGGCTCTTTCGGCCTTTTTTTCATTCAGTTCAGAGTTCATGCCACGCTTTCTCCGCCTATGCGAGACGCCCCAGCACGGTTTCGCCCGCCACGGTTACATCTCCAAGCTTTACAAGCGGTTGTACGTCAACCGGCAGGTACACATCCACCCTCGACCCGAAGCGGATCAGTCCGTAACGTTCTCCCCGTTTCAGCGCGTCTCCGGTCCGGGCGTAGCACACGATCCGCCGCGCAACCAGGCCGGCAATCTGCACAAAAGCCAGCCGAACACCGCCGGAGGTTTCCAGGACGATGCCGTTGCGCTCGTTTTCGAAGGAGGCCCGGCCGTCACGGGCATCAAAGAACTTGCCGCGATGGTAAAATGTGTCCACTACCGTGCCGTCGAAGGGGACGCGGTTGACGTGCACATTGAAGACCGACATGAAGATACTGATCTTGAGCGCCGGGATGCCGAGTGGCGTCTCGGGGACGCACTCCGCCACGATCACCGTCCCGTCGGCAGGGGCCACTACCGCGTGCCCGTCAATGGGCGGTGTGCGCTCAGGATTACGAAAGAAGTAGAGGATGAACAGGGTCGCTACGCAGAACAGCGCAGCAGAAGCGGCCAGCACCAGGGAACACCATTTCCAGGCGGCCACGGCCAAAAGAAGCGTCAATCCGGCGGAACAAGCGATGAAGGGATAACCTTCTCTGGCAAATGGGGTCGATTTATTCATGCAACCTGCCTGAACACGCAGACACCCCTCTCCCAACGGGCAAAGGGGTGTCGAATGCGTAGAATTATTCTAGTTTTTGGTTTTGTCAACGATCTTGTTCTTGCCGATCCAAGGCATCAGGGCACGCAGCTTGGCACCGACCTGCTCGATCTGGTGTTCGGAACCGCGACGGCGCAGGGCGCTGAAGGTCGGCTTGTTGACCTTATTCTCCAGCATCCATTCCTTGCAGAATTCTCCGTTCTGGATTTCGTCGAGGATTTTCTTCATTTCCTTCTTGGTTTCGGCGTTGACGACGCGCGGACCGCGGGTCAAGTCGCCATATTCGGCGGTATTGGAGACCGAGTAGCGCATGTTGGCGATGCCGCCTTCATAGATCAGGTCAACGATCAGCTTGGTTTCGTGCAGGCATTCGAAGTATGCCATCTCCGGGGCGTAGCCTGCCTCCACCAAGGTCTCGAATCCAGCCTGGATCAGGGCGGCAATGCCGCCGCACAGCACTGCCTGCTCGCCGAACAGGTCGGTCTCGGTTTCCTCTTTGAACGAGGTCTCGATGATGCCGGAACGACCGCCACCAACGGCCGAAGCATACGCCAGCGCCAGATCCTTGGTCTTCTTGGAGGGGTCCTGGTGCAGCGCGATCAGACAGGGCACGCCGCCTCCCTTGGTGTACTCATGGCGCACCAGATGTCCCGGTCCCTTGGGGGCCACCATGAAGACGTTGATGTCTTCGCGGGGAACAATCTGGCCGAAATGGATATTGAAGCCGTGGCCAAAGGCGATGGAAGCGCCCTTTTTCAGATAAGGAGCGATCTCTTCGCGATAGATGTCGCCCTGGATCTCGTCCGGGAGCAGAATCATCAGGACATCGGCAACCTTGGCGGCTTCGGCAACCGTAACAACCTTGAACCCGGCGTCCTTGGCCTTCTTAACGGAAGCAGAATCCTTTTTCAGAGCGACGAGTACGTCGATACCCGAATCTTTAAGGTTCAGGGCATGGGCATGCCCCTGAGAACCATAGCCAACGATGGCGACTTTTTTCTTTTTCAGAAGTGCTACGTTACAATCTTTGTCGTAATAGACCTTCATACTATTGTTCCATCCTTCCTACGAAATTTTCCGGAAAAACCGGTACAAACCGTTGATAAAACAAGTTCTGAAAATAGTACATTCCCTGTCAACTGTCAATAAATTACCACAAAAAGAAGCCAGGCAGAAGCCCGAGACAACAAAAACGCCTCCTTGCTCGAAGAGGGCGTTTTTGTTTACAAAATGCCGCGTTTCTCATTTCTGCCGGGTATTCCGGAATCTTTACCGCAACTTCTTGCAATTCCCGTCCTCACACCGCGCGTTACTTCTCCACATGAGTCGTCACACGTTACCCAGCATTGCGTGTATCTTCGAGATCAATTCCTTGGGACTGATCGGCTTGGACAGGAATTCCGGAGCATTTATGTTCGCTTCGTTGATCATGTCGGCGCCATTTGGGTAACCACTCACCAAAATGGCCTTCAACCCAGGCTTTATCCTGCACATGACCTGATAGGCATAAAAGCCATTCATCCTCGGCATGAGCACGTCGCTCACCAACAGGTCGATACGGGCGGATTCTTTCATGAAAAGCCCGCATGCCTCTACCCCGTCCGTGGCGGTAAGCACGGCAAAACCGTACTCCTCGAGGCAATCCTGCAACATCTGCCGCACTAGCAACTCATCATCGACCACCAATATCGTTCTTTGATTCTGTTGGCCATCGTTCTCGATGTGCGCGGACTGAAGTGATCGTGCCATTGATGTCTCCGTCGTGCCGGGCATGGGATTCGGTACAATTAACAGCTATCAACTCTCGTGCCATCCCGTAAAAACGCATGGTATCCGAGAGTTACATGCCGACAACCCTTTGAAGCGTACAATGGGACATTTTGCAACAGCCGGAAGTGGTAATTTTTTTAACACTTTCAATTTTATTTAATAATTACAGCGATATGCGTAATGTTACTTTTTTTAACACTAAAATAAATACTATTTGCATATCAGCAAGTTACAATCATTTTCACAATGGTAATTTTTTTAACACTATCCCGCGGGCGCCACAAAAAACCGGAAAGCGCCAGCGCCTTCCGGTTCGACAAACCTGATAATCCCTCCCAGCTTACAGCAATCTGTTGAGGAAGCTCCTGATGCGCTCGTTTTCCTGGCCAACGCTGAAAAATTCATGGGGATTCCCCTGGGCTAAGAAATGACCCGATTCCATAAAGATCACCCGGTCGGCCAGTTCACGGGCAAACCCCATGTGATGGGTGACGATGATCATTGTCATACCCTCGTCGGCCAGGGTATGAATGGTGTCGAACACCTCCCCCACCAGTTCCGGGTCCAGGGCCGACGTCGGTTCGTCGAACAGCATCAACTTTGGTCGCATGGCCAGGGCTCGGGCAATGGCCACCCGCTGTTTCTGCCCCCCCGACAGGGTGGCGGGAAAGACGTCCCTCTTGTCGGACAGCCCAACCTTGGACAGCATGTCGGTGGCAACCTGACGGGCCTCATCCTGCGGCATTTTGCGGACGGTCAGCGGCCCTTCCATGACATTGCCCAGCACGGTCATGTGGGGAAAGAGATGGAAATGCTGAAATACCATGCCGATCTCGGTCCGCAGGGCGCACACCGCCGGGGGGCGGTCCAGGTGGCGACGGCCGTGGCTGGTGACGTACCCCACCTCGCGCCCCTGGAAACGGATGACGCCGTCATCGATCTCTTCCAACAGGTTGATGGAACGCAGCAGTGTGGACTTGCCCGATCCCGATGGTCCGATGATGACCAGTTTCTCGCCCGGAAAGACATCCAGATCGATCCGGTCGACCGCCGTCAGATTTTTAAAACGCTTGGTTATGCCCTCCAGCCGGATCAACGGCTCCCTAGCGGTGTTCATAGATCCCTGCCCGATACTCGATTTTTTCAAAAATAAAGGTGAAGATGCTCGTCAAGAGGAGATAGATGGCCGCCGCCAAAGCCAGGGCCGTGATGTTGAAATAGGTATTGAAAAGCTGGTCGGCCGAGCGCATCAGTTCCACCATGGCGATGGTTGATACCAGGGCAGTGTCTTTGATCAGGGCGATGAATTCGTTGCCGATGGGGGGCATCAGCCGTTTGTAGGTCTGGGGGATGATGACGCGCCGCATGGCTTGTCCGTAGGTCATGCCGATGGCCTTGGCCGCCTCCATCTGTCCCTGATCGATGCTCTGGATCGCGCCACGGATGATTTCTCCCAGGTAGGCCGAGTAATTGAGCCCAAGACCGATTACGGCGGCGGTCAGGGGCGGCAGAGTCACACCGAAGGCCGGCAGGCCGTAATAGATAAAGAAAAGTTGGAGCAAAAGCGGCGTGCCGCGAAAGAACCAGATCACGAACCAGCACGCAGCGGACAGGGGGCGGAAGGTGCTGATGCGCCCCAAGGCGATCAGGAGCCCCCCCAGGGGGGAGACCAGCATGGTGCAGAGCACCAGCAGCAGGGTCATGGTCGCCCCCTTGAGCAGCGCCGGGAGGAATTTGCGGCTGTCGTCCAGCAGCGAGAGCCAACGCGACTGCTGCTGTTTTTGGATGGCGGCGACAGCGTTCCGCGCCTCGCTGTTGTCCGGGAACAGCGCCAGGACCTCCCGACTGGCGGCCAGGGCTTTATCAGCCTCGTTCAACGAGACGTATATTCTGGCCATCTGCATGCGGCTGGCCACAAAAACGCCTGCATCAGCACCTTTGGGCGGAACCGGGATCTGCCTGAGCAGCTCCACGGCCCCCGGCAGGTCACCCTGGGCCATCAACTCCCCCGCCTGGCGGGAGAGGGCGTCGCTGTCCAGCGCCTGACCGGTTCCGGCCAGCGTCCACAAAAAAAGCAGGGTCACGGCGACCCTGCTGATGAGTATGTAAAAGCGATTCATAGTCTCTAGAATTTCTTGGGATTAGTGATATCTTCCGCAAACCACTTCCGGGAGATCTTGGCCATGGAACCGTCCTTCACCATCTTGTCCAGGGTCTGCTGCACCTTGCCGCGCAGGCCATTATCATCTTTGCGGAAGGCCACGCCAAAAGGTTCCTTGCTGATCATGCCGGGCAGGATCTTAAACTTGCCGGGACGCTTGGCGATCATGTCGCGACCGGTGACATTGTCCACCACCACCACGTCGATACGCCCGGCTTCCAGGTCGAGCAGCGCCTTGGGATAGTCTTCGTATTCCTTCAGTTCCTTCGGGGGGGTAGCAAGTTTCTTGACCGCTTCCAGGCCCGAGGAGCCCTTCTGGGTGCCGGCCTTGATCCCTTTCAGGTCTTTCAGCCCTTTGAAACGCTTTTCCTTGAAATTGACGACCGCAATCTGACCGTCCATGATATAGGGTTTGGTGAAGGCCACTTCCTTGGCCCGCTCCGGCGTAATGGTCATACCGTTCCAGATGCAGTCGAACTTCTTGGCGTCCAGGGAGTGGATCACCCCTTCCCAGGCGGTGGGCTGCCAAACGATCTTGACGCCGAGACACTTGCCGACCTCTTCGGCGGCGTCGATATCGAAGCCGACCAGCTTACCGTCTGCCTGACGATACCCCATGGGAGGAAAGGCGTCATCAAGCCCGATAACCAGCTTACCCTCTTTTTTGACGCGCTCCCAGGACCCGTCGCCGGCAAAGGCGCAGACCGCCGCAAGGGACAGCAGAACAGTTAGGCACAGAACAAGCGTCTTCTTCATGGTTATCTCCTCAAACAATAATTTGACAAAGCGGGGCGCGATTATCACAGAAATGGTTGGACCAGTCAAGGAAAGATACGTTTTTACGAATGTTGTTCCCCCCATAGTCCGACAAGTCGTCCCAGGGCCACTCCGTCCCGGATACGCTCGATCACAACGGCGGCCTCCCGATTGACCAGATCTTCCGACGCAGCATATTCCACCTGGAGGTAATTTCTGCTCAGCCCCCCGATGCGTCCCGTTTCCGGCTGCCCCGTCTGCCCCAGAACCGGCAGGGTCCGCCCGATGAAGCGCTGGAGAAATGCACCCTTTTTCATCACAGCGGCATCCCGTAGCCGCTCCCCCCTACCCCTGATGACATCGGCGGGCACCTGGGCCGGCATCCCGGCCGCTTTGGTACCGGCCCGCCGGGAAAAGGGAAACACATGCAGGTCGGAGAACGGTAGTTCCTCCACTAGGTGCAGGGTCTCCAAAAACTCATCTTCCGTTTCGCCGGGAAACCCGGCAATCACATCGGCCCCGATAAAAGCGTCCGGCAGTGCGGCCGTGACCCGTGCCACCAAATCACTGAAGAAACGGGCCGTGTAGCGTCGTCCCATACGATGCAGCACGGTGTCGCTGCCGCTCTGCAGGGGGAGATGAACATGGGGGCAGATGACCTCCGAGGCGGCCATGAGTCCGATCAATTCGTCGCTCAGTTCGTTGGGTTCCACCGAACCGATCCGCAGGCGCGGGACAGCCCCTTCGTCCGCAATGCGCCGTACCAGGCCGGCCAGGGAGTGACGCGGGGAGAGGTCGAGCCCGTAGGCCCCCAGGTGAATGCCGGTCAGCACCACTTCCCGGTAACCGTTGGCAGCCAGTTCCCGCACCCCCCTCAACACATCGTCCAAGGGCACGCTGCGGCTTCTGCCCCGGGCATAGGGCACGATACAGTAGGCGCAGAAGGAATTGCAGCCGTTCTGGGCCTGAAGGAAGGCGCGGGTATGCTCGGCAAAGCTTGAAAGCGGCAGTGGTTCTGCCGTCTGTTCGGCGCTGATGTCCGAGATGCGGCTCTCGCCCGCTTCCACCAGGCCGGCAATGTCCTGTTTTTCCCGATTGCCCAGCACGCTGTCCACCTCGGGCATGCGCTCCAGTTCCCCCGGCGCCACCTGGGCATAACAACCGGTGGCGACAATGCGGGCCTGGGGGTTCAGGCGTCGGGCGCGTCGGATCAGGCGGCGGGTCTCGGCGTCGGTACGGGCCGTGACCGTACAGGAATTGACCACGTAGATGTCGGCCGGCTCGGTGAAGGGGACCATCCGATAACCGGCCTTTTGGAACTGCTCGCTCATGGCGGCGGATTCGAACTGGTTGGTCTTGCAGCCCAGGGTAGCTATGGCAACACGTTTCATGGGGGTAGAGTATCCTTTTCCAACTTTTTCACGATCCAGGAGACATAGATGACCACAATGACGGCGGCCGACCAGGTGGTGATGAAGATACCCCACCAGATGCCCATCACGCCCCACCCCAGCATGATGGCCAACAGGGGGAACGCCAGAGCGGGCGCAGCAATCTGCCGATAGAGGCCGATCAATAGCGCGAAACCGGGACGCTTGACCCCCTGCATGGCCGAAACACACACGTAGAGGAGCACGTAGGCCGGGAACACGAACGCTTCTATCCACAGGTAACGGACCCCGGCGTTGATGACCGCCCCATCGCGGCTGAAGGCCGACATCAACTCGGTACTGAAGGCCAACACCAGGACGGTGCCGATGGCTGCCAGGACAAAACCGTACCGGAGCGACAGGGCCAATACGTGGCGGATACGCTTCAGGTTCCCCGCGCCAAAGTTCTGGGCGGTCAGAGCAAGGGTGGAAACGTTCAGCCCCATGATCGGCAACAGGGCGAGCTGTTCGACGCGGGTGCCGATACCGTAGGCCGCCACCACCTCCTTGCCGAACCTCCCGGCAAACCAGGTGATGATGAAGATTCCCACGGTCACGGTCATCATGTTCAAAGCCGAGGGAAAGCCCTGCTTCATCAACTCGCCGTAATACTGCCTGCGGGGCCACAACTCGCGCAAGGTAAAGGTAGGAAGGAACCCCAAACGCGAGAGGCGGCTGAAGAGATAAAAATTGCCCATACACTGGGTCGAGATCGTGGCCAAAGCGATGCCGGGCAGCCCCATGGTGGGGACCCCCAGACCGCCGTACATGAACCAGGGGTCAAGAACCAGGTTGAGGAAAAAGGCCGTGACCAGAAAATTGCGATAGGTGGCCGTATTGCCGTGGGAGTTGAGGATGGCGCTCATCACGAAATTAAGCATGGAGAAGATTGCGCCGCACAGGGTTACGTTCATGTAGCCAAGCGCCAGGGAGAGGTACTCCCCCTGGGCGCCCATGAAGACGAAAATGCGGGGCGCGAAGGCCAATCCCAGGCCTGTCAGGGCAATGGCATGCACCAGCGCAAAGGAAAGGGACTGTAGCACAAATTGCTGGGCCTCGTCGCGCCGCCCCCGTCCCAACGCATTGCCGATCAGGGTCGTTGCCCCGGTCGAAATGCCCGCACCCACCGCCAGGATGATGAAGAACACCGGGAAGCAGAGCGACATGGCCGCCAGCGCCGTGGTGGAAAGCCGGCCGGCATACCAGGTATCCACCACGTTGAACATGGTGTTGAAAAAGAAACCGATCCCGGATGGTATGGCCAGGCGCCGGATCAGTGCCGGTATGGGGGCGGTGGTCAGATCGGTGGTCATGGGTTATTGTGCAATGGCATTCAACTCCACCCGGCTGCGTGAAGTCGTCTCCTTTTCCGGCGCCTTGAACAGGTCGTCGTTCTTCTGGAAGACCCGTTCGGCCGGGACATGCCCCTTTGCCACCAGGTAATTCATGACCGCCACAACCCGCTCGCGGGCCAGTATTTTCAACTCCGTCTCCCCAATCACCGTGTTGGTGATGATCAGCTTCTTCATCTCCTCGGGCGGAAGGGTCTTGACCAGACCGAGCATATTGCGCGGTTTGGGGAATTTTTCCTTTTTGTAGACCGCAGTCAGATAGGTCGGATACTCATCCGGACCCACCGTGATGCTGTCGGCCTTTTCACCTTCCTTCAGCGCCCCCTGCCTGCTCAGGGCCAGGAACTTTTCCCCCCTCACCTTCCGGTCCAGCAGTTCGCGGCGGTACCCCTCCGTGTCCTTTTCCCGGTCCACATACCCTTTCAACTCCACCTTGAGGGCCGGCCGGTCCAGGAGCGCCTTGGCCAGCGCGTTCAGCTTCTGTTCCTCCTGGGGGGGAATTGCGCTGGCGCCGTGGCTGAACTGGATGGCGCTGAAATCCTGGCCGCTGCCGACCATGGACGAGAGCAGGGACAGGGGCGAGGTGACCGCCTTGACCATCAGGTTCCTGATAACCTGAAAGACCAGCTTCCAGACACTGAATTTGGGATCGTCGGTGCGGCCGGTGACCGGCACGTCCAGGTGGATCTCCCCCTTGCGGTCCTTGAGCAGGGCCAGCCCCAGTTTGACCGGCAGCTTGGTGGCCTTGCCGCTCTCCACCTTTTCGCCGAACGTGAACTGGTCGATGAAGATGCTGTTCGAGGCATTGAGCAGTTTCTTTTCGATGTGGTACGTGAGGTCCAGGTACAGCTTGCCCTTCTCCACCGTGTAGCCCAGGTAGGTGCCGGAATAGGGGGTAACGGGCGAGAGCTCGATGTCGCGGAAGGAGACCTTCAGGTCCACGAACAGGTCGTCGCGCAGCGGGTTGATCCGGCCGGTGATCTGGAGCGGCGAATGGTTTTCCAGGTTGCCGCGCAGGTCCACGTCGGCAAATTTCGACTCCTCGGAACTGAGACCGCTGACCCGGCCGCCCAGGTTGTAGAAGGTGGTGACGAAGTGCTGCGGCAGGTGGTTGTCGCTAAAGGACAGGGTACCGTCCTGAATCGTCACTGTGCCGATCTGTATTTGTTTTTTAGCGGCCGCCCGCTGCGGGGCGCTGGCGGCTGGAGGCACGGCCGTTACCGGGGCAGCGGGTACCGGAGCGGCGGATGCCGAGGCCGCAGGGACCGGCGCCTGTTTGGGTTTTTCCACCAGATTCTGCAGGTTCAGTGTGCCGTCCTTGCGTACGATGATGCGGGAGTAGACCCCGTTGAGGGCGATCTGGCGCAGGGCCAGACTGAAGGGCTCCAGATTGCCCTGGATATCGTCCAATTGCAGGCTTTCCCATTTGAGCAGGTCTTCCTCGGACATGGTATCGATGGCGTGGAAGCCGCGGACACCGGCACTTCCTTTGAACGTACCGGTCGGTTTGCCGTCCTTGAGGGCGATATCCACGTACATGCTGGCGTCGGCGGAGCCCCCCAGGATGAAGACGTTGATGTTGGAGGGGAAGTATGCCTCAAAATCGCGGAGCGGCAACCTGCCCGCGCTGACGCTCCCACGGTAGCGGAAGGGATTGGGCGTGATCGTGCCGCTGGCCTTGAGCGGGGTGGCCTTGTTGAAGATCGAGGAAAAACGCACCTGTGCCGGAGTGAATTTCGGGCCGTTCAGGTTGGCCAGGGTGAGACTGGTGTTGCGTAGCGTGAAGCGCGGCTTTTCCGGCAGCGTCTTGTCGGTAAAAGAACCGGCGAGCTTGTCGATACGCACCTTCTTGATGCGGAAGGAGAAGGGCTTGGCAGTCGGTTGTCCCGATGTTGCGGCGCTCTTCCCGCTCGAGGGTTTGGGCTTTTGTGCGGCGGCCCCCTGTGGTTTCTGCAACAGCGACAGGATCGAGATACTGCTGTTTGCCTCACGGGAGAGAGAGACATTCCCCTGGGCCAGCAGCACGTCGTCCAGGTCAAGACGGTTTTCCCGTTGACGGTAGGCCGCGCCGTTCACCTCCAGGCGCCGCAGGTCGAGCCCCTCTTTGTTGCCGTAGCGAGCCGAGAGCCCGCTGAGGGCAAGATCCGCCCGTTCCACGTCCACCCCGTTCTCTGGGGAATAGGCAGCCTCAACGGACAGGTCCAGGCTCCCCTTGAGCGGCGCCGTCAGGAACCGGGCCAGATAGGGCCACCCCCTCTGGAGTTTCAGGTCGTTCAGCTCGGCCGAAACCGTGGCCTTGAGCGGAATCAGGCTGAAGGCGCCATCGGCGCTGAAGTCGGCCTCGTTGTCCAGGGACAGCGCCACCTCGTAATCGGCCGATTTTCCCGGTTCGTTGGTGAAACCTTTCACCGCGGCATTGATCCCGGTGATGTTTCCCTTGAAGCCTCCCTTGGGAAGGGCGTCGTTCACGTGGAGCACGCCGTTTTTGAAATCGAATGAAGCGATGCGGACCAAGGTTGCGGGGCTCTTTTTCGTATCCGTATCGGCCTTGGCAGCCGGTTTCTGCCCTGTCCCGGCAGACGGGGGCAGCAGGCGCTGGTACATCCACTCCCCTGCGGCACTGCGGCCGGCAAACAGTTCAAGCCCCTCCACCGTAATGCTGTCCACCAGAAAACGCCGGGCAAAGACCTCCAGGCTCGACGCCCGCACCTGGAACGACGGGAGCCGGAACAGCGGCTGCCCCTCCTTGAGGTTAACGGTAACGCCATCCAGCTGCACCAGCCCCTTGATGGCCAATTCCGGTTTCTTGTCCGCAGATACGCGATAACTGACATCCGTATTGACGGTCAGTTTGCCGGACGCCAGATCAGCCGGCGGCTTGACCGGCACATAGGCCACATAACCGGGCAGGTCGAGCTGCCGCAGGTCGATGTGCACGGAGGTTTCCAAGGATTTGCTGAGCGGTTTTACCTTGCCGGAAAAGCTGAGGGGTGCGCCGTTCACCAGGGCCGAGATGTGGGGATCGGTGTATTTCTCCACCAGATAGGGGATGTTGCTGATAAAGGGAACCGCAACCTTGAGGTCGCGAACGGTGTGTTTCCTCCCCCCTCCCACGGCCCGGTCGTCAAAATCCACGGAGCCGTTGGCAAGGGTGATATTGTTGATGGAGAAGCGGAATTCCCCTTTGGATTCCTTTTGGGGCTTCGCCTTCTGGCGCTCGATGATGTCGTTGAAGCTGTACCTGTTGGCGGCCAGACGGGCAATGGAGAGCGAAGGCGCCTCAATGGCGACCTGGGAGATGATCAGGGCGCGTTTGTAGATCGAGGCCAGCCCGAGGGAGGCGCGGAGCTGTCTGATGGAGACAAAGGGGCCGCCCCCCTTCTCTTCGATGGCAAAGCCCGTGACCGTGACCGTGAGGGTAAAGGGATTGATGCCGACCTTCTCGATGCGGACCTTCCTGCCGGTGGCCTCCTCCAGGGCCGTGACGGCCTGGCTCCGGACGATGAGCGGCAGAATGGCGCTGCAAAAAAGGATGATCGCCACGAAAGTGGCGGCAAGGATGATGGCTATCTTACGTTGTCTCGACATGGCGCCCTCGCGGCAGAACAGGATCAACAAAAAAAAGTCCTTTTCAGAAATAATACCACGGACCCATCACCATTAATAATCCTAAAATCGGTATTTCCGCCACAGAGCCACCGGGACCCAGAGAAAATCACAGATTTTTCCAACTATTCTCTAATTCGGGAATGATTAAGAAAATGAGCCGTGATGCCGTCGAACTCTCTGAAATATTTTTTCCGCGTCTCTATGTCTCTGTGGCACATGATCTAACGAAAAGGGCCGCGCAAGCGGTAATTGCGCGGCCCCAATGAGTCTGCGGCGACCGCCGCCCCTACCCTTTCCACCCTTTGGCGCCGCGACCGATGGCCACAGCGCCGGTGCGGACCAACTCCTTCAACCCCAGTGGCCGGAGCAGTTCCAGGATGGCGTCGATCTTGGCCGGACTTCCGGTAGCCTCGATGGTATAGGATTTGGGGGTGACGTCGATGATCTTGGCACGGAAGATGTCGACAATCCGCAGCACCTCGGCGCGATTCTCGTCCTCAGCCGCAACCTTGACCAGAATCATCTCGCGTTCGATGGCGCTACCGTCGCTGAAATCGATCACCTTGAGCACATCGATCAGCTTGTTGAGCTGTTTGGTGATCTGTTCCAGGATCTGCTCATCGCCACGGGTGACGATGGTCATGCGCGAGAGTCCCTCCTCGTTGGTCGGGGCGACGGTCAGGGAATCGATGTTGAAGCCGCGTCCCGAGAAAAGACTCGCCACGCGGGAAAGTACGCCAAATTCGTTTTCAACCAGTACTGATACGGTATGCAGCATGGGAAACCTCCATAAAGTCAAAAGCTACTTCCGCCACAGAGAGACAGAGACACAGAGGCACACAGAGAAAACCCAAAAACGAACTAATCCGAAAGGGATAATTCTATAAATGCATAAGACAAACGGGCCTTTCCGGCTATCTTCTGCCTTCGGCCTTTCTCTGTGTCTCTGAGTCTCTATGGCAGATTTAATCAGTTATTCATTCATGAGTTACGCATTCAAGACCATCTCGTTCAGCGACGCCCCGGCAGGAACCATGGGCAGCACCTTTTCCTCTCGGGCGATCTTGAACTCCATGATCACCGGCCCCTTTTCCTTGAAGGCCTGCTTGATGACCGCTTCCACCTCGCCCGGCTTGGAGGTGCTGAACCCCTTGGCCCCGTAGGCCTCGGCCAGCTTAACGAAATCGATGGGCAACTCCATGCAGGTCTGGGAATAGCGCTTGTCGAAAAATAGCTCCTGCCACTGGCGCACCATGCCGAGGAAGTTGTTGTTCAGGATCACGATCTTGACCGGCAGGCGGTTCTGCACCAGGGTGGCGATCTCCTGGATGTTCATCTGCACGCCGCCGTCGCCGCAGATGGAGATGACCTGACGCTCGGGGAAAGCTGCTTGCGCCCCCATGGCTGCCGGCAGGCCGTACCCCATGGTGCCAAGCCCGCCCGAGGAGAGGAGCGTGCGCGGCTTGTTGAACTGGAAGAACTGGGCGGTCCACATCTGGTGCTGCCCCACGTCGGTGGCGACGATGACGTCATCGTTTGACAGTTCCCGCAATTTTTGAATGACGAACTGGGGCTTGATGACGGTTGAGCTCTGCTTGTACCCAAGGGGGTGTTTGTCCTTCCAGCCGGCAATATCTTCGTGCCAGGGGGCCAGCGCCGCCTTGAACCCATCCGCCTTGTCCTTATGCTTGTCGGCCAGCTTGATCATCTTGGCCAGAACGTCCTTCACGTCGCCCACGATCGGCAGATCGACCCGCACGTTTTTCTTGATGGAGGTCGGGTCCACATCGATGTGGATGATCTTGGCGCCGGGTGCAAACGTGGCGATCTTGCCGGTCACCCGGTCATCGAAGCGCGCCCCCACGGCAATGATCAGGTCGCTGTTGGTCATGGCCATGTTGGCGCAGTAGGAGCCGTGCATGCCCAGCATGCCGAGTGACAGCGAGTCGTTTCCCGGGAAGGAACCGAGCCCCATCAGGGTGGTGGTCACCGGCACCGACAGTTTGCGGGACAGGCCGGTCAGTTCGTCCGAGGCATTGGCCAGTATAACCCCTCCCCCGACGTAGATCACCGGACGGTGGGATTCCAGCAGCATGTCCACCGCCTTTTCCACTTGGCGGGGATGCCCTGTCACGGTCGGCTTGTAGCTGCGCATCTCTACCGTATCCGGGTAGACGAATTCAGTCTCGGCGATCTGCACATCCTTGGGGAGGTCCACCAGAACCGGGCCGGGCCGGCCGGTGCTGGCGATATAGAAGGCCTTTTTCATGATCAGGGCCAAGTCCTTCACATCCCGCACAAGGAAATTGTGCTTGGTGCAGGAGCGGGTGATGCCGATGATATCCACCTCCTGGAAAGCGTCATTGCCGATCAGCGCCGTGGACACCTGGCCGGTGATGATCACCATGGGGATCGAGTCCATGTAGGCCGTAGCGATACCGGTCACCGTGTTGGTGGCGCCCGGCCCGGAGGTGGCGATGGCGACGCCGACCTTGCCGGTGGCGCGGGCATAGCCGTCGGCCGCATGGGTGCCGGCCTGTTCATGGCGCGGCAGGATATGGTGGATATCCTTGAAACTGAAGAGTTCGTTGTAGATGTTGATCACGGTGCCTCCGGGATAGCCGAAGACCGTGTCCACACCTTCCTTTTTCAGACATTCCAGCAATATGCGTGCACCGTTCATTTTCATGGGTGATACCTCTTATTTGTAAGGATCGTTGAATGGGAAGCTATCGTTTGCGCGCCGTCACTGAAGCAATGACATGTATGGCGGAAACAACCGACCTGTGCGGAAGCGTTTCCATGGTTCCTCCTTTGAGCACATTCCGGTTCTCGACGCAGATGCGCCAACCCCGGAAGTAGTAACAAACTGTTGAAAAACTCAGGTTGTTCAAAAATAGTCAGATCGTCGCACCCGCAGAATGCACCGAGGAGACGTAGCAGGCCTACTCCGCCGAAGCTGACGCTTTGGCTGCGAAGGCCGGGCGCTACGTCGCACGAAAGGGCGTTCGAGGACGAAGGCCTGATGGCTGTTTTTCAACAACCGACTTAATCGGCCGTGGTCACGGCGCCGGTATGGGCCGAGGTCACCAGCTTGGCGTAGCGTGCCAGCCAGCCGGTCCTGATCTTGGCTTCCGGCGCTTTCCATGCGGCCCGGCGGGCAGCCAGGGTGGCGTCGTCCACCAGCAGTTCCAGACGGCGGTTGGGGATATCGAGCAGGATGCGGTCCCCCTCTTCCACCAGGGCAATCGGGCCACCCTCGGCCGCTTCCGGCGAGATATGACCGATACAGGGACCGCGGGTGCCGCCGGAGAAACGGCCGTCGGTCACCAGGGCAACCGAATCGCCGAGCCCCATCCCCATGATGGCAGCCGTGGGGGCCAGCATCTCGCGCATGCCGGGGCCGCCCTTGGGTCCCTCGTAGCGGATCACCACCACATCGCCCGAGGTGATTTTTCCCTCCATGATGGCGGCCATGGCCTTTTCCTCGGCATCGAAACAGCGGGCCGTTCCCTCGAACAGCATCATGGCGGCCGACACGCCCGACTGCTTGACCACCGCCCCCTTGGGGGCCAGGTTGCCGGTGAGGATGGCGATGCCCCCCTCTTTCTTGATCGGATTGGAGAGCGGGCGGATCACCTCTTCATCCACATTGGCGATGCTTTCCGCCAACTGATGTGTGGTCAGGCCGAACAGGGTCGGCGCATCCTTGATCTTGTCCCCCAACTGCTTGAGCACACCGCTGACGCCGCCGGCCACGTCCAGGTCTTCCATGAAGTATTCCCCGGCCGGGTTCATGGAGGCCAGTTGCGGGGTGTCCTTGGCCAGGATGTCGAAGGTCTCCAGCGGCAGATCCACCCCCGCCTCCCGGGCGATGGCCAGAAGGTGCAACACGGTATTGGACGAACCGCCCAGGGCCAGATCGACCCGGATGGCGTTCTCGAAGGCCGCGCGGGTCATGATGTCGCGGGGCTTGACGTCGTTTTTCACCAGTTCGACGATCTTCTCGCCCGAGGCAAAGGCGATGCGGCGTTTGAGGGCAGAAACCGCCAGGGCGGTGCCGCAGCGTGGCAGGCTCATCCCCATGGTCTCGGTCAGGATGGCCATGGTATTGGCGGTGAACAATCCCTGGCAGGAGCCCATGCCGGGGCAGGCGTTGTCCTCGCAGATTTTGAGTTCCTTGTCGTCGATCACGCCGGCCTTGTAGCGGGCCATGGCCTCGAAGGTATCGGTGACAAAGGAGTATTTGCGTCCGCTCAGGCTGCGTCCGCTCATCATGGGGCCGGCAGTGACGATGATGCAGGGGATGTTCAGGCGCGCGGCGGCCATCAGCATGCCGGGGGTGATCTTGTCGCAGTTGGTCAGGAGCACCAGGCCGTCCAGCCGGTGCGCCTCGGCCACCGATTCCACCATGTCGGCGATCAGTTCGCGGGTCGGCAGGGAGTAATGCATCCCCTTGTGCCCCATGGCGATCCCGTCGCAGACGCCGGGGATGCCGAAGAAGAAGGAATAGCCTCCGCCGGAGTGGACGCCTTTCTCAATGAAGCGTTCCAGATCGCGCATGCCGGAGTGGCCCGGAATCAGATCGGTGAAGCTGGTTGCCACGCCGATGAACGGTTTTTCAAAGGCGCTGTCGGGAACGCCGGTTCCCTTGAGAAGCGCCCGGTGCGGTGTTCGTTCGAGTCCCTGCTTGATGGTATCGCTACGCATGATGGTCGTCCTTGATGATTCGAATTTTCGTGGCGCCAAACAGCCGATTGGCGCGAATAAAGGATATAAAAGATAGTATATATGCGGACGGGTGTCAACCCGGAATGCCGAGGAGTTACGCCGCTATTCCGCAGATAAAAAACGGACGGTCGCCTCAAGGTCCCTCTGGGCGATGGGTGGGCAGGCTCAGTGTCGCTCGGTTGCCGAAAAACCCCATGGGCCACGATGTGCCGGCCAGGCAGTGCCTTGCAATCGCACGCCAGACCACCCAACTTCTGCACGGCGTTTGGCTCCGCCTCCCTTTCGGCGCATTCATTAGCAATACCTAACCTTGCTTTCGGAGGAATCTGCCTATATACTTTATCGTCGCCCCCTAACACGTGACATGAAGGATCGGTTCCATGAACGCACATGATATCCCTCCAAGCGGTGAAACGAAGCCGACCGCAACCGATCTGCAACGTTCCTTCATGCGGCATCTCCACTACACCCTGGTCAAGGACAAATACTCCGCCACCAAGGCCGATCTCTACCTGGCCCTGGCCTTTGCCGTGCGGGACATGCTGGCGGAACGCTGGCTCGACACCCAGCAGTCCTACTACATCAATGACGCCAAGCGGGTCTACTACATCTCCATGGAATTCCTGATGGGCCGCAGCCTGGGCAACAGCCTGATCAACCTCGGGATCAAGGAGGAGTGGGAAAATGCCCTCATGGAGATGGGAATCGACCTGGAAGACATCGCCGAAACCGAGTGGGACGCGGGCCTGGGCAACGGTGGCCTGGGACGGCTGGCGGCCTGTTTTCTCGACTCCATGGCCACCATGAGCCTGCCGGCCTACGGCTATGGTATCCGCTATGAGTACGGCATGTTTTACCAGAAGATCATCGACGGCGGCCAATACGAACTGCCGGACAACTGGCTCCGCTACGAAAACCCCTGGGAGTTCGGCCGCCAGGAGCATCTGCACAAGATCCGCTACGAAGGCAGGGTCGTGGAATCCAGCGACCCTGCGGGAGAGGTACGTCATTCGTGGGTCGATACCCATGACGTCATGGCCCTGGCCTACGACGTGCCGGTGCCGGGCTACGGCAACGAGACGGTCAATACCATGCGCCTGTGGAGCGCCAAATCGACCCGCGAGTTCGAGCTTGAGTCCTTCAACCGGGGCAATTACGTGGGCGCGGTCGAATCCAAGATGAAGACCGAGAACATCTCCAAGGTGCTCTACCCGGCCGATCACATGGCCGAGGGCAGGGAGTTACGCCTGCGCCAGGAGTACTTTCTGGCGTCGGCCACGGTGCAGGATATCTTTTACCGTTTTTCCAAAAAACACGACGACCTCAATCTATTGCCGGAAAAGGTGGCCATCCAGCTCAACGACACCCACCCTACCCTGGCCATCCCGGAGTTGATGCGCATCCTGTTGGACGAGAAGATGCTCTCTTGGGAAACGGCCTGGGACCTTTCCATGAGGACCTTCGCCTACACCAACCACACCATCCTGCCCGAGGCCCTGGAAAAGTGGCCGGTGCGCATGCTGGAGGGCATCCTGCCCCGCCACTTGCAGATCATCTACCGGATCAACGATTGTTTTCTTAAGGAGGCGAAGGCCCGCTTCCCCGAAGATAGCGACCGTTTACGTCGCATGTCCATCGTGGGAGAGGAGGGGGAAAAGCATATCCGCATGGCCTACCTGGCCATCGTCGGCAGCCACTCCATCAACGGCGTGTCCGTGCTGCACAGCGAAATCCTGAAGGACCATCTGTTCAGCGACTTCTTTGCCCTCTGGCCGGAACGCTTCAACAACAAGACCAACGGCATCACCCAGCGGCGCTGGCTCAAGTGCGCCAATCCCTGGCTGTCGGACCTGATCTCGTCCACCATCGGGGATGCCTGGGTCACCAATCTGGATGAATTGCAAAAACTGCGGGCAATGGCCGAGGATCGGGATTTCCAGCGACAGTGGACGGAGGTCAAGCGTGCCAACAAGCAGAGGCTTGCGGACTACATCTACCGGCATAACGGCATCCAGGTCTCTCCCGACTCCCTATTCGACTGCCAGACCAAACGTCTCCATGAGTACAAACGGCAACTGCTCAACGTTCTCCACGTCATCGCCCGCTACAATCGCATCAAGGCCAATCCGGGCCTGAACGTCCCCCCCCGCACGGTCATCTTCAGCGGCAAGGCGGCGCCGTCCTATTTCATGGCCAAGCTGATCATCCGCCTGATCAACGCCGTGGGAGAGGTAATCAACAGCGACCCGGCGGCCCACGACCGGCTCAAGGTGGTGTTTCTGGCCAATTACAGCGTTTCCCAGGCCGAGATCATCTTCCCGGCAGCCGACCTGTCGGAGCAGATCTCCACCGCGGGGACCGAGGCGTCCGGCACCGGCAACATGAAGTACGCCTTGAACGGCGCCCTGACCATCGGGACCCTGGACGGCGCCAATATCGAGATCATGGAGGAGGTCGGCCGGAACAACATCTTCATCTTCGGCATGAACGCCGAACAGGTGGAGGGTCTGAAGCGCGCCGGATACCATCCCGGCGATTATTATTCACACAACCAGGAGTTGCAGCAGGCTATGGACATGATCGCCGACGGCACCTTCTCACCGGGCGATCCGGGCCTGTTCAAGCCGATTGTGGACAACCTGCTGGGCAACGACCCCTACCTGCTCCTGGCCGACTACGCATCCTATGTGGCCTGCCAGGACGAGGTGGACCGGCTCTACCGCCACCCCCACGAATGGACCCGCAAGTCGATCCTCAACACGGCCGGCATGGGGAAATTTTCCAGCGACCGCACTATCGCCGAGTATGCCCGGGAGATCTGGGGCGTCAAACCCGAAAAGGTCGGCCGCCACAGCCGGCGCGACCTACCCTGACCCGAAATGGAACCAATGAAGACACCAACTCTGTGGGATACCCCCAACGACACTGCAAAAGACCAACCGATGCCGGCGAACGCGCCATTGGCGGAGCGCATGCGCCCCCGCAGCGTGGCCGAATTTACCGGACAGGAGCACCTGCTGGGCGACGGGCGCATCCTGCGACGGATGATCGAGACCGACAACCTCTCCTCGCTGATCTTCTGGGGCCCGCCCGGGTGCGGCAAGACCACCCTGGCCCACGTCATAGCAAAGGAAACCAAGTCCCACTTCATCTTCTTCTCAGCCATCCTCTCGGGAGTCAAGGAGATCCGCGAGATCTTCCGCGAAGCGGAGGGGTATGCCGCCCGCGGCGCCCGCACCATCCTGTTCGTGGATGAGATCCACCGCTTCAACAAATCCCAGCAGGACGCCTTTCTCCCCTACGTGGAGAAGGGGGTCGTCACCATTATCGGCGCCACCACCGAAAATCCCTCCTTCGAGGTGATCGCACCGCTCCTCTCCCGCTGTCGCGTACTGACCCTGAACCAGCTGGACGCGGCCACGGTCGGGACGATCCTGCGCCAGGCGTTGAACGATGGGGAACGGGGCCTCGGCAACCTCGGACTGACGGCCGACGATGACGCGCTCGTCTTCCTGGCCGATCAGTGCGGCGGCGATGCCCGTATAGCCTTGAACACCCTCGAGGTGGCAGCGGGGATTACGACAGATGGCGTCATAACCATCGAGACCGTGCAGGAGGCCCTGCAAAAAAAAGCACTGTTGTACGACAAGGGGGGCGAGGAGCATTACAACGTCATCTCCGCCTTCATCAAGTCCCTGCGCGGCAGCGATCCCGATGCGGCCCTCTACTGGATGGCCCGCATGCTGGAGGCGGGGGAAGACCCGCTCTTCATCCTGCGGCGCATGATCATCATGGCCTCCGAGGACATCGGCAACGCCGACCCCCGTGCCCTGCAAGTGGCGGTATCGGCCCTCCAGGCCTTCCAGTTCGTGGGGATGCCCGAGGGACGCATCACCCTGGGACAGGCGGTCGTCTACCTGGCCACGGCCCCCAAGTCGAACGCCTCCTACGCCGGCATCAACGCCGCCCTGTCCGAGGTCAGGAAGAGCGGCGCCCTCCCCGTTCCCCTACACATCCGCAACGCCCCCACCAAGCTGATGAAAGAGTTGGGCTACCACAAAGGATACCAGTACGACCATGACTACGAGGAGGGGTACGCCGGGCAGGAATGCCTGCCGGAGAAACTGGCGGGGCGGAAGTTTTACGAGCCCAAGGGGCACGGCTACGAGAAGAATATCCTGGAGCGCATGGAGTGGCTGCGCGCCAGAAAGAAAAAACCATGACTGGAATGTATTTCCCTCGTGCCGGGTGAGTTGGGACAATAAACGGGAAAAATCAGCTCACCACAAAGGCACAAAGGACACAAAGACAAACAAACAATCATTTTAGATAGTTATACAACTTCTTCATAATCGACTGGATTCACCGTTTGGTGAATGGCCTTTGGGCAGTTAACTTTGTGCTCTTTGTGCCTTTGTGGTGAATATACTGTCGTCTTTCAGATAAAGGAGATCACATGAAGCGACTCGCCATTTTGACCAGCGGCGGCGACTGTTCCGGCATGAACGCCGTGATCCGCGCCGCGGCTCGCACCGCCATCGCCAATGACGTGGAAATGATCGGCTACCGCAAAGGATTTGCCGGCCTCTTGAAGAACGACTACCTGGAGCTTACGAGCAGGGCGGTTTCGGGGGTGCTCCAACGGGGGGGGACCTTCCTGCAGTCGGCCCGGTCCCAGGAATTCCGCACCGAGGAGGGACGCCGCAAGGCGCTGGACAACCTGCTGCAGGAAAAGGTCGACGGTTTGATCGTGATCGGCGGCGACGGGTCCCTCAACGGTGCCCGAGCCCTCGACCTGCTGGGTTTCCCGGTGATCGGCATCCCGGCCAGCATCGACAACGACATCCCGTACACCGACATGGCGCTGGGGGTGGATACGGCGTTGAACAACATCATCTACGCGGTGGACTGCATCAAGGACACCGCCAGTTCCCACGACCGGGCCTTTATCGTGGAGGTAATGGGGCGCAACTCCGGCTATCTGGCCTCGACCTCGGCCATCGCCACGGGCGCGGAATTCGCCATCGTGCCGGAGGTGGAGTTCGACCTGACGGAGATGTGCCACCAGCTGCGGCGGCGCTACGAGGAAGGGCGCACCAATGCCCTGATCATCATGGCCGAGGGTGCCGGGCACGCCCAGGAGGTCGCCGACAGCATCAAGGACTGCGCCGGCTTCGAGACCAGGGTGACCGTGTTGGGGCACTACCAGCGGGGCGGCGCGCCTACGGTCTTCGACCGTCTGCTGGGAAGCCGCTTCGGCTTGACAGCGGTGGAGCTGTTGCTCTCCGGGACAAAAGGGGTTATGCTCGGCCTGTCCACCACCACCCTGACCACCACGCCGTTGGAGATGGTCGTCAAGGGGGGCCAGAAAAAACTGAACAACGAACTGGTGCACATGGCCGACATCCTGGGGATCTGAGATGGCACGCAAACGCAGGTTCTACAACGGGCAGTCCCGCAAGGCCGGCCTTCCTCCCGGCACCCTGGTCCACATCGGCACGGCTCGCAGCGGCGGCGCCGCCATCGACGTAACCGTCTATTCGCCGGACAATGTCAAAGAATTCCGCCCCGATGGGTTCGATCAATGCATCCAACCATCCCCCGGACCGGCCGTCACCTGGGTCAATCTGGAGGGGCTCCAGGACGTGGAGTTGATCCGGCGTTTCGGCGAATGCTATCATCTGCACCCGCTCGTGCTGGAAGATATCGTCAATACGACCCAGCGCCCCAAGATCGAGGATTACGGCGACTACCTCTTCATCGTCGCCCGCATGATCAGCTTCACGCCGGAACAGGGCATAGAAACCGAACAGGTCAGCATGATCGTCGGGCCGAACTACCTGCTGTCGTTCCAGGCAGGGACCGCCGGGGACGCCTTCGAACCGGTGCGGGAGCGGATCCGCAGCGGCCGGGGCCGCATCAGGACCATGGGAGCCGACTATCTGGCCTACGGCCTGATCGACGCCATTGTCGACAACTACTTTACCGTACTGGAGGGGATGGGGGAACTCATGGAGGATCTTGAGGAAGAGTTGGCCCAGGGGCCGACCCAGGAGATCCTCAAAAGGATCATCGCCCTCAAGCGAGAGATCATCTTCATGCGCAAAGGGGTCTGGCCGCTGCGCGAGGTCACCGCAGCCCTGGAACGGGGCGAATCGCCCCTGATCAGCGACACGTCGCGGATCTTCTTCCGCGACACCTACGATCACACCATCCAGGTCATCGACGGCGTGGAGACCTTCCGCGACCTGCTTTCCGGCATGCTGGACCTGTACCTGTCCAGCATGAGCAACCGCACGAACGAGATCATGAAGTTTCTGACCGTTGTCGGCACCATCTTTCTGCCGCTGACCTTCATCGTCGGCGTGTACGGCATGAACTTCAAGTATATACCCGAGTTGGAATGGCGTTACGGCTATTTCATCATCTGGGGAGCGATGCTGGCCATCGCCGCGGCAATGGCTCTCTATTTCAAAAGAAAACGGTGGTTATGAAAAACTGCCGGAGGAAACCATGACACGACTCGTCCTAAAATGGGTATTGAACGCCTTTGCTCTCTTTCTGGTTATGAAACTGATTCCGGGGATTCAGATCGACCGATTCCAGGATCTGTTGGTGGGAGCGCTGGTGATCGGCTTATTGAACGCTTTCCTGCGGCCGGTCATTGTCCTGCTGACCCTCCCGGTAACCGTGCTGACCCTGGGACTCTTTACCCTGGTAATCAATGGGCTGATGTTTTATCTGGCCGCGACACTGGTCCACGGCTTCAGGGTCTCAGGCTTTACCACCGCCTTCGTGGCAGCACTGTTGTTCAGCCTGTTCAGCTTTGTCTTCAACATGCTCGTCCGCAAGGACACCTGACATACCGGCAGCGTCAAGCCGTTCTTCTGTAACCCGGGCAATGCATTGTCCTACAGCGGCAAAGAGATCCTGGTAACGGACCGGCTTGAAGAGATAGTGGCTGATCGTTACGCCTGAAACGCCGGAGTCTTCCGAGACCGACCTTTCGGTATCGGCAGTAATTACGATATGCTTCGTAGCGGGTTTGACGGAAGGGATTTGATCCGCCATCCGGACGCCTCCAGCCCACGGCATGGTGATATCCGTGATAACGATATCCGGCGGACATGCCCCCATGAGATTCAGCCCCGCCTCGCTATTGGCAGCCGAATTAACGACGACACAGGGAAATTTCTTCGGGATTATGGCCGCCAGGATGCCGCGGGATATATCGTCGTCCCCGATTATCAGCAGTGAGATCGCCGGGGTGTGGTTACAGGCCAGCTCCATGTCACATTTCTCCCCTTGGACACTACGGGCACTAAAAAACCCGCGTTCAACGGGTAAATATCTAGCAACAACCGTACCTACCAGGCTTGAATTGACCGGCCGACCGGCAAATCACATCATTTTTCTCAAAAAACTACCCGTACACCGAAAAGCCACCAAGGGGGGAACCTGGCGGCTGCAAGAGCGCCTGTTTTTCCTCACTGCTCACCGGCTGCGAGGCCTTCATTCTTTGGGGGGAGTCCTTCAGGGAGGTGGAGAAGGTAACACTATCGTCAGGCAGGGTACGTGGTCGGCTGGCGGCAGCAGCATGCTTGACCGCAGCCGTTTCATTCGTGGCCGGGCGCTCTGCGAGTTGACGGGATACCAGCTGCGACGTTGGTTGTGCGACTACACCTGCCGATAATTTCATTTTGCTGCCCTTTTAATTAATTTTTGCTATATTACACCCGGCTGCAGCGCAATACAAGCAGACTAATTTAGCAGGATTACTTCCCCGGCGTTTTTTGGTATAGTAGCAACTCATGGAGCCAACTCACTGGTGTTAAAGGAAAAGATCAAGCACCAGTCGCTGCGAGACGCCATGCAACAGATCGTACCCGACATCATTGCCCTGATCGAGAGAAAATGACCGATATCTCCGCCATGCTCCCCCAACGGATCGCCCGCACCATCCGCGAGCAGAGGCTTTTTGAGCCGGGCGACACCATCATCGTAGCCCTCTCGGGGGGGGCCGATTCCACAGCCCTGCTTGACCTGCTTTCCCGTCTGCCGGGGCTTTCGCCACGGCTCGTGGCGGCCCACCTGAACCATTGCCTGCGCGGCTCGGAATCGGACCGGGATGAGGAATTCGTCCGTTCCCTTGCCGCCCGGTACCGCATCCCCCTGGAATGCCGCCGGGTGGATGTGAAAGAATATTCCCAAAGGGAACAACTCAACCTCGAAGATGCGGGCCGACGGGCGCGCATCGCCTTTCTCGACGAACTTCGCCACTCATGGCAGGCAACAGCGGTCGCGCTGGCGCACCACGCCGACGACCAGGCCGAGACCGTTTTGATGCGCCTCCTGCGGGGAGCGGGTCCGGGCGGGCTGGCCGGCATGTCCTACCGGAACGGTCGAGGCTTCATCCGTCCCCTGCTGGGGCTCAGCCGGGCCGAACTCGTGGCCTACCTGACGGAGCGAGGCCTCACGTGGCGCGAAGACGCCAGCAACCGGGACACAACATTTCTGCGCAATCGCATCCGCCACGAACTGCTCCCGATGCTGGAAGGGTACAACCCGGCCATCCGGGAACGTCTGGCCGCAACCGCCGCCGTGCTGTCGGATGAACATGCACTCCTTAATCAACTCACGAGTGCGATTGTCGACCAGACCTGTGCCGCGGATGACGATACGCTTGCCTGCCCTGTTTCAACCCTGTCGGAGCAACCGCCGGCACTGCGTCGCAGGTTTTTCCGCCTGCTGCTGGAACGCCAGGCCGGTAATCTGAACCACTTCTCGAATCGACATATCGCCGCCCTTGAGCACCTATTGGAGTCATCCCAGCCCAATGCAACCCTGAACCTGCCCCAAGGCATCACCGCCGTGCGCGAGTATGACACGCTGCTCGTACGGCGCAGAACCGTATCCGAACCGCCGTCATCGGCAACCGCAGTTGAACTGGAGATCACGGGCGCCGGACAGTACCGGCTTCCCGGCGGAGCAACCCTGACACTGACCCCTGTTGCCGCGCCGTCCGACGTCGAACCGCTCGCGGCCGGCACCGCCCTCTTCGATCCGGACCGCGTCCCCTTTCCCTGGCGCGTGCGCATGTTCCGGAACGGTGACCGAATCACACCCTTCGGCATGACCGGCAGCAAAAAGGTCAAGGAGCTTTTCATCGACGCCAAGGTCCCCCGCTCCAAGCGATGCGCCGTCCCCTTGCTCTTCTGCGGCGATACCCTGATCTGGGTCTGCGGCCTGCGCACCTCTCAGCTTGCCCGCCTCGACGGCGCCTCCACCCGTGCCATCAGGGCGGTTTTCTCGGAGCCGTGATGCCATCACCGCTTTGCAGAGACCGGCATCACGACTCTCCGGCCCGCCATTTCAGCTCTCATTGCTCATGATTACTGGAATCAAATTGAATCTGACGGTTCGTTATTGTTCACGTAATTCTCGATCTTTTGCACTTGATCCCGCTCATTTCGAAGGGTTTTCAATTCCTGAGGGGTATAGACATCCGTTCCTTTTGCGATTTCCCTGTTCAGCCGCTCAATTCTGCCCTGGAGGGAATTGGCTTGATTCGGACAATTCGCCACGTCCAACCGTGCGACCAGCAGGCATTCATCCTTCTGCATGGACCGTTCATCGTGCCCTTTCACCCCTTCTTCAGCCAAAACCGGCAGTGCGGACATAACCATTGCTGCTGCCACAAACGATAATATCGTGTATACTTTTCTCATGACGAACCTCCTGATCAGGCAAAACCGTAAATTTTCCTTACCGATTAGTGCACCAACCGTTGCCAGGATTATGATATGAATTATCCCCTATCCTTTTCGCCGGCTCTTTTATACTTTAAAATACTACAATTCACTTATTATTGTAAATGATTTTCAATATCAGTTTAAAACCATGCCCTCTTTTTTTGGGGCAATCGTCAGTGCCTGTTAAAACCATGTCGCCGGTCGTTTGAACTTGTCAATGGCCACTTGTTATGGTACTTAATTTCAATTTACACAAAAATGATTTGCACATCCAGGTACGGGGGTAACCGTGAACCAATTTTATAAAAATCTCGCACTCTGGCTCGTCATCAGCTTGATGATGATCCTGCTCTTCAACATGTTCAACAAACCGCGCCCGACGGCTGATAAGATCAATTTCAGCGATTTCATCGCCCAGGTGGACGCCGGCAAGATCACCTCCGTCACCATCCAAGGCAACGACATCACCGGCAAATTCGAGGGTAAGGACGGCAAGGAGTTCCGCACCTACAAGCCCTACTCCGACGCTGACCTGACCGAGAAACTCCTGGATAAAAAGGTCACCATCATCGCCAAGCCGGAAGAGGAAAAATTCTCCTGGTTCTCGATCTTCATCTCCTGGTTCCCGCTGCTGCTCCTGGTGGGCATCTGGATCTTTTTCATGCGCCAGATGCAGGTCGGCGGCGGCAAGGCCATGTCCTTCGGCAAGAGCCGGGCAAAACTCCTGACGGAAAGTCAGGGCAAGATCACCTTCGAGGACGTGGCCGGCATCGAAGAGGCCAAGGAGGAGTTGAACGAGATCATCGCCTTCCTGAAGGACCCCAAGAAGTTCACCAAGCTGGGGGGCAGAATCCCCAAAGGGGTGCTGCTGATGGGCCCTCCGGGCACCGGCAAGACCCTGCTGGCCCGGGCCATCGCCGGCGAGGCAGGCGTTCCCTTCTTCTCCATCTCCGGCTCGGATTTCGTAGAGATGTTCGTCGGCGTCGGCGCCAGCCGGGTGCGCGACCTGTTCCTCCAGGGCAAAAAGAGCGCCCCCTGCATCATCTTCATCGATGAGATCGATGCAGTAGGCCGCCACCGTGGAGCCGGCCTGGGCGGCGGCCACGACGAGCGCGAACAGACCCTCAACCAGTTACTGGTGGAGATGGACGGCTTTGAGTCCAACGAAGGGGTTATCCTGATTGCAGCCACCAACCGTCCCGACGTACTCGATCCTGCCCTGCTCCGTCCCGGCCGTTTCGACCGCCAGGTAGTGGTGCCCCGCCCCGACGTCAAGGGGCGCGAGATGATCCTCAAGGTACACGCTAAGAAGGTGCCACTCTCGCCCGATGTGGATCTGGCGGTCATCGCCCGTGGCACTCCCGGCTTCTCCGGGGCCGATCTGGCCAACGTGGTCAACGAGGCGGCGCTTCTGGCGGCGCGGGTGGACAAGGCCGTTGTGGAATCCATTGATTTCGACAATGCCAAGGACAAGGTGCTCATGGGCGTGGAACGGCGCAGCATGGTCATCTCGGACGAAGAGAAGAAGAGCACCGCCTATCACGAAGCCGGCCACACCCTGGTGGCCAAACTGGTTCCGGGCACCGATCCGGTCCACAAGGTGTCCATCATCCCCCGCGGCCGCGCCCTGGGCGTAACCATGCAGCTCCCCATCGAGGACAAGCACAGTTACTCGCGGGAGGCGCTCCTGGCCCGCATTGCCGTGCTGATGGGCGGCCGGGCGGCCGAGGACCTCATCTTCAATACCTTTACCACCGGCGCCGGCAACGATATCGAGCAGGCTACCGAGATGGCCCGCAAGATGGTCTGCGAATGGGGCATGAGCGACAAGATGGGGCCGCTCTCCTTCGGCAAGAAAGACGAACAGATCTTCCTGGGCCGGGAGATGTCCACCCACAAGAATTACAGCGAAGCCACCGCCGTGGAGATCGACACCGAGATCAAGCGCATCGTCGATGGCGGTTATGAACGTGCCCTGACCCTGCTCAAGGAAAATATCAAGAGTCTGCACAACCTCTCAGAATGCCTGATCGAAAAGGAAAACCTGACCGGGGCCGAGGTGGACGAGATCATTGACGCCGGTACACCGATCTATGGCCACGACGGCAAGCAGACGGCCGGAGAAGAAGCGGCGGCACTGGCACAGCAGCAGCATACCACCGATCTCAAGGCTTGATATGAGTGCCTTCACGGTCAGGCTGCTCGCCGTTACCTCCCAGGAGGAAGCCGAACGGGAACTGGCAAGGATCGGCGTCGACCCGCGCGGTATCGGCATGATGTCCTCCAAGATGTTGACCCGTTGCGTGCACCTGAGCAAGCTCCTCTGCCCCCAGGCCAACATCCTCAAGCAGGAGATGCTCGGCCTGGGGGGGGATGCGGCGGTGGCCCGCGGTACGGTGGCGTGCAGTATCGACCGAACCGACGTCATCCTGACCGGTACGGAGAAACAGCTCCGCAGGCTCTGCGAAAAACTTGCCCAACAGCCGTTTGGCCTTGTCGATCTGGCGGGCGACTTGACCGCCCTCCTGACAAACGTTTCTCCGACCCTGAAAACATGGAAAACCGCGCGGCGCGATTTACTGCTCGATCGCCCGCTCATCATGGGCATCCTCAACGCGACTCCCGATTCCTTTTCAGACGGCGGCAGCTTCATCGACCCGCACAAGGCGGTGGAACGCGCTCTGGAGATGGAGGCCGAGGGGGCCGACATCATCGATATCGGCGGGGAAAGCACCCGGCCGGGCGCTCCTGCGGTTCCGGCCGCAGAAGAGTTGCGCCGGGTCGCGCCGATCATCGAGCACCTTGCCGGGAGGCTCTCCCGCCCCATTTCGGTGGACACGTGGAAGAGCGAAGTGGCCCGGGGAGCGCTTGCCGCCGGAGCCGAGATCATCAACGACATCAGCGGCTTCGGCTTTGATCCCGCCATGGCGCCCTTGGCGGCGGAGAGTGGCGCAGGCGTGGTCTTGCAGCACACCCGCGGCACGCCCGACAGGATGCAGACCTGCACCGACTACGCGGATTTGCTGGGCGAGGTCGTTGCCGGGTTGCGCAACTCGGTGGACAGCGCCGTTGCGGCCGGGGTCGAACGGGAACGGATCGTCATCGACCCCGGTATCGGTTTTGCCAAGGATACCGCCGGCAACCTTGAACTCCTGCGGCGGCTGCGGGAGCTCACCAGTCTCGGCCTGCCGCTCTTGGTGGGGACCTCCCGCAAGACATTCATCGGCAAGACGCTGGGGCGGGAGACAGGGGAACGCATGGTCGGCACCGCCGCAACCGTTGCCCTGGCCGTTGCCAACGGGGCCTCCATTGTACGGGTGCACGACGTCCGCGAGATGCGTGACGCCGCAGACATGGCCCATGCAATTATCACTAGCTGAATGCTCCTAGCCACCCCGGTTATAGGCGGCACCAAACCCGCCGCCATCAGAGGGAAAGAATGCCTGGTTTGCTCGATAACAGCACCCTGCTCGACCTCGGCGACATCCTTATCGTGGCTGTCCTTGTCTATCATTTTTCCCTTGTTCTGAAAAAGGACGCCGCCGTCAGGCTCCTGATCTTTCTGCTGCTGTTCTTCTCCTGCTTCTACATGGCGCAACTCTCCGGCTTTTCCTCCACGACTTGGTTGCTGCGCACCATATTTTCCTCGGCACTGATCATTCTGGCCATCATCTTCCAGGGGGATATCCGCCGGGCCATCCTTTCCCTGGGGCGTCGTCCCGTTCCCGCCAACACCCAGGACGAGACGACCGAAACCATCGAGGAACTGGTCAGGGCGGTCGGTGAGATGTCGAAGAAGCGGATCGGGGCGCTGATCGTCATCGTGCGCCGCCTTCCCATCGATCACTTGGTCGAAGTGGGCACCGAGATCGACGCCAAGGTGACCAGCGAACTGCTCAACTCGATCTTCCTCCCCTATTCCCCGATCCATGACGGGGCGGTGATCATCCACAACGGAAAGCTCACCAAGGCCGGCTGCCTGCTGCCGTTGTCCAAAAACCCGGACATCGCCAAGAGCTTCGGCACGCGGCACCGGGCGGCACTGGGATTATCCGAACTCGTGGACGCCCTGGTCATGGTGGTCTCGGAAGAGACCGGCAACATCTCGCTGGTGCATGACGGCAAAATCTACTACGACCTGGAACAGGCCGAAATACGGCGCATGCTGCGAAAATCCCTGGATTTCATGCGCCTCCAGACCACGGCCCCGGCCGGAGAGGCGGCAAAACCATGACCTGGAGCCTGGCCGCCGTCAAACGCCGCTGCACGCGGAACGCAAGCCTCAAGATCCTCAGCCTCATGCTGGCGGTCTGCATTTGGAGCTTTACGTCCCTTTCCCGGGAAACCCGCTACGAACTGGTTCTGCCCGTGGAGTTGCGCAACACTCCACCCGGCTATAGCGTGGCTCCGCCACTGCCGGGTGAGCTGCATTTCACCCTGACCGGGCCGTCAATTTTGATCGACGGCGCACGGCGCTCCAATTCCAGCGTCATCCTTAACCTGCGGGGCGCCAAGCCCGGGAGGGCCATCTTTTCCCATTTGGAAACCAACCTGAAGCTGCCGGAGGGGATCAAGGTGACCCGCATCTCGCCGGCGGTGCTGGAAATAGACCTGATCAGAACACAGATGAATTCAGACCAAGGAGATCAAAAACCGTGAAAAAACTCTTCGGGACCGATGGCGTTCGCGGCGTTGCCAACATCTATCCCATGACCAGCGAGATAGCCATGCAGTTGGGCCGGGCCGCGGCATACATCTTTAAACGCGCCGGCAAGCGGCGGCACCGCATCGTCATCGGCAAGGATACCCGCCTGTCGGGCTACATGTTGGAAAATGCCCTGGTGGCGGGCATCTGCTCCATGGGGGTGGATGTACTCGTGGTCGGGCCGCTCCCCACGCCGGGTATCGCCAACATCACCTCTTCCATGCGGGCCGATGCCGGCGTGGTCATCTCGGCATCCCACAACGACTTCCAGGACAACGGCATCAAGTTCTTCTCCGCCGACGGTTTCAAACTGCCTGACGAGATCGAACTGAAGATCGAAAATCTGATCGAAACGAATCACATCGACTCCCTGCGCCCAACCGCAACCGAGGTGGGCAAGGCCTTCCGCATCGACGATGCCGCCGGCCGCTACATCGTATTCCTCAAGAACACCTTTCCCCAGGAGATGGACCTGTCGGGCCTGAAGATCGTTCTGGATTGCGCCAACGGCGCCGCCTACAAGGTGGCCCCGGCCGTCTTTGAGGAGTTGGGGGCCGAGGTGATCCCCCTGGGAGTTAAGCCGAACGGCACCAACATCAATGCCGGGTGCGGCTCGCTCCACCCGGAGGTAATCAGCAAAGCCGTCAAGGAACACCGGGCCGACATCGGCATTGCCCTGGACGGCGACGCCGACCGGGTAATCGTCTGCGACGAATTCGGCAACGAGGTGGACGGCGATCATATCATGGCGATCTGCGCCACGGACATGTTGCGCCGCAACATCCTGAAGAAGAATACCCTGGTGGCCACCGTCATGAGCAACATGGGGCTGGACATCGCCGTCAGAAAGGCGGGCGGCACGGTGATCAAAACCGCCGTGGGCGACCGCTACGTGGTTGAGGAGATGCGCAAGGGGGGGTACAACCTGGGGGGTGAGCAGTCCGGGCACATGATCTTCCTGGACCACAGCACCACCGGCGATGGTATCCTCTCGGCGCTCCAGCTTCTGGCGGTCATGCGCCGCGAGGGGAAACCGCTCTCCGAACTGGCCAAGCTGATGATCGCCCTTCCCCAGGTGTTGGTCAACACGCGGGTCGCCGAAAAGAAAGACATCATGACCATCCCCGAGATCGCCGCCAGGATTGGCGACGTGGAAAAGAAGCTGGGAAGCGAGGGGCGCGTACTGATCCGCTATTCCGGCACCGAACCGCTCCTGCGGGTCATGATCGAGGGTCAGGACAAGTACGAGATCACCACCTGGGCCAACGAGATCGCCGAGCTGGTGAAGCAGCATATCGGGGAGTAGAGAATAAAGAAAAAATCTGCCACAGAGACACAGAGACGCAGAGAACGGCAAAAACTTTAGAGCAGCCCTGAATCTTGGTTTTGTTATTTACCCAGAATGTTTTTCTTTTCTCCCGTTTTTCCTCTGTGTCTCTGTGTCTCTGTGTCTCCGTGGCAGATGTAAAGTATACTGTATTTAGATTTGCCCCTATGGCAAATTTCAGGAGGTTTTAACGTGGCAAAACTGGGATTAAACGTGGATCATATCGCAACCGTGCGCCAGGCCCGGGGCGGGTTGGAACCCGATCCGGTGACGGCGGCCGCCATGGGTGAGATGGCCGGGGCCGAGGGGATCACCATCCACCTGCGGGAGGACCGGCGGCACATTCAGGACCGGGACCTGGAGATCCTGCGCCAGACCGTGAAGACCAAGTTGAACCTGGAGATGGCCGCGACCCAGGAGATGGTGCGCATCGCCCTGAGGGTGAAGCCGGAGCAGGTTACCCTAGTGCCGGAGAAACGCCAGGAGTTGACCACCGAGGGAGGGCTGGACGTCATCCTCAATATCAAGGCCGTCACCGACGCCGTCAAACGCCTGCGGGACAACGGCATCATCGTCAGCCTGTTCATCGATCCGAATCAGGAACAAATCAAGGCCGCCAACAAAACCGGCGCCGATTACATCGAGATCCATACCGGCTCCTATGCCGAGGCCCGAGACTGGGCCCTGCAGGAGAAGGAGTTGGAAGCCGTCGATACCGCAATCAAGCTGGCCCGCAAGGTAGGCCTCGGGGTCAATGCCGGGCACGGGCTGAACTACGTCAACATCAAGGCGATTACCGCCCTGGGCGGCATCGAGGAATTCAACATCGGCCACTCCATCATCTCCCGCGCCATGCTGGTCGGCCTCGACCGGGCCGTACGCGACATGGTCGAGTTGATCAAGTACGCATGATCTCCGGCATCGGCATCGATACGGTGGAGATCGGCCGCTTCCGGCGCTTCCTGGAAGACGGCAACCAGGCGATCATCGCACGGATCTTCAGCCGGGAGGAACGGGACCGGTGCAGCGTTCGCAAGGATGCCGCTTCATGTTATGCCGCCCGGTTCGCCGCCAAGGAGGCCTTCCTGAAGGCCTTGGGCAGCGGCCTGCGCGACGGCATTTCCTGGCACGACATGGAGGTAGTCAACAACGAGTCGGGCAAACCGGATCTCCGGCTCACGGGCCAGGCGCACAAAATTTTTACGGAGAGGGGACTGGGGACGGCATTCCTCTCCCTGTCCCATGACGGCGGGCAGGCCGTTGCCGTGGTAGTGCTGGAGGCACCATGAAGGTCATAGCGGCGCAGACCATGCAGGAGTTGGACCGGCAGGCCATTCAGGAACACGGCATACCGGGGCTGGAGTTGATGGAACATGCCGGCCACGCCTGCATGGAGGCCATCTTCCACGAGTTCGGCTATAGCGGAGGCAAACGGGCCTTCATCTTTGCCGGACGTGGCAATAACGGCGGCGACGGTTACGTCATCGCGCGTTTGCTCCTGCAAAGCGGCTGGCAGGTCCGGGTCTGCATCCTGGCGGAACGGGACCGGATCTGCGGCGATGCGGCCATCAACCTTGAGCAGTTGCCGCCGGCCGCGGTTTCCTACTGCACCGTCCCGGGACAACTGGCGGGGCAGTTTCAAGAAGAGCTCAGCCAAGCCGATGTCATCGTGGATGCCCTTTTCGGGACCGGCCTGAATAGCGAAGTCGTCGGCATCCACCAGGAGGCGGTGGAGTTGATCAACGCCGCCGGGTGCCCGATCCTGGCGGTAGACATTCCTTCCGGCATCCACGGGACTTCCGGCAGGGTCTTGGGGTGCGCGGTGCGGGCGACCGTCACCGTCACCTTTGCCGCCGCAAAACTGGGGCACGTCCTGTATCCGGGTGCCGACCACACCGGCCGCCTGGTGGTAGCCGACATCGGCATCCCGGCCGAACTCGTGGAGAACGCCTCCGGTTGCGAATTCCTCACCGCCGAAAGCATCGCCCTCCTGCTGCGCCGCCGCGACCGTCAGGCCCACAAGGGACATTTCGGCCACAGCCTGATCGTCGCCGGGTCCCGCGGCAAGACCGGCGCCGCCGCGCTCTCCGCCAACAGCGCCGTGCGGGCCGGGTCCGGTCTGGTGACCCTGGCGGTCCCGGAAAGCCTCAACCCTATTCTGGAGGTAAAGACCACCGAGGCCATGACCGTCCCCTTGGCTGATTCCGGTAGCGGCTACCTGACCGACAGCGCATTTCCCGCCATCGAAGGACTGCTCCCCGGCAAGGATGCCCTGGCCATCGGCCCCGGCCTGGGCCTGCACCCCGCCACCGTTGCCCTGGTACGCGCCCTGTTGAAAACAGCCGACCTCCCCCTGGTGATCGACGCCGACGGCCTGAATGCCGTGGCCCAGGACGCGAACTGCCTGCTGGATAAGAAAAGCACTCATGTCGTGTTGACCCCCCACCCGGGAGAGATGGCCCGCCTGATGGGGGCCACCATCGCAGATGTGGAAAACGACCGCATCGCCACGGCCCGAAAGTTTGCCGCCGCCTTCGGCGTTCACCTGATCCTCAAGGGTTCCCGCACCATCATCGTCGCACCGGACGGTAGCACGGCCATCAACGGCAGCGGCAATCCGGGCATGGCCAGCGGCGGCATGGGGGACGTGCTGACCGGCATCATCGTCTCACTCTTGGGCCAAGGGTACAACTGCCATGATGCCTGCCGCCTGGGGGTCTTCATCCACGGCTACGCCGCCGATCTGGTGGCCCAGGACAAAGGGGAGATCGGCATGAACGCCGGCGACGTGCTGGAAAAGCTCCCCTACGCCTACCACAATCTACTACCGTTACCCAAGGAGAACAGCGTATGCAGACCGTAGCCGACATCATGACCAAAGACGTCGTCACCGTGAAAAAAGAGACCAACCTGCGAGAATTGTCGGGGATATTCGAGACCCGTCGCTTCGGCAGCCTGCCGGTGGTGGACGAAGCCGGCAACCTGACCGGTATCGTGACCTCCTCCGATCTGATCGAACAGGGGCGCAACCTGCATATCCCCACGGTCATCTCCATCTTCGATTGGGTGATCCCCCTGCAGGGGGAACGGACCCTAGAGCGCGAGGTGCAGAAGATGACCGCCCAGACCGTGGGGGAGATCTGCTCCGGCGACGTGGTGACGATCGCCCCCACTGACCCGGTCAGCACGGCCGCCGACATCATGAGCGACCGCAAACTGCATGCGCTGCCGGTGGTTGAGGGGCACAAGCTGGTGGGGATCGTCTCCCGCATCGACATCATCCGCAATCTGGTCCCGAAGTGATCGAAGAGACCTTCCACACCAACTCGCCCGGCGAAACCGAGGAGTTGGGACGGCAGGTGGGGGCGCTGCTGGAACAGGGCGCTTTCCTGGCGCTGCGGGGGGAACTGGGAGGGGGCAAGACCTGCTTCACCCGCGGCGTGGTCCAGGCGGCGGCCCCGGAGAGTGCCCACCTGGTGGCCAGCCCCACCTTTGCCATCATGAATCAGTACCCCGGCCGCGTACCGATCTATCACTTCGACTTCTACCGCATGGCAGGAGAGGCAGATATCGACGACCTGGGCTTCACGGAGTACCTCCAGGGCGAAGGTGTCTGTATTGTGGAATGGTCCGAACGCCTGAAAGACCTGCTCCCCGCCGATCACCTGTGTATTACGTTCCGCTATGACGGCGATGACCGGCGCAGAATCACCCTGGAAGCGAGGGGAGCATCCTCGGAGATTCTGCTGTCACGCTTGCTAAAGCGTATACAAGGCGATAAAATTTCTTTGACCTGAGAGTTGATAATCTGTTATAGAGCTTTACCTTCGGGCAGTCTGTCCCACCACCTATTTGTGAAGGAGCGATGTATGGCACTGGTAGTCCAGAAATACGGCGGCACGTCGGTTGGCACCGCCGACCGCATCAAAAACGTCGCCAAGCGGATCATCAAGACCTATGAAGCGGGTAATGACGTGATCGTCGTCGTGTCCGCCATGTCAGGAGAGACCAATAAACTGGTCGCCCTTGCCAACGAGATGAGCGAAATTCCCGACGGGCGTGAATATGACGTGGTGGTCGCCACCGGCGAGCAGGTCACCATCGGCCTCCTGGCCATGCACCTCAAGTCCCTGGGGTACAAGGCCAAGTCCTACCAGGGGTGGCAGGTGCCAATCATTACCGACAGCGTCGCCAGCAAGGCTCGCATAGAAAGCATCGACGACAAGAACATCCGTGCCGACCTCAAAGATGGCGCCATCGTGATCGTGGCCGGTTTCCAGGGGATCGACGCGGCCGGCAACGTCACCACCCTGGGGCGCGGCGGTTCCGACACCTCGGCCGTGGCCATTGCGGCGGCCCTCACGGCAGACGTCTGCGAGATATACACCGACGTGGACGGCGTCTACACCACCGATCCCAACATCTGCAAGGAAGCCCGCAAGGTTGAGAAGATCTCCTACGACGAGATGCTCGAGCTGGCCAGCCTGGGCGCCAAGGTGCTGCAGATTCGTTCGGTGGAATTCGCCAAGAAATACAATGTGGACGTTCACGTCCGTTCGAGTCTTAATGAAAACACCGGTACCATGGTTACCAGGGAGGATAAGGAAATGGAAGGTATTCTCGTATCAGGGGTGGCGTACGACAAGAATGAAGCCAAGATTGCCGTCATGGGAGTACCGGACAAGCCGGGCATCGCCGCCAAGATTCTCACGCCGCTCTCCGACGCGGCCATCTCGGTGGACATGATCGTCCAGAACGTCAGCCAAGCCGGCATGACCGACTTCACCTTCACCGTGACCAAGGCCGACCTGAAGCAGGCCCTTTTAATCACCAATGAGGTTGCCAAAGCTACCCAGGCCAAAGAGGTCCTTTCCGACGAAAACATCAGCAAGGTATCCATCGTCGGCCTCGGCATGCGCAGTCACGCCGGCGTCGCCACCCAGATGTTTGTCGCCCTTGCCGCCAACGGGATCAATATCCAGATGATTTCCACCTCGGAGATCAAAATCTCGGTCGTGGTCGACGAGAAATACACCGAACTGGCCGTACGCGTACTGCACGATACCTTTGGGCTGAAGGACTGACCTCCCTTCCCGCGTCCCAACGAAAACGCCCCGCCGGATTTCCCGGCGGGGCGTTTTCGTTGACGATCCGGCTCTTCTGCCTATTTCGACAGTTTGAACAGATCTCTGAACTGTTACCGTTACGTATGGCTCCCGACCGGGCGCCTAGTAGCCGCTGCCTCAACAGTTGGCGATTGTGTTGATTTGATAACCGTTGGCCTGAAAAGCAAGCTTGAGCGCACTGCGCTGCTCCGGCGTCATGTCTTCAAGAGTGGCCAACAGTCGTTCCTTAACCTTGTTAGACGAACATATTCCCTCATAAAGGTCCTTCTGCGTCGCCTCCGGAAGGCGAGAGTCAGTCAGAATCCGGTTTATATCGCCGGATTCGCAAAGCACTTTTTTCAGGGTCGCGCCATTACTGGTGACGTAAAAATGCTTGGCGTCCTTGTAAACCAGGAAATTGGAGCTTCCGCATCCCGCCGTAAGAGTAGTCAGAACCGCAAAGATACCAATCAGGATGTGCTTGTTCATCATGGCTACCTTCCCTTCAAGAGTTTTTGCACCTTGCCCTTGATCTGGGCCGAATTCCAATCCAGTTGCCCGATAAGTTTGTCCCGGACTATGCCGGAACGATCGATCAGTATGCTGACAGGCTGCCCGAAAAGCCCAAATGTATCGAAATAGACATTTTTTTCACTATCCAGCAGAACGGGATACTCTATCTTCAACCGGTTTGCCTGTTCACGAACAGGCTTTTCCGAAGAATCAATGGCAATGCCGAGCACAATCAGGCCCTTTGCCCTCATGTCGCGGTAAAGCGTATTCAAGCCGGGTATCTCGGCTATGCACGGGGGGCATGTGGTAGACCAAAAGTTCAAAATGACAGCGTTGCCTTTTAGCTCATCCAGGGTTACTTTGTGGCCATTCAGGTCCTTCAGGTTGAAATTGGGAGCCTTGTCATTAACCCTTGCAGCCTGCGCAGCAGTACCTGCAAATAGGCAAAAACTTACAACAAGCCCCAGGCTGAATGTTTTCAAAGGCAAGCCGATATTCATTTGCACCCCTCACAACAAATAATATAGCAAAATATAAATACACATATACTTCAATTTAACATCGAACGCCAGAAATTTATGAGCGGGGGAATCAGGAAACAGGGAGGCTGCGCCGGCGGCGGCGCAGTTCGGCAAAAAAGGTGCTCAGCAGCGATGAGCATTCCTGTTCCAGAATACGGGGGACAAGATCCACCCGGTGATTGAGGCGGGGATCGTTGGAGAGGTCGTACAGGGTGCCGGCTGCGCCCCCCTTGGGGTCGTGGCAGCCAAAGACCACGGTAGGTATGCGGGCCAGGATGATGGCCCCCATGCACATGATGCACGGTTCGAGGGTGACGTAAAGTGTCGTATCCAGGAGCCGCCAGGAGTTAAGCTTCCGCGCGGCCTTTCTGATGGCGATCAGCTCGGCATGGGCTGCGGGGTCTTGGGCTGTTTCGCGCAGATTGTGGCCGCGTGCGATGATCTTGCCATCCCGGACAATGACGCAGCCGATGGGAACTTCGTCCTTGGCCCGGGCCTTGGCCGCTTCGGCGATGGCCTTGGCCATCCAGTAGTCGTGGTCGTTCTTCAAAACGGTCTCACATCCTGTCCGGGGTTTCATATGATCGTTCACCAGGGAAACATAGCGAAAAGGAGGCGGGGTTGTCTACCTAATTCCACGAGTATGAACTGGCTGCCCCCACCCCCTCGAAAAAGCCGTTGTCTTTGAAATACTTGCAATTTATAGCTTGACCACGGGGTGTATTCATATTAGCTTTTACCGATGGACCGGATTGTCCCTGTCATGAACGGCGCGAGAATGGGGATATAAGTGAAGCAGCCGGACTCAGTTCTGGACCATTCGCTACAACAGGATAGACCGGGAGTAAGAGGCAGTTGCATTACGCATGACGTTCCCAGAATTTTCCAATCAATAAACACCAGGTGGTGCCATATGTTCATGAAATCAAGCGACAAAGTTGTTAATGAATTGCGCAAGGAACTGCGGGCGGCCATGGGAGACCACGGCAAGTTGAGCAAGCTGCACTCCCTTGTCACGGAAAAGATCAACCATGTGGAAACGTTCGGCGAAGAGAAGGAAAACCTCACCAGATTCAGGAAGGAAGTCAGGGACGCCCTTAACTGCTGTACCTCGCGGCCGGGGTTTTAGCACGCCTTGACGGCGCCACCACGCCTGTTTCAACAATCCCCCTACCCGGTTACCCTTTTCCCATCATACCGCGAACGGCTGCCGGCAGGTCGGCCGGCAGGACCACCATCTTGGCGTTGGGTGAGGCGGCCAGCTTCTGCAGCATGTTGACGTAGCGATCCCCCAGCAGGAACATGGCGGGCAGGTCACGGTCCTTGATGGCCTCACCGATATCGGTAATGGCCTTGGCCGACGCCTCGGCCAGCCTAACCTGGGCCTCTGCCTCGCGCTTGGCGGCTTCCAGTCGTCCCTCAGCCTCTCGAATGGTGGCTTCCCGCTTGCCCTCTGCCTCCAGAATGGTGGCCTGCTTGAAGCGGTCGGCGCTGGCCTGCTGCTCCATGGCCCGCTGCATGGACTCGGACGGCTTGATGTCCTGGATCTCCACCGATTGGACATAGATCCCCCAGGTCGCCACCTCCTTGGAGATGGCATCCTGAAGTCTGGCCTTGATATGTTCCCGCTCCGACAGGGCGCTGTTCAGGTCCATCTGACCGATGATGGCCCGCAGGGAGGTCATGACCAGGTTCTGGATGGCATATTCGTAGTTCTGGATTTCGTACACGGCACGGGTAGGATCGGTAACCTTGATGAAGGCGATGGCATTGGTGATGATGACCGCGTTGTCCCTGGTAATCACCTCCTGTGCGCCCACGGAGAGCACGTCCCCCTTGGTCGAGACCCGGTAGGCCACGGTATCGATGTAGGGGATGATAAAGTTGAGTCCCGGCTTGAGGGTCGAATGATATTTGCCCAGCCGCTCCACGACCCACTCCTGCCCCTGGGGAACGGTTTTGACCCCGGCGAACAGCGTTGCAGCGACCACCACCAGAAGAACGCCAAAAACAACAACTCCAGCCATCTTTCCCCCCCTAGATTTTAGTTACCTTAAGAACCTGCCCTTCAATATCCACGACGCGGACCGAATCTCCCACCTGCAGCACCTCATCGGCATAACAGCCCCACTCGTCGGCGCCCAGCACGGCAATGCGGAATCGTACCGTCCCCCGGCCGTAGCTATCCTCCGTCCCCCGGATGATGATGCCGGCCTCCCCCACAATCCCTTCCTTCGATTGGCCGGAATGGGTTCTACTGACCTTGGGCTTGAGATATTTGAACCACATCACGGTGAAACCGATGGACGACACGGTCCAGAGAAACAACTGCCCGGCCAAGGGAAATCCCGACCAGAGCACCTTCAGCAGGCCGACCACCAGGGCCCCCAGGCCGAACCAGATGATCGTGAACGACGGTACGGCCAGTTCCAGGCCGATCAGGCAAAATCCAGCGATTATCCAGTACCACCATTCGAACTGCATCATGCGACCTCTTTCGTCAATATCATCGTCAAACTCTAGGCAATCATCCCTCAAAAGTATAGCAAAAATATCACGCCAAATTGACCTTTTTCCTTTTTTGTTGCACTTTTGATATGCATATTGCAATAATAACGACCAAGGAGATTTATTATGGATATCAGCACGATTGCCGGGGCCGCACTGTCGGTAAAAGCCGGGCAGACTCAACAGACGCTGTCGATGGCCATGGTGAAACAGGCAGCCAACCAGCAGAGTCAGATGGCCGACCTCCTGGCCCAGAACGTTCAGCAGGCTCCCCAAGCGGACGGTTCCTACAACTTTTCGACCTACGCCTGACGCGTTACCCCAGGGAGGTTTTCCCGCAACGGAAGGCGAAATCCCCCCCCGATAACGTCCCCCCAAGAAAAGGGCCCTTCCCCCGCCTGGGAGCGCAAAATTTCTCGGCTCATAATCATCCGGTTTATTTGCAATCATCCGGCAGTGAAACAACCCTCAAAACAGGAATCAAAGACGGATCCAGCGACGCCATACGCTCTTTGCCTAACTGTATCAGCGCCTCCCGCACCCTGTCGGCAGCTGCGATGAAAGCGGCCACATCCACCCACTGGCAAACCGCCGGCACGCGCCTCAGGTACGCCGCCCCACCCTCCAAGAGAGTGACCGCCCCGCCGAAATTGCCGTTTCTCCAATGGTGCAGGGCCACCGACACCTGGAGAACCCCCTGGTAGAAGTAGCGCGCCTCGCCCTCCTCCCCCACCCAGAGGTCTTCAAGGGTCTCGTGGCATTCATACCAGTCACGGGTATTGAATTGCCGCACGGCCTCAAGCAATTGTCGCGACGGAGAGTCTTTACAACATCGCATAAACAGTACCTCATTCTTGGCCAGCAAAGCTTGACGCCATGCGATTCTAAACGATCCTGCACGGGATGCATTCATCCTCGTCAAACGAATAGACTGCACACAACCGATGGTAACCGTCGACAATGATTACCTTGCCATTGCGTTCGTCACGTAGCAGCAGAATGGGCGAAAGCTGTTTTCCGTCCTCGATTTTCTTCCGGTCTTTTTCCACATGATAATTGCTGACCCCCAACAGCGACAGCCCCGACGCTCTGAATATGTCCTTAGCCTTGAATTGCGTCAATTGGCAGCTTCTTAGCTTGGTTATGATCGTCTTGACCGTCGTCTCCCCATATATCAGGCTCAGGTATGATTCCGCCGCCGGATAATCCTTTTCTTCGGGTTCTGGCAACCATTTGATGCTGACGTTTTTACCCATGGCGATGCCCTCCTCTCATCTTTGCTGGTGACCGTCGTCGTGCCGACTCTAAGAAAGAAAGCGACTGCCCCACCATCTCTGCCGCCCGCTAATGATCAAGTTCCATAATATCCCGGTAGGTCACGACCCCCCTGATGATATCGTCCGGGGTTGTGACCGGCAAGGCATCAAAATGATACCGGGAGAACTTCTCTTTTGCGGCCTCAATGGTATCGGTTTCCTCAAGGCTAATGACCTGGGTAACCATGATATCCTGAAGGTGTGACTCCGGTTTTGCCATGAGCAGTTCGGGGAGGCTTACGACACCCTCGAGTTTTTCGTCGTGATCGACGACATAGATATAATCCACCACATCCGCCTCTTCGGCGAATTTGCGGAATGCGGAGATGACCAGATCGGTTGTCATGCCCGGCAGCATCCTGATGAAGTGCTTGGTGGCCAGGTTGATGATGGTTTCATCCTGGTTTTCAAGGAGCGACTCGATTTTTCCCGTCTCGGTATGCTCCATCAAGGCCAGAATATGATCGGCTTCATCCGTTGGCAGGGCCGACAGGACATCGGCCGCCTGGCCCGGCGTCATCTCGTCGATCAAATCGGCGACCCGTTCCTTGTCCATTGACGATATCAGGCTGCGCTGCACGCGCGGCTCGATCTCTTCCAGGGTGTCGGAAGCCTGTTCAGTGCCCAATTCATTGAAGATGGCCAGCCGTTGTTCCTCAGAGAGTTCTTCCAGAATATCGGCCAAGTCAACGGGATGGATTTCAGGCAGCGCCTCCTTAAGGATGTTCAGCTTCACATTGCCCTTGAAGCTCCCGATCCTCTCGGGCAATGGTTGGACATAGGCCCAGGAGATGGTCTCCTTTTTGAACACCTCGGCCAGGTGATAGACGAACTTGGCAACGTAGCGCAGCCCCAGACGTTTCAGCAGCCCATACTTGCTGAAGTCCACATCGGTGGCATAGAGCTTCCTGTTGCGCAACACCAGCTTGACATCGTAAACGATGTCGATCTCGTTGCCGTCCAGGTCAATGACCTTCTTATCCAGGATATGATCCTTGAGAAGCACCTGGGTCTCTTCCGGCTCTCCTTCGAAGGGTGTGATGTCCGGAATATCGAGAACGACCTTGTCCTGTCCCAGGGTATCAACCTTCTCGAACGGGACCAGGAGCGATTTGTGGCCGAAAGGCCGGGTGACGATGAGGTGGGTCACCTCGGGGATCTTTTCGTGTTCCCTGATGAGCAGGTCATCCAGCTTGCCGACCTTCTTGCCCCGGACCAAGACCTTTGCTCCGATCAGGTCGCTCAGAAAACAACTCGATTCCGTAGCTTTATTGATAAAGGTATTCATGGTGAACCTCGCTTCACAGGAGAGTAATGAACTTGTACAAAAGCAGCCCGACCAGCAGAACCAGGTACAGACGCAGGAACAGCAGGGAACCTTTCACCCAGCCGGACATCTCCACATTCGGCTTGGCATACTTTTTATTGATCTCCCGGATCTTGGCGAAGTTATGTGAAAAAAAATCTCTGAGCATGGTCCATTCCTCCTATTTGAACATGGTCGGGAACAGGGTGCTGATCCCGTAGAGGGTTGAGAGAATGACGATTACCACCACGATGGTGCAGGTGATGATATTCTGCCACAGGGTGTTGGTATACTCGCCCATGGTCTTCTTGTTGTTCAGGAGCAGGACCAGGAAGACCAGCGCCGCCGGCAACAGGGTCACCGCCACCACCTGCACGAAGAGGGTAATCAGCACCAGCGGCGCCTTGGGGATCAGCACGACCGCACCCGCGGTGATGAGCGTCAGGAAATAGTTGGCATAGAACCAGGGGGCCTCGCGAACCTTGTTGTTGAGCGAATGCGCCCAGCCGAACACCTCGCCAAAAGCCCAGGAGCTGGCCAGCGAGATGCAGATCGCCCCCAGCAGGCCGGCGTCGAACAGGCCGATGGCCATGAAGGTGCCGGCGTAGCTCTGGGTTTTCATCAGCATGATTGAAGCCTGGGCGGCGTCGTCGATGTCGACGCCCGGCAGGATGGTTCCCGTGACGATCACGATGAAGATCGCCACCACCACGGTCAGGATCGAGCCGACCAGGGTATCCAGCTTCCCCCAGGGGATGTCTTTTTCCTTTGTCCCCTTGTCCACTACGGCGCTCTGCTGGAAGAAGAGCATCCAGGGGGCAATGGTGGTGCCGATGTTGGCCATCAGAAAAAAGAAGAGCGTGTTGTTGAAGCCTCCCGGCGGCATATGGGGCACGAATCCGGTATGGATGACATCGTGCACCGACGGATGGATCATGAAGGCGCCGGGGATATAAATCAGGTTCACCGCGCAGAAGACGAGGGCGATCTTCTCCCAGGTCCAGTAGCGGCCGTTCAAGACCATAATCCCCATCAGGACGCAGACGCCGAGCACGGTCAGCCAGGGAGGGATGCCGAAGATTCTGAGCGACGATGTCATGCCGATGAACTCGGTGACCAAGGTCAGCCAGTTGACAATCATCAGGTCGAGGAGGGAAAACCAACCCCAGAACGCACCGAAACCGGCAAAGATGGCCTCGCCGTGGCCACGCTTGGTTACGGCCCCCAGACGGACGGTCATCTCCTGGACGTAATAGGCGACCGGCACCAGGATGACCAGGAACCAAATCAGATGATAGCCGTATTTTGCGCCGGTGGCGGCATAGGTCGTGATACCGCCGGCGTCGTTATCGGCCACCATGACGACAATCCCCGGACCGGAGATGATGAAGAAGAGCTTGATCGCCTTCCAGATACGGCGAAATTCGTAATACATATTTGACAAGGTAAACATTCCTGAATCTCCTTCCTTAGATACTACATATTCGAGCTATAGTGCCGATGTGTGCAGGTATTCCCGTATGTCAGGCTCAAGACGCACCAAGCTGAACACGGTTATACCGCAGGTGAACAAGCGCAAGCTTGCTACTGAAATGCAAGGAAGAAAGAAATCCGCAGAGGGATTTCCTGCTTTACTGTTGTCCCCGCTCCACACAAACGGAGCGGTCAAAGCAGGAAGGGAATGGGGAGGGCTTTAACGTAATTTCCGCTGAGGGAACGGGATGGGTAAGGGATATTCGCAACTATGACTGTCCAATGTGTAAAACCACCACCCTTCATCTTCGGATACCACACAACAAAAAAGGCCATGGGGGAACCATGGCCTAATCAAATAGTAGACTCTGATTCCCCACTCGTAGGTTTTCAGCAGTGCACAACGTAGGTTCAAGAACCAGCTACCTTAAGTCAAGCCTTAATCCGGCAAGACCTGGTCTACCCATTGGCGTCTTTCGACGTTTCCGGGCAGTAGCCTGTGTTTGTGCAAACGCCTCATGCTAACGAGGAACGTAAACTTTTCGCTAAATACACCATTCTAACTAATTATGTCAAGGCTTTTGTGGCGCACTTCCGGGATATTCATCATGAACAGGGTAAAATCTTTCTTCGGGGACCCGGAGGCCCCCGAAGTTTGAGAGACCGAGGGTAAAATCCCTACATCATCATACCCATGCCCCCCACAATGACTGTGACGGTCGCGAATTTAGTTGTATCAGCAACACTGGTTGCCCTCACAAGGAACATTCCCTGGAAAGCCGGAGCCGTATAGAGCCCACCAGATGTTATGCTTCCGCCGTTCGAGCTTACGCTCCAGGTAACCGGTATGTTCGCGCGGAGTTGAAGGGTGCCGTTTACCTGCAACGAGGCATTAGCAGGGGTAACGGTTATGCCGCTGGCGTTCTGAGTGGCACTCGGCTGCATGATATTTCCAGACATCATCGTGCCGCCCGCCATGTTCCCCATGAGGCCGGTATATATTGGTGCACCGCTCATGTTCGTCATCATAACGTTGCCGTTCTGATCTATCGTCATGTTCACGTTATCGAACATCCGGTCCAACCCCTGGCCTATCACGTAAGGAGACGTAATCGGATCAACATTGGGAACCCCGTAGGCACTCAGCAGCGGCCCCATCGTTTGCCACATATGAGCCCTTGCGGTACTCATGTTGCTAAACATGGTCTGCAGCGTGGTGCCGTTTGGATTCTTATAGAAAGAGTTCATTGTGGACATATTGTTGAAACCCGCCATATTGGCCACCATGAGGTTCGATAGTGGATTGATATTGGCTGTGCCTGAAGCGCCGCTCATAGTGTAGAGTGACCCCGTCCTGATCATGAATGGCGGTGTCTTGCCGCTGACATTGAACGCAAACGCGCCAGTTTGCGGGTTGATCGTCGTGCTCATCTCAGGGTTGTTGGCGGAGTCCTTCAGGTAAACGGTGCCGCTCATCGGAGCACCTGTTGCTGCGACCCCCGATACGGTGGAGCCCGGGGTTGCGGCTGAGGTGCCGCCTCCGCTGCCGCACCCGGCGATAAGGCCGGCAGTAATCATCGCTGCTGCTAGTATAGTTTTTTTCATCATGATAGTTTCTCCTTCAATCGCATCTGCACGCGAAGTCTAGAATTCGTAAAAGACGGCGAGTCCCATGCCGTACTCGGGACTGGCGGTCGTGATCCCCTTGGCCAGATAGCCATCGATGCCAGTGTGTTTCGCAAACTGGTACTTGACTCTGAGCCGCGCCTCCAACTGGGACGCTGCTCCGTTGACGGTAGGAGTGGTCCCTTTGAGCAACACCATGGGGCGCAGCCGCTCGGTGAGTTGATAACCGGCTCCGGCGTAGTAGTTGAGATAATTTTTGACGGCAATGACCGATGATTTTCCCTGGATGACGTACCCCGCCTCGCCGTCCGCAAACCAACTGCCGAACCACTTGGTTAATTCCACGGCAAAGCCTTCATCAAACTCCCCGGTCCCAAGGAATTTGTTCTTGTCGGCGGTGGGAATTTTCACGTAGACGTTGGGGCGGATGGCCGGCACATACTTTTCCTCGGTGTACAGGACATACCCGGCCTTTAGTTTGATATCGCCGAGCCCGGAATGGGAATTATTGACACTCCCCGCCGACGCGGAAGTCATCGAGCCGGAGGAACCCATGCCATTCATTGCTGCCACAACCGACTGCATGCCGGATTGCCCTTGCATTCCCATGTATTGCCCCGCCACCACCGCACTGCTGCTCTGGTAGACAAAAGGAATTTCCAGCGAGAAATCAAGTCGCTCGGTCGGGTATACCGTCGCCGTGAACGGCATGTATATGGAGTCGGTCCTGATTCCGGTTCCGTATTTACCCGACGCGAACTCAAAGCCAAGGCCGACGGAATATGCGGGTTCGTCGGCACAAGCCCATGCCGGAAGAATGAAGAGGGTCATGACGGCAAGAAGGAAGGAAAACCTTCCCGATCCGATCAAGTGTTGCATTGTTAGCTCCTCCTTTAAGGTAACCGGTTTTGTGGGCAACAAGACGGCAAACATCAGCGCCTCATCATCCCGCCACCACTGCGCATCATACCACCGCCCTGCATCATGCCGCCCGCATTCCACCCGGACCAGGCGGCCCTCCCTTGATCATTCCGCAATGCTGCTTGAGAACCGGTGGTCTTGTTTGTGAGCTTCTGCACCATCAGATAGGTTTTCCCATCCTTACCCTGGGCCTTGGAGCCCTTGGCGCTGATGTCGTCGTTGGGATGGAGCGGAATTTCCTTTTTCTCCCAGAACGACTTGGGCCCAAGGTTGAGACTGATGATCTCCCCCCCGGCTCTTACGTCCACAAAAATATGCTCTTTTTCACCGGTCTGGGGAGAAGATGCCACGCGACCCGTTACGGTCGTCACCGTGTTCACATCATACCCCTTGGCGAAGTCCAGACCGCTCTTCCCTACGACATCGCTGCCGAAGCCGAAACCGGCAAACGCGGAGCCGATCAGCAGGCTATTCAAAACGATTGCCAACGTCGCGATGGAGAAAAAACGGTCTTTGGTCATACAGGACTACTCCCGATTCGTGCTATTTGGTGGTTGTGGCTGCGGGCGTTTTCGTGGCGGTCATACCGTTGCCGCCCCCGGTTATCTGCCCGGACGGTATGGTGGCGGTAGTGCCGACGCCTCCCTGCGTCATCCCCTGCGCCCCTGTTCCATTCATTGCCATATGCTGCGGACCCGTGCCATTCATCGCCCCCTGATGCATGCCCGCCCCGCTGGTCCCCTGCATGCCGGAAGACATCTGATGCCCCCCGCCCATGCTTCCCCCCGTTTGGCCGCCCCCCATCCCGCCGCCGAAAGCGAATGCCTGGACGGCAAGCATGAGAGCGGCGCTTGCCGCCACTGTTGAGATTGTTCCGATCCTTTTCATGTGTGGATACCTCCGTGGAATGTGATGATTCTGCTCTGGGATATTTCACGGTGTATGCCAAAACGAACAATCTTAGTAACACATCAATATCATTAATTTTATCATTTATTCATACACACGAAATAAGGATAAAATGTGCAAGCAATTGCACCACGTGAGAAGGATATTGCACACCTCCAATGTCCCGTGCGGCTAGTCGAGCAGGCCAAACTCCTTCAGCTTGTATTGGAGGGTCCGGCGCGACATTCCTAACTCCTCGGCAGCCAGGCGACGGTTGCCGCCATGTTGTTCCAGGGCCTTGACGATCAGATCGCGCTCCACCATCTTCAATTTGTCCCTGCCGGCAGTGGCCGGCGGGGAGGAAACCGCGAGAGCATCGGGGAGATTGGCAGCCCGGACCATATCCTGGGCAAGGATGACGGCCCGCTCCACGACGTTCTGCAACTCGCGGATATTGCCCGGCCAGGCATACGCCTTCATGGCCTTGAGCGCCTCCGGTTCGATGCCCTTGAGCTTCTTGCCGACCTGACGGCAGAAACGCTGGATAAAGTACTCGGTCAGCAGCGGGATGATATCCCGCCGTTCCCGAAGCGGCGGCAAATTGACCGGAAAGACGTTGAGGCGGTAGAAGAGGTCCTCGCGGAAACGCTTCTCCACGACCTCTTCCGCAAGGTCGCGGTTGGTTGCCGCAATCACCCGCACATCGGCCTTGATCTCCTTGCCGCCCCCGACCCGTTCGAACACCCGTTCCTGAAGAACTCGCAGCAGCTTGGCCTGGAGGCTCACCGGCATTTCTCCGATTTCGTCCAGAAAAATGGTCCCCCCCTTGGCTAATTCAAACTTGCCCAGTCGGGCCTGGATAGCCCCCGTAAAGGCCCCCTTTTCGTGGCCGAAAAGCTCACTCTCCAGCAGATTCTCCGGGATGGCCGCGCAGTTGAGCGGGACAAAACCGCCGTTACCCCGGGGGCTAAGCAGATGGATGATCCTGGCCACCAACTCCTTGCCGGTACCGCTTTCGCCGTAGATAAGCACATTGGCCGTGGTACCTGCCACGTTGTGGACCAGTTTCCGTATCGATTGCATGGCCGATCCCGCAAAGATGAGCTCTTCCGGCGGTAACCCAACCGTTTCGGATTCCTTGAGCGCATGGTAGTCCCGCGAGTGTTGCAGGCCTTCAAGCGCCCTGTTCACAATCCTCAACAGGGTATCCGGATCTTCCAGCGGTTTGGTGAGAAAATCGAAGGCACCATCCTTCATGGCGCCGACCGCCTCCTCCACCGTTCCGAATGCGGTCAGAAAGATAAACCGGGGAGGATTGGCATCCTGTATGGTGTCCCGGAACAGCTCAAGACCGCTTTTGCCGGGCATCTTCAGATCCGAGATCACCAGGTCGAACTGTTTGGTCCTTATTAATTGCGCCCCGGACAGCCCATCGCCGGCGGTGAGCACATCATGCCCCTCGTCCTCCAAAACGGTCTGCAAAAAGCTCCTGAAGGTTTCGTCGTCCTCAACCAGCAGAATGCGCCCTTTCATGACTTCTCCCCTACCCGTGCCCCTGGCAGCGTTATGGTTACCGCCGTCCCGTGGCCTGAACTTTCAAGTGCAATCGAACCGTGGTGTTCTTCGATGATCTTCTTGCTGAGCGCCAGCCCCAACCCCGTGCCCCTGGCCTTGGTGGTAAAAAAAGGTGTGAATATCCTGGCAAGGTTTTCCGGGCTGATACCGTGCCCGGTGTCGCTGATGGTGACGATTGCCTGGGGGCCGGCCGCGTGCGCCGTTACGCGAAGCTCTCCCCCGTCGGGCATCGCCTGCACACCGTTTTTGACGATATTGAGCAGCACCTGTCCGAGCCGGCCCCGCTTGCCGGTAACCACCAGATCGTGAGGGCAGTCAACGACGAGGACGACCCGGGCCTGTTCGGCTTCTGACCGTACCAGATCAACGCAATGTTCGACAAGCTGGGCAAGGACACAAGGCTCCGCCTCATCCCCGTCGTTCCTGGCAAAGGCGAGCAGGTCCGTCACCAGGGACTCGAGGCGCCGGGCCTCCGCCACGATCCGGTGGGCGGATTCCTTCGTCCGGGGGTCGTCGGGCCTTTTTTCAATGAGCTGGGCAAACCCTTTGATCCCTGCCAGGGGATTGCGGATCTCATGAGCCAGCATGGCCCCCATCTCCCCCATTTGGGCCAGGCTTTCGCGCTGCGCCATTTTCTGCCGGTGCAGCTCTTCCCGCAGGGAATAGCGATAGATGACAAAGGTCAGGAACCACCCGACCGCAACAAGGGCGAACAGTACGGCCATGGTCAGCCGGGCATGCCTGACGACCGCGTCGGCCCGATAGGTGTGGAGCACCAGACGCAGCCCCAGGGTCTCACGGGGCGTGTGGATGTGACCGTACAACTCGTACGCGGTTTCACCCGTAGCAAGCTTTACGCGAGCCCCCGACATGGTCTCGGCGAACAACCGCCGCAACGTGTCGCTATTGTTTAAACGGGTACCGATCAACTCCTGGTTGGAGTGGAATCGGTAAACGCCATCCCTGTCGACAAGAGCGAAATAGGCCAGGTCCTGGGCATGAAACGTCGCCAGGGATTGGAGGGATGGGTCGTGAACCACACTGTTTTCAATGGCCGCATGAAGTGAATGGGCCAGCCCGAAAAGATTATCCTCCGCGATGGGGCGCGCATCGCGATAATTGCTCATGGCGAACCAGAGGATGAACAGGGAGATCCCGGCCCCGCAGACCAATCGAATCAGTTTGAGCATAACGCGGCTTTCGTTACCAGGAGATTGCGGGGGGAACGGCATTTTGCAAGTCTAACACAATTTTTCCCGATCGTATCCGCGGATAACTACATTTTTTCGACCAAGGGCAGATCCTGTTTGCGCAGCGCACTTGGGCTCAATGCTTCCACATATTGAGCATCGCCACAATCGGCAGCATGGCGTATGCCCCCCGTACGACCGCTTCAAGCGGGTTGGCCACCGGCATGACCGTAATCCCGGTTGCCGCCTGAATCCTTTCCCGCATGCCGGCCAGCAGGGCGCCTCCCCCCGTCAGGGTGATGCCGTTTTCGATGATCTCGCTTCCCGTTGAGTGCGGCACCTCCCGGAGAAATTCCGTTATCAAGCCCAGGATCGCCTCCACCACCGGCTCGCACGCCTCCCGCGCTTCAACAAGGCTGATCGGCGGTAGTGCGGGACCATCGTCTCCCTGTGCATCTTGTGTCTGCACGGCAACAGCAGCCGAACCGCAGAGCGCCGCGCGAACCAGCGTCTCTGCCTGACGAGTGGAGATTCGCAAGTTCCACCTCCTCAGCGCCCCCTCCCTGACCGCGTTCCGTAGCGCACAGCACCCTCCCCGCAGGGCTGCCGTGTCCACGACCTTGCCGGACGTGATGACGGCGCAGTCCGTTACCCCTTCACCGATATCGACGACCATCCGGGCATAGGGCGATACGATATCGACCCCTGCCCCGACGGCTGCGGCGAGGGGTTCCGGGACAACGACGACGGCGCATGCGCCGCCCCGGGAAACCCCCACGACAAGAGCATTGCGCTCATCGGCGTTCGCATCGGTGGGGGCACACGCCACGGCGCGTGGACGGATCATGCCGAATATCCTCATTTTTGAAATGAGCGGTTCAAGAAGCGCCACCACGGCGTCCGGATTCGCCACCACGCCGGAAGACAATGCCGGGACGTTTCCAGCCATGGAAATATGGGTTATAACCCCATGCCCTTTGCTGACGACACGGGTCGTTGCAGTACCCAGGTCTATGGCGATATCCGGACGCCACGGGGAGAGACCTTCCCAATGTTTGGCCATGATGCTTCCCCTGCTGAAAAATCTTTTCACGATCCCTGGAGCTGTGCCTCTTGTTGTTTGGCCCTTACCGACCTGCGCTCCAGTTCCAGCACTATCGGACTTGCGATAAATATGGATGAGTAGGTTGCGATGACGACGCCGGTTACCAGGGCGAGGGCAAAATCGTGGATCACCTCGCCGCCGAAAAGAAACAGCGAAAGTGCCGCCAGAAACGTGGTCAACGAGGTGATCACGGTTCGGGACAGAACTTCGTTGATGCTTCTGTTGAATATGCTTTCCATAGACTCGGACAGGTTCCTGTTGAGATTTTCCCTGATCCTGTCGAACACCACCACTGTATCGGTCAGGGAGTACCCTGCAATCGTAAGGACCGCGGTAATGAACAGAAGGTTGATCTCCTTGTCCAAGACGTAAAACAGGGCAACCATCGCCAGCACATCATGGAGCGTGGAGACTACGGCGCCAAAACCGAACTTGAAATCAAAACGCCAGGCTATGTACATGATAATGCCGAGCATGGACACTCCCACCGCTATCAGGGTATCCTTCTTGAGCTTGTCGCCGATGGACGGACCTATCTCCGTGGAGCTCTCCACCACGAAATCGTTTCCCGGAAATCCCTTTTTGAAGACCTCCTTGATGGTATCGGCGTTGTTCCCGGCCATCAGGCTGGCTTTTCCGACCTTGATAAGGAGTTTGTTCCCCTCCTGGATTTCCTGCAGGTTGGCCTCGCCGAGGTTGTTCCGGGCAAGGAGGTCACGGGCCTTTTCCAGGAGAACCGGCTGGGTGAAATTGAGCTGCACCGATGTCCCCCCGGAAAAGTCGATGCCCATATTGGCGGCGTTTCTGGCGATCTGGACAATGCCGATCAAGCCTATAATAACGATGATACCCGATATGATGAAGGTGATGTTTCTCTTGCCGATAAAATCGATGGCGGTTTTATTGATAAGTTGCACCGTTTCCTCCTGGAAGCGTGTTTTTGAGATTGGAAAGCGACAGGACGTTCCGCAGACGGCACAAACGCAGACGAGGGCCGGCGCAGGACGCTGTCCTGACGACAGGGGCACGCAGAAACCGTTCGCGGAGAGACCTCTCCCGGCGCACATGGCTTGCGATGGTAAACTAAGGGTAGTGCAGGGGGACGAAGCTGTTACGCGGGCGGTGCCCTGGCTGGGACGGCCGGGACTGCGGCCGAGATGGGAACATAGGGGTCACAGGGGTAAGACGAAATGTGGGCGACACGATTTCCGAACCGGGAGGCCGTGCCCGAAAAATCCAGAAACTGGGCATTTTTTGCAATCTTGCCGTGGGAGGATTGCAGCAGATTTTTGACAACAAGGTGGACGGATGGCTTGACTTTTTGCGGGCTTGAGAGCTTCGGTTCCCGTGGATTGGCAAGGTGGGGTACGCTTATCCCTTGGAGAATAAAGAAAACCGCGGCCACCATGACAAGCGGCAGCAGGCATTTCCTGTGGATAGAATATGTCTCCAATAAACGCATGGATAAAGCCTATACGAAACCGGTATCGGGCGCAAGTGATATCGGTCGCACCGTGCCGTACCGGCGAGTTGCCATGCCGCGTACGGCCGCGATCATTTTTTCAACTTGCCCCGGCAGAGCGAGAGGATTTCCGCCTGCTGCTGCGGGGTCATCACATCGAAGCGAACGCCGACACCGGGAATCTCGCTGGTCATCCCCCACTCCCGTTTCCAGCAGATGGTGGACGCAATAGGCGTCGGGTCGCTCAGGGCAACCAGCCGTATCCATACGGTCGATTGCAGGGCAATCTCGTCGTTGACGCAGAACAGGAAGCAACCGCCCGCTGAAAAATCGATACAGACCGTACGTTCGGCATCCGTCATATCCGGGGAGCATGACAACACGGCATTCAGATTAAGCGGCACCCTGTTGCAAATGGGAGCGACCTTCGGGGGTTGTTCGCAGCAGTATCGGAGGTGCTCCTCGGGGGTACGAGCCCCATCCTGATCGTCCCATGAGATCAGCATGCGAATCTTTTGGGTTTTGGCGGCAATGTTGAGGCGAGCGTTGGGCATGGCATGCAGGGCATCCTCCACCAGGCTCTTTTCGTACCGGGACGCCTTTACCATCAGGGGCATGTCGAGAAAGATGGCGTTATAAGGCTGCCGGGCGGCCTGATTCGCCACATCGCGCAGAGATGACACCGTATGGCAGATCACCCGCTCATTTTTGATAAACGTTTCATATATGAGGCGCCGTTCTTCGTCGGCAACGGCCAGAAGTATTTGGGGCTGCATCTATGTCATCTCCTCGTGGCGTTCGTCTTGGGTATCCGTCAGGTACTGGCCTGCATGGTAGGAACTGCGCACGTAGGGACCGCTCTCCACATGGCTGAATCCCATGCCCAGGGCGTTTTCCCGCAACTCATCGAAGACCTCGGGCCGGACATACTCCTGCACCGGGTAATGGTTGCGGCTGGGGGCCAGGTACTGGCCGATGCTGAGATAGACGCATCCCGCCCCACGCAGGTCGCCCAACACCTGCAGCACCTCCTCCCGCGTTTCCCCCATCCCCAGCATGATGCCCGACTTGGCCGGGGTTTCCGGCGCCAACTCCCGGCAGGTGTGGAGCAGATCCAGGGAGCGGCCATAGTTGGCACCGCTGCGGATGTGATACAACCGTGGCACCGTTTCCACGTTGTGGGCGATAATATCCGGCCCCGCGGCCATGACGGTTGCCAGGCTCTGACGGTCCCCCTGAAAATCAGGGATGAGCGGTTCGATGCGCGTTGTGGGCGATGCGGCGCGGATGGCAGCCACCGTTGCGGCGTACAGGGCTGCCCCGCCGTCCGGCAGGTCATCCCGGGTCGGACTGGTGATCACCACATGGCTCAGCCCCAGCCGGGCGACCGCACTGGCTATCCTGGCCGGTTCCCCGCTATCCGCCGGCTCAGGCTGCGATTTGTCCACGTTACAGAAGGAGCAGTGCCGGGTACAGTGTTTCCCCAGGATCAGGAACGTGGCCTGGCCGCAGCGGAAACATTCGGAGATATTGGGGCAAAGCGCCTGCTGGCAGACCGTGTTCAGGCGCAACTTCCCCAAGAGCGCCCGCATCCCGGCCTGTTCTCCTGGATTAACACGCTTTTGCAACCACTCCGGTTTCCTCACCATCTTCACGCATCCCCCCCTTCCAGGTTCCATCGATCCGTACCGTACCGCCCCACCAACAACTCCCCGGCCAGAGAGCGTTCCTGTTCCGTGAGCGGCTGGGGCGAAAGCTCCACGGTGAAGTTCCTTTGAAAGGCCTCGATCAGCTTGTGCCGCACCAGGTCGTACTCCGGGGGGATGCCGCACTGTTCCAGACTGACGGCGTCCTCCGCCAGACCGGGCGCCCGATCTTTCATGAACGAGAGTCCCAGAGTGGCCCGGTTCACCAGCGGCAGCGAACCGTGCTGAAAGATAAGCCCCTTCTGCCGGCGCTGGGCATTGCCGCCGATCTTTTTCCCCTGCACCAGGATGTCGAAACTCTCCTTGCCCGCAAAACAGAAGGGGGTCCGTTCTCCCAGACGCACATCCGGAGAGACGGTGTCCAGGGCATATGATACCTCAAGTCCCAGGTCTCGGTACAGGGTAATCAGAAAACCGGTCAGTATACGGAATGAGTCCTTGATGGATGAGGCGGGCGGGATCTGGTCCGGCGAACAAACCAGGGCATAGGTCACCTCGTCGGCGTGGTAGATCGTCCCGCCGCCGGTGATGCGGCGCACGATGGGCACCCCACCGGCCCGGCAGCGCTCCAGGTCCAGCACTTGGGCCGCCTTCTGGAAGCGCCCCAGGGAGAGGGCCGGCGGCTGCCAGCCGTACAGACGCAGTACCGGGTGGGACCGGACCGGATCGAAGGAACGCAACAGCGCCTCGTCAATGGCCATGTTCTCCGCTCCGGTGCGCGGTCCGTCCTCGATGAGGCGCCAGGTTGACGCGGTATCAGTCATCAGTCGACATACCCTTCCCGATCACCCCAGGCAGCAGACATGCTGCTCCCTGGCCGCCTTGGTCTCGTCCAGCCGCGAGACCGGCATGGTCAGCGGCGCGTCCAACAGAGCCTGGGGGTCGCTCCCGGCGGTCCGGGCGGCCTCGATCATCACGTCGATAAAGGCGTCCATGGCTGCCTTGCTCTCGGTCTCGGTCGGCTCGATCATGATCGCTTCCTTGACGATGAGCGGGAAGTAGACCGTGGGAGGGTGATACCCCCGGTCGATCAGGAACTTGGCGATATCGATGGCGTGCACGCCGTGGGCCAGTTGCCGGGCGGCCGAGAAGACGCACTCGTGCATGCAGGTCTGGTCGTAGGGAAGATCGTAGTAGGGCTTCAGGCGTTCCTTGATGTAGTTGGCGTTGAGCACCGCCTGCTCGGACACCTGGATCAACCCCTCGCGTCCCAGCATGATGATGTAGGCGTAGGCCCTGACCATGATGCCGAAGTTGCCGAAAAAATTGGCCGCGCGGCCGATGGAGTCGGGCCGGGAGGTCTGGAGCACAAAGGTTCCCTCGTCGTCCATGTCGATACGCGGCTGGGGCAGGAACGGGATCAGGGCCTTCTTGACCCCCACCGGGCCGGCACCGGGACCGCCGCCGCCGTGGGGCGTTCCGAAGGTCTTGTGCAGGTTGACGTGCACCACGTCGAATCCCACGTCCCCCGGTTTGACCTTGCCCATGATGGCGTTCAGGTTGGCGCCGTCGTAGTACATCAGGGCACCGAACGAATGGGCGATGTCGCAGATCTCCTTGATGTGCGGGTTGAACAACCCAAGGGTGTTGGGGCAGGTCATCATCACTGCCGCCACCTCGTCGCTCATGGCCTGCCTGAACAGTTCCAGGTCCATGTCGCCGTAGGGCGCGGTCGGCACGGTGACGATCTCGTAGCCGGCGATGGTGGCCGAGGCCGGGTTGGTGCCGTGGGACGAGTCGGGGACCACGACGTATTTCTTTTTGTTCCCCCTTGCACGATGGTAGGCGGAGATCAGCAGGATGCCGGTCATCTCGCCGTGGGCGCCCGCCAAGGGCTGGGTGGTGACCTCGTCCATGCCGGTGATGTCGGCCAGCATCTGCCCCAGGTCGTAGAGCATTCCCAGGCTCCCCTGGCAGTGCTCCCCGCCCCCCGGCAGAAGCGCCGTCATGGGGTGGAAGGGGGCAAACAGGGTCGCGGCATTCTCCAGCACCTTGGCGTTGTACTTCATGGTGCAGGAGCCCAGTGGGTAGAAGTTGGTGTCCACCGAGAAGTTCAGCCGGGACAGGTTGGTGAAGTGCCGCACCAGATCCAGTTCGGATACCTCGGCCAAGCCGGCCGGTTCCGTGCGCAGCAGCCCTTCCGGCAGGGGGGGAGCGGGAGGCACGTCCGAGGCCGGCAGCTTTACGCCCCTGCGGCCGGGAACGGATTTTTCATAGATAAGTTCCATACGATAGTCTCTCCAAGATCAGTAAAAGACGTGAATTGTGAATCGTGAAACGTGAATAGCAAAAAACCATTCACCATTCACCATTCACCATTCACGCCTTTGTGATTACAACCCGGCCTGCAACGCCTCGGCCAGCCGGTCGATCTCTTTCTTCGTCCGCTTCTCGGTGACCGTCACCACCAGGGCGTTGGCCGAATCCTCGTAGTAATCCCCCAGCGGCACGCCGGGGGCAATACCCTGCTTGAGCAGTTCCGCCACGACCGGTGCGGCCGGTTTGGGCAGGAACACCGTGAACTCGTTGAAGGTCGGCGCCGATTGCACCACGGTCACGCCGGGAATTCCGGCCAAGCGGGCCTTGGCGTATTCGGCCTTGTCGCGGTTGAGGCGGGCCAGCTCCGCAACCCCTTCCCTCCCCACGGCCGAGAGGAAGATCAGGCCCCGCAGGGCGCACAGCCCCTGGTTGCTGCAGATGTTGGAGGTGGCCTTGTGGCGCTTGATGTGCTGTTCCCGTGCCTGGAGGGTCAAGACGAAGCCGCGTTTGCCGTTCTTGTCCACGGTTTCTCCGACGATGCGCCCCGGCATATTGCGGATAAAGGCCTTTTTTGCGGCGATGAAGCCGAAGGAGGGGCCGCCGAAGGAGAGCGGGTTACCCAGGCTTTGGCCGTCCCCCACGGCGATATCCACCCCCATCTCACCCGGGGACGTTATGAGGCCCAGGGAAACCGGATAGACGGAAGCCACCAGCAGGGCGCCGGCGGCATGTACCTGTTCCGCCAGGGGGCTCAGATCCTTGATGCAGCCGAAAAAATTGGGGTTCTGCACCAGCACCGCCGCAACGTGCTCATCCAGGCAGGCGGCCAGGGCGGCGCGGTTCAGCAGGCCGTCCAGGGGAGCGATCTCCACGACCTCCACCGCCTGGTTGTAAAGATAGGTCCTGAGCACCTGCCGGGAGAAGGGGTTGACGCAGCCGTCCACCACGATCCGGGTGCGGCCGGTCACCCGCAGGGCCATCATGGCCGCCTCGGCGCAGGCCGTGGCGCCGTCGTAGAGCGAGGCGTTGGACACCTCCAGACCGGTCAGGCGGCAGATGGCGGTCTGGTATTCGAACAGGGCCTGCAGGGTCCCTTGGGAACACTCCGGCTGGTAGGGGGTATAGGCGGTGTAGAATTCGGCCCGGCCGGAGAGGTGATCGACCACGGCGGGAATGATATGGTCGTAAAAACCGCCCCCGATGAAATTGACCATAGCGGCGCTGTTGTCGGCGGCAATGGCCTGCATCCGGGCAAAGGTCTCGAATTCGGACATGCCGGGGGGGATATTGAAGGTCTTGGCCCGCAATTCGGGCGGGATCGGGGCAAACAGCTCCTCGACGCTGGAGGCGCCGACAACCGAGAGCATCTCTCTGATCTCTTCCGGCGTATGGGGGCAATAATGACTGTCGTTCATGCATGCTCTCCTGAGAGGTTGTTGAAAAACAGCCATCTCGCCGCCATCCTCAAAAGCCCCCTTGTGCGGCGTAGCGCTGCTACGCCTCCGCAGGGCTTTCTGCGGGTGCGACGATCTGACTATTTTTGAACAACCAGGGTGTTTCAACAGCCTGCTGGCAAAGGCGGAATTCGCCCCTAAATGGTTTTCAGATACTCGTCGTACTGTTCCCTGGTCATCAGATTCTTCAGCTCCGCCTCGTCGGCAATCTCGATCCAGGCCAGCCAACCGGCGTCTTCCGCGCTTTCGTTGACGATCTCCGGGGCGTCGTTTAAGGCCTCGTTGATCCTGACCACCTTGCCGGAAACCGGCGAAAAGATGTCGCTGGCGGCCTTGACCGACTCGATGGCCCCCAGCATGTCGAACTGTTTGACCACCTTGCCCATGGCGGGAAGCTCCACGAAGGTGATGTCCCCCAGTTCATGGGCGGCATGTTCGCTGATGCCGACCGCACCGATCCCTTCCTTGACCTTGACCCACTCGTGTTCCTTGGTGAAATAGATGCTCATGTCGGCATATCCTCCTTTTAAGATAAAAAAACTGTAAAATCTGCCACAGAGGCAGATTGCGTTTTATGACCTGAGCGACCCGCCGCGGTAGAAAGGGAGTTCGCAGACCGTGGCCTCCATGCTGACCCGTTCATGGATGATGGTGAGCGGCGTACCAATCGACGCCAGGTCCGGCCTGACGAATCCCAGACCGATGCCGCGGCCGAGCATGGGTGAAAACACGCCGCTGGTCACCGTGCCGACCCCCTCGCCGCTGAAACAGAGTTCGTAGTGGTGGCGCGGCGAGCGGCGGCTGTTCACCTCGAAGGCCACCTTTCTGCGGGCTACGCCCTGTTCCTTCTGGCGCAGCAACGCCTCCTTACCCACAAAGTTCTTGGACAGGTCCACAAACCCCTCCAGACCGGCCTCCAACGGAGTGGTCGCCTCGTCGATATCGCTGCCGTAGAGCGAGTACCCCACCTCAAGGCGCAACACGTCCCGCGCCCCCAGCCCAGCCGGTTTGACCCGCTCGTCCAGCAGCAGCTGATCCCACAGCTCGACGACCTTGTCCGAGGGGATGAAGATCTCGTAGCCGAGTTCCCCGGTATAGCCGGTGCGGCTGACGATGGCCTCCACACCCAAAATGTTCATGGTGGTGAATCGGAAATAGGGTATGGCGGCAATTTCCGCGCCGAAAGCCGCCACCATGACGTCCCGGGAGAGCGGCCCCTGGATGTCCAGCTTGCCGGTCTGAGCCGAGATGTCGGTAAAGGCGCCACCCTTCAGCCTGGTACTGATGACGGCTAAATCCCTGGGGGCCGTGGCCGCATTGACCACGATCATGGCCTTGTCTGGTGCCAGACGGAAGACGATCAGGTCGTCGATGATGCCGCCGCTTTCGTTGAGCAGGAAACCGTAGCGCGAACGCCCGACCGGGATCGTTGCGACGGAAAAGGTGAAGACATCCTCCAGCCCACCGGCCGCAAAATCCCCCTCGAAGAGGAATTCCCCCATGTGGCAGATATCGAAGAGCGACGCCTTGGCGCGGCACCAGGCGTGTTCGGCGATGATCCCTTCGTACTGGATCGGCATGTTCCAGCCACCGAAGGGGGCCATCAATGCCTTGAGCGCCTCATGCCGCCCGCAGAGCGGCGTTTGTTTAAGCTGTTCATCCATGACTCGGCCCCCCGGTTTCGTTACCTGCGCGCTTTCAGCCCGGCCGCGCAAAAAACGGGGCATGGAGCGCCATCGCCCCCTCCCTGTTTTTTCTCCGCATGGTAGTGGAATTATGATGTATACGCAACTCGAAAAAAGAGGGAAATATGATACCTTTTGTAACTGTTTAACTTGTGAAAAAACAAAATTGTGCATAGAATCAGCCGGTACAACGGCATCCCCACTCAAAAGCCCCGGAGTCTGCACGGTGAAGGCTTTTTCCGGATGGTCCATTCGCACCCACCTCATCCTGTTGGTCGCATTCGCGGTCACCCCCGCCCTGGCGATCATCCTCTACACCGGTCTCGAACAGAAGCAAAATTCCCTGAACGAGGCCCACAGCCGGTGCTCCGCCCTCGTCAGGGCACTGGCCGGCGATATGACCAATACGGTCAGCAGCACGCGCCAGCTCCTGACAACCCTGGCCGTGCTGCCCCAGGTGCGCAACATGGATGCACCGGCCTGCGACGGACTGTTCCGGGAAATCCTGCGCAGCGACGACCGCTATCTGAACCTCCAACTCTTTCGCCCCACCGGCGAATCGGTCGCCTCGGTCGTCCCCCCTCCCCCCGGGCTCAACGTAAGCGACCGGAAATACTTTCGCGATGCGGTACGCCGGCGGACCTTTTCCGCCGGGGAGTACATCGTCGGGCGCACGGTCAACAAACCGACCTTCAACTTTGCCCTGCCGGTCACCGGCGACCGGGGAGAACTGCTGGGCGTGGTCCAGGCGGCCGTCAGCCTGGAACGGGTCAATGCAATCTTCGACAGATCCCACTTTCCGGCCGGCTCCGCCCTGGTTTTACTCGATGGCACGGGCACGATCCTGTTTCACAGCGCCGATGCCCGCTACCAGATCGGCACCAAAGACGATCGGGGCATCTTCAACGACATGCGCGCTGCCCGGGGTGGCGAGAAGATCACCCTGCGCTCTTCGGGGGGATCGTCCCGCATCATGGCCTACCGCTCCCTGCAACTGACCGGCGATCCAACCCCCTATCTCCACATCAGGCTGGAAGTGCCCGAGGAAGCGATCCTCACCGACGCCAACCGCATCCTCATCCGCAACCTGTGGTTTCTGACGTTCGCCGTCGTTCTTGCGGCCGTGGTGGTGTTTGCCTATGCCAACCGCGTCATCATCAACCGGGCCAGGCGCTTGGTGCGTTCATCCATGCTGCTGGCTGCGGGCGGACAGGATGTACAGGTCGGCATCCCCTACTCCCAGGGTGAGTTCGGCCTGATCGCCCAGGCCTTCGACGACATGGCAAGGACCCTGGCGTTGCGCGAGGAGGAACGCGCCACATTCGTCCGGGAACTCCAGACGGCAACCCGCCAGGCCCACGACGAACGGGCCAAGACCGATGCCATCCTTGCCAGCATCGGCGACGGCATCAGCATCCAGGATCGGGAGTACCGCATCCTCTATCAGAACGGCACCAGCAGAGGGTGGATGAACGACCAGTCCGGGCGTTTCTGCTATGAGGCCTACGAGCAGCGGCCCCATGTGTGCGACAACTGCCCCGTCAGGCAGACGTTTGAGGACGGTCAGGTGCATACGGTGGAACGCAGGCTGACGATAAACGGCCGGGATATGTGTCTGCTGGTTACGGCTTCGCCGCTCAGGAATTCGGCCGGCGACATCATCGGCGGCATCGAGCTCGTCAAGGACATCACCGACCGAAAGATGGTCGAGATCGCCCAGAAGGAACTGACGGGCAAACTGGCGGAGTCAAACCAGCAACTCCAGCATTTTGCCTACATCGCCTCCCACGACCTCCAGGAACCCTTGCGCACCATAAGCAGTTTCATACAGCTTCTGGCCCGGCGGTACCAAGGCAAGCTGGACAAGGACGCAGGGGAATTCATCGCCTTCATAATCGATGGAGCCCAGCGCATGCAAAGGCTCATCAACGACCTTCTGGAGTATTCCCGCGTCGAATCCCAGGGCGCCCCGTTCGTTGTTTTTGAAGCCGGGGACGCGCTCAGGGCCGCAACGATGAACCTGAAGAGGCGTATCGAGGAAAGCGGCGCTGAAATCACCCATGACCCGCTCCCGGCCATAACGGGTGATGAAACCCAGATCATGCAACTGTTCCAGAACCTGCTCGGCAACGCCATCAAATTCCGGGGCGACGAGCCGCCCCGTATCCATGTTGCCTGCGCCGAGACCCCCACGGAATGGGAATTTCGCGTCACGGACAACGGCATCGGCATCGATGACCAATTTTTCGAGCGGATCTTCGAGATCTTCCAGCGGCTGCATGGGAGAGACGCCTACTCCGGCACCGGCATCGGGCTGGCCGTCTGCAAAAAGATCATCGAACGCCACGGCGGCCGTATTGGGGTGACGTCAGAACCGGGCCGGGGCAGTTGCTTCTCGTTCACCATCAAAAAGGACCTTTCCGAAAAGGGGGATGCGGCATGAGGCGTCTGCACGCGGCGCACGCGGCATACCTTGCCGTCCTGTTCATGGCACTGACGCTGACGATAGCCGGTCCGGCCCACGCCGCCGATGCCGGGGGGCAAAAGACGCGTATCCTGATCCTCAACTCCTACCACCCCTACTACACCTGGTCGGACAACGAACTTATCGGCATCGTCGAGACGCTGCACCGGTCGCGGCCGGAGATAGAACCGACCGTGGAGTACCTGGACTGCAAGTACTTCCCAAAGATGGAACATTTCGGCAAGATCAGGGACCTGTTCATCCAGAAATACCGGAACGTGACGATCCCCCTGATCATCGCCGTGGATAATCCGGCCCTCGAATTTGCCCTGAAATACCGCGACGCCATATTTCCCGGCACCCCGATCGTCTTCTGCGGCATCAACGGCTTTGAACCGGCGATGATCAAGGGGCAGCGCAACGTGACCGGCGTTGCCGAACGGCTCGATGTCAGGGGCACCGTGGAGTTGATGCTCAAGGTGCACCCCGCAACGCGGCAGATTTTCGTTATCCACGATTACACCTCCACCGGGCTGGCGACCCGCAGGCAGGCTGAGGAAGATCTGAAGGGGTTCAAGAGTCCGGTCGCGATCCGCTATATGGGCAACCTGACAACCGACGGCATGCTGCGACAATTATCGTCACTTTCAACGGACAGCCTCGTCCTGGCGCTCTCCTACAGTCGGGACCGGGACGGGCGGGTATTCGATCACACCAAGATAGCGCAGCTTTTGGGGGAACGATCTCCCGTGCCGGTGTACGGCGGTCATGAGGAACGCATCGGCCATGGCATCATCGGCGGGAGCCTGCTGGGGGGGCGACAGCATGGGGCGCAAGCCGCAGGAATGGCCCTGGAGGTGCTCAATGGACGGGACATCGCCACCCTGCCGGTCTATACCGGCCAAACGGGACGGGTGATGTTTGACTACACCCAGCTCACCCGTTTCCATATCCCCATGTCCCGGCTTCCCTACGGCTGCACCCTTGTCAACAAGCCCGTGTCATTCTACGAGAGGTACACCAGACTGGTCTGGACGACAATTTTTGTCATGGCCAGCCTGGGCATGATCATAACCCTGCTCATTCTGAACATCAGCCAGAGCCGCCGGGCGGCGCAGGAGTTGGCCCACAAGGCGCAGGAGCTGGAAAAAAGCAACGCCGAGTTGAAGGAATTCAACATGCTGGCCTACCATGACCTTCAGGAGCCTCTGCGGGTCATCGGCGGGTTCGTGCAACTCCTGGAAAAACGCTACAGGGGAAAACTCGACCGTGAGGCCGATGAATTCATCGCCATCATCGTCGCCAACGTATCCCACCTCAAGCACCTGTTCAACGACCTGCTGACCTATCTCAATCTCGGCCGGCAGCCGGTCAGACACGTCCCTCTGGACGGCGCGGAGATCGTAACGAGCGCCCTTGCTGGTCTGGAGGAGATGATTGCCCGGCGCGGTGCCGTCGTCACCCATGCCCCTTTCCCGGAGCTCACCGGCGACGGGCAGCTTCTGGTCATGCTGCTGAGAAACCTTCTGGAGAATGCGCTAAAATTCTCCCGGAAAACACCAGTGATATCCATTGATTGCCGCAGCGCGGAAGATCGACATATCATTTCGGTGCAGGATAACGGCTTCGGCATCGCCCCCGAATACCAGGAAAAAATATTTCTGCTCTTCAAAAAGCTGCACAATCGGGACGAATATCCCGGCACCGGCATTGGTCTTGCAATTTGCAAACGAATTGTGGAATTGCACGGGGGAAAGATTTGGCTTGAATCGGAGCCGGATAAAGGTTCTACCTTCTTTTTCAGCCTGCCGGCCAGATAAAGCAGGACAAGCATTTTACGTCATTTGACGCAGTTGGAGGCCCACACCATGACGCCACCGTACCTCAAACCGGCAGAAATCCTGCTAGTTGAAGACAATCCCGCCGATGTCAGACTGACAATGGAAGTGTTAAAAGACGTAAAACTCTGTAATAATATCAGCGTCGTCAACGACGGTGTCCAAGCCCTTGACTTCCTGTATCGCCGGGGGGAATATGGTTCCGCAGCCCGCCCCGATATCATCCTGCTCGACCTCAACCTTCCCCGGCTGGACGGGCGCGAGGTGCTGGAGCGGATCAAGAGTGACGATAGCCTGAAGCATATCCCGGTAGTGGTCCTGACAACCTCCAGCGCCGAACAGGACATACTCAAAAGCTACGCTCTGCACGCCAACTGCTACATCACTAAACCGGTAGACCTGGAGCAGTTCACCAAGGTGGTGACATCCATCGAGGAGTTCTGGTTTTCCATTGTGAAGCTTCCCGGAATGTGAGTGCGCCGCCATGCCCTACGCCGAAATAATCAGAGTCCTGTTGATCGAAGACAATCCCGCCGACGTCCGGCTGCTGCGAGAGTGTTTCTCGGAACTCTCCGATGTGCTTTTTTTGGTCCACGATGCCAACTGCATCGCCTCCTCGATACAACTCGTTTCGGAGAAACATTTCGACGTCATCCTCCTCGACCTCTCGCTCCCCGACAGCATCGGGCTGGAGACGCTGCACCGCATGCACACCCAGGCCCCCGACATTCCGATCATCGTCCTGACCGGCATGTCAGACGACGCCCTGGCCCTCACCGCCATGCGGCACGGCGCCCAGGACTATCTGCTCAAGGGACAGTTCGACATCAATCTGCTGAGCCGAGCCATCCGTTACACCATCGAACGCAAACGGGCCGAGGCGGAGATCAAGAAGCTGGCCTACTACGATACCCTGACCGGGCTCCCCAACCGGGTACTGTTCAGCGACCGCCTCAAGCAGGCCATCGTCATGGCTGAACGGGACAAGAAGAGCCTGGCGCTCCTGTACCTCGACCTTGACCAGTTTAAATACGTTAATGACACCTTGGGGCACGCCTACGGCGACCGCCTGCTGAAGATCAGCGCCGACCGCATCCAGGGATGCCTGCGCAGTTCCGACACCGTGGCCCGCATCGGCGGCGACGAGTTCGTCATCATCCTCTCCCTCCTTTCCGGGGGAGACGACGTACCAAAGGTGGCGGACAAGATTCTCGAAGCCCTCAGAAAACCGGTTCAATTCGAAAACCATACCATCCACACCAGCGCCAGCATCGGTATCGCACTGTACCCGGAAAATGGCACAACGGTCGACGAACTGCTGAAAAACGCCGACATTTCCATGTATCAGGCCAAGGAAAAGGGGCGCAACAACTACCAATTTTTCTCCGAAGAGATGAACCGGCTGGCGCTCGCGCGGCAGGTGATCGAGTCGAACCTGCGCCAGGCCATGGTACGGAACGAATTTTTCCTGGTATACCAGCCGCTGTTCGACATCGCGAGCCGGACGATCATCGGGTTCGAGGCGCTGATCCGTTGGCACCACCCCCAGCATGGGGACATGCTCCCGCCTCAATTCATCAACATTGCCGAAGAGACCGGCATGATCGTCGCCATCGGCGAGTGGGTCCTGCGGACGGCGTGCCGGCAGGCCCGGCAATGGCATAATAACGGCGGTTCAGACGGCTTGCGCATCTCCGTCAACGTCTCGGCCAGCCAGTTAAAACATGACAGCTTCCTCGACATTGTCGCATCGGCCCTGGAGGAATCGGACCTCCCGCCCGGCTGCCTTGAATTGGAGGTGAACGAAAGCACCATCATTGAACAGGGAGAGAAAAGCATCCCCATTCTGAAAAAACTGAAGAAACTGGGAGTTTCCCTGGCCGTCGATGACTTTGGCACCGGTTATTCCTCCCTCTCATACCTCAAGCACTTCCCCATCGACCGGGTCAAGATCGACGGCACCTTTGTGCGCGATATCACCCCCGGCGGGGATAATGCGGCCATCGCCGAGGCGATCATCTTCATGGCCCACTCACTCAGGCTCAACGTGGTGGCCGAAGGGGTCGAACAGGAGAAGCAGTATTCCTTCCTTCACAACAGCAAATGCGATGAGTTGCAGGGATTTTTCATGTGTCACCCCCTGCTGCCGGAAGACATTATCCCGCTTCTGCGTACCTACACTACGTTAACACACTAGCCACGCCATTGTGGCGTCCTGTGCGGTTCGTGTGCCGCACAGGACGCCACCAGCTCTACAGAGTTCTTCCCGCCGCCTCGGCGAACAAGCGCAGCTTGTCCATCATCGCCTGGAATTTTGCCGGCTTCAACGATTGCGGCCCGTCGCTGGAGGCATGCTCCGGATCGGGATGGACCTCGACAATCAGGCCGTCGGCTCCGCACGCCACGGCGGCATAGCACATGGGGGCGACATAGTGATGGTTGCCGGTGCCGTGGGAAGGATCTACCACCACCGGTAAATGGGTCTTTTCCTTGAGCACCGGCACGGCCGAAAGGTCGAGGGTGTTGCGGGTGGCGGTCTCGAAGGTGCGGATGCCGCGCTCGCAGAGGATCACCGACTGGTTCCCCTCGCTCATGACATACTCGGCGCTCATGAGAAACTCCTGGATCGTCATGGACATGCCCCGTTTCAGCAAAACCGGCCTGCCGAGTTGGCCGACCTTTTTCAGGAGCGCGAAATTCTGTGCGTTGCGGGCGCCGATCTGGAGGATGTCGGAGTATTCCGCCACCAGTTCGGCGGTTTCGGGATTGATCACCTCGGTTACGAACGGCAGGCCGGTCACCTCCCGGGCCTTGGCCAACAGCTTGAGCCCCTCCTCCTCCAACCCCTGGAACGAATAGGGCGACGTGCGCGGTTTGAATGCTCCGCCCCGCAAAATGGAGGCCCCCGCTTTTTTCACCGCCTCGGCCGTTTCAACGATCTGCCGTTCATTTTCAACGGAACAGGGACCGGCCATCATGATCACCCGTTCCCCACCGATAGACACCTCATCGTTGATGCGCACGACACTCGACTCCTTTTTGATCTCCTTGGAGGCCAACTTGTACGGTTGCAGGATAGGCACCACGTTTTCAACGCCGTGCAGCGACTCAAGGGAGTGCAACACCATCTTGCCCCGCTCGTCCCCCACTGCACCGATGACATCCCGGGTCGAGCCGTGGATCACATGGGGCATGTAGCCCAATTCCTTGATGCGCTTCAACACCTCATCCATGTCCTTCTTTGCCGCGCCTGCCTTCATTACGATGATCATCCCCTGTTCCTTTCCCACAAGCAAAAGGGCCGAAGGTTTCCCCCCGGCCCTGTCCGCATCTGCTGCGGTAAACAAAAAAGCCGGGGGACTGTCTGTCCACCCGGCTTGTGGTGTGTAATGGTTTCGCTTCCTTGCGCTTACACCTTTGCCCGGGCAGACGGCCTGAAATAAAAGCCGTACCAAAAGAAAAAGTAAAAGGCGCTAAAGAAACGATTCGAATTCATGGTTGGTACTAAATCACAGCCGCTGAGAATTTGTCAAGGGTAATTTTTTCAGCTTTGCCGACAACGGTTTCCCAAGGCCCCGACAGGGCACCCCCGTCGCCTCACACCCCGTACACCACATAGCCCCGCGGCGGCGCCTCGACCTGACACCATCCGTCACTGTCGGTGGTGGTCGCTGCCGGCTGGGGGATAGCACCCTTGCCGCCCCAGGCCAGGGGCTTCAGCGTCGTGTTTCCGAAACCGGACTGCACCCGTCTGCCGAGGGAGCCCCCGGAATTGTTCAGGACAAAGAGCAACCCCGGCTGACTGGCAATGCCGGTGCGTTCCATGACGTACAGCAGGTCGTCCACGTAGCGGATGGCCGTGCCGCCCCCGGCATGGCTCTCGTGCACCTTGACCAGCCGCTCGATCCCGTCCGGCTCTCCGGGCCGGGCCAGACCGTAGTTGAAATAGTCTTTCCAGAAGACGCATGGGTATCCCTCGTGGGTGAGGATATAGGCGTAGGCCAGCATCTTGTCGTTCACCACGCAGTCGTTGCCGCTGAAATCGTGGTTATCTACAAAGCTCACCGCCTCGTGGGGACGATCCTTTATCAGCACGCCGCCGTCCGCCAGGGTCCGCAGACTGAAGCCGTAGGTGTCGCACAGATCCTTCAACCGGTAGCGCAGCGGGAAATCAAAGGCTCCAACCCGGTGTACGGCCCAGTTGTTGACCGAATCCAGCCAACTGTCGATGAAATCGTCTCCGGCCCAGCACTCCCCCACCCCGAAGAGAGATACCGGCTGCCCTCCTCGGGTGTACTGGCGGTCGTGAATCGCCCGTACGATCCAGGCGCCGAACCCCTTGACAAAGTCGTAGCGGAAGCCGTCAAAACCGATCTCTTCGATCATCCACTTGGCGTGGTTGAGGATACCGGTGGAGACGCGGGGATTGATGTGGCACAGGTCCGGCATCCCGCCAAAGGCGGCGGGGTCGTTCTCGGTGTAGGGAGAGGGGTTGAAGCAGGTCCAGTCGCGGGTGAAGCGATTGCTTTGGGGGGTGAATTTCGTCCAGCGGTAATTTTGCAGGATCGGGTTGAATTCCTGCTGGTCGGCGCCGTTGTTGTGGTTGAGAACCAGGTCGGCATAGACCTTCAGGCTGCAGCCGTGCGCGGCCCTGATCAGGGCGCGCAACTCCTCTTCCGAACCGAACCAGGTTTTTACCTCATCAACGCCGTTGACCTTGCGCAGCGCCTTTTGCGGGTATTTTCCCAGGTCGTAATAGTCATAGACATCATACCCCATGGACATGCCGCCGATGTTGGCGGCCTTACCGGCAGGCGGGAGCCAGAGGGCGGTGAAGCCGGCCTGTTCAAGCCCGCCGAGCTTTGTGGCAAGGAATTTCCACCACGTATATTCCTGGGCCTCCTCCCGGGGGCAATCCCAGTAAAACGCCTGCATCAGAACACCCATGATGTCCCTCCCCATGTCTGCGATAGCCCTTGGGCTGTTCTGAAATACTACCACAACACGGCGGCGTGGCCACAAAGGCACGGAGGAAATCCCACTTTTTCAAGTAGTTTTCGAACGGCAACTCATGGCGTTATTCGGGGAGACCAAGGGGGCGGAGGGGACTGTTAATTTTTTTAACACTATTTCAAAACAGTGTAGCAACATGGCGAATTGACTAAAAAATATCGATAAACACAAAGTGTAAATTTTTTAACACTCCATAAAAATAATATTCATTTCATAGCGTTACGTCCATCAAGAGAATGTTAACAAAATTAACAACGCCGCTATGCCAGGATCTGCCCATGGCCAGATCCTGGCGAACGAGCTGTTCCAAGGCGGCATCCAGGTAGGCGCGACGGCAATCGACACCATCAATGGCGCCGGTGCGCAGCAGGCTCAGGAAACGGCAACCGCCGAAACAGATGGGCAGGTATGCGCACTCCAGGCATTCGTCGTTTTTCCACACATCCAGGTTGTGGGACACGGCATAAGCGTCGATCCCTTCGGCCAGGGAACCGATCCGCAACTCCTCCCGCCCCATGATGTAGGCCACCACCAGATCGTGAAGGCCATCAAAAATCACGGGAGAAACGGACGCTGGTGCGGTCAAGAATCCCTTTCAAATACCCGTTCCTTTTCCAGAGACAGGCAAGGAGCAATCCATGAACAAATATCAAAACACACAAAGGGTTTCCAACGTGCTGGACATCCAGTCTTTGTTTCTGGTAGTATCCCGCGCACAGAATCCTATCATGGCACTCTACAAACCTCAACATACCATCAGCACCATTTTGGTGGCCCTTTGCCTGGCTCTCGGCACCCTCCCCTGCCTGGCATGGGGGGAAGAGGTCGACGAGACCCTGGATCTCTTCAGCGCCTGGCAGGAGGAGGCATCCACCGCCTCCCGCGCACCCAAGCCGCTCTCCCAGACCGCCGAGAATGTTACCGTCGTTACCGCTGCAGATATCGAGGCCCTCAACGCCCACACCCTGGCCGACGTCCTGGCCACCATTCCCGGCATTCAGACACAGCAACGGGGCGGCCCTGGCGGCCAGTCCTTCACATTCATTCAAAGCTCCGACTACAACCACGTGCTGGTGCTGGTGGATGGCGTAGCGATCAACACCAGCGGCAACTTTGCCGACACGGCCCTGATCCCGGCGCGGGTTATCGAGCGGATCGAGATCGTCAAGGGGGCTGGCTCATCTTCCTGGGGGCAGGCTCTGGGCGGGGTGATCAGCGTCACCACCCATTCCCCGGAACAGGGGCGCAAACTGGGTGGGACCGCAGACGCCTCCCAAGGGGAACGGGGTACTACCGATGCCGGCCTTTCCCTCTCGGGCACTGACGGCAGATTGGGTTATTACCTGTCCGGCGGCTACCTCGGCTCCGGCGGCCTCCTCCCCTACCACACCATCTATAGCCGGAATATCTTTGGCCGTCTTGCCTGGGACCTTCCGGGCCAGGGGCAGGTGTGGGGGAATATCGGCTACACCAAGGCTGACAACCGGGGCGACAGCTATGTGTCCGAGATAAACTCCCAGGAAAAGGAAGACGCCAAACAACTCACCGCTTCTGTCGGGCTGCGCAACCCCCTGACCGGCGCCATTGACATTGAGGCTATTGTCCGCCATTTGAACCATGGTTCCGACTACTTTTCCAGCGCCATCAGTACCGGCGCAGCGGACCCTCAGAGAAGCTTCCGCGACCGAGTCTATGGCGCCGACGTCAAACTCACCTGGCGCGAAGAGAACAACCTTCTGGTGTTGGGAGGGGTCTACGAACAGACCGAGGCGAATCTAGTCTACGGTAGCGACGCTACCTTTGTCAAAATCAAACACTTCGGACTCTACCTCAACGACACCCTCAACATAGGGGCGATTTCAATCATCCCCGGCGCCCGCTTTGACAATACCTCTGGCCGTACGGACACCTTCAGCCCCTCATTGGGAGTGGTCTGGCGGCTCACGGATGAGACCCTCCTGCGGGGCTACACCGGGCTGGGTTACAGCCTGCGGGACATCGCCAACACAAATATTGAGAGGATATGGACCTCCCAAATCGGCATGGAGAGCCAAGCGGTTCCGTATCTTTGGTTGAAGGGAACCTTGTTTCGCAACCAGAAATGGGACATCCAGACATACAACTTCGACACGCAGACCTATTACCCGGAAAAGCAGATCGCCTTGGGAGCCGAACTTGAGGCTCGCACCGTTCCTGTCTGGAATACGTCGCTGGCGACCGGCTACACCTTCACCGACACCACCCGCAGTATCGACGGTTCCCAGGTATATGGCCTCCCGCGCCATACCGTGCAGGCATCCGTACACTACGACGACAAAACATTCCGCGGAGTACTGACCGGCCGCCATATCTGGTGGAACCAGGACCCCTCGTACCTGGCCCGCTATTATGGCCTGGTGTGGGATCTGCACTTGGGGGCAACAGTCCTCAAACGGGAAAAAACCACACTGGAGGTATTTTTCTCGGGCCATAACCTGTTCAACGGCGCCCAATTCAGCGATAGCTATACGCCCAACCCTTCCCGCTGGTTCGAGGGTGGTATGAGGGTGCGCTTTTGAGGATACTGACCGCCTTCATAGTCTCACTTGCCCTGTTGCTCCCCCTTGCGGCCGATGCCTACGATGTGCTGGTGCTCCAGAGCCGCCGCGACCCGGCCTTCGAAGAGGCCCTTGCCGGGTTCCGCGCCAACCGCAGATTTTCGGAGCGGGTGGTCGTGCTCGCCGACTACGCCGATGTGGACATTAGCCGCATCGTCCGCGAAGATCGGCCCGCCCTGGTCCTGGCCCTGGGAGACCGGGCCCTGGAAGCGGCCAACAAGCTGCGGCAAACCCCGGTCATCGCCCTGATCTCCCTCGGCATCCATAGCCGTCACGCCACCCACTCCAACCTGACCGGCATCGACATGTTCGCGCCGCCGGAACGCTACCTTTCCCTGTTTCATGGGATGAAAAAGCGCCGCGTGGGGCTGATCTACCATCCCGCCAAGAGCGGCTGGTACGTGCAACTGGCCCGCCAGGCGGCCCAGCGGATGGGGATAGAGCTGGTGGTGCGCGAGGTTTCGACCCCGCGGGATACCCTGACCCAACTTGCGACCTTGGCCGGCAAAGTCGATGCACTGTGGATGCTTCCCGACGCCACGGCCGTCGCCCGGGAAACGGTGGAAGCCTATTTCCGTTTTTCCCAGGAGCACAACGTACCGGTGGTGTCCTTTGCCAACGCCTATCTGGGCCTGGGGGCGGCGGCGGTCCTGGAGATCGACCGCGCCGAACTGGGCAGGCAGGCGAGCGATATGGGTTCGGCTATCCTCAAGGGGACCGAGGCGTCGGACATACCCCTCGCCTACCCGCGCAGAATCCAGCTCAAAACCAATCCGAGCGTCATGAAACACCTGGGCATAGCAGCCGAGCGTGTTGCTCTGCACCCAAGAGAATAATCGTGTCGCCCCGCACCCAATTCATAAATTTCCGCGCCAGCTTCCAATTCAAGCTTTTCCTCATATTTACCCTACTGACCGCCCTCATGGCCGTCCTGTTCGGTTCCGCCTATATCGTCACCGAGATCCGCGAGCAAAGCATCTATGCCGGCGACAGGTGCCAACTGATAGCGGCGCACCTGGCCGATACCGTCCGCCTGCCCCTGTTCGCCGAAAACCGCACCGTGCTCATGCAGATTGCCCAGGACATCGCCCGTACCCCCGATTTCCACAGCCTGACGGTCCGCACCAATGACGGCAGGGTCCTGGCCGAGATGCGCAAACCGATTTCACGCAGTCCCAGCGAGTTGCTGAGCAGGACCGTGGAGGTACGCAGCACTCCCCTTGGTTCCTCCCCGGAATCCGCCATTATCGGCAGCAAAGAACCAGTGGGCGCCTTGATCGGCACCGTCCGCCTGGATCTGGACACGACCGAGCTCAAGGCGCGGACCCAGCGCCTGATCATGATGGCATGTGCTACGGCCTTCCTTTTCTGGCTCTCGGTCTCGTCCCTCTGCTATCTCGCGCTCCGCCAGGTGACCCGTTCCTTCAATGCCCTCATGCGCGGTCTGGAGTCCATGCAGACAGGGAACTACGCAGTCAGGATCGCTCCCGTCAGCAACGATGAACCGGGCCGGGCCGCCGGCGCCATCAGCCTGCTGGCTGCCTCGCTGCAAGAACGGGAAGAGGAAAACCGCCGTTTGCAACAACAGTTGGTCGACGCCATGCGCCTCGAAGTCCAGAAGGAAAAACAGCAGATCATGGCCAAGCTGATCCAGACCAACCGCATGACCTCCCTGGGGCTCTTGGCCTCCAGCATGGCCCATGAGATCAACACGCCCAACGGCGCCATCAAGCTTGCGGGGCAGCAGATGGCCAAGACCTGGAAAAGTGCGCTCCCCATATTGGAGCGAGTTGCCGAGGAGGAAGGGGATTTCGTACTGGGAGGGGCGGTATTCAGCCTGGTGCGGGGCGAAGTCACTAAGGCCACAGAGGTCATCGCGCGCTGTTCCGAACGCATCGAAAAGGTCGTGCAGGATATGAGAGCTTACAACGTCGGCGGTCATAGCGATGCAAAGGGCCGGGTGAACCTCAATCAGGTGGTCGTTGACGCACTTACCATTATCCGCGCCCATGGGCGCCACGGCAATATCGTCATCCAGACCGAACCGTACCCGGAACTGCCCGCGGTGACCGGCAACCGTTACCAATTGGAACAGGTAGTTATCAATCTGATCCTGAACAGCATACAGGCCATTCCGGAATCACGGAACGGGGTCATAACGATCATCTCGGGCTATGACAGCCTGCATGGGGAGGTGTCCCTCGTCGTAAGGGATGACGGGAAGGGCATCCGACCGGATATAATGAGCCGCCTCATGGAACCGTTTTTCTCCACCCGCATGGAAAGCGGCGGCAGCGGCCTTGGCCTGTATATATCGAACTTCATCGTGACCGAACATCGCGGGCGGTTGGTAGTTGAATCGGAACCGGACAAGGGCACGACCGCCACGATCAGCATACCCGCTGCCGGCGACGCCGGCACTCCCGGCCCCGATGCCCCACCCGCCCCAGAGGTCTAGGCCCAGTCTTCAGTTCATCTTTTCCAATTCGCTCAGTTTTTTCTGCACAGTCTGACGGCATACGCCGAGAAGGTCGGCGGCCGGCCCCTTTTTGCCTCCCGTAACCTTCAGAGCCTCTTCGAACATCAATTTCTCGATTTGCCCCATGGAGGGAAATGTGGGGAAGACCACATGCAGGCTGAACTGGCTGTTGGCGACCTTGGTTCCGGCATCGATCATGGTTCTGGACCTGACCGCCAGATCCGGGAAGTCGCTTTGCACCAGCAGGCCGGTCTTGTTGACGACCACCGCGCTGCCGACCTTGTTGATGAGCTCCCTGACATTGCCGGGATACTCATACTCTTCCAGCAGCCAGCGCAACTCCGCGGCAATCCTGGGCGCCCTTTTACCCATGGCCTTTGCCGCCATGTTGATATAATGGTTAACCAAGGGCATGATATCCTCGCGCCGCTCCCGCAAGGGGGGTATGTGCAGTTTGTGGTAACAGATCCGATGATAGAGATCTTCCCTGAACGTACCCTCGGCGACCAGTTTTTTGAAGTCCCGGTTGGAGGCAACGATAATCCGCGCGTCGCTTTTCAGGAGGACATCCGAGCCCAGGCGGTAATACTCGTTTTCCTGCAGGAGCCGCAGCAGCTTGATCTGGGATTCGGGCGCCAGATCGCCGATCTCGTCGAGAAACAGGGTCCCGCCCTGCGCCTTGGCGATCAATCCCTGGCGAAGTTCGTTCGCACCGGTGAACGCACCTTTCTTGTGGCCGAAGAGCGTATCCTCGAACATGTGGGCATCGAGCCCGGCCACATTCAGGGGGGTGAAACTGCCCTGCTGGCCGCTTGCCTTGTGAATGGCGCGGGCGATCAGTTCCTTACCGACCCCGGTTTCGCCGGTGATGAGCACCGGGTAGCGGGAGGGGGCGATGGTCTCCACCAGCTTGAAAATGGACTGCATCTTGTCGCTGCGGGTGAGGATGTCCTTGAAGGTATCCGGCTGGGCAAGGGGATCGCCCAGGAGATAGTTCTGGAGTTGCTGGTTCTGGTTTGAAAGCTCGAGGATCTTGAATGCGTTGTTGATGCTGGATATGAGCCGTGATGAATCGAGGGGTTTGGTGATGTAGTCCATGGCCCCCTGCTTCATGCAGCTTACCACCGTATCGACATCGCTTACCCCGGTCATGATGATGACCGGGATGGTCGGATATTTCTGGGCAATGACCGGCAGAAGGTCGGCACCAGAAACGCCCGGCATGATCCAGTCCAGGAAAAGGGCAGAATAGATGCCCTTGTCCAGTTCGGCCAGTACCTGGCTGCTGTCGGTAAGCGTCACCATTTCGCAGATCGAGTTGGAAAGAAGCACAAACCGAATCTCTTCCAGAAAATCGGCATTATCATCGACAAACAGGACAAGGGGCACCTTGCCGTTTTTTTGTGCTTTTTGCGTATCGGTCATGGGTCTTCCCTCCTGCTGCGGAATAATGCAAAATTATTGCCCAAAAGACTTGTGGCAACAAAAAAAGCAGCTCGATCTGCCGGCACTGGGGAAAAAGAGTTTGTTACAAGAGTGGCATTCTCTCCGAGCTCGGCACTTCGGCCCGGAGAACGGCGAACGGGGAGGCCCCGCGCCGCCGGCCGCCCGGCCTGAAACGGGGAAACCGAACGGCACGCGAGAGGCAAAAGGTGATGAAAAAGACGAGGCCTAGTGGGCACAAGGCTCGGTCGGCAGGACGCTACAGGGTCAGTTCGTCCGCCACCCTGACAAGGTTGGGCAGATCGGGTTTGGTCAGGATGTGGTTGGCCCCCAGTCCGATCCACTTGCGCTTGTTATCCTCGGAGGCAAGGGAGGAGAAGATCACAACCGGCAAACTCTTCAGCGTCTCTTCCTTGCGCACGAGCGAGGTCAGGTGCAGGCCGTCCATCTGCGGCATCTCCACGTCGGTGATCATCATGCTGATGTGGGACCTGAAGTCGCTGCCATCCTGGGTGCAGTGGGTGATTTTATCCTGAATGATGCCCCATGCCTCGGCGCCGTTTTCCGCTTCGGTAACGGCATAGCCGGCCGAACGCAGGGTCTGGCACAGGGTATTGCGAATGAACAGGGAGTCGTCGGCGACCAGTATCGTTTTGTGGGAGCGGTCCACGACGCCACCTTCGGATGACAACAGGGCACCCTCTGCAAGCGGCCTCAAGGCACTCTCCGAGCAGAGCTCACCCACGATCTTCTCGAAGTCCAGCACCAGGATGATACGGTCATCCATCTTCACCAGCCCGGTGACCTGCTCGCTGTGCACCGAGTGGGACGGCGGCTCGACGTTTTTCCACGAGATCCGGTAGATGCGGGAAACGGAGTGGACCAGCACCCCGACCATCAGGTTATTGAACTCGAGGACCACCACCCGGTCCGCCACCAGGTCTCCCGTATCCTTGCCGAGCACCTTGGCGAGGTTGATAACGGTAATGACCTTGTCCCGCAGCTTGATCATCCCCTCCACGCCCGGCTTGGCATTGACGACCCGGGACATCTGGGGCAACCGGATAATCTCCCGGACCTTGGCCACATTGACGCCGTAGTGGCAGGGCACGAGATTATTGCGGGCATCCATCTCGTCGATCCTGAACTCGACGATTTCAAGCTCGTTGGTATCGCTCTCCAGCAGTATGTTAGTCTGTTTCATATCCGGACCCTTTGCGGTAATTTTCGCAGCAGTATATCAATGAATATCTATGAAGGGAAGAGTTTATAAATATCAAACATGACGACCGGGGCACCCCGCTGAACTTGACTCTCCCGGGCGGTATGTGCTAGTTTTTCCAATCATCCTGACAGATTTTCGGAGCCACGCACATGTTTTTTCCCCCCATTGACACCTTTCGCACCCTGTCCAGGAGCGGCAACCTGATCCCGGTCTACCGGGAAATCATGGCCGACATGGATACGCCGGTCACCGCCTTTAAAAAACTCGACGACGGGCGTTTCTCCTTTTTGCTCGAAAGTATTGAGGGTGGCGAAAAGTGGGGGCGCTACTCCTTTCTCGGCTCCAGTCCCTCATGCGTCATCCGCTCCAAAGGGCACACCGTCGAGATCATCGAGAACAACGTCACGACCACGGTAACCACCGATGATCCGCTCGGCGCCATCCGCACCCTGCTGGCCCGCTTCACCCCGGTGGAGGTCGAGGGCCTGCCCCGCTTCTTCGGCGGCGCCGTCGGCTACCTGGGGTACGACATGGTACGCCACTTCGAGCACCTGCCCACGGAGAAACCGGCTGTACTTGACGCCTACGAAGCCTATTTCCTGGTGACCGACACCATCGTCATCTTCGACACCATGGCCCAGAAGATCAAAGTAGTCTCCAATGCCCACCTGGATGGCGCCATTACCCCGGAAGAAGCCTATCGGCAGGCTACGGAGAAGATCGAAACCATCATCAGCAAACTGCGCGCCCCGCTACCGCCGGCCGCGCCCCCGTCTTCGGGAGGCCCGGTGGAGATGCGCTCCAATGTCACCCGCGAGGCGTACGAGGCGGCCGTGGAAAAGGCCAAGGAGTATGTCCGGGCCGGGGACATCATCCAGGTGGTCCCCTCCCAACGTTTCAGCGGGCGGCTCTCGGCCGATCCGTTTGACGTCTACCGCGTGCTGCGCACCCTGAACCCCTCCCCCTACATGTTCTTCCTGAAACTGGACGGCACGGTCATCGCCGGGGCTTCGCCCGAGGTCATGGTGCGCAAGGAGGGGGACCGGGTCGAACTCCGTCCCATCGCCGGCACCCGCCCCCGGGGCGCCACGCCCCAGGAGGATGCCCGACTGGCCGAGGAGTTGTTGGGCGACCCCAAGGAACGGGCCGAACACGTCATGCTGGTGGACCTGGGGCGAAACGATCTGGGGCGGGTCTGTACCACGGGATCGGTCACGGTATCGGAGCTGATGGTCATCGAACGCTACTCCCACGTGATGCATATCGTGTCCAACGTGCAGGGGCGGCTGAGGGGCGACCACGACGCCTTCGACGTCGTGCGGGCGACCTTTCCGGCTGGCACCCTCTCCGGTGCGCCCAAGATCAGGGCCATGGAGATCATCGACGAACTGGAGCCAGTGCGCCGCGAGATTTATGGCGGCGCTGTGGGTTATTTTTCCTTTTCCGGCAACATGGACCTGGCCATCACCATCCGCACCCTGGTAATCAAGGACGGCATGGTGCACATCCAGGCCGGGGGCGGCGTTGTTGCCGATTCCGACCCGGCGGCCGAGTGGCAGGAGACCGTCAACAAGGCCATGGCCGCGCGGCGGGCGCTGGAGATTGCCGAGAAAGGGCTTGAATAACATGCTGCTGATGATCGACAACTACGATTCCTTCACCTTCAATATCGTCCAATACTTCGGCCAGCTGGGCGAAGACGTGCGTGTCTACCGTAACGACAAGATCACCGTGGAAGAGATCGAGGCCCTGCAGCCGGAGCGGTTGGTGATCTCCCCCGGTCCCTGCTCCCCCGGCGAGGCGGGCATATCGGTGCAGGCGATCAAACATTTCGCCGGCAGGGTTCCGATCCTGGGGGTCTGCCTCGGCCATCAGGCCATCGGGGAGGCATTCGGGGGAAAGGTCGTCAGGAGCGTTTCCCTGATGCACGGCAAGACCTCGCCGATCATCCACGATGACCGGGAACTTTTTGCCGGGCTTCCGAACCCGTTCCAGGCCACCCGCTACCACTCCCTGGTGGTGGAGCGGAGCAGCCTGCCGGATTGCCTGGAGGTCACGGCATGGGTCGAGAACGGGGAGATCATGGGTATGCGCCACAAAACGCTGCCCATCTGGGGGGTCCAGTTCCATCCCGAGTCGATCCTCACCGAGGGTGGGATGAGCCTGCTGGAGAACTTCCTGAAGATAAGCAGATAACAAATGAACATCTGCCACGGAGACACAGAGACGCAGAGAAAAACAAGAGATTACAGCAGGCCGTAAAGACAGGATTCCTGATTTCCCTGAAGCCGTTACACCTTTCTTTTCTCTGTGTACCTCTGTGTCTCAGTGTCTCTGTGGCGGATTTTGATGCTCTTATCACAAAAAAGCCCACCGGAAAGAATCCGGCGGGCTTTTGCTGTTTCTGCTATGAATCCAGAGATCAGGCGGCCTTGATGGTCACCTTGAGGGTTGCGACAACTTCGGGATGAATCTTGACCGGAACGCTCGTCTCGCCCAGCTGCTTGATCGGCTCGGCAAGAACGATCTTCTTGCGGTCGATGTCAAAGCCCTTTTCGGTGAGGAACGCGGCGATCTCCATATTGGTGACGGAACCGAAGAGTTTTCCTTCTTCGCCGGCCTGGTGGATCAACTCGATGGCAAGCCCTTCCAGTTTGGCGGCCAGGCTGCGGGCGGCCTCCAGGGTCTTGTTCTTCTTGTAGGTCAACTGGCGTTTGGCGTGTTCAAGCGCCTTGGCGTTCTTCTCGGTCGCCTCAATGGCAAACCCTTTGGGGACCAGATAATTGCGGGCATAGCCGGGAGCAACCTTGACGATGTCACCGATGTGGCCGAGGGTTTCGATGTTTTCCTTCAGAATGACCTTCATACTTCTCTCCTTTCGAGCCTGATTATTACAGGTTTTCCTGTTTTTTGGGGGTACGGAAGTCTCCCCACAGATCAAATATGCCGATGGCGGCAACAATGGCCGCGAGATACGGTTGTACCAACAGCATCACCCAGAGAAACACGCGTATGATGCTGTAAAAAGCCTGGCGGGCGGTGAGGGTCAGAATAACCGCCAGCCCCTGCAAAAAATAAAGCGTTGTCGTTACGACCAGTACGTTGAGGGCCGGCATCGTGACGAACTGGCTGGGCGCCAGCATGGCGAATCCGGCTGCAATCAGGATCCAGACCAAAGGTTCCGGCAGCCGGAGATCCTTGAAATCGCCCAGGGGAAAGCGGTATCCCATCAGGAATGCCGGTCTGCGTATGAGCGCCAGATTGCATCCCGCCATAATCCCGAGCAGGATGGTCACCAATGACGGGTAAACTCTGATCAACAGCGCGGCAGCCATGTCCATGGACTTTTTGACCATGGACAACTCGTCGCCTTTGACGCCGCTCTTTTCATACAGGGCGAGCGCCCGGGAGATACTGGTGGAAATCTCGCCGGAAAAGGCTTGCTGCAGATCCTGGTTGCTGACCAGCGTCAGAATAACGGCGACCATGGCCACAAGGGCCGCGCTAACGCCCGTGGTCCAGGCGATAGTCCGGGCCGCGCCATACCCACGCAGCAGCAGTTCCGGCATCAGCAGGGCGATAACCCCGCATTGCAACAGATAGATAGCGCCCACATTCGGGCTGTATACCGCCGTCAATGCGATACCGGCCAACGCAAGGATGACAACCGATGTGCCGCGCCCCTGACGCAAGCGATAATACACCACCGGGAAGGGGGCCAGAAGCCCCGTAAAAAAACCGAGCGGCGGTAGTACAAAGGACACCGCAAACAACGCGAACGTGCCTGCGGTGCCCACGAGAACTGCGGTAAGCCGCGCCTTAATGGAATCGGCCGGTGTGTTCGGGTTCATTCAGACCCTAGGACAGCGAGTGGTTCGCGGCGATCGGCAAGAGCGCCAGATTGCGGGCGCGCTTGATCGCCTCGGTGATTTCCCGCTGGTGTTTCGCACAGTTGCCGGAGATGCGGCGGGGAACGATCTTGCCGCGCTCCGAGATGAAGTAGCGCAGGGTACGGGGTTCTTTGTAATCAATGGTCAGGTTCTTTTCGGCGCAAAAACGGCATACCTTCCTGCGCTGGAACGGACGGCGCTTGCGGGGGCCACCGGGGCCGCCTGCGGGACGCTGGCCGGGACCGCCTGCCGGACGTTGATATGGGGTGCTGGGTCTTTCGTCGCTCATGATAGTATATCCTCCAGGAAATTATTCGTTTGCCGCTTCAACGGCAGGGACTGCTTCTTCAACAGCCTCGACCGCTTCCGCTTCGACTACGGGAGCTTTTTTCTCAACAGCCTTCTCGGGCTCTCCGGTAATGTTGACGCTCTGGTACCGGAGCACCTTTTCGTTAAGTCTGAGGCGCCGTTCCAACTCGGCGATCAGCTCCGCCCCGCCATCAAAACGAAGATAGTAGTAGCGTCCTCTGGCAAACTTCCTGATGGGGTATGCCAGCTTCCTGACACCCCAGTCGTCCAGCCTGAAGCACTCGCCATTGTACGACGAGATGACCTCCTGAACCTTGGCGCCGATGCTTTTGATCTCGTCTTCGCCAAGTTCCGGCTGGAGGATGAAAATTGTTTCATACTTCCTCATGTGATGTTTCCTCCTCACGGTTTTCGAGCCCCGGTCCTGCCCGGAGCAAGGAGATACGGCACGGATGCCGTCTTTAAAAGAATGGGTTATGTACAATATTTTTCCAGCGATTGCAAACTATTTATCGTTTTCCCCTCACCTCCGGGGAGGATCAACCACCCCCTGCCCCCCTCCTAGTTTAGGAGGGGTCGGGGGTGGTAGCCTTTCTCCGTTTATGCGAAAGATCCGTGACAATCAATGATTGGCTATAAATAGCTTGTGGTTATGGCGTCCGGCGAATGCGGAACTTTTTGATTAACTCGGCCGGATGGTAGGAAAGTTTGGCACTGCGCAAGCCTCCATCCCCCAGGTCCTGCTCCCGGTTCACAAATTTGCAGTCATTGAACAAAATGCGGCTGTACTCGCGGTTAATGAGCTGGGAGAGCCCTTCCATGAAAGGGTCGGTCTTTTCGAAATGGCATACCGTGGTCTCGACGTTGAGCCGCTCCCCCAGGCTGAAGGCCTTGACCTCTCCGGAAACCGTCACCACAACCCCTTCCAGCCCCAAAAGTTCCGTTTTTTCCACCGCCTCGGCGGTGGCCTCGACCTCCAGCCCGAAGGACGGCTTCTCCTCAGCAGCCATGCCCCTCCAGACCTCCAGCAGCTTACGGCACCCCGCCCGGTACTGTTCCGAGAAAAGCTCCACCCGGTACTCGTGGCGGGCGGCAAAATAGCTGATACGGTTCTTTTTCTTGTGAAAATGGTTGCCCGGCAGGGTAGCAAGTTCCTCCCGCAGGTAGAGATAGTCGAAGGAGTCCCGGTCTTCCACCGCGGCCACCCCTCCCCGCTTCAGACAACGTTCCACAAACGCCTCATCGGCGCCGTAGAGTTCCAGCCCGTCGCCCCATACCCTGTCCAGCGCCGTTTCCACGGCCCCACCCAGGGGCGGCATGCAGTAACGCTCCCCCGAATACCCGCGCCCCAGGACCACCAACGAGTCCCCCACCATGGTCAATCGATAGTCGTGGGCGGTGCGAAACAGGTACAGGCCGGCAAAGGTCATTTCGGAGATACGCGGTTGCAAAACGGAAAAACGCACATCCAGCAAAGGCTTATCGACAAGATCGAGAGGACGCGAGTCAGGGTAGGATGGAATTTCCATTGAGTTCTCCGGAATGGTTGTAGTAATAAAGAAGTGTTATCTTATCAGAAAAGGCACCAGGGAGGAACAGCCATGGCCATCGCTACCAAAATTGCCGGATTCATCTCACGATCATCCTGGATTCGCAAGATGTTCGAGGAGGGAGAGATTCTGCGCCGGGAATTCGGTGCCGACAATGTCTATGACTTCACCCTGGGAAACCCCAATGTGGAACCACCCGAAGCCTTCTACCGCGAGCTTCTGTCCTTGGCCCAACATCCCCTGCCCGGCATGCACAGTTATATGAACAATGCGGGCTACACCGAAACCCGGGCCGCCGTGGCGGCCAAACTGGCCAAGGATTCCGGGCTGCCGGTCACCTTCGAACACGTGGTCATGACCTGCGGGGCGGGAGGGGCACTCAACGTGGTGCTCAAGACCATCCTCAATCCGGGTGATGAGGTTATCGTCCTGGCCCCTTATTTTGTAGAATACACATCGTACATCGACAACCACGGCGGCGTTCCGGTGCCGGTCTGGACCGACCGCGACACCTTCCAGCTCGACGTGGACGCCATCGAACGGGCGCTCACACCGAAGACGCGGGCCATCATCGTCTGCTCTCCCAACAACCCTACCGGAGTGATTTATCCTGCGGAAAGCCTGCGTAAACTCGGCGATCTCCTGGAGAAGACGCAGCAGAAGACCAGCCGCCATATTTACGTCATCTCCGATGAACCCTACGCCCGCATTACCTATGACGGCAAGCACGTCCCCAACATCTTCCCGCTGATAGAAAATTCCGTCATCGTTACCTCCCACAGCAAAGACCTGGCCCTGCCGGGCGAGCGGATCGGATACCTGGCCATCAACCCACGGATGCCCACCGCCATGCAGTTCATGGGGGGCGCCATCTACTGCAACCGGGTTCTGGGTTTCGTCAATGCGCCGGCCCTCATGCAGCGTCTGGTGGCCAACCTGCAGGACGAGTCGGTGGATATCGAACCGTATCGGTCGAAACGCGATCTTCTGCTACGGGAGTTGACCGCCATGGGGTTCAAGGTGGTTAAGCCGGACGGCGCCTTTTACCTCTTCCCCGCCTCCCCCCTGGCCGACGACGTGGCATTCATCAAGCTGGCCCAGAAACACCGCATCCTCCTGGTGCCGGGAAGCGGATTCGGGGCGCCCGGCTTTTTCAGGATCGCCTACTGCGTGGACATGGGCATGATCGAGCGGAGCCTGCCGGCCTGGCGCGCATTGGCCCAGGAAACCGGGCTCAAAGGATAAGTCGCTTTACCGACCGTTCCCGCAACATACCGAACATGAAACGGCAGAGGCCTCCAAAGGATTTTTCAACCTTTTGGGGGCCTCTGCCGTTTGGCTCGGCACAACTAACCACCCTGAAAACGTCTGCCACAGAGACGCAGAGACACGGAGAAAACCGGGAGCAAAACAAATAAACAACGGATTCAGATGTTGTTTTCCCCAAATAGATACTGCGTTTTTCTCTCTGTACCTCTGTACCTCTGTGTCTCCGTGGCAGATGTCGATCTTAAATTTGGATCTGCCGCATCAATCCCGGTAACGCTTCACCATATCCCCGTACGCGTCGATACGCCGGTCACGGAGAAACGGCCAGATGCGCCGCACGGTTTCGCTCCGCGCCAGATCCAGGTCCACCAGCAGGATTTCCTCATCATCCCGCGAGGCCTCCGCCAGCAGTTCCCCTTGGGGCCCGGCCGCAAAACTGCTTCCCCAGAACCGGATTCCGGTTTCGGGATGGAGGGGGGACGGCTCGAAACCGACCCGGTTGACGGCCAGAAGCGGCAGGCCATTGGCCACGGCATGGCCGCGCTGAACGGTGATCCAGGCGTCGCGCTGGCGCTCCTGCTCAGCCGTGCCGTCGGCCGGGTCCCAACCGATGGCGGTGGGGTAGATGAGAAGGTCGGCCCCGGCCAGGGCCATCATGCGGGCCGCCTCGGGATACCACTGGTCCCAGCAGACCAGGACCCCGAGGGTGCCGACCGAGGTCTTGATCGGATTGAACCCCAGATCCCCCGGCGTAAAATAGAATTTCTCGTAAAAGCCCGGGTCGTCGGGGATGTGCATCTTGCGGTAGATGCCGGCGGTGGAACCATCTTTTTCGAAGACCACTGCGGTGTTGTGGTACAGGCCGGGGGCACGGCGCTCGAAGAGCGAGGCCACAACGACCACTCCCAACTCGCCGGCCAGGCCGGCAATGGCGCGGCTGGCGGCACCCGGGATCGGCTCGGCCATATCGAACAGGGCGGGGTCCTCCACCTGACAGAAGTAGGGGCCGGCGTGCAATTCCTGCAGGACCACCAGCGCAGCCCCATCGGCCGCGGCGCGCCTGATCATGGCGCAACTCCTCTCCAGGTTTGCGCCTTTATCGTTGCCGCAACGCTGCTGAATCAATGCCGTTCTGAGGAGTCGCGTCATGGCAGAACCCCTTGGGGCAACTGCATGGTCACGCAGTGCAGGGAGCCGTGCTGCTCCAGAAGCGGCAGGCAGTCAATGCCGATGATCTCCCGGCCGGGAAAGGCCTGACCGATGCACGTCATGGCCGGTTCGTCCTTTTCCGGGTCCCGGTAGGTGGGGACCAGCACGGCGCCGTTGATCACCAGAAAATTGGCGTAGGTGGCCGGCAGACGGTGGGCCTGGTCATCGAAACGGGCCTTGGGCCAGGGAAGCGGGAGCAGGCGGTAGGGTGAACCGTCCGGAGCCCGGAAGGCCTTCAGTTCCTCCTCCATCAGTTTCAACTCCTGATAGTGTTCGTCCCGGGGGTCGTCGCAGGCCGTATAGACGATGGTATTGTCCGGGCAGATGCGCGCCAGTGTGTCGATATGGGAATCGGTGTCGTCCCCGGCCAGGAAACCGTGATGGAGCCACAGCACGCGGCCGGCCCCTAGAAGGGAGGCCAGGGCCAGTTCGATCTCCCCCTTGTCCAGTTGCGGGTTGCGATTGGGCGATAGCAGGCATTCGGCGGTGGTCAGGATGGTGCCGAGCCCGTCGCTCTCGACGCTGCCCCCTTCCAGGACCAGGCCGACGGTCTTGAGGTTGGGGACCAACGCCCCCAGTTCCTTGAGCCGTTTGGAGATCAGATTATCATGGTTGGCGGCGAACTTGAGTCCCCAGCCGTTGAAGCCGAAGTCCAGCAGCACCGGCCGGTCGTTGAAGATTACCGTAAGGGGGCCAAAGTCCCGGGCCCAGGTATCATTGCTGGGCACCTCGCAGACAACGACCCTGCCCAGGTCGATGCCGGCGGCGGCCAGGCACTCCCGGGCCGAGGCGGCGCTGGGCGCGGTCAACACCACTCGTTCAAACCGGGTGATCCGGCGGATAATCTCGACAAAGGCCGGATGGACATCGTCCAGCATAGAGGACCAATCGGTGCCCTCGTGGGGCCAGGCCAGCAGGACGCCGTCCTGCGCCTCCCATTCGGCGGGAAATCTCGGATTCACGGTCACATCTCCTTTTGAACGAATCTCACCCCTGTCGTCAGGGGCGGTGACCAGTATAGTATGGTGAAACCTCACCGCGCAAGCCCGCTTTTTATCGTCAAACGAAAAACCGCCGGCCCATCCCCCCCTGTTGCAGGCAACCGGGACGATGCCCGGCACCGGATAAACTCGCCGATGAGTTTTTGACCACCATGCCCGTGGACACTTTGGGCTTGCCTTTAAGGGGCTCTTGCGTTAAGTAAATATTCCCGATTTCAACCCACATCACTGCGGGGTGCGCCCCGCAACCATGGAGTGTGTGTGAAGAGCCTGACGTTACAAGCCCCTGCCAAGGTCAACTACCGCCTGGACGTGATCCGGCGGCGCCCCGACGGCTATCACGATCTGCGCATGGTCATGCAGCGGGTCAACCTGTGTGATATGATTACCATTACCCTGACCGAGACCCCCGGCATCACCGTTACCTGCGGCAAAAACGGCGTGCCCGACGGGCCGGGAAACATCGCCTGGAAGGCTGCCAAAGCCTTGCTCGACCTGGCGGACCAGGGGGTGGGGGCGGTCATCGACATCGCCAAGAACATCCCTGTTGCGGCCGGGTTGGGCGGGGGGAGCAGCGATGCCGCCACGGTGCTGATGGGCATGAATGAGCTGTTGGGCCTTCAGCTCTCGGAACAGCGCCTCATGGAGATCGGCCTTACCCTGGGGGCCGATGTGCCCTTCTTCGTCTTTCAAAAACCGGCCCTGGCGGAGGGCGTCGGCGAACAGCTCGCCCCCATGCCCGCCATGCCGCCCGTCTGGGTGTTGCTGGTCAACCCCGGTGTGCATGTTTCCACGGCCTGGGTTTATCGAAGTTTACAGTTGACAAACCGGGACGGTCTGGCTAAACTCCCCGAGCTTTTTCGGAGTATTGAGGATATCTGTTCGATCTTTTCCAACGACCTGGAATCGGTAACCATCCCCGCTTTTCCCGTAATTGCCGAGATCAAGGAAATCATGCTTCGCGAGGGTGCGGCAGGCGCCATGATGTCCGGCAGCGGCCCCACCGTCTTCGGTCTCTTCCGGGACCGGGAAAGCGCCGAACGAGCCCGCGCCGTTCTGACCGCCGACACCGGTTGGTTCGCCGCCGTTGCCGAAACAATCTAGATACGATTTCTTCCTCTTTGTTTATTGGGGCGTCGCCAAGCGGTAAGGCACCGGATTTTGATTCCGGCATTCGCAGGTTCGATCCCTGCCGCCCCAGCCAATAAAACAGCCACTTACGTTAATTCGCAGGTGGCTGTTTTGTTATTTTAAATCATCACAGTTATGCTTTGCAGAAATTAAGTTGAGGCACACGGTAGCTTTTTTCACTATCTCATGACACAGGTGGCAGAGCCGGATGGACAATCCTCCCCTCCCGGACGTTCACCGCTGTTGCCAAGGCTGGCAGCTTGGCAACAGCCCGCTCTACCCCGTGTTCGGCAAGCATCATCACGTAGGGGAGTGTGGCATTGGTCAAGGCCAGGGTGGAGGTTTGCGGGTAGGCCCCAGGCATGTTGGCGACAGCATAGTGGACAATGCCGTCTACAAGGTAGAAGGGATCGCCATGTGTCGTGGGACGGGTCGTCTCGACGCAGCCGCCCTGGTCCACCGCGACGTCGACAATTACCGCCCCCTTCTTCATCTCGCCCACCATCTCCCCCGTTATGAGCAACGGAGTCCTGCCGCCCGGCGTCAAGACCGCGCCGATGACCACATCCGCATCCCTTATCTCGGTGCTGATGGTTTCTCTCACCAACGACCCGGTTCGCACCCGGCCGCCCGTCAACTCGTCGATCCGCCGCAGCCGCTCGATCCCCCGATTCAGCACGACGGTCTCCATGCCGATGCCCGTCGCAACCCGAGCTGCATGGGAACCAACCGTACCAGCCCCCAGGATGAGCGCCTTGGCAGGTCGTACCCCCACCGCACCCGTCGGAAGCAGGCCGCCTCCTCCCATGCACCTTTGCAACAACCAAGCCGCCACCAGGGGGGCCATCCGGCCTGCCACCTCGCTCATGGGGGCCAGTAGCGGGAGGTCGCCGTTGATTTCAAGGGTTTCATAAGCCAGGGCGGTAATCCTCCTTTCCACGAGAAACATAGTCAATTTGCGATTGGGGGCCAGGTGAAGGTAGGCAAAGAGGGTCTGTCCTTCCCGGAATAGATCAAATTCCTCCGGCAGTGGTTCCTTAACCTTGACAATCAGCTCGCCCCGCCGGAACAGCTCTTTGTGAGTAACAATCGTGGCGCCGTTCTGCCGGTAGTGATCGTCATAAAAGCCGCTCCCGCTCCCCGCGCCGCTCTCCACAAGCACCTTGTGACCCGCCTTTGTCAGTTCCGCGGCACCGGCCGGTGTAAGGGCCACCCGGTATTCTTCTCTCTTGATCTCTTTGGGAACGGCTATTATCATGGCATCCTCCATTCTCTGCCGTTCGTTATGATCGCCATGTTGTTGGCTCATGATTCCTCAGTTTGCCATTAAGTTTACCATCTTTCCGCCCTTGCGCCCGAAACGGTCGGACAAGAATTCACGTGTTATACTAAATTTTATAGCAGCCTCCCCCCCCGAGGGTGAGTAGACGCCGGATAACCGGACATGAGGCACGGCTATGAGAGATACAGAGGGGCAGCGGGATAAAATCCGGGCAGCAATGGACTCCCTCCAATCACGCCTAAACCGCTCACCACTCTTTTTGCCCATTTTCCGAAAAAGGTTTATGATGATAATAAAGTAGCACGATAGACGACACGTCCCGAAAGGGGGATCAGGTCATGGCAAGCAAAAGTGCAAAGATATGCGCGGTTACCGATAGCCGACAGCGCGCCCAATTGAGCAGTGAACCCGCATTCTATTGTTCCAGATGCGGGGCGAAAACCCACAGCAGCGCCAGCGTCTGCGAGCCGGTGCCGTTCGAGCCGGATCACTGAATCTCCGAGGATCATCCGACCCGGAGCATAGAGGCAAAGAATCAAAGTAAAGGGGCATCTTCATCGATAGATGGAGGTGCCTCTTTGCTGCGTAAGTCCCCCACCCCAGCGCATAACGCCGACAACGGCACGGGCAACAACAATACCGCCCATAACTACCTGGGCAAAGCCTCTGCGGCCTCCGCTATCAAGGCGAGGCTCATTGCGAAATGTGAAGGAATGCGATTATGAGCGGGTTGGTGCCGTCGCGGTATTTTCAGGCGTCCGAGGTTTTTTTGTCGGCGTTGATGTGGAGCTGGCAATGGAGACATTTGCGCAAATAAAGGAGGGTCATACCATTGACATGGAAAAGATTTCCGCAGCGGGGGCAGACGCACACCGCCGACCAGAACATGGTAATAATGAGAATAACGACCCATATCCCGATGGAGGTGCCCATCGTACGGTAGGTCGGCGAAATTGAATGGATGATCCACATGGCCGGTATGTAGATGGCGACGGTTCCGAAAAAATACCTGCGTCGTTTGCGAATCACGGCAAGCCCGGGACCGAATCCGGCTGCGTCAGGGGTTTGCTTGTCATCCATAGGCTTGCGTCCCTCGCCTGCGGTCATTGGGAAGAGTTTTTTGCGGAGAACTGAAATAAAGGCCGTTTTCTGTGCGAAAACGGCCTTTGCTTGTGTGGCGCCCCGGCCATGCTGGGTTTAAAAAAGCCACCCACTGGTACAGAGCTATTTCTTTTTTGCCTTTTTAGGAGTCGCCTTTTTGGGAGCGGCTTTCTTCGGAGCAGCAGCCTTAAGGTCTTTCAAAGGTTTGCCTGCGGAGAACTTGCCAACGGTCTTGGCCGGAATCTTGAGAGCCTTGCCGGTCTGGGGGTTCCGTCCGGTACGAGCTTTTCGCGTGACCGCACTGAAGGTACCGAAGCCGATCAAGGTGACTTTTTCGCCGCTCCTGAGTGCTGCGGTTGTAGCATCGATGAACCCCTTGAGGGCCTTTTCAGCCTGCGTCTTGGTGATTCCTGCCGCCTCTGCGATCTTTACTGCCAGCTCTGCCTTGGTCATTGTGCTCTCCTTTCGAGCTCTATGAATTAGCCTCCATTACGAAGGCATCTGTACATGAATCAGAGCATTGCTTCTTGTAGATCAGACTAGATTCTTGCGACGACCACTCTCAGGTTTACCTGCTACTTCTTGCTATTTTTCATACACATATCACAAACCCTTTGCAAATTGCCAATAAAAATGCGGCTTGGCGACGACCTACGCATATAATTTGCTGGTATACAATGGTGCAGGTAGTGTAAACACCGGGCACAGATCCCCGGAGCGCCCTGGCCGTATCGAGCGAACATATTGATTTTGCTATTGACTTTGCCATGGAATTGTAGTAATTCTTCCAAGAAACAAAGAAGGATCGCTACCAATAGGGTTAGCTTACCAAGCTAGCCCTTTTTCATTGTACCGGCCGCAAACCGCCTGGGCGTCTCCTTACCGGACGCTTCTTGAAAGGATTCGCACCCGTGCGCATCACCCTTGTCTCGCTTCATCCCGCCCCTTCCCCCCAGGCGATTCCCCTGGCCAACGCCTTTTTAAAAGGCTTTGCGGCCGAAACAGGCGCAGAAATACGCTTGGAGGACTTTTTTGTCGGCGACGACGCCCTCGCGTGTGCCCACAACCTGGCGGAACGGCAGCCTGCAGCCATCGGTTTTTCCCTGTATGTGTGGAACCGAGCCGCCTGCCTGGCAATCGCGGCCGAGGTGCGCCGCCGCATGCCCCGGGTGCTGCTCTTCGCCGGCGGGCCGGAGGTGACCGCCGACCCGCACGGTGTGCTTGACGGGTCTTCCCTGGACCTGGTCATCGTGGGTGAAGGGGAAAAACCTTTTGCGACCCTCTGCACGCGACTGGCCGGCAACGCCCCCCTGGAGGGCATCCCCGGCATACTGCTGCCAGGGGCGGCGACGCCCTTTACCCCCGCCGCCCCCTTGGCCGATCTGGACGTCATCCCCTCCCCTTACCTGGAGGGCTTTCTGGATTACGGCCGTTATCCGGGCATCCTGTGGCAGCTTTCCCGTGGATGCGGCTTTACCTGCGATTTTTGTTTCGACTCCCGGGGCCAGCACGGCGTACGGCGTTTTTCCCTGGAGCGGATCGAATCCGAACTGCGCCATTTTGCCAAGGGCGGGGTATCCCAGGTCTTTGTGCTCGATTCCACGTTCAACCAGGACTTGAAAAGGGCCAAGGCCATCCTGAGGCTGATCAAAAGGATCGCGCCCGGCATCCACTTCCACTTCGAAGTCCGCAGCGAGTTCATCGACCGGGAACTGGCCAACCTCTTCTCCCAAATCACCTGTTCGCTGCAGATCGGCCTGCAAAGCGCCGACAGCCATGTCCTGCGGGGGGTTGGGCGTTCCTTTCGGCCCGACGACTTTGTCGCACGGATCAGCCTGCTCAACGAAAGCGGCGCCACCTTCGGCTTCGACCTCATCTACGGCCTGCCCGGCGACACCCTGGCGGGTTTCCGCCGCAGCCTGGACTTTGCCCTGGCGCTCTACCCCAACCACCTGGACATCTTCCCCCTGGCGGTGCTGCCCGGCACCCCCCTCGCCGAACGGAGCGCCGCCATCGGCCTCAACCACCTGCCCCAGCCGCCCTACACCCTGCTCTCCTCCCCCACGATCTCGGCCGGCGACATGACCGTGGCGCGGCGCCTGGCAACGGCCTGCGACATCTTCTACACCCGGGGCAAGGCCGTGGCCTGGTTCAATGAGGCCGTCAAAGCCCTCAAAACATCCCCCAGCGATTTTCTGAACCTGTTTTCCCAATGGCTGCTGACCGTGCAAGATGCGCAGATCAGTGAAAGCGATCTGGACGACCAGACGGTCTGGCAACTCCAACGGGACTTTCTGGGCAGCGCATTCGGCAAACCGGGCCTGAAACGGCTTCTGCCCGTGGTTCTCGACCTGGTGGATTACCACTACCACTATGCCGCCGCACTCCTGACCCCGCCGGAACAACCGCCGGGACGAAACAAGGACAAGGGCCGCCTCCTCCACATACCACTGCGGCTGGCAGGGTCGGTCCGCCTGGTGGAATTTCGCTACGAAATCCTGGAGATACTGGATGCCGGCGTGCCGGACATCCGACGCCTGGCCGACACCCTGGTCCCGGTCGGCTCCTTTGCCGCCATCTATCCGGGCCGCGACGGGGTCTGCACCGAGTCCCTGGCCGAGCCCTATTTCCGCCTTCTGGAGCGCCTGAACGGCACGGACCCGGCAGGGCGCATCGCTGCCGACCTGGAGCTTGAGGCCGACGAGGCAACGCATTTTCTTCTGTTTGCCCTGACCGAGGGGATCGTGCTGCGGAGCTGATGCCATGCCCCTCGCGCACCACGGCCGGGCAAACGCACGTCCGAGCCGGTTTGGAGGCCTCCGGCAGGGAATAAGCGTCCCATGAGCGAAAGAGGTTGCATTTTGACGGTCGTTTTAGTATATCTTTCATTTCCTTTTTGGAAATTCAGGGATTTCCGCGCGTAGAGCCCGGTATAGTCCCTTTCGGCTGAGAGGCAGACAAATTATTATGCTCGACAAGATCAAAATCTTTTCCGGCAATTCCAACCCCACCCTTGCCCTGAAAATTTGCGAGGCCCTCAAGATGCCGTTGGGGGCGGCCCGTGTCCGCAGATTTTCGGACGGCGAGGTCATGGTTGAAATCAACGAAAACGTTCGTGGCCGTGATGTCTATGTCATCCAGTCCACCTGTGCCCCGACCAACGACAACCTGATGGAACTGCTGGTCATGACCGACGCCCTCAAACGGGCCTCCGCCGCGACCATCACCGCCGTGGTCCCCTATTACGGATACGCCCGCCAGGATCGCAAGGCCGCGCCCCGTACCCCGATCACCGCCAAGCTGGTGGCCGACCTGATCACCACGGCCGGTATCGACCGGGTGGTAACGGTAGACCTGCACGCCGGCCAGATCCAGGGGTTCTTCGATATCCCGGTGGACAACCTCTATGCGGCACCCGTCATCCTCAATCACCTGAAAGGCCGCTTCGACGGCCAGCCGATCGTGATGGTAACCCCGGATGCGGGCGGCACCGAACGCGCCCGGGCTTTTGCCAAACGGCTGGAATGCTCACTGGCGGTGATCGATAAACGCCGCACCGGCCCCAACGTCGCCGAGGTCATGCACCTGATCGGCGATGTGCGCGGCAAGATCGCCATCATTCTGGACGACATGATCGACACCGCCGGCACACTGACCCAGGCGGCCAAGGCGCTCAAGGAGAACGGCGCCACTGCCGTCTATGCCTGCGCCACCCATGGCGTGCTCTCCGGTCCGGCCATCGAACGTATCAACAATTCGGAGATCTCCGAGGTCGTGTTGACCGACACCCTCCCCCTGGGAGACAAGGAAAACATGACAACGAAGATCACGATGCTGTCCGTGTCGGGGCTTCTGGCGGAGGCCATCCGCCGCATCCACGAGGATGAATCCGTCAGCTCGCTTTTTGTTTAGGAACATATTTTTATAATTGTACAGGGTGGGGTCCGCCCCATCACTACACGTGGAGGAACACTGTATGCAACAGAAACTGATGAACATCGAACTGAGATCGAAGACCGGCAAGGGCGTCAGCCGCCAGTTGAGAATTGCCGATATGGTCCCCGGCGTCGTGTACGGCAAGGGAATGGATCCTGTTGCGGTAAGCATCAAATATCGCGATCTTCAGGATGCCCTTGCAGGCGAAGGCGGCCAGAACAACCTGATCACCCTGGTGGGAGGCGGCAGCCTGGACCAGAGTATGGCCATCATTGCCGATATGCAGCGTGATGCGCTCAGAGGCACCTATCGCCACGTTGACCTCCACCGCATCAACATGAACGAAAAACTGCGCGTTACGGTCCCGGTCATCCTGAAGGGCACCGCCGCAGGGGTCAAGGAAGGCGGCCTGCTGGACCTGGCCCATCACGAACTGCACGTGGAATGTCTGCCGGGCAATATCCCCGACACCATCGAGATCGACATCACCAACCTGCAACTCAACCACTCGATCCACATCGGCGAGATTCCTCTCCCGGATGGGGTCAAACTGCTCGAAACCCCCAAGACCCCCGTGGTCAGCGTCCTCGGCAGGACCAAGGAAGAAGCGGAAGAAGATGCCGCAGCGGCTGCTGCCCCCGCCGAACCTGCCGCGTAACCGGATCAGTTTTATTCCATGAAGACTTTACTCATAGCGGGGCTGGGTAATCCCGGCCCCATGTACCAATGGACCCGCCACAATGCGGGTTTCCTTTTTTTGGATCGCCTGGCTCACCGGGAAAACCTCTCCATAACCCGCAAGTCCTTTTCCGGACTGGCGGGCGAATGGAGCCGCGGCGACGACCGCCTGATCCTGCTCAAGCCGCAGACCTTCATGAACCTCTCAGGAAAGTCGGTCATGCAAGCGCTCCAGTTTTACAAACTCCCCCTGTCGAACCTGGTCGTGATCCATGACGAGCTCGACCTGCCGTTCGGAACAGCACGCTTCAAGCAAGGTGGCGGGCATGGCGGGCATAACGGCCTGCGTTCCATTATGGAACAACTCGGCAAGGGGGATTTCATCAGGCTGCGTATCGGCATCGGCAAACCGGTCCACGGGGATACGAGCAATTACGTTCTGGGGAACATCCCTCCGGACCAGATGGAGACCTTTCCCAAGATACTGGACGGCGGCCGGGACATGCTGGAGATGATGCTGGACGAGGGATTGCCCAAGGCCATGAGCATGTTCAACAATCGCAACTTCCTGGAAGGCTGAAATCACAACAGAACCTGCCACGGAGACACAGAGGTTCACAGAGAGAAGCACAAAAAGTGTTAATCGTTGCTTTTCGTTTGTAATAACTCTGGTTTTGGTTTTCTCTGAGTCTCCGTGTCTCTGTGGCAGAATCGACTTTTGAATAGTACTTTATTGAGGATGAAATCATGGGTTTTAACTGCGGTATCGTCGGGCTGCCCAACGTGGGCAAGTCCACCATCTTCAACGCACTGACCTCGGCCGGCGCCGAATCGGCCAACTACCCCTTCTGCACCATCGACCCCAACGTGGGGATCGTACAGGTGCCCGACCCGCGTATGGATCAGCTCTCGGCCATTGTCAAACCGCAGAAGATCCAGCCCACCACCATCGAGTTCGTGGACATCGCCGGCCTGGTCAAGGGGGCCAGTTCGGGAGAGGGACTTGGCAACCAGTTCCTGGGCCATATCCGCAGCGTGGACGCCATCGTCCATGTGGTGCGCTGTTTTGACGACGATAATGTGGTGCATGTGAGCGGCCGCGTCTCGCCGGCCGACGACATCGAAGTGATCAACACCGAACTGGCCCTGGCCGATCTGGACACGGTGGACAAGAAGATCCTGCGGGCCGACAAAATGGCGCGCAGCGGCGACAAGAAGGCCAAGGACGAGGTCGCCTTCTACCAGCGGGTCCGGGCTTTGCTGGAACAGGTCAAAAGGCTCCGCGGCGTGGCGGAAAACGAGGATGAGCGGCTCTGGCTGCGGGACCTGCACCTCTTGACCGACAAACCGGTCCTGTATGTGGCTAACGTGGCCGAGGACGACCTGGGCGGCGAGCACCCCTTTGTGGCTCAGGTACGGGAGATTGCCACGGCGGAAGGCGCCGGGGCGGTGGTGATCTGCGGCAAGCTCGAAGCCGAGATATCGGAGCTGGAGGGCGAGGAAAAACAGGCGTTCCTCCACGACATGGGGCTGGCGGAAGCGGGCCTGGACCGCCTGATCCGCAGCGGCTACGAACTGCTGGGGCTGATCACCTATTTCACCGCCGGCGTCAAGGAAGTGCGGGCCTGGACCATCGTCAACGGCACCAAGGCTCCCCAAGCTGCCGGTGTGATCCATTCCGACTTTGAAAAGGGTTTTATCCGGGCCGAGGTGATCGCCTATGCCGACTTCATCTCGTGCAACGGCGAGGCCGGGGCCAAGGAAAAGGGGCTCATGCGCCTGGAAGGCAAGGAGTACGTGGTAAAGGACGGGGATGTGATGCATTTCCGCTTCAACGTTTAAGGGGTTGTTGAAAAACAGCCATCTCGCCGCCGTCCTCGAAAGCCCTTTTGTGACTGAGGCCTTTGGCCTCACCCTTCGGGCGCCTTCGCGGTCCAATTTCACGAGTGAAATTGTGCGGTGTAGCGCTGCTACGCCTCCGCAGGGCCTTCTGCGGGTGCGACGATCTGACTATTTTTGAACAACCCGGGGGGTTCAATAGCCTGTTAAAAGGTTTAGTTGAGGTTGCTACGATGACACACGACACCCGGATACTCCTGATTGACGACGACGACTCGGGGCGCGAGGCCCTGGAACTGCTCCTTAAATCGGTCGGGTACAGCATTGCCTCGGCAGCCACCGGTGAAGCGGCCCTCGAACTCATGGCCCAGGAGCCGTTCAAACTTATCGTCTCCGACCTGTTCCTGCCGGACAAAAGCGGGTTCGACATCCTGCAGAGCGCCCGCACCATCTCCCCTTCCACCGAGGTCATCGTCATCACCGGTCATGCCTCCGCCGAAACAGCGGTGCGGGCCATGAAGGAAGGTGCCTGCGACTACATAACCAAACCGGTCAATTTCGACGAACTGAAACTGGTCATCGGCAAAGCCCTGGAGAAGCAGCAACTCCTCTCCGAAAATATCTACCTGCGCAAGCAACTCCAGAAGCGTTTCGAGTTCAGCAACATCATCGGCAGTTCCCCGGCAATGACCCTGGTCTTCGAACGGATGACCCGCATCGTCAAGACCGACTCGACCGTATTGATCAGCGGGGAATCGGGCACCGGCAAGGAGCTGGTGGCCCGGGCCCTCCATTACAACGGCAACCGCCGGGACAAACCGTTCATTGCCGTCAACTGCAGCGCCATACCGGAGACCCTGCTGGAGAGCGAACTGTTCGGTCATGTGCGCGGCGCCTTCACCGGCGCCATCAAGGACAAGGCCGGAAAATTCGAGGCAGCCAATCACGGGACCATCTTCCTGGACGAGATCGGGACCATGCCCCAGCACCTGCAAACCAAGCTGCTGCGCGTCATCCAGGAGCAGGAACTGGAACGGGTCGGTTCAAACAAACCGGTCAAACTGGACGTGCGGATCATCTCGGCCACCAACCTGGACCTGGAGCAGCAGGTCCGCCAGAACAAGTTTCGCGAAGACCTCTTCTACCGCCTCAATGTCATCCCCCTGCACCTCCCTCCCCTGCGGGAACGCCAGTCCGACATCATGGCGCTGGTGGAACATTTCCTGGCAAAATGCTGCCGGGTGATGTCGCGCACGCCCATGACCATCAACAAGCACGCCCTGGAGGCGTTGGAAGAGTATGCCTGGCCGGGCAACGTGCGGGAGCTGGAAAACATGGTGGAACGGCTGGTGGCCCTGACGGAGGGGGACGTTATCCGCTATGAAGACCTCCCCACAGGGATCAGCGGCCAGAGGATGGCATCGGGCGGACCGTACATCGAACTGACCGGTCAGGGGATCAACATGGTCGATTCCCTGACCACCATCGAAAAATCATTGATCTCGCAAGCCCTGGCCATGGCCGGGGGGGTGAAGGCAAAGGCAGCCACACTGCTCGGCATCAACCGGACAACCCTGGTCGAAAAGATGAAACGCCTCAGCATGTAGGGCTGCGGATCATCGCTGTCGGCAAACAACAGCGTACCGACGTTACGGTAACAGTATCGCCCGGCTATATGCGTTTTCCTTTCGGGACGATGTGTTTCAGTTTTTTTGAGCCATCATAATACGTTTGCTTGATGACCCCCCGCTTCTCTTTGAGATCCTTCTTAGAGGCTTCCTCCTCTATCAGGATTTCGGCTTCCCTTGTCAGCCCCTCGATTTTTTTCTCCTCTTTTTCATCAGTCTGAACTGTCATTTAGAACACCTCCTTGATTGACGTCCCTGCTATTTTCCGTCTGGATATGGTTAAAGGTATCTCTCGCCATTGCAATGTCAAGGCGGTGCTGAACGTTATCACGTCTCTTCAGCGGATCATGGGCAGGGGCGACGATGCGGGCCACACCAGCAGAATGCCGGATATGCGGCTTTGTTTTCACCGGGCGCGAACGGCTGCCACCGCCATCCACGTGCCCGACCTGCTGCAAGCTCCGCCATGCGCATCAGATGCCGATGCCAGCTATGGCGGCACCGCATTCGGGACAGGCCCCATTGCGAATCCTGTTGGTGCCTATGGAAAAACCGTAACGCTCGATCAGCAGTGTTGAACAGGAGGGGCACCGGGTGTTCTCACCGCCTTCGCCGGGCACGTTGCCTTCGTAAACATAGCGCAGCCCGGCGGCGCGGCCGATCTTCCGCGCCTTTCTCAAGGTATCCACGGGCGTTCGCGGACGGTCGGTCAACTGGTAGGTGGGGTAGAACTGGGTCACATGCCAAGGGGTGTCGACCCCAAGGTTGTCAACGATGAACGCTGCTATGCCCTTCAACTCGGCGTCAGAGTCGTTGAGCCCCGGGATAATCAGGGTGGTGAGTTCAATCCAGATCCCCTGGTTGCGATGCTCGATGATCGAGTCGAGGACTTCGGAGAGACGGGCATGGACAACGTCGCGGTAAAAACTTTCGGAGAAGCCCTTCAGGTCGATATTGACGGCATCCAGGTATGGCGTGATCATCGCCAGCGCCTCTTTGCTGATGTAGCCATTGGTGACGAAAATATTGCGCAGCCCTGCCTCCTTGGCGAGGCGGGCGGTGTCGTAGGCGAACTCGAAGAAGATGGTCGGCTCGGTATAGGTGTAGGAGATAGAACGGCAGTCGTTATTCCTGGCGCTCTGAACGATCTCCTGAGGGGTCAGCTCCACGCCCGGGATCGGTGCATCCCGCTCCACCTGGGAAATGGAGTAGTTCTGGCAGTGGCGGCAGCGGAAGTTGCACCCCACCGTTGCAATGGAATACGACCTGCTTCCCGGCATGACATGGAAGAGCGGTTTTTTTTCGATTGGATCAACATGCTCGGCGCAGAGTTTACCGTAGACCAAGCTGTACAGGGTACCACCCCGGTTTTCCCGGACCATGCAGATGCCCCGCGCCCCATCGGCGATCAGGCATCGGAAGCGGCAAAGGCCGCAGCGCACCCGGCTGTCTTCTTCCCGTTCATAAAACAGCGCTTCCTTCATGGTCTCCTCCTGTGCGTCCGGTGCCATTGCCATATTAAGTTGCTCTGGCTGAACGCTGACGGCAGATATCGCTCGTGCTGCAGCCCTGCCGTGCGTGATGATCTCCATGCAATCCACGTGGCCACGGGCGTTCTGCCCGGCACGTACGACTTGTTTTAACTATACTGCAAGAACACTGACACGCAATTGATCACGCAACGCAAGGCCTTCGGCATCATTATCATAAAATCAGTGCCCAATAATAGGTGCAATCCTGGAGTATTGACGCGTTTTCCAACGTATTTTGTGAATAGCCGCACACGCAGGAATTTAATTGTCTAGACTTGTGAGAACATACTTGCTATTTTGATAGATTGTTAAATTTCAACCTGTTTTCACGGAATTGCGAATCTGCGGCATCAGCGGATTACGCTGCATTTTGGTAGGAACGTAATGGTCTGCCGAAAATTATCACCCGGAATCACCTGAAAAATACCATTGGTCCTGTGATGCGACACCTTCCGTTCACGATAGGCCGTATCATGGAGCCCCAGGAGTTCAAGATGAAACGCAAAGCACTGGCCCTCCTCTCTGGCGGGCTTGATTCCACCCTTGCCGTCAAGCTGATGCTCGACCTGGGCATTGACGTGGAGGCCCTCAACTTTACCTCCCCCTTCTGCACCTGCACCGGCAAGAACGCCGGTTGCAAATCCGAGGCGGTCCGGGTGGCCGAGGAATTCCAGATCCCCATCAAGGTCATGAACAAGGGGCTCGACTACCTGGAGGTGGTCCGCAACCCGCGCCACGGTTACGGCAAGGGGATCAACCCCTGCATCGATTGCCGCATCTACCTGTTGCGCAAGGCCAAGGAATACATGACTGAGAGCGGTGCCGACTTCGTCTTCACCGGCGAGGTGCTCGGACAGAGGCCCATGAGCCAGCGCCGCGACGCCATGCGGGTGATCGAGCGGGAAAGCGGCCTGGAAGACCTGCTGCTGCGTCCGTTGTCGGCCCATTTCCTCCCTCCGACCCTCCCCGAACGGGAGGGCTGGATCGACCGGGAAAAACTCCTCGCCATCAGGGGGCGTTCCCGCAAGGATCAGATTCAGCTCGCCGACGAGATGGACGTGAGGAACTACCCCTGCCCCGCCGGCGGTTGCCTGTTGACCGAGCTTTCCTTCGTCCCCAAGGTCCAGGATATCTTCGACCACAGCGACGAACTCAACCTCCGGGATTGCCGTCTGCTCAAGATCGGCCGCCACTTCCGCATCGGGGCACGCACCAAGGTCATCATCGGACGCAACGAGGCGGATAACAATCTCCTGGAGAACGTGATGCAGACGGGCGAGACGGCCATTACCTGGATGGACGGCAATACGCCCGCAGGGGTCATCATCGGCGACCAGGACCCCGCCGGCATTGGGCTGGCAGCGCGCATCCTTTTGCGCTACACCAAGGCCGAGCAGACCGCCGCCTGCCGGGTCAAGGTCCGCTGCAACGGTGCCGAAGAAATCATCACCGTTGCGAACGACCTGAACGAGACAGCCGTCACCCCGTACCTGATAGCATAATCCCGGGACTCCACTACGGCCAAGCTACCATACTCCACAAGGGAGCATACCCATGAGCATCGTCAGGAAGTCACTCGCTATTCTCATCGTCCTTGCCGCAGCCAGTCAACTGGTCCCCTACGGGAAGGACCATACAAATCCGCCGGTGGTCAATGAACCGGCCTGGGACAGCCCCGCTACGCACAACCTCGTAAAACAGGCCTGTTTCGACTGCCACAGCAACGAAACCGTCTGGCCCTGGTATTCACGGATTGCCCCGGCCTCGTGGCTGGTTTATTACGATGTGGTCGAAGCGCGTAGGCACCTGAACTTTTCCCAGTGGCAGGGGGGCAAGGGAGAGAAACCCGATAGGGCAACCAGAGAGGTGGAGTCAGGGGACATGCCCCCGTTCCAGTACCGCATCGCCCACCCCCATGCCCGGCTGGACGACGCCTCGCGGAAGGCTTTGCTTCAAGGCTTGGCGGCGACCATGAAAGGGACGGCCAAACCCTGACTCTCAGCAACTATGTGACCCCAGAATAAACAAAAAACGCGCCCGGCAAACATGCCGGACGCGTTTTTTTATTCCCGTAATTCCCCAGCACTACCCCAGGCGCAACTCGTCCAGGGACAGCCGGTAGCCGGGCAGGAACTTTTCCAGAAAATAGCGCACCTCGGGCAGCGGGCTATTGGAGAGGGCCTCCAGATGCTCGGCCCCGGCCCGCCGGAATTCGAGATTGCCGGATTTATCCTCTTCGATGCACTTGGCCAAGGCGGCGATCTTGTCGGCAGCCTTGACCAGAACACGGTACTCCTCATCGCCTTCGAAAAAGAAGAGCGGCTCGTATTCCTTGGCCAGTTCGGGCGGCAGCATGGCCAGGAGCTTGCGGCGCGCCCGGTCTTCCAACTGGTGGAAAGAACGCTTGAAATTGGGGTTGAAGTGCTTGACCGGCGTGGGCATATCGCCGGTGAAGATCTCGCTGGCATCGTGGAAGATACCGAAGAGCGCGGCCCGGGACGGGTCCAGGACGCCGCCGAAATAGGTCTTGCGGATCATGGCCAGGGCATGGGCGATCACCGCCACATCCAGACTGTGCTCCTGGATATTCTCCGGCACGGTGTTGCGCATCAGGCCCCAACGGCTGATGTAGCGCATACGCGCCAGAAAGGCGAAGAAATCGTAGGTGCCGTCCTGCTTCTCTGCCTGCTGCATCTCTTAGCCCCGCTCGTACGGCTCGAAGAGCCGCTTGTATTCATCCAGCGCAAAACGGTCGGTCATGCCGGCGATATAATCGCAGACCACCCGTTCCAGGCCGAAACGATCGAACCGCGCCCGGTATTTGGGGGGCAGCAGGTTCGGAAAACGGATATAGGTCTCGAACAGCCGGGTGATGAAGATCTCCGACTTGACCCGCATCTTATCGACCTTGTAATGGCGGTAGAGGTGTTCGAACAGGAATCGCTTCAGCTCCATGTTCTGCACCGTGATACCGTCGCTGAAATGCACCAGAGGACGATTGACCCGCCGCAGGTCGTCCAGCGAAGCGATGGCGTACCGCTCCAGGTTGGCAACGACGGTGGCGCAGATATCGCCGATCAACAGGCCGATCAGGGCGCTGATGGTCTGGTACATCAGACGTTTGGTGTCGATAGCCGGGTATTTCCGACGGATCCCGTCGCTGGCTTGACGCCAGATATCCACATGTTCCAGCATCTCCAGGGTGATGTACCCGGACTTGAGGCCGTCGTCGATATCGTGGTTATTGTAGGCGATCTCGTCGGCATAGTTGATGATCTGGGCTTCCAGGGAGGGAACGACGCCGGGCAGGAACCCGGCCATGATCTCCGACGGGGCATCGTAGGGGCTGGAATGCTTGATGATCCCCTCACGCAGTTCCCAAGTCAGGTTCAGGCCGTTGAATTCGGGATAACGCTCCTCCAACTCATCCACCGTGCGGAAGGATTGCAGGTTATGTTCGAAGCCGCCGTGCCCGGCCATGAGCCGGTTCAGCACCTCCTCGCCGGTGTGCCCGAAGGGGGTATGCCCCAGGTCGTGGGCCAGGGCCAGCGCCTCGGTTAATTCCTCGTTCAGGTGCAGGCGGCGCGCGATGGCCCGGCCGATCTGGGACACCTCCAGGGAATGGGTCAGGCGGGTGCGGTAATAGTCCCCTTCGTGGTTGACGAACACCTGGGTCTTGTACTCCAGGCGCCGGAAGGCGGCGCAATGGATGATACGGTCCCGGTCCCGCTCGAAGGCCGGACGGTCGTCGCGAAACTCCTCGACATGCTTCCGGCCGCGCGACTGGGCGCTGGTACAGGCATAGCCGGCCAGATCGGTACGTTCGGTGGATACGAACATGGGGCTACCTCGTGGAAACGCCCCTGGGAACCCGGGGGCGTTTTGGTCACGGTAAAAACCATGACAATTAATGTCAAATTTGAAAAAAAAGGGGTTAGGCAAATTGCCTAACCCCTTGTTATTTTGGTGGAGCTGAACAGGATCGAACTGTCGACCTCTTGAATGCCATTCAAGCGCTCTCCCAACTGAGCTACAGCCCCAAAATAAAACATATTCAACTAGTTACGACCGCTACCCTTCCCCATCATTCCCTGATTGTGCGAAAATTGTGCGAATTGGTGTACTGCGGCAGTCCTATGATCATCTTGGTGGCGCCCCAAGATCGTCTGCATTAAATACAATAAAACGGCGCCCCCGTCAACATTTTTTTTGTGGGGGGCGCCGCTAAGAACACTTGAGTATGGGTATGATTAGATCTGGATCAGTTTGTCGACTTTTGCTGAGGCGCCGATCATCTGTTCGTCGCAGATATGCCCATAGCGTAGCGTACACCTGAGCGTTGTGTGCCCCAGGAATTTGGCAACGACCTGAAGCGGCTCAGTCCGGGCCACAAAGCTCGCAAAGGTGTGCCTCAGATCATGAAAGCGCACGCCGGAGGCGCTGGTAATGCCGGCGACATGCAGGGCATGTGCGAATGATTTTCGCACACTCGTTATCCGCTTACCCCGCCACGCAATCAGGTAATCATCGAGCGATACGCCCGCCTTACTCTGTTCCAGCAAATATCGGTACAGCGTGTCCGGAATTGGCAGGTCAAGCGGCTTTTTCGTCTTGTGGATGGTGATCGATATCATCTTATCCGAAACGTAGTGTATGTCTCTCCAACGCAGGTTCAGAACATCATATTGCCTGAGGCCGGTGTAGATGGCCACCAGCGCCGCGCCGAACAGGTGTTCACCAATATCCTTGCAGGCCACCAGCAGGGCTGTACACTGTTCCGGCGTCAGATATACTTTACGCTGGTATTGGGTCTCGTCAAACCGTTGAAATTTTCGCAGCACGGTCCTGGTATGCTCGCTAACCATCCTTTCGTCGCTACCAAACGATAACATGTGACTCAATGCCGACAGATACCTGTTGATTGTACTGCCTTTATCGCCTTTGGCCTCATGTTTCTGGACAAACCGCTCCAACTCAGTCTTGGTGATTTGGTTGGGTGTTCTACCGGCAAAATGCGATACGAGACCAGCTACCAGGTATCGCTTGCTATTCCAGCAGGCATCGTTCTCACAATGCTTTGAGAACGCTTTTGCCAGATCCTCGAACTTAACCCTCTTGGTTGGCAACGAGATATTACCCTGATTATCAGGATTACACAGGGCAGCCAACCGCTTCGACTGAAACTTCTTGGCACCCTTGACGGTGGTACAGTGAGCGCTTTCACGATATTCTCGCCCCTCGTACGTATAACGAATCCAGTATATGTCGCCTCGCTTAAAGATGCCCTTAACCTTGTCAGCCTGTTTGCGTCCCACAATACAACCTCCTATCAGTAGCGCGCCGGGCGTTTAGCTTTTCTTTCGATGTAAGTATCGAGATCCTTTTGGGCGAACAGTACCCGTTTGCCAATACGGCGGTGTGTGATTTCGTTGTTGTTGACCAGCCCCCACAACGTGCGGGGGCTGATACCCAAGTATTTGGCGGCAGCAGTTGTGCTATTAAGGCCATTGTCCACGCCAGTCGGAGTCTTATGCAGGTCAGCTGTCTCACGGATCTTTGCGACGACCCGATCCGCTACCATATCCGCGAACCTCTCAACCAGCATCAACACAAACCGCATGAAAGCGGCCAGGTTATTGCTCTGAATAACTGACTTGGATTCCATCTTGTAGCCCCCCAGCAGGATGTGTATACCCGGGTGCCGATCGCTAAATCGGCGTCAATTGATATGGGCATTAAAGCATATTCCCCAGGGGATATGGCGACATGTCAACTCAATAAAATCATACTGTTACAAAACGCGTCGGATTTTTTTGCATCATAAAGGGTATGATTTTAAAGAGGCGACACATGCCTTGATGGCACTTGGTGTTAGCGGTGGGATAAGTGCAGATTTTTCGAGTAGCCAGGTGTTTGGACGGCGGCAATGTGGTCACAACTGCACCCTTATAAGAAACTGCGTTTCTTATGGTCGCGTTTGGTTGCTGAATCACCACAAACTGCTGCTATTTGTTGATTTTGGACCGGAAACGGTCACAATTGCGCCCCCATAATGTCTTCGACATATAGCTGTCACTTTGAGCTCAGAACGGGAGCTCGTATTCGCGTGCCATCTCAAAAATCATGAGCCTGTAATGGCGAGCAGCGGATCTGATCGCCAGGGCATCGTCCCTGCTGAATACCCTGGCCAGCCGGTCCATCTCCAGTTGCTTGATTTTCAGGAGCAGAATTCTATCGGCGTCTGCCAGACCCGACCCTCTCAGCATATCGTATCGGTACAATGACATTCCATGATGAGATAATGCGACCGCATGGCTGGCGCCGTCCCTAATATCGATAAATTCGCGCACCAGGGCTATCCCATCTCCTCGGCGGTCTATGATCCACCATCCTTTGATGCCGTATGGCCGCCAACGGCGAATGAGATCATTTACTGCAAACGTCGCCCGATACTCGACTGCCAAATCCAGTTGTGTGAACCTGTGATACAGTGCCTCTGTGTCTGGCCAACCGGCCAACTCCTCGAGTGCGTTTATACCTATTTTTTCATGGTCGATTGTCCAGAATGCTTTCATATTGGCCCGTAATTCAGCTATCGCGGGCACATCATAGAACCGGAGCACCTTTTCGACTGGGTAGAACACAGCTACAATGTGTGATCTGCTTTTGAGCCAAGGCAACCTCCGCCTGCGATAGCTGACAATCGCTGCTTGCCCCTCGCCACTTGAGGTTACAACATCATGCCAGGCTAATTGAATTCCAAGCCACGGGCGCTCAGGCATGGTTGAGCGCCGATTCGTTGTTATGTGCCGTACTGTAGGCATCGCAGAACTGCCGGCAGCGTGTCGGCAGATTACGGGCCTGCGCCTTCATCATATTTAAAAGCCCCTGCTTTCTTTTCTCGATTAACAGGCACATGACAAAGAACGTTATGATACCTGTGGTGTCGACGGCGATGCCGAGCAAAGGCAGCCAAACGTACAGGGCGGTGCTCAGGACGATGACAGATGTTGTGGCATTGCGAATCCGCTGTTGAATCTGTTGCTGCTGTTCCACCAGGCCGGCTACCGCTTGCAAGGCTATATCATCAATCAGAACAAGGTAATCCTTGGCATTCGACTCAAATGCGGCCTGTTCGTTATGTTTGAACTTGTTGTCCATCAGCCGTTCGATCCAATCGAGTCGAGGATGCTGCACATTGATTTTAATATTCAGCGGATGCCACGAGATCACGGTTGCCCGTTGTCCTGGCACCTCCGCTGATGTCAGATCAAGCGTGATTTTTGCTGCATCAACATCCTGCCTGCGTCGCTTGATGATAGTTCCAAGTCGGTGGCTATTCATGGCTGCGTATCCCGTGGATTCGCACATGACGTACGGCCGCCACCGAATACAAAATCAGTACGGCAGATCCGATCGTTGTGGCGGCAGCATGTTGGTGGCCAAGTGACAGCCAATGAAGCGGTAGCATTGAAAACTCCGCTACCCAGCGGACCAAGTCATTATTCCGGTCAAGTAGCCCAACCATCAGTCCCCCCTTTCTATACCTGGTGCTATCGCTGCCTTGCGATACTGTATATAATATACACTAAATAGTGTATAATTTGAAAATAAAAAATCCTTTTGCTGCTGAAGATTAAAACAACGAGTCTATTGCTGATGCATTAATGAAAAGATACGTCGAGGCGAGGCGGCGCAGTGCCATTGCTTTTGAGCAATTTTCTCGGGTGGCCACCTTTTCGAGTGTGGCGACATCGTCATTGGTCAGATAGAGGTTGCAGCGCTCTGGGCGTGGGGTGTCGTCTTCGGCAACGAGTGGGATATCACAGCACTTGCGGATTGCCTGGCGCCCAATAGTAGAAACGGACAAACCGGCCTCTTGAAGGCGAGAGACCTGATCAGCCTGGGCCGTGGTCAGGTAAAGGTAAAAGCGGCTTTGTGGGTGCCTAAGTGATTTTTTCATACTATGATAGTATCCGTCACAGTGGACATCGAAGCAGATGGCCCGAGAGTCGCAGACCCTCAAAATAATCGGCGACCCGCTCCGCAAGTGGTGAGTGGCGCACCAACAATCCCATCTCAATATTCCTGTATTGCGCTGCATCGGTAAAGTTGGCAGAGGTTATCAGCGCTGCTCTGTGATCAACTACAACGCATTTGGCATGTAGGCTTGCCCTGTGCTCAGAAGACTCCGACAGCGCACGTGGGTCATAATACAACTCAGGAAGTTCTGGCCAGGGCCAGTGTTTTTGGTGAAAATCGAGAGCATACCGGTTCACCACCTCTGAATCCAGCGAGGTATCTCCGAAACGACGAGCAATATTCAGGCAGAACGTTACCTTGAGCTCAGGATTCTCCCTCATCCGTAACGCCAGCGGCTCGAACAGGCGCTCGCCGTTATACACGGCATATCCCACCAGAAGAACCTCTTTGCGAGCTTCCTGCACCAGCATCTGCATAGCTGCGGCTGTATCGCCGGTTGGCACGCCTGGGACGTCAGGCCCTGATAATACAGGTTCGAACAATCTGGCGAGGTCTGGTGCACGCTCACGTTCGTTGGTAATTGCGTCCAATAGCAGTGCGCATTGCGGCGCTCCCATGCCATTCGATACGAGCGTCTCGAGGCATGAAAGCACATCTACATCGCATCCGCACAACAACTGGTTGATGCTGGCCGCCGTCAAACCCATTGCAAGCTGGCCATCCCGAAAAGACGTGGCCAGAGCCCGCAGGTTGGCAGTAGAAAGCGCATGGAGCGCGTCAAGATTGAGTCTCATGTGAAGAACTCCGCACCCAAAGCTTCAACAGTGGCAACCAGCAAGGCGCGGTCGAGAAACTCGTTTCGCTGTTCGCAAGAAGTTTCCGATACCAGCATGCATCCATGGCAAGCGCTGCCGAGGAGAGGTTGAAGGTCATGCCGTGATGGTTCATGGTACGCGCACACCGGATCATTGGAACAGAGCAGCCCCATGTCAAGTGCACGGCGCATGTGACGCCGTATATCGCGGGCGGCCATGATCAAGCCACCGAGAGTCCCCTCGGAGTCGGTCGAGCCGGTATATATCAGAATGCCGTAATGGCCTGGCATGCTATAGATGCGTTCCCGCAATGACGATGCGGGATAGCCACATTCCAGGGAAATAGCGGTCATCAAGAGATGTGACAGGGAGTGGAGCAGATAATAGGGTAAACCGGGAAATTCGCGGTTGCTGCCAACATGTTCAGCCTTCCATGCGGCAAAACCGGCAGCAAGCTTTTCGCCGCGCGCCTTGACGGCAGGTTTATCAAGCCAGGTAGAAACGGCATCGGGATTGATTTGAATGAAAACACCCTCTCCACGATTCTCAATGGCTGGAAGCCAGGAAATACCGAGTGCCAGGGGGGCAGGCTCCACGTTCAACGACAGCTCGCCCTGGATATCCGGTCCGGCGGCCTCGAACCTGGTAAAACCGACCTGCGCCACTACCTCGCGCAACCGGTGGACAAGCACCACCCTTTGAATAACACCCATCCATGGGGCATTCCATGCAGCCTTCGGTAATGAACGCGCAAAGAAAATTCCTTCCGGCACATCCATGCCCATCTCATCTTTGGCTTCTGTCAACGCCTCAAACTCAACTTCCTTGATCGGTCGATCCTGCCCCGCACTGCCGGATCGCACGCGCCCGATGGCCGCATAAACGTCTTCATCGGCGATCCCTTCCAGACGCAGAGCCACGGTCGGCTTTTTACGATACCGGGCTAAATCATCCATAGACTCGACATCAGAAAGGAAGTCGTCCCACAGCACGCGTACTACATCATCGATAGGGCTATGTTTATCAGGTATGGAGATAACCGACATCAGCTGGGGGAAATAGGCGTTGCTTGCGCTTCGGATCAGGAGCCGATTGGGCAACCCGCAGCTCTCTTTGCTTCCTTGCCCAAGCCAAGGACGCGATCCATTGCAGTTACCAAGGGCATGTAGTTCGAGACGTGCCGCTTGGCTCATGGCGCGCTCTTCTCCGCAGTCGCAGGTAATCCAGACTTCAGCAAGATCGCCGGTGGTACCCCGCTCTTCCATCCAGAGATTGCGTGTACAGTTTACCCCGGTTCCATGCACGAACGCCTTCCAGTCTATATCGCCGACATGCCCTTTTGGGCAGGCCCTTACGAAGCGCACCGGCACAACAGAATGCCGCTTTTTGTCATCATCACGATAATAATTCCCGTCGATACTGTTGAGATGTACCAGGCGCCGGCGGCGGAAGTTGAATGGTGCCGGAGTAAACTCAGTATGCTGAACGATGAACCATTCGGGAAAGCGCCAAGCTACAACATCGGGATGAAAACCATGGGGTGCTTCCGAAGCCGGCGGGGGCAGAAGCAAAGTCAGATTGGGTGCCTTGACGATCTTCTTGAGCTTCTCCAGCAGCCGGGGCTCGTGGATCTCAATGTTGGGTATTGTATTCCGGTCATAGCTCCAAAACTCGAGACCGGCAATTATTGCAGATGTATCCGGCAGGTCGACCATGGCGCCAGGCCCGAAGGTGGTGACTAATTGGCTTGCGCGAAGCTGTCCGGAACTCATGGCTTGTTCCTCCAGTCGTTAAGATTACGGACGGTAATGTCCACGCTCGGTTCGACATCACGCATGGAGCGGTTTGCACGGAACTTACGCTGTTCTGGCCGCAGTGTTGGAAGATCAGGATTCAGCGGATCATACAGCAAGCGCCGGGCGGCACCCGCCTCCAGCTGATACTGCAGCTTTGTGCCTGTTTGCTGATATACATCAGCAATGGTAAACCAGGCATCCAGCAGGTCCCGACAACGGTGCAGGACTTGGTCTTTCAGACGCTGAGACTCGACAGCACCCAGCCGTGCGTCATGATTGGCCGCCCGCTCGGCGAATCGTTCGGCCCACTTCTCAAGTGTGCTTCGCTGTGTGAGTATCTGGCCTGCTCCCAACGGTGGCACCATAACTGGAGCGCCTTGGCGGCAGAGCGCGACAAGCGCTGCAGCAAGAGCCCGGTCAAGTGCCCGCGGAGAAAACGGCGTCACGCTGGTAGCCTCGACGGAGCGGTAAAATGTGGCGTGATAGGTGCCAAAGCGCTCGTAATGTGATCGGTCACGAGGCTTATGCACGTTCAGAAGGGTGATGACCAGGCCCGGCAACTCCGGGTTCCTGCCGACACGACTAGTGGTCTGGATGTACTCGGCACTGGTCTTTGGCTGTCCCAGAACGACCATTAATCCCAGGCGAAGGATGTCGAGGCCCACCGAAATCATGTTGGTCGCCAGTGCGACATCGACTCGATCTTTCTGCCAGAATGGCACAGAGAGGCGGCGTTTTGTTGAGGCGATATCATTAGTGGAGACCCGAGAGGTCAGCTCGAGAACATCGTAATGAATATCGCGGTTGACGAAAAGATCATCAACCGGGTCACGTCGTTTCCTGCGGGAATACTGAGCCACCCGTGTCCGTACCTCGTCCTCGATGATGCGCCGACTGCCGCCCAGTTCTCTCAGGCTGTTGAAGTAGCCCAGCAAGGTCATGTACGGGTCGGCCGGGTTAATGCGCTTGCCATGCCCACCCTCACGCTCATAGGCGGTCTGGGCCGCCGAAAGGACCGCGAGCGCAACACGCAGGAGAACAACCTTGAGACTGCGTCCCTGTGCGGCAACACCGATGTACATACGGGCCGGGGTTACGGTGGCAGATTCAGTGAAAGCAAAGAACGAATCGCGACGGTCAGGCCCCGGTGGCGGAAACACCGAGACATGGCTTCGTTCAAACAGGGCGCGTATTTGGGGTTGAGCTCTCCGCACGGTGGCGGTACTTGCGATTATTTTGGGCCGAATTGTCTTGTCATCTATCTGCCGACTGGCCAATGCATCGATGGCGGTTTCATAGACACCGGCAATGGTTCCCAACGGCCCGCTGATGAGGTGAAGCTCGTCCTGGATAATCAGGTCCGGCGGCGGTAAGTGACCTCCCAGCGAGCTACCGGTATCAGGAGGTTCGCAGGGGCCGTAGAAGCCGTTCTTGTCATATCGGTCAACCAGACCGAACAGTGTGCCGGCTTGCCCAGTCCAAGGAAGTGCGGCAAACTTGTCAACCGTGGCGATGATGAAGGCCGGCAGTCGACGATAAATCGGCTCATCGACCCCAACAATCGGTAAGGTTCGCTGGCCGCTGAAGTCACACAGATGGTTGACGCAATGCACGCGCAGGTTGAGAGGCCGCGTTTCGTCAGGAACCAAACGGAAGGAGGTGCCTTCGAACTTGGTTCCGCACCAAGGACATTCTTCAATTGGGATTGGTGCAGGACTCTTGCTACTGTTGGTCAGGAAACGGCGAGTCTTGGTGTAGGCCGTCTTGTCGTAACCGGCGCCATTGTCGCCACGGGATCCCATTCGATTGGGAGTTGCAGCCGAGCCGACCCACAGACCGATCTCGAAAGGCCACTCACCAAGATGCTGCAGGTCTTTCTCGCGTTCGAGCTCCAACGCACACATCAGGGCCGCCGCCCGGCCTAGCTGGTCAAGGGTGAGCAGGCGCAGGGTGTAGCGCATCAGTACGCTCATACCAGCCGAACGGATGCCGGGATGCCGCAGACGACGCAACACCATGGTAAATGCTGCCAACCCCAGGTATGCCTCGGTCTTGCCGCCGCCGGTCGGAAAGAAGAGCAGATCCACGACCTCACGGTCATGGTGCAAGGGATCGGAAATCCCCTTCAGGGTCATCAGGATGAATGCCAGCTGAAACGGCCGCCAGGCAGGTGGCTTGAGTGCTGCCGGGTCCTTCTTTTCGCGGGCAGCATCGCGATGACGTGCAGCGGCGGCCATTGCTCGGTTAGCTATGCGGAAGGCCTTGATGATGTCAGGGTCGTCCAACAGGGTTATACCGGCTTCGATACGTTGCGCGGCGATCTTGGCATTGCTGAAGAGCGCTGCGGCGGTTGTTGACTGAGGCGAGGAGAACCCTGCTGTTTTGCCCTGGTTGGCTGTAATCCAGGATTGATATTGTGTGACGAGAGGCATCAGCTTGGCGGCGGCATCGGCGCCATCCACAAGCGCACCCAACGTCTCCATGCCCAACTCCACATCTGGTATGGATGATGGCGCAACCCGCTCGACAGAAGCGTCAGGAATCCATATGGTCCTGACCGTTCGACAACTGCCATGTTCATTAGTCAAAAGCGTTGCCGACACCCCGTGCCCGACGGCATATTCGACAACATCGCGGTACTGCAGGTCAGCCACCTGCTCGTCCCACTCATCACCTGCCGTTCCACTCTGGCCCCCACGTGGATCGGAGCGGGGTACAAAGGGTTCAGGCGAAATAAGCGTCAGTATGGTCTGAAAGGCAAACGCCCGGTATCCGTGTTTTTCCTTTGGGATGCGCTCGTTCACGAGGAATGCCGACGCCGACCTGGTGCCGATAGGCAGATGGTGTGCGCCCGCTCCCTGCGCCGCAACGTCGCGCGAAGTGACGAGTATTTTGAGGCCTCCGCTGTTGGGGACGTCGAATTTCAGGGGGGGCTGTCCAGCCTGTGGCATTGCCAGTTGCACCGACTCCTCACGTGGGATACGCCGATATCCCTTGAGACGCTTCGCTGTCGTAGTATTAGGAGTGTTCGGCGGCGCAGACTCGGCGACCTCTGTTGGGATGGCCTCTGTCTCCTCTTCGGATGGTTCCTCATCTGCAGCACCTTCAAAGGTGTAATCGCCCCAGGAAACCTTGGCCTCAAGCGTGCCGACACCAGGCGCGACCAGCACGGTCAGCCCCATGGACGACGGCAGGAAGCTCTTACGCGCCGATGACTTTTCAGGTGTCCCGGCATCATCTAGCTCGCCGGCTTCGCCTGCGGCATCGATTTCTTCAACTGAAGTCGGATCGCAACGTTGTTCCTCAGGGGCATTTTTCGGCACCAGGAAGCCTGTCAGGTACCAGCGTGATGGGGGCTCGGGCAGGAGCTCGGCCGCAAAGGCGTGATCATTGTCAGGGCCTACAAGGTCGAGGCACAGAGCGTGTATGATTTCGGAGCGTATTTGTTCGGATGTTGAAGGCATTGCGACTTCTCTCCCTTTTCAATGAACCTGTTCAAGAAAAAAGCTTCGGTTCACATAATAAAAACTTCTTCTTGGGGACGTATTCAGTAAAAAGTTGCATTGTGAAAATCAGGTTGCCTCTATTATCCCCGCCACAAAACGCGATTCAAGCTGATTGTAAAGAAAATGAACCTGATTCTTTGCTCTAGTTACACCGACATAGAACAGTCGTCTTGCTTCCTGAAGTTGTTCCTCATCTCTTAAAGCATATCCATTTGGAAACTCTCCTTCTTCGAGCCCAACCATGATTACTGCTTGGAATTCCAGCCCTTTCGAACTATGCAAAGTTATGAGGTTGATCTGATCCGGACTCTTTCCTTGGTCTCCGAATATTTGCACCGTAAAGTCGGCAAGCCGCCCCCTAGCGACGCACTCCCTGGAAAGATTATCTATAATATCTCTTTCATCAGCTAGCGTTACCTCTTGAGCAATCATCTCATCCAGAAACGCTACGCGAATTGCTGTCAGCCATTCTTCCAGTCTAAGATTGCCATTGCGAAGACCAAATAAAGCGCTTATTACTGCTTTTTTTGCATGGATACGGTCAGTTTCATTAATTAATGATCGACGAAACAATCGCCACGCACTCATCAAATCTGACAATCTCACACTTCCAGTCTGCCAACCATCTGCACACCATTTCGCAACTTCCACTAGCCAACCTGAAAGCCGTGATTTTGGGATGGGAGAGCCATTGTCTAGACGAAAATAATTTAGACCAATAGCATCAGCTGCCCCTGCAATTGCATCACCTTCGTTTTTTGTCCGGTAAAGGAAAGCAATGACTCCTGGTCGCCAATCCGGATTAGCATTCAACAAAGGAGCAACGATTTCTTGCAAAGCATACTCAGCCTGTCCTCGAACGTTGACTCCTGTTTCATGGGGTGTAATCAATCCTTCACGGGCATCGTGAGCACGGTATTCAGGGGGATCGTTCAGCAAGGTCCTGGATGCTTCAATGATCCTGTTTGCACAGCGATAGTTCAAATGGAGCCGAATTGATTCGACATTCCGCATCTCGGCAAGCGCTCGCAGTAACCTTGGCTGTGCGCCTGTAAAGCCATAGATAGATTGGTCTGGGTCTCCAACTGCGATTATTCGTACCCCGGCATGTAACAGCAGCGCCATCACCATTCGATGTAATGGCAGCCCAAGATCTTGATACTCGTCAATTACAATTATCGGATACTTTGCTTTTATGGCAGCCCGCACCCAAGAATGTTGTTCAACTAGCGTGAGGCCGGCTAGTACCAAAGCATCAAAATCTAAAACACCAGATGCTAATAGCTCTCTTTCATAAGCTTCTACAATGGCAGTGTGACGTGGTTCGCCCCAATTTCGCCATTCATCGCTTTCTTTATCTGGTATTACTCGCCGTAACTTTTCACATGGAGTTTTTACGAAACGGGGGTTTAAAACATTTCCGGCAACCCGTCTCACCGCTCGCGCGAATAGCTCGTCAATAACAGACTGCCTTGCCATTACCAAAGGGTCAGGAACATTCATACCTGCAAGCCGCGAATATGGAAGAACCAGTTCAGTCAGGCAAAATGAATGCACCGTTGATATCAATGCGCGTGAAGAATCATGAATACCTATATTTCCTAATCTAGACCGCAGTTCGGCGACACAGGCGTTACTGTAGGTTATACAGGCTATTCGGCGGGGTGGTTTGACTTCTTCTGCCAATAATCTTGCAATTTTTATGGTGATAGTCTTGGTCTTCCCGCTCCCTGGGCCAGCGAGGATAACGCAACTCCCACGAGACTCATAAGCTGCCCACTGTTCAGCATTGCCTCGAAGGTCTTCAGCCGCCGCGATATAGAGAGGTGTGGTCATGCAATTTTAGCCTTCAAATATTCAAGCGCTGACTTGATGTATGGTGGACATACATCTTTCTTCTTGGCCAAAAGAACCGATGCTAGGCGTTGCGCTACCCGACCCTTGCCTACTGAATCAATATCTTTAAGGAATTGGGTCGGATCTAAACTGTCAGGTTTTATCGACAATGCTTTGAACCTAGCTTTCATTTTTTCGTTTGTCGTTAACCCAGCCATTGCCTCCGCAAACTCATCTTTCGCACCAGCCTGAAAGAGATCCACCTCAAAGGTAAAATTGTTAAGAAATACTCCGAATTCCGGGGCTTGTTCAAACACTTGCGCAAAATCGAGTTCGTCATAGGTCACCTCATCCATTAACTGAGGCATAATCACATTAACAACACGATTTTCACCGTAACAAGTGCCAACTCCTTTATCATCAGGGTCAGCATCCTGCTGGCTCGCGGGGCTATCCTTTGGGTCAAAATCAGTCAGAATAACGAACGGCATATCAAGCCCTTTCGGTCCTAAAAGCTGGGCGTAAGGGGCGAAGTTCGTGCCGGCGATTGAGCATACAGTTATACCCAACGTATCCAAATCAATCGGAGGATCAATTAACCTTGCCAGAGCTGGCAACAAGAACTTCTCTGCATCACCCTCAACCAGAATGATACCTTTTGCGAAAAAGATCTCACCACGGGTAACGTCGACGTATCTTTCTAAATCTTCGATTTCCTCTTTCGACAGCTCGATCTTGACAAGCGATCGACCAATAGTGTGTCCCTCGCCCTGACAATGACGAAGAACGACCATGTTGGACAATGGAGCCACACTCGCCACATTTGAGGAATGTGTGGTCAACAAGATACTACGTGATTGTCGCGGATGTTCTTGCTCATCCCGTGAGCGCAAATAATTCCGGTAGATGAGCCTTTGAAGATGTGGATGTAAATGGGCCTCAGGCTCCTCGATAGCCAGCAGTGTATGCTGTCTCTCACCTTCATCTACCAAGTATTGATGCTCCAGATGCTTCAATGCCAGATACAGAACATTTGCAGAGCCAAGACTTGCTTCCGATATGCTGCGAATTCCTCCATCTATCATCAACTGCAGAGCACGTAACAGGCGTTCTGGAGCGGTTGGAGCAAATCCCAGAGCGGTTTCAATCGCATGTTTGTCGCCCACCATGGAAACAAGTTGAGTGTTTACTTCGTCAACGACATCTGACAATTCTTGCAGTTCAGCAATTTTTATTGTTGTAGTGTGTATTTCTGCCGCAATCTCAGCCATCTTGTCTGCGTTCAAAGATTTTGCAGCCCGGTCTAATAGTGGCCGCAATGGTGATTTGGACCAGCGAGCAAGGTCAGATTCAGCGTCTCGCAAAGCAGGGAACAGGTCCATTGGCATCCAGCGGCGCAGGTCATAACCAACAGTATTGTCTTCCCGATTTGCCCCGAAAACCACAAACTCATAATCTGCATCGCTCCGTGGAGCGGCTCCCAACTCAGATTTTGGCCGATAGAGATATGTGATTTTGGCAACCATCGGATCAGGTGAAATCAAGTGGTCTGCAAGCACGGCCAACAGTCCTTCGTTCTCAGAGAAATTACTAAACTCAATCGAGATTTCGATTACGTCCTCTGCTCTTAACGGTCGGCCAAGCCCATCCCAGAAGTCCTCTTTCCGCAGACGTCGCATTGAGTCCGGCAGTGAAGGGTCGAGGATCAATCGTAATGCAAACAGGAGATTTGTCTTGCCGACCTTGTTTTCGCCGAGAATGACGGCATTCTCACCAAGGCTGATATCCAGCTCTTTGAAGTTACGGAAGTTCTTAATCTGTATTCGGCTAAGGTGCATGGGCTGAATCCTTTTTCGTTTTATTGTTGTAATCTATCAAAATCACTCCCCATTACCCGGGTGGATTTTATCCATTCTTGCGTCACTCTACCCACACTAACCGCTTGTCATGTTTTCCATGATCTTTATGGCTTACATCATTATAAATCTCGCCTCAAAAGCCTTGCATCCGCAGGCGCTCCTCCCAACGTACCCCGTAACCAGGGTTCTTTGAGAAACTCGTCGGGGGGGCGAGTAGTGGTCGTGATGATGTATTGAAAGAGCGGCTGCCCCCCTACTCCTTCCAGATCTTTTACCACATGGAAAAGCTCGTGATAGATGCTGAGACCCAGGTCGGCTTCTCGTGGACTGTCGTGAATCAGGAACGGCGGCAGATGCGTCCGTCCTTCAATGCTCAAGCATAGCAAGGCAAGATCAAATACGATCACCTTCAGGGATGCGATGGCCGGTGTGGACCGTTCACCCCCCAGCTTAACCGACAGCCGTAGCCCATTGCCGTCCAGGCTCACTGTTCCATCTGCCCCACGTCCGGCCATTTGGCGAATTAAAGCGTCGAAAATGTCTGAAAGCCTATTGAACACATTGGCTTGAGCTTTACGAAATGCCCCCAAGCGCCCCTTTTTCTCTTCAATTTGGCCGGATAAACTGTCCGATTCGCTTTGCAGTTGTTCCAGTCTCTCAACCAATTTTTCAAGATCATTGATATCGTCCAGCATTCTACGAGCAGAATACCATGTATCCGTTCGGGCCTCCCTAGCCTGCTCAATCGCCACGAGTTGATTTTTGAGTTCCTCGGATGTTTTTTCGGCGCCAGGAAGTTCATCTTCTATCACAAGCTTCCGAGCCTTTAAGGCAAGAAACCTCTGCTGCTCGTCTTTGATATCCTTTTCGAGTTTTGCCAAGCGGGTACGAATTTCTTCAAGGCTCGGCAGTTTATGGGACAATTTACATCCCTCTGCAAGCACACGATCAATGGGAACTTCGCATATCGGACATTGTGGATTTTCAGCTTTATGAACGACAAAGGACATTCCCGGGCGCTCTCCATTCAGCTCGGAAATCAACCGCTCGATTTCTGGTAATTTAGCATTTATCATTGCAAGTTCAGTCGAGTGTTCCACGACGGCTTTCTCTGCTGCTTCGCTTGCCGCACGAATCTTCCCCACATTCGCTACATCGACACCAGGCTTTATTTTTGTCGCCCTGACTAGCACTTCCTTTGCCGATTGGCGTATGAAATCTATGCCTAAGAGGCCAGGTGGCACTTGTTCTGGGCGTATCCCCAACTGCGCCACGAGCTGTGTCTTCGTTCTCCTGACCTGCCATCTCCTGTGTCCGATCTCTTTATCGGAATCCTTCAGGCGCGTTTCGTTTTGGCCAATCTCTTCCCGCAGCCGGCATTCTTCAGGGGTAATCGCACGGATGAGGGCACGAAGGACTTCAAGCGTTTTCTGATACGAAAGCGAACGTGCCGGTGAACCGGATTCGGAATCCGACGACCGCCATTCCAGTGCCTTGTCAAAGCGACATTCCTGATCTCTTGTTAACGAGGCTAAGGCAGTCTGCCATCCATGAAAAGAACGGTCTCCGGGAATCAGTGAGGCAACATCAGCCGACACGATGCCAGATTCCATAGCTGCCATGAAAGGTTCAATACCTGTAGGCTCACAGTTCCCATTTATAATCTCTTCGAGATCTCCATTGGGGATACCGTAGTGCTTTCGCCCCATCCCAAGCGGCCGAAGAATTGCCCAAAGAGTCCCATCCACCATAACTTCGGCACCAACCGCACCCTTTGGGAATGCAATGCCGATACTCTCCCGCTGTTCTTCCGGGGCAAACCGGTCCTCGCCGAGGCAATATCGTATCAGGCGACAGAACAGGGTCTTACCGCTGCCATGCCCCATTGTGCTGGCGCGGGTACGTCTTCCTGCTGCCTCCTCAACAGGGTCAGGCGACCAAACAATATTAAGTCCGGGCCTAAGCTCAATCTGGCGGATAACATTTCCCGGCTCGCGCCACAGTACGAGCCGCTTAACCCATAGACGAGGTTCTGTCATCCCTGGCTGAGGCGTTATACGCAGGTCGGACGTCGACAAAAGTTCAGGCTGCCTTGGCATCAATCCACCTCATAAATTCGTCAGGGAGTTGTCGTATAATCTCATCGCTGCTTCGCCTGCTCAAGGCGCCCAAAACCATCTGGACACGCCCCTCGGGCCAACCTGACGTATCAATGAGATCCAGGCCGGTCCCTGGCGCCCATGTGCCGGCAGCAAGATCATCAATAAGCAGGCCGCTACTACGTAAATGCTGCACCGCACTTCCCCAGGCACGATCAGCACGAGGGACGAGAGACACCACGCCATCGGCTCGGGGAGCAGCTTCCGGCCCAATCAGGCGCCTCCAGGTCATGACCTCGTCAGCGGTAAGAGATGGTGTGAGCAGGCGGGGTTCTGCGGTAAGGAGTGCAACAAGGCGCACATGACGTGAAGGGGTTGGCCCTCCGACCGCTTTCAGAACCGCTGTCAGAATTGCCCCGACTTCGTTGCTATTATCCGTAATGGGCCGTGCCCAGGCACCGTCCGGGAGAAGCGCGGGGTCGAAGATGGGCGGTGGTGTCTCCACAGACACTTGTGGGACGGTAGGAGTCAGGTCGAACAGGCTCCCATGCATATCGTCGGACTTGGGTCTACGAACACGTCTGGCGACCTTTGCAGGCTTTTCGACTACTTCGACTTTTTCTTCTTCTGCTCTTTGCTGATTAAGATTCAGCAGACGGGCGAGGACTTCATCGCGCACGGAGTCAGGCCAGCGATAGCGCCATGGTTTCTTTCTCCTGCGGTTCCCTTCCTTCTCATCATCTTCGTCTTCGTAATCAAGAAGGAATTCGCAGTTGATGGGGATGTCTTCCCATCCGTAGGCGATGAGCACTGCCCTGTCCATGGCGGCATGTAGTTCGCGCAGACGGAGGATATCAGCGTCGGTTTCTTCCGGGTCGTGGAAACGGCTGTAGGTCTTGGTTAATCCCTCGTTGTTACGGACCATCAGAGTGGCTCGGAATTTGTAGTAGTCGGACCCGACCAGTTCTAGGGTGGAGTTAGATTCGAAGCCGAGTGGGAAAGGGAAGGTTTCGAAACAATCGGATGGAGTGTATCGCTGCCTATCTTCAAGAGAGGAACTGAAGAACCTAGTCCAAATGTCATGAGGGCGCGACTGGAGAGTAGCAAATGCGGAATAGTTTTCAAGTGTGAAGACATTGTGTGGGCCTGATATAATTGTAGTCGTTGGAATAAAAACAAAATTCACATAACTTGAGGTAAATGGGTGCATCAATACTTGGTTTAAAGTAGAGATAACTCGCGTTAACTCGCCTCTTTTTTCAGCAAACTGCCACCAATATTTTCTATACGCTTCTCGATTGTCCTTTATCCGGACCGGCTTTACCTTTTCCTCGACAATTTCGATTAAATCTGGCCATTGTCGAGCATCTTCCTCTGACATATCACCAAAAGAAATTATGTAACGGTGATGGAGATGCTTTGGATGGTTTAATATTTCATCTCCTCCAATGTACGGAAAAATTCTGTCAGAGTTGTTTACGTCTTTGGCTATGAGATCGTTCATGAGTGCAATAGGGTTGGCGACACCACTTCTATCTGTATCATCAAAGGTAAAACCCATGCCAAGTGGGATTGGTCCTTGGAAACTTTTGCTTTTGTTTGCCTTTAGGGCAGATGGCGTATCATGACCACCATCGTGGAAGAGATAGGCTGTGATATTGCGAACTGTTTTGCCATCTAATTCGTACGGCCCTGAAAGTGCTCCCTTTACAACATTCAATACACTGACCACGACCGCCGCCTGACCAGGCCACTTAACCCGCTTGCGGGCTTCATATATCGTACCGCCGTGAGTACAGAGCCACCGCAAACCGGAAGCGCGGGTGTCACCCTGACCGATAGTGTTAGTGGCGATCAGTCCGAAGGTGCCGTCTTCTCGCAACACATCGAAAGCCCGGCGGAAAAAATGGGCTACCAGGTCGGCGTTGCCATGAGATTCGGGGTGCTGAACTTTTAACCAGTCAATGTAACCGGCTCGGTTACCGTTGATGAGGGTGTTTTTACCAGCAAAAGGCGGATTTCCTACGATGGCATCAAAACCAGGATTCTCCCGGTCAAACACCTCGGGAAACTCGATCTCCCAGTGAAACGGCGTAACCGGTCGTTCTCCGCCGCGCAGACTCTTACGGACATCATCAAGCTCCAGAAAAACCAACGGATTATTGAAACCCTCATTGAACTTGCCCAGATATATATCCCGAAGGCTCTGTCGTCCCTTCTCCTTTTCGGCCCCGAAGAAAGCGGCAACGACCAGATTCCCTGCCTCCCGCACCATATTAAGCGACTCATCTGCCTGATCCAGCTTCTGTCGTTTCAGATCCGACGAGACAAAATCATCATCTGCCTCCAGCAACTCCCTCCTAATTGTCAGCGCCAACTTAATTCGCTGCTCAACTTTATCCTGCCCGAGCATCCGCATTGGCGTCTCCCGCCAGTGAAAGTCCACAATCTGCCGACGGGTAAGACCGACGACAGAATCGCCACAACGCAGGGCATGGTCGAGGAAGGTGAAGGGATGATCCTTGGCCAGGGTGACCAGCCAGAGCGACAACTTGGCCAGATCGGCGGCCATGGGGTTGCGATCTACGCCGTAGAGACAACGCTGAGCAATAAGGCGACGAGCGTAGAGTACCTCGTCCTCGTCGGGCGGGATGTTGGGAAGGCGGTTGTGGGTATGCCATGCCTTGACCAGCTCATCCCCCAACTGGCGGCAGGTCTCCACCAGAAAGGCACCGGAGCCGACGGCAATGTCGCACACCTTCAGCGCCAGAATCTGCTCCGGGTTGGGCCTGTTCCCCAGCCGCTCCAGTATCGGCCGCAGTGTGGTGCGGACAATCGGCTCGGTCAGGGAACGTGGGGTGTAATGAGAGCCGCTGCGCCGCCGTTCGTCGGACGGCTGCAGCACCATGCCACCCTGCGGGACGAGATGCGGGGTGGCATTGCGGGCAATCTTGCGTTCCAGTGCCGCCAGCAAACCGTCGAGGTCGTTAGCTGCTTCCAACGCCTTGGCCGCCTCGCCGCTAAACTTCTGGTCGCTACGCTCGGCCAACCACTTTACCCGATCTGTGTGTTTTACCTCCTGCAACTCTGCTAGGTTGATTGCCACTGGCGCGCCATGACGTTTGGCCGGCTTGAGGGCGATGGCCGGCCCACGGACCACTTCGAGGCGGAACCCCATCATGGTCTCGTAGACGCTGCCGATTTGCTCCACATCCAGCGTCCGGTACGAGAGGCGTTCACCATCCAGGAGCAACAGATTGTGCAGCACCCGGTAGATAACGCCGTCGGATACCAGTGGCAGGTGTGGTTCAGCCGTGGTTTTGCCCTCTAGGAAAGGGAAACGTTTCGGATCGAACAGGTAACCGTGGCGAGGCGGCATGGCCAGGTGCTTATGATGGCTGCCGGAATGGACGGCGCGGAACAGCGCCACCAACTGAGCCCAAGCGCCGTAGCGGAGATTCATAGTGTCAGGATAGCGCTCGGCGTCTGTTCGCAGTTTTTCAAACAGACCGTGGACAGAATAGTTCTGGACATACAGGCTTGATCCGGGCATAAGCCCCCGGTCTTCAGCGAAGAGCAGGAAGACCAAACGCATTAATACGTTCAGCAGGCCGGCATAGATATCATCTGGCTTCGTTGCCAGTACATCATGCAGCAATTCGCCCTTGGTAGTTTCGTCGGCCGCCTGGAAACCGCGTACCAGTTCGTAGAGGGCGTCCAGAACCTGTTCGGCCAGGGCGGTGGATACACTGCTCTGGTATTCGCGACTCTTGGCGAGGATTGCCGGCAGGCGGGACTCGATCGGACCGGTCAGAAGTCGAGAGCGCTTCAGCAGCATATCAAAGGCCGCCAGGATCGGCCGACCGGCAATCTCGGCCATGGCAGCTACCGGAAAGGTTATACTGCCAGCATTCTCGCCCCTGGGAGCGTACATCAGACGCAGGTGGGTACCGTTGGTCAAGAGTCCGATGGGCACCTTGGTTTCACGCATCAGACGTTCGAAACGGCGTGCAGGTGAAGCGTGCCAGCCTGTCCCGTGAACCGTCAGCTGAGCATCCAGGTCGGTGCCGGTCGCCAGGTTCTGTACGAGAAGTAGCCAAGGGTGCTCGGTATCTTTTGACCGTGGGTCGGCAAAGGCGAATGATGGGGCCAGGGTCTCGCCGAACTCGGCCAATGGCACGGTCAGGCTGTCAGGCAGCGGGTGCCCCGACGTCAGGCCGTAGATGCTGTCTTCCGGCCAGCCAAGGAACTCCCGTGCGAACAAGACAAAATCAGCAATGGCTGAGGCACTGACATCCTCAGATAGGGCAATCTCGTCAACATACTGTTGGAACTGCTCTTGAAGTGGCAGGGTGTCGCGGGGCAGGATGACCTGCAAATCCACCAGGGCTGCCGGCGAGACGACCAGTCCATCAGGCTGGAGGTAGCCGAGCCAGGCTTGATGGTCGCGTATGGCGGGATCAATTGCCATACTTACACGACCGAACCTTTCATCTCTTCTTGAGGAATAGGCTGAGTTTCTATTCTCATCCGCATAGTTTCAAGGGGGATTAGCATATCGTTCTGTTCAATATACACGCACTGGAAGACATTACCTGTATGTGAACGTCGTTTTGGTTCAAATACCGTTGAAATTTTGGTGTAGGCTTCATTTACGCTTGCAGCGTTGTCGCCTAAAGCCGGTATGGAGCAGTTACAACCGGTTAAGACAGCATTTTTCCCTGGTCGAAGGATAAGAAACAGTTCAGTTTCAAGGGCGAACTGTACAAATTGGTGGGATTCCCCTTTTGCAGTTCGACGTCCAATTCGGAACTTTTCCAGTTCCTTTTCAATCGGGTCATTATTAACCCTTGCCCAAAGTAAATTGCCTGTATTGAGAAAAGGGGCCACATGCTCTGTGGTATGGAAGACCCTGTCTTTCTCATCTTCAAGAGAAAAAACTGAATAGAGGACAAGTTCACCCCTTGATTCATTTTTCATCTTTGGAAGTGGCTGACCATCCGCCTGCATTACCTGGCCGTTAACAATCTTCACTTGTAATCGCACGCTTCGAGCAAATTGATCGGGAATAATCATTTTAGGTCCTTTTATCCTGTTACCGGCCAAAGATAGGCAAGTCCGACCGGCTCAACCCGGAATGACGATGTCTGATAGAACTCCATGATGCGGGCCGGTTCCTTGCGAAGGTCAACCTCGACGTGCGCCAGCCAGCGCTGCCAATATTTACGATTTGATTCCATCTGGCGCTTCTCGTCATCATTAAAAGCGAGCGTCAACTGATCCGGCAGGGTCTTACCGAACTCCGCCTCGACCCGGCGCTTCTGCTCTTCGAGTATCTTGCGCATACCATCCGATTCCAACCGGCCGCGCTCGGATAGCCTTACCTCGGCCTCCTTCCGTGCCTCTTCGCCGCGCTTTTCGAGGTGTGGAAGGAGTTCGTCGATATCGCGATCGATGGCGCCTTTCAATCGCTGCATGACCGGATCGGGGATATGTCTTCCCCCTGATGGGTCAAAGGACTGTTCAAGTATCTCGAGAGTCTTGGACTCGGCGTCCCGGCCATATGGACTCAGGCGACTGCTGCGACGTTCCGGCTCGACCCAGCGTGCTGTTACGGTCAGGATTTCCTCGTGCAGGCGTACAGCGCCTTTGCCATACAATGAAAGGCGGCCGAGGAGCACGACACGCGGTATAGCGTCGCTGCTCTGGGCCAGGCAGGCCCTCGACAGGTCGTGGTGCACGAATCCTTGGGAGAGAAAGCGTCCCAACAGGCGCTGGACGACGCGGTGCTCAAGGTGCAATTGAACGATATCGTCATCAATCCCTTCGGGGGCATCGAACACCACTGGCCGGACAGGAGAGTCCTTTCGCCACTGAAACGTTCGCTTGCCATCTTCCGGCAGGGCTCGGAGAGTATCTATCGTCGTAGCCCAGGTGGGGTCCGCGCCATGCCGGGTGTCAAGGTTCGGGAAGACGTATCGTGCGGGAGTCCCGGGCGGTGTAGGCACAGGATTGAGCGGTTCGCTTCCGAGCAGTTCGAGCGAACAAGAAAGGGCATCTCGAAAATGCGCCATGTCGAGGCCAAGCCATTTGCGGGCGTCGTTGATGCGGTTGCGAAGCTGGTCTATTTGCTTTTGCAGAGCCTCTTGCCGCTCGCGTGTCGCCTCCAGTTCCTCCTCAGTAACAGCCTGCTTGTCGGCGTCTAACGCCGCCCCTTCGATTTCTGCTTCCAACAGCGCTGCATTCCTGTGACTGATGCCTCCCTTGAGAGTATTGGTAAGGCGCCCCTCAAGAACCTGTGCCAGACTGCCGAGCTCGGTGCGGATGGTTTCGGTCTTGCGAACCAGAGCACGGAGAACGCGATCCTCGGGTCTTTGGGCATAGACGAAGTAGTGGCAGTATACCTCAGGGCTGGGTTGCAGCTTGCGGTCGATGCGACCATTACGCTGCTCAAGCCTGCTGGGGTTCCAGGGGACATCAAAGTGAAAGATGTTGTGACAGTGTGCCTGCAGGTTGAGACCCTCGCGGGCAGCATCGGTTGCAACCAGGATGCGTAGTGGATGTTCGGATGGAGGCAGGTTGAAGGCACGTTTAATTGCCTCTCGCTTATCTGGCGGCGTCGGACCATGAAAAACCTCGATGCGATATTCTGCCAGATGGGTGTCGGCGATAGCGGCACGCAGCATATCAATCAGGTAGCGCTTGGTGTCGTCATACTCGGTGAAGATGAGCAGACGCAACTCGTTCCAGGGTGCATCCTCCTGAGGGGGCAACTCACCGGGCAAGGCGGCACCGGGGCACATCTTGTCCCGAATCCACTCAATCAGGTAACGGATGCGGGCGTCAGCCTGGGAACGCCCCTGCCCGGCTACAGATTCCATCCTGGCAAGTAAATCCCTCTCGCGTGCAAGATCGGCGGCCGCGTTGTCGCCAACAGTCGCTGCGGTGGCCGCAACCATAGCGTCATCAAGTAATGTTTGCTGTTCGTCCTCACTGAGCATGGAGCAATCGTCGTCAGAGGAAAAGCCTTCCGTCAGGAGGTTGGCATCAACTGCCTTCAATCTGGCTGGAGTTTCTCGAGTTACCCCATCGGCCGACCAGATGCGTTCCATGGTGCGGCGATGCACCGCCAGGGTGCGTGCAAAGGCTTCAACCGATGAAAGCAGTCGCTGTTGGAGCCCAGAGATGAGCAGCGCAGCCTCAGCCTGCTTGCGTTTCGTTGCCCCTGCCATGCGTTGCTGGCGAACCTGCCGATATTCGTCGAGCAATCGAGACAGCGCAAGCTCTGGGGCATCTTCGGGCAGATCCCTGATATCGACCTGTCGGACGACCCGCTTAGGGAAGCCGCCGGCAATTCCGCGGATATCCTCCTTGAGCCTGCGGATCATGACGGCATCGAGGTTGCTTTTCAGTACCTTCACGCCACGGGTAAAGCGGTGCTTGTCAAGGATTTCCAGCAATGCGCTGAAGCTGTTGGAATGGCCATTGTGCGGGGTGGCAGAGAGAAAAAGCCGGTGTTCGAATCGATCGGCGACGTCGCGGATGGCGCGGGTGAACTTGGAGTCGATGGCATAACGGGCACCGGAAGCGGGCGCTGCGTGGTGCGCCTCATCAAAGATGAGCAGGGAGCCGGGGCGGAGATTGTCCAGCCAGTCCCGCAGGGGAGCGCAGTAGGCCTCGTCGATGAGCAACTTGTGCGACACCAGGAAGCGCGGAAAGGTTGTCCAGGGATTGACGCCATAACCACGTTCCTGCCGTACCCGCTCGATATAGGCACGATCAAGGACCTCGAAGGTCAGACCGAATCGGTTTTCGAGCTCATCCTTCCACTGTAGGAGCATGGAAGGCGGACAGGCAACGACGATATCCCGCACACGGCGGCGAAGGAGAAGTTCGCTGGCGATGAGGCCGGCTTCGATTGTCTTGCCGAGGCCGACGTCATCAGCAATGAAGAGGTTGACGCGAGGGAGCAGGAGGGCTTTGCGCAGTGGCTCGAGCTGATAGGCATCAATGCGGATGCCGGCACGGAACGGGGCCTGGAATAGTTTGGGGTCGGTGGCAGTAACACAGTTCCAGCGCAGGGTGTGGACAAACGCACTAAAGAAACGCGGATCGTCGAATCCCTTGCGACCGATGCTCTGCCAAGCCTCCTTGCCAAGGATCTTGGTATCCAGCTCCAAACCCCAGACAACATCGAGTTTGTCCCCTTGTGCATCGTCGTCAAGACAGGCCAGGCTGACAACCGTCTCGCTGACGGCGCCATTTGCCGGCTCAACCGACTCGACAAGCCACGTGCGCGTTCGTACCCTGACAATCTGGCCAGAGACAGGTATTCCGCAACTGATACCCTGTGGTTCTACAGAACCCACCTGCCCCCTCCTCAATTTATATTCAAATCCAATAAAATCAGGAATTCGCCAAATCCAACAATTAGCAGATTTAGTGGTGATTGTCAGTACTAAACTAATTGGACGCGAGCCAGGCTGTCACTATTAAGCGTTGGTGCTTTATTACTATCATAGTATTCCGAAGCGGCGACGTTCGATTATAGATGTGATGGTCTATTGCCAGCTACCGAATCGCACAGTGTCGAATGACAATGGCCAGGATGGCACAATCAATCTACCCGGGGGCAGATGTAGGACCTTAAATAATGTTAATAGCCATCCTTAATTCTCTTGCGGCAGGTCCGATATGCAAGGACATAATGTGATCGTGCCAGAAGTGCGACTGTCAACGGCTTGCAAGACCAACTATCCTGCCGCTATTCTGGCATTGATGACAGTGGATGTTGGTGCGACACCATAACATGCATATTATGCATATCATGATTAGGAGATGCTTATGGAATTTGTTGAAAAACTGGAAACGGAGCATGTTCTTGCTGCGTTGCAATCGCTTGGGTGGATGCCTGGTAAGAGGCCGCCGACCTACGTTGACGTGCGGCTAAAGTGTAAGGAGCTTTTTGGCAACGGCGGAGACGGCAACAGGCTTAAGGAATTAAGGGGGCAGGCCATTGCCATGGAGAGCGGTGTTCCTCTGGCCAAAACTGATGACGATCCGGCTCCACATCGGTTGCCTGAGGATCTCCAGCGTGAGATGAAAGCACTGGCTCGCGCCATTGACGACCGTTTGATTTTGTTCGACAGTGCCGCAGCAACATACCTTGATCGACACCGAGCCGCTGCTGACGCCGATGCCAGCGCACGCATTAACGTAATCCGCCGTGAAGCCGCAGAGCGAGCTGAAGCCTACGATGAGGAAATATCGGCAGCCTTGTCAGCTATCCAGGACCGCGATGCAACAATCGAGAAGCTTGAGGCAAAACTGTCTTCGGCACAGGTAGACACGGCACACGCTGAGGGCAGGGCGTCTGTCCTTGCTGATCAGGTGATGGCGCAGGCATCCCGGCTCACTGTTCTGGAGCAAGAGTGTGACATAATGCGCGCTGAGCGGGAAAAACTTATCGCACGTATAGAGGCGCTCGAGAAGGCTGAGCTGAAGGCCTCAAAGAATGCCAAAACCAAAGTGCAAAAATCGGCGAAGCCAAACAACAAACCCGATAGCGCTGATAAGGATACTCAAACGACAGTTTTACAGGTTGTTAGGCCCACTACTGAGGGGGGTGCATGATGCCGGGGGGGATGATTCAGATGGTTTTTTCTGGCGAAGCCAGTGTCGTTAGCGCGTTACACGATCATGTCCAGTCAAAGATGCCACGGGGTCCACATGGTGCGGTCAAATACCAGACACGCCTAAAGGAAAATGCTGATGGTGTCACGGCCCGTATGAGTGTCGAAGTCCCGCTGGAGTTTTTTGACGAATTCCTGGGAGATGGGTGGCGGCCGACCGGAACCGTACCCCTAGACAGTGCAACTTGCAACGAACCTGATGGCAAACCGATTGGCCGTTATTTAACCGATTATCTTGGCAGCAAGTGACTAAACACTGGCAGTGCCTTTAACGCCTGCCTTGAGCAGCTTCTGGCCGTCACCGCGCAAGGAGCCATCTGGCCCCACATGACGATATAAGGTTTGGCGCGTTACTCCCAGTTCTTTACACAGATCGCCTACAATAGTCCCTGGCTTGCCCATTGAAGCTGCAGCAAGGCGCACCTTTGCCGGCGTCATCTTGAATGGCGCACCCCCTTTGCGCCCGCGTGCCCTGGCAGCTGCCAGGCCGGCGCGAGTACGCTCACGCAGCTGCTCTTTTTCAAATTCTGCCAACGCCGCAAATATCGCAAATACCAACTTGCCAGCCGGGCTAGTCGTATCGATCGGCACGCCGGTTAACACCTTAATGCCGATGCCGCGTTCATCGAGGTCGCGGACGGTCGCAATCAGGTGAGCCAAGCTCCTGCCCAGCCGGTCCAACCTCCAGATAACAAGCACATCCTCCTTTCGACACGCTTTCAGGGCTGCCTCGAGTCCAGGCCTCGAGTCGATACCCCCCGAAGTCTGGTCCTGATATATGTGCTCCGGATTAACGCCGGCGGCAATCAGTGCATCGTGCTGGAGATCTGTAGTCTGGCTGCCATCGCTTTTACTGACCCGCATATATCCTATCAGCATTTACCCTCCTCCTTGTCACAAAAACGATCGATTGCGTGACAACCCATATCAGCTCGCATAGGGCATGATTAAGCGTCACTTAATAAGTATTATAATCTATGTCATCATAACCTGTAAAGATACGTTGTGTTACATGGGTGTGCATGAGGAGGGATGGCTTGTGTTGAGTTGGGACCGCACCAGCGACAATTAGCATCAATACAATGTAATACTACAAACCCGTTAGCGAGAAACTCAGCTCGTTCACAAGAAACTTAGGTCGATTGGCTCTCAAACACATTACGATCCCAGAAATAGAAAACCCCGCCTGAAAAGACGGGGTTTGTCAATGATCTGCCATAAGCCTTATGCCTTCTTCCGGTAAAATACCAGACCTGCCATTCCGATACCAAGCAGCAGTATGGTGGATGGCTCAGGAACCGGTGCATTATCAACCGGCGGCGCTATTTGGGAAAAGGCAAAATCGCCAATACTCAGATAATCAGGTACGCTAAAGTCAAGGTCACCCAATGTAAAAGACAACAACTCTGATGACCCGGCGAAGTTGGTTATATCAGCACTGAAGGTATCGCCGGCTATCAAACGGTCACGTATTGACTGGTCAGTGGTGTTGATTAGAGCATCTGAACCGAGAGTAGCACTGACAATATGCCCATCAAAAGTCCCTGCATCACCAAAACCAGCCTTCATATAAAACGACATAATCAACTTGTTTCCGGCACCGGCCAGTTGATCGGCAACCATCGCCTGGGATAGGGTAAAGGCCCAGTACGGTTCTGCCAAATCCGTATATTTGATGGTGGCAATATTGCCGTTTAGGCTGAAGTGGGGGTCAGATGCCAAATTGGCGGCATCTACGTTAACACCGTCACTTAACTGCCCACTCCACCCAGCAAATCCACTATTGAAGTTGGGTACAGCGAGAGCCTGATCAGCGAAGCAACAAGAAAGAACTACCACCAATGAAATGACAAGATTTTTAAAACTACTCATGATTAGTCCGCCCTCCTCAAAAAATAATTCAATCAAAAAATGGTGATCTTGTAGTAAACAAAGCTTTGTTATGCAATTTATGTACCTTTGATAATGAGCAAATTATTCAGGATGTTGCGTTGCGTGTGTAAGCATTTTCAATTCATTCCTTCGAATTGTAAAATATTCTGACATTTTATTTGCCCAATATGCTTTATTCATCCAAACCATGCAGTAAATTACTCGAATTGGTCTACCCGCACTCCGTAGGTGAGCGGCACTCGAACCATGTTGAAGTTCACTCTCTGATTGCTTAGGCTTGAACCGGCAGCCAGTGCACTTCCAGCAGGGACAATCTCGAAATAGGTCTCAGTTCCAGCAGTTCCGCTTGGTTTCAGGCCCATAGTCTGCAAGGTCTTGATCGGGATGCTCGGATTGCTGATTACCAACCGGAGTGCGCCATTTAGTGCAGCCGTCCCAGTATTCTTGATTGAAATATTAACGTAGTAACAGTTGTTAACACTGTCATAAAGGGTGCCGGATTTCGTCAGTGTTACGGACGGCGTGATGTCGCTCCACTTCTGCGGCGCATAGATGATGTTTCGCTGAACGCTTGTGCTATTCATCGCCTCATCGGTTGCTGTGACGGTGATTGCATAGGTTTTTGCAGTTGTAAATGTTATGGGCTGTTCAAAAGCACCATTGACGACCGGCGGGTTGAAAGTCTGGCCGTCAACAGTGACAGTCACTGTGACGGCGGTAAACGCATCAGCAACGGCACCTTTCAGGTCGATGCTGTTCTGACTGGTCGTAATATCCTGTGCTGGTTCAGTGATCGACAGAGTTGGATTTTGGTTGTCGTAAACTACCGTCCGTTTGGCCGTGGTGCTGTTTGTGGCCAGGTCAGTGGCGGTGACCAATATGGTGTTGGCACCTGCAACCAGGTTGGCTGTGTAGGCGAACTTGTTGGCGGTAATTGCGGCCAGGTCTGGAGAATTGTTGTTGACTTTGACCGCCACTGAGGCGGTTTTGTCGATGGTGCCTGTGACGTCGATGTATGGCTTATTCGTCTTCATGTTGTCCGCAGGCAGAATGATGGTCAAAAGCGGCGCATTGGGATCGTAATTGATGGCCCTGGTGTCGCTCGTCTGGTTGCCGGCGTTATCCAAAGCGATGGTGGTGACAGTGTTGGCTCCTGCAACAAGGCCAACCGGATGACTGAAGCTGCCACCGGCATCGACTGGCACATCCATGCCATTGACTGTAAGTTGTTTTATGCCGTTCCCGACATCGGCTACCGTCCCGGACAGGTTGAGTGTTGGGTTGTTGGTGTAGGCACCATTCGGAAGAGTCGAGACGGCAAGTACCGGGGCTGCTGTGTCAAGCGTTATGGATGCACTATAGGGCTGGGTGTTTGTATTGCCCACGCCATCCTTGAACCAGGCATGAACCGTCTTCTGGCCGTCGCCATTCGGCAATTGCCAGAGGAGGGATTGAGCGTAGGACTGCCAAGCCGTGCAGGTTTCAGTATTGCTGATGCACATCTGGGGAACTCCACTCGGGTCAGTGGCACTGATTCCAAGCACAACCTGAAGCGCATTGGTGGCGGAAGCCCCGGAGTTAATGGTTACAGTACCGGTCGGCGGTGTCGTGTCAGGGCTTACCGGAGTGGCGCTAGCAGACACCCCGGCAGACTCATTGCCCGCTTGGTCATAGGCACAGAGGAGATAGTAAACCGTAACGCCATTGGCAAGCCCACTCTGTACTATCGCCGTGGCTGACCCTTCATAAACGACCGAGCCGTTTTCACACGAAGCGGGTACAGCAAGCACATCAGACACCAGCCGATAGTGGTCTATGCCGCTCAAGTTGTCGGTATAGCCCCAAGAGAGAGATACCTGCCCGTTGCCCGGCAATGCAGATAGAGAGCCATTTGTTGGTGGACTGGCGTCGAATAGAATATCCCTTGTTACTACCGTTTCGTTCCCGGCAAAATCCCGGGCGGTCACCACAATGTGGTTGATCCCGTATGTCATGTTGTCGATAGAGGTATTCCATGTGGTACCCGTCGGGTATGCGACCGCTCCCACCGAGGCGGTTGAAGAGGTGATAGAGATTACAGCGTCAGCTTCGCGGGTGCCGCTGATTGTCTGGCTTGCCAGTCTTGTCGGTGAAGTTACATCCGCTGACAACAGCGGCTTGGTGGTGTCGTAAATAATGTTACGAAGAACGGTTGTCTTGTTGCCAGCCGCATCAGTGGCAATTACGGTAATGGTGTAGGTCTTCTCAGTTGTAAAATTCAGTTGCTGGCTAAAGGTGCCATTGACGACCTGCGGCTGGAATGTCTGTCCATCCACTGTGATGGCTACGGTTGTTTCTGTCAGGGTGTCGGTTACCGTCCCTTTCAAAAGCCAGCCAGCCAGGTTGGTGCTGATGTCCTGGATCGGGTCGATGATGGCGAGGGAAGGCTGCTGGTTGTCGAACATTACCGTTCTCTTGGCAGTACCACTGTTCCCGGCCAAGTCGGTGGCTGTTACCTCGATAGTGTTGGCGCCGGGGACCAGGGTTGTAGTGGAAGAGAACGCCATGCCATTCATGAGGGCATTCTGCGGAGAGCCTGAATTGACCTTCACGGTGACCAGCGCATTCTTGTCGACTGAACCCTTGATCTCGACATTTTGTGATGCGACTGCACTGTTATCTGCCGGAGATGTGATGATGATTACTGGTGCGGTTGTGTCATAGGTGATGGTGCGTGAGTTGGTAGTCTGGTTTCCGGCGTTGTCCGTTGCTATGACGGTGACGGTATTGGCGCCGGAAACAAGTGTTACTGCTTGGCTGTAGGTGCCATCAGGGTTAACTGTCACAACTATGTCATTGATGGTGAACTGCTTCAAACCGCTTCCTGAATCAGTAACCGCACCGGAAAGGTTGAGTATTGCGTTGTTGGTGTAGGCACCATTCGGAAGAGTCGAGACGGAAAGAACTGGAGCCGCTGTATCAAGCGTTATAGATGCGATATAGGGCTGAGAGTTTGAGTTGCCCACGCTATCCTTAAACCAAGCACGAACCGTCTTCAGGCCGTCACCATTAGTCAATAGCCATGGGAGAGATTGAGCAAAGGGCTGCCAAGCGGTGCAGGTTCCAGTATTGCTAATGCACATCTGTGTAACACCGCTCGGGTCATTTGCCGCTAGTGCAAGGGTAACTGAGGTGGATTTAGTGTAATTGTCGGCAGCTTGAATTACAATGGAGCCAGTTGGTGCTGCGAGATCTGGCAGCGATACAGTGAAAGTCACTCCAGTCGCAGGAACTTCTATATTACCTGCATTGTCGGTCGCTCTCGACATAACTGTATAGGTACCGCTCGATGGAACGTTCCAGAGGTATTGCCAACTTATTGTCCCGTTTGCTAAAATCCAAGTGGAGCCGCCATCTAATGACACTTCGATAGTATTTACACCGCTTCCAGTTCCATCATCAGCAGTTCCAGAAATAAGAATATTATTCCCTGATATACTGGTATTGCTAATAGGATTTGTAATTGACGAAATTGGCTTAGCAGTGTCTCCTGTAGTGACCGCATTTGTAATTTGAACGTAACCAAATTGCAAATTTGAAACTTTAACTTTAACTTGATTTTTTGAGAATGCATCAAGCCTAAGCGTCAAAGTATGTTTTCCATTACCATATTCTCCAAGAGCTATCTTCTTTGTTATGACTAAACCATTTGAATTATTATTTCCATCAACGAATACCTTTTTAACACCATCTAGATAAACATTAAGAAGACCATCTGTGTTTGAATTAAATACATAATCAAAATTTAAAGCATTTATTTTATCACTTATTTCAAATGATATATTAATCCAAGCAGGTGATCCAGTGGTAATATTATATACTCCCTCTTCAGAATAATCTATTGTACCTGTTTTACTTATTGTATTGTCATTGTTGTTATAAGTAGGGATTATAGTCTTGAAAATAGCTTTAGGGCTCAGATTATTGTAAATTTCAGAGGTTGTGCCACAAAATATAGTAGGTGAAGCCAAATCGCACCCCCACCCCCTTGGATACCACCTATCGCTAGAAACCATATTATGACTAGGCAATACCATTTGTCCTGATTCAGGCACAAGGTTAAAACCATATGTTATAGAATTTGACAACAAGCCTATATCGTACGACTGCGAATCAGGTAACCGGTTACTTACACTGTAATCATACCAAAGATAAGGCCAATCATGACGCCTATAAACATCTGCATCATTTTTAGTAGGATCTAGACCAGTTACGTCAAAATTGAAGGCATATTTGAGATCAACATTTGTTGTATCTAAGCCAGAAAGAACCAGTATTCTTTTGTCAACATATTGCTCGGCCCAATTGGCCATGTTTCCATATGAACTGCTGTCAGGATTCATATCATAAGCATCTAAGAAAGTATTAACTATCACAGCGCTACTCATGTATTTTATCTTCAAATCTTCAGTTGCTTTATTTATTACATTCGATCCTGCGCTATGTGCAATGAAATGTATGTACTTATAATCATAACCAAGACTACCCAATCCTGCTATTTGTGAAGCTAATTTTTCTCCAACTGCATATCCATTCACAAATGCATAGGTCCAGATTGGTGCTTCAGGTGGACTTGATTCTTTGCTCCAATCGTAGCTTAAAACTTCCCAGTTATTGTTAAAGCATCCGTAAGAAACTCCATTATCATAAACATTTATAATACCAAGTTTACTACAAACATCAGTAACCATATTTTTTAACCAATCATCATGAGCATTATCATTATATCCATGAGTTATTAGTACCAGATTTTTACCAGTACCAATATCAGATTTTGGTGTAAGTTCACTATATTGAGGACTGTTAGGCTTATCATAATCTATAGTTGCAGTCGGCTGTCCATCAACAACAATAATATCCTTGTTGGAAACACTATTTCCGCTAGAATCTTTAAGCACCCATTGATAGCTTCCAGCAGTCAAATCAGGAATGAGATAGTTCCCCCAGGCATTGACCGTATCCTGACTAATTAGCACTCCACTTTGGGAAAGTTCAACTTTCATTCCTTCAGAGGTGTTAGGCGGCATGAAAATCTCCCCGCCGATAGCAGGTACTAGGTGGGTGTTGGTGGCTACAATGAGTGGGTCAAGCGTAACCCCCATATAGTCCTGATGTTTCAGGGTAGAAGTGAATTCGACAAAGTAACCATCTTTGCTAGTAGACAACAACCAGTACCCCTCAGCCGTGCCGCCCGGCTGGATATCTTCGAAATTGATATCCAGCACACCATTTTGCAGCGTGTTGTCATTGGGGGTAGCCGACGAACCTAGCAGAGTGAAACTGATAGGGATATTGTTCAAGTTTTCAACAATTTTGGGCTGGGCTGATGAAATAACGAGATTGTGAGCAGGGCCGTAGCCGTTATTCGTCACAATGACCTTAATCTTCACCGGCTTGCCCGCCATGGTTATATACGGGAGCTTGTAGTCGATGGCAAGTTTCGGCATCGGCTTTACGGTTACCGTAACTGGCTGGGTAGTATAGCTGTAACTCCCACCGGAGAAGTTATAGTTGAGAGTTGCGGAAATAGAATACGTCTGGCCGTCAGCAGTGGTACCCCCAGCGCTGCTTTTCGGTATCAGCTGCCAAGTTATCCCAACAGGCCCGGACACACTGCTCCCAGCACCAGACGCAATCCCCGAGTTTTGCAATATCAATACTTGGAACAGCTCACTTGCATCGTTTCCGTTGGCATCTTTGATGCTGATATTCGCACTAAAATTATCAAGCGGTGTTACGGAGGGCGTAATACTGAGCGTGGAGTTGAAGGCTTCACGCTCCAGAGAAAGCTTCTGATCTATCTGCAACTTCACCGAACCATGATCGTTGAAGGTTGGAACGGTTCCACCGACCCATCCGCCACCTGGTGTGGAATCAACAATATTAACACCAGTATCACTCTTGGTTATGATTGATATGGGAATTAAATAGGAGTCCTTTGTCGGATTTCTGTCAGTCCACACAGCTCCAAAACCTATAAAGTTTGGTTTGCCTTTGAAGTTGCTACGGTCGCTACTGCATCTAGCTGTTAGATCTGAAGTTAGGTCGTCAATGTCGAAGGTTGCGACATCACCCTTTGAATGTAATGTTGTTGGCGTAAAGCTTCCATTCCAGATTGCAGAATTGTCGGAAATGATGCTTCCAGCATCTGGGCCGCCGTTCACTTGGTTGACTGCCTTGAGAGTGTCGAGGGTCACCCCCATGTTCCGGTTGCTTTTGACACTCATGCGATAGGTATTTCCCTGATATTGGAGGTTACATGATTTGCCCCCGGTCTCGTCGTTGACATACGAAATACCTGGCAGGCTGAAATCTTGCGGTTTCCAATACAGCACAGGTACAGGCGTAGTTGTGGTGCTCTCGTATGCTTGACCATCAATTGAATAGGTGTATTTTGCTGTCGCAACAATATTTCCAAGGTTGCGGTTATCCAGCTTCGGACTGGTTCCGTAGATGATCGCCTTGTATGACACCTGCACACTCTGGCCTGGCGCCAAATCTCCGAGAGTGATGTTCTGCGTTCCCAAAGCGGTGCCGTCGTCAAAAACCACCTTTAATTCGTTGGCGGTGGCATCAAGAGAAGAAGAATCCAGGGTGAGGCCACGTACCGGAGCGTTGTTGCTGGTGTTCTGGATGGTAAAAACCCCTTGAGATGTCTCTTCCGGGAAAAAGGAGAGGTCAACCCGATAGGGAGAGACATAGAGCGTCGGCTTGATAAGGTCGGTCACATAGGTAATATTCAGATTGACGTTGTACTGGTCCTGAATAGTCGTCTGGACTACAGAAAAGTCCACGTTGACAAGGTTGGTAACCATAATGACACCGATGGTCTGGGTGGTTGAACCGGGTTCTACGGTTATGGTTCCATCTTTTTGGTCATGGCGGTCCGCACTGACTACGTAGCGGTAGTCACCTGCTGGGACGTCGTTGAAAAGAATGTATCCCTGTTGGTCTGTTGTCCCCTTGATGACGTTGTTGTACTCCTGTTTCCCTGTTGGGGTAACATTTACATAAAATGCTTTGCTGATGAGATTTACTGCTGCACCAGAGACAACGGAGCCTGTATCGTCATGAACCTTGTAGGCAACCTGCCCTACGGTTGCGGTGGTAATTTCAACAGTCATGTAAATGGGTTTTGTAATACCATTGTAGTTCAGATCGAGTTGAACCACGTAAGTTCCCAAGGTGGTCCCCTCGGGCGGGTTCACCACAATTTGACAAGACTTCGCCTCTTGCGGACCGAACTGCCCGAATGTACCATTCGGAATCGATACCCAGCCATATAGGGCTGTATCATGAACGGTAAGGGTACTGTTCTGCATGGAGGCATAGCCTTGATTCGTTATTGTGATGGTTTTGGTTACTGGGCTGCCGATTCTCACTCCGGCCATAATTGGGTCTGGGCTTGCGACGGGGAGACCTACCGCGTCATGCAGTTGTGCAGTAATACTAGCGGATTCATTACTCCCTTCAGATGACGTGATATTAAGAGTGAATACGGCAGGGACTGTCGGAGGGGGTCCAGGATCTGCGATGATAAGCACTGGAATCACAACTGATGCCCCTGCCGCGAGGCTTGTCGGGAGACTTGACGTATCGATGAAACCCTTCACAGGATCGGACAAATCATTGTCTGCGAGGGCATATTGAAGATTTGTCATCCCCGTTGAGCCGATATTGGTGAGGTTGATATTAACTGTTCTGGGAGAATTCATGGACATGTCAATGTTAACAATTGCTGGATCTAGAAGCATACCTATGATGCTGAAAGAGGCTGAACTTGACTTCTCGAGGCCCTGATACACAGCATGAGCTCTGACGGTATAGCTCCCTGCTTCGGTCGCCATTGGCTGGAATGAATAGCTAAAGGTTCCTGATGCTTTAGTGTAGGCGGTAAAAATACGAATGTACCCCCTGCTTTCAATTTCAATCGTCACCGGAATGTTTACCAATGGTGTAGAGTCACTGGCGACTACCAATCCTGTTATTGACACATTTTGGCCACGCTGATGCACGTTCCCAGTCACACTCACAGACACGCTGTAGCCGTTAACCGTAGCGGACGCTACCATATTTGTGTTTTTCTCTTCATTCCCGGCCGTATCTACTGCCCGCAGACCGAAATGGTAGGTACCTGCATTCGGAACTGCTATCGTGAAGTTATTGGTGGGGAATGGGATTACAGCTATCGGAGTTGCATAGCTGATTACACCACTACCGTTGTCCCAGTATAGCCGATATTCAAGCATATCCGCTGATGAGGAGTTCGACCAATCCAGCTTTACACCTGTCGATACTGTCGTGGCTGCAAACGAGGTTGCAGCCACGGGAGGAATAGTGTCAACAGTGAAGGTCATTGTAGCTGTCGCGCTGGTCGTACCAGTACTGTCGATACCGTAAGCGGTCACGGTGTTTTGTCCCTGTGTTAGTCCGGAGATTGTTGCTTTCCAGCTGGTTGCAGAAGTAATGGTAAGGTTTTCTACTACTGCTGCACCGCAGGAAACCTTCATTTGCACTGCACGCGGAAGTTTTGAGCCAATGATGGTTACTAAAGTTGCGGGAACAACTGCGGGAATTGGATTTATGGTGGGCGCGGTGAAATCACCGTTGGCGACGGTAACGGCAACTGTACTCTCGCTTCCGACATTGCCGCTGACATCGGTACCACGTGCCTTGAGAGTGAAAGTACCGACAGTTGGAAGCGCCCAGTTGTAACTCCAGCTGTTGCTGCCGTACCACGAATGCCAGACTTCCTGCCAACTAGCTCCATTATCGAGTGAAAGTTCCACGAGTGCGGCGCCATATCCGATATCTGAAACAGTGCCCGTTACCGTGAAATAATCGCCTGAAAGAATCCTATTTTGAGTAGGGGCGATGATGGTGGTTGTCGGCGCAATGGTATCACGAGTGCCAACTATAAATTGCGAAGCAGTTGTTGCAGCCCCTGCACTGGTTGAAACGGTAATTGGTCCTGTAGTAGCCCCGGTCGGCACTATCGCAATGAGTTGGGTTTCGGTTGCGTTTATTACGGTCGCCACTACCCCATTAAATTTTACCGTGTTGTTAGTTGCAATGTTATCAAAATTAGAGCCGCTTATGGCAACGTGGGTTCCAACAACTGCATTAATGGGGGCGAAACTGTTTATGGATGGCTCAAGGACCGATTGTCCTGAACTTACTGTGTAGTAATAGGTTGTTGCATCAGCTCCATTTCCGGCAAGGTCTTGGGTGCCATTAACTTTTAGATAGATGCTATCTCCTGATGTCAGTGTGAAGCTTCCGTTTGTTGCGTAACCAGGAGAGAATGAGAAGGTTGTCAAATCCGCGTTCGAACTAATTATCCCCGGAATATTCAAATTTGTCGTGGAGTCAAACAAAAACAGAGTGTTGGGATTGATCGAAATAGGATCCATCGGCTTACTAAATTGAACGGTAAATGTAGGACCGTTTCTTGATATTGAAGTACCGGACAGCGGGGTCACCGCCAAGATTGTCGGCTTAGTGGTATCGGGTCCAACTGAGGTTGTGAATTGCGCTGCAAAAGGAATAAACAAATTTCCTTCCAAGTCGGTAACACCATTGATAGCGAATGCGACCTGAGTGTTCACTGGCAATGGCACCTGCGGAGTGATGGTTACTATGGCACCGGTGCTGTCGAAACTGATGCTCGTCGGCACCACCGCCTGTGACCCGTAGATGATCCGGATAGTAGAGCTATTTACCGAGATCGTGTTGACCGGCTTATTGAAGGTCACCACGACGATCCCGTTGATGCCGACGCCGGTCGAGCCGTTGGGCGGCGCCACCGACACGACGGTCGGGCTGCTGGTGTCGCTGGCGCTGCCTACGGTAAAGGAGTAGTTCACGCCCGGCGCCGCCAGCCCGTTGGTGCCGGTTATGGTCCCGCCAAAAACGTTCATCTGGTAACGATACGTACGAGCACTGCCATTACAGCTGGCAGTCAGCGGTCCCTGTGGTTGGAATTGGACAACATTATTGCCGTCTCCCACGTTTCCGCCTGATACCAGCGATACGGTTCCCGCTACGACCTGACCAGTGCAGTTATCGTAAAGACGTACGCTTGTAGCGTTCACCGTGGCCGCTGCCAGCGGCTGGTCGAACTCAAACTGCGGAATCACGTTCAGTGCAACATTGGTGGCGCCGTTATACGGGTTGGCCGCCAGCAGCCGCGGCGCAGTGGACGCGGGATTCCCCTGGACCGTGAACTGGCCGCTGAAGGACTGGAGCGCATTGCCGTAGATGTCCTGCGCCGTGGCATCCAGGAACGCCTGGATCACGGTGCCATAGGCAAGGGGGCTGCTCGGGGTAAATTCGATGGCTTGGTTGTTGCCGCTCAACTGGACCGTCCCCGCAACCAGGATGCCGTTCTGGACGATGTGCAGCGCATTCTGCACCGTGGCCGGGTTGAGCGGGTTGCCGCTGGTAAACAGGGTGATCACACTGTTCGGCGGCACATTGGTAGCGTCGTTGCCAGGACGCATGGTTACAACCTGGGGTGTACTACTTGAGATGTCAGCGGCGGTGGTGAACTGGCTTTGGAAATTCGTAAGGCTATTGCCATTAACATCCAGGATATCAGTATTCGCAATAACAGTTATCACTGTGCTTGGCGGTAAATAGGTAGATAGCGTAACCGTCCGGTTGTCGGATGAAATAGACGGATTAACCGTTAGCTTGGCTCCCGCTGCGAGGACCTGAATTGAATTTGAATTGACAGTAGTTGGGTTCAGAGAGTTTGAAAACGTAAGGATAACTTTCACGTTTCGAGGAATGCCTGTGGCACTATTCAAAGGAGTTACAGATGTCAATGATAGTGGAGGTGCATCATCCGCTGTTTGATACCTGCTTTGGAAGTTAACGAGGCTGTTGCCGGAGAGATCCTTGATATCCGAGGTGGCGACGATGGTGATCGTTGACCCTGCCGGGGCGGTTGGGGTGAAGGTGACGGTCCGGTTGTCGGCGGAGAAGCTGATACTGCCGGTCCCGATGCTGGTGGCACCGGCAAAGACCTGCACCGAGGTGCTGGTCACCGTGCTGGGATTGACGGACTCCGAGAAGGTAAGCGCGATGGTCGCGTTGCGGCCAACTCCCGTGGCATTGTTTGCCGGCGTTACCGAGGTCACCGTCGGTACTGTTGTATCCGCCACGTTGGCGGTCGTGAAGGTCGTGTTCGAATACGAGTTGGTGTTCCCCGCCAGATCTTTCACCGTATAATACGTATATA